>CAVQWZ010000013.1:0-106825 GCA_963717775.1 uncultured delta proteobacterium
AATTGGCAGAGAAGCTGTTGCCGGGCAATTTCGCAGAGCCCTTCCTGGAGATCCTCTCCGAGGCTGATAGTAATCTTTCCGAGCATGAAAACGGTCGGCGAGTTTACGAGGCGTTTGTCAAACCAAGTATGATTGATCTGGTTAAGGTGGCCGCCCATTATGCGGTCAGTTCGGTTTTTGAAGACTACATTGACGAGTCTGAAATATACAGTTATCGGGTCGACCGGGAGGAATTTCATCAACTCCGAAGCGGCCAATCGGTCTTTGCCGTCGGCAAAGTAAACATTCGTTCGACCATTACCCTCGAATCCGCTGATGTCAGCTTCAGTGTCGTCTATTTCGGCAACCACGCCCTCTATGGCGGGGTCCGCTTTTTTCTCGGCGTGCAGGAGTATGAAACCATGAAGGGCGAGACGATGAAAGTTTTTGCCGACGGCGATTTCGCCGAGATCGTCCGGCTCATGGACAGGCACTTCGGCATGCACAACTATTCCGTCAGGGACCTTTTTCGGGACGAGCAGCGCAAGATTCTCGGACTGCTGACCGATAAGACCCTCAGCGATTTCGATCGTCAGTACATGATGTTGTATGAGAACAGCCGGGGTCTCATGGGGATTTTGCGAGATACCAGCACGCCCATCCCGGGGAGGCTTTTCACCACGGCGGATATAGCTCTCAACCTTGAGTTGCGGGACTCGTTTGCGATGGACAGGGTTGATCTTGACGGGGTTGGAAGAATTCTCGATGAAATGAGGGAATGGAATGTCAAGTTGGACTCCGTCGAACTGGAGTTTCTCCTCAGGCGAAAAATTGAGGGAATGATGGAAGATTTCCGGGGAAACCCGGAAAATATTGAACCGCTGGAGGACCTGCGTCGTCTGCTGGAATTTGTCGCGGAGATAAAGGTGAAACTGAATTACTGGAAGGCGCAGAATATCTGGTTTGAAATGGCGAAAACGGAATACCCGCGGTTTTTTGCTTACTCGCATGCCGGCGAGGAAAGCGGCGTGAGGTGGGTGGAGGAGTTCGGGAAACTGGGCGACCTTCTCGGGTTTGCCACGCAGACTGTCATTCCTGGACCGTAAGAAAATAATTTCGTGGTTTGCCCCTACACAACCGCTGTTATTTTGATTGAATTATAGAGTAAATCGTATTTTCAGGTTGAAAGGATTAAAATGGAAAACTGCGCCTCTTCTCTCCTCAGCGTTCCTGTCGCCACCTATCGGTTGCAGTTCAACAGGGATTTCGGTTTTGACGCGGCGCGCCGTGTTCTGCCCTATCTGCGCGATCTGGGGATCAGCCATATATACGCGTCTCCTTATTTCAAAGCCAAAGAGGGGAGTGCACATGGCTACGATATAACGGATCACAATTCCATTAACCCTGAGGTCGGAACCAAAGAAGAGTTCGATGCGTTCGTCGCGGAGCTGCGGAAATTGGGGATGGGGCAGATACTGGATATCGTGCCCAATCACATGTGCGTGGAAAGCAGCGACAACCTCTGGTGGTTCGATGTCCTGGAAAACGGCCCCAGCTCACCCTATGCATCCTTTTTCGATATAGACTGGGACCCGGTAAAACCGGAGCTGGAAAACAAGGTGCTGATACCGGTTCTCGGTGATCAGTATGGCGCCGTACTGGAAAACGGAGAATTGCGGCTGGACTACCATGAAGGCGCCTTTCACCTTCACTACTACGATCACAAATTTCCCATAATCCCCAAGACCTATCTAAGCATTCTCTCCTTGCGCCTTGATGAACTTGATAGTTTGCTCGGCGAGGACAATCCTCACTTCCAGGAACTTTTGAGCATCATGACGGCCCTTGAACATCTCCCGCCGTACACAGAAACCGACCACGAGCGGATCATTGAAAGGTACCGCGAGAAAGAGATAGTAAAAAAGCGTCTTTTCGCCCTGTACGGTGAGAGCCACGAAGTCAGGGAATTCATCGATGGAAACGTGTACATTTTCAACGGCGTGAATGGCGATCCGAGGAGCTTTGATCTTCTGGATGAACTGCTGCGGCAGCAGGTTTTCAGACTTTCCCACTGGCGGGTGGCGACCGAGGAAATCAATTACCGGCGGTTCTTCGATATCAACTCTTTAGGCGCGATCAGGATGGAGGATCCCGTTGTCTTCGCCGAATGTCATCGGATGGTATTTGACCTGATCCGGGACGGGGCGGTGACCGGTTTGCGCATTGATCACATTGACGGGCTTTATGACCCTGCTGATTATCTTGAACGTCTGCAATACGGTTGCTTCCTTTCTGCCTGGCAGACGACTTCGGACCTTGAGGAGGCTCCTGATAATGATGGGAGAAACGGGACTAACGAACATGATCCGGGCAAGGAAGTACTGGCTAATAAATATCAGGAAATTCTCTCGTCGGATCCGAACTTCAAGGCCTTTTATATCGTCGGTGAGAAAATTCTGGCCAAAGGTGAAAAACTGCCGGATGACTGGCCAATTTTCGGGACAACCGGCTACGGATTCATGAATTCCCTGAACGGGCTGCTCGTGGATTCGGCAAACGTCAAGGCGTTCGATGCCTTGTATGGCAGTTTTAGCGGCTGCCGTGAAAAATTTCCGGAGACGGTATACGAGAAGAAAAAGCTGGTCATGCAGGCATCCATGTCCAGTGAAGTCAATACCCTCGGGCACTACCTCAACACCATTTCGGAACTGGACCGGCAGACCCGGGATTTTACCCTGAACAGTCTCATCAAGGCGCTTGTGGAGGCGATAGCGTTCTTTCCGGTGTACCGGACCTATATCAATTCCTTTGAGGTGTCAGAACGGGACCGGCAATACATCGACTACGCGGTAGCCAAGGCCAGACGTCATAATCCGGCCACGAGCGCTTCCATTTTCGAGTTCATCCGGGACGTCCTGCAACTCAGGTTTTATGAAAGGATGGAGAAGTCGGACAAAAGGGATTGGCTTGATTTCGTTATGAGGTTTCAGCAGATTACCGGACCGGTAATGGCAAAAGGGGCCGAGGACACGGCCTGCTACGTATATAACCGCCTGGTTTCCCTGAATGAGGTTGGCGGCAGTCCGGAGCGGTTCGGTCTCTCCATAGAGGCTTTTCACGGCCAGAACATCGATCGGTGGAAGTCACGCCCGCTACGCATGCTGGCAACCTCCACCCATGACACGAAGCGGGGCGAGGATGTGAGGGCACGGATAAATGTCCTGTCCGAGATACCGGAGATCTGGAAAGGGTGCGTGCAGCGCTGGAGCAGGTTGAACAGGAGGATCAAGATGGCTGTGGACGGACGACTGGTCCCCGACCGCAATGAGGAGTATCTTCTGTATCAGACCCTGGTCGGCGCCTGGCCGAGGGGAAGCCTGATTGAGGGTGCCGATGAGTTCTTCAGCCGGCGCATCAGGGAGTATATGCTCAAAGCCGTGCGGGAGGCCAAGGTAAATACCAGTTGGATAAACCCCGATTTTGCCTATGAAGATGCCCTCATGTATTTTGTTGACATGATTCTCTCTGATACTCAATCAAACCGTTTTCTGTATGACTTCATGTCGTTCCATTCTCTGATCTCTCGCTGCGGCATGTTCAATTCTCTGACACAGGCCTTGCTGAAAATAACCTCGCCTGGCGTTCCGGATTTTTACCAGGGGAGCGAGCTCTGGGACCTGAACCTGGTAGATCCTGATAACCGCCAGCCGGTCGATTTCGACCTGCGCCTGACCCTGCTCGATGACCTCAAAAGGGCGGAATCAGCCTCCGACCCAATTGGCCCTGTGCGCGACCTGCTTTCGACTATGGAGGACGGGAAAATAAAGCTTCACCTTGTTAGAAAGGCCCTTTCCTTTAGGACTGCCCGGAGGGATCTGTTCGAGTCGGGGAAATATCTGCCGCTCGAAACTATCGGGTCAAGGGCCGATAACGTCTGTTCTTTTGAACGGTCTCTGGATATGGATGCGGTGGTTATCGTCGCCCCCAGATTCTTCACCCGACTGGTGGGGGACGAAGAAGGCCTGCCGCTCGGCACGGAGGTCTGGGGGGATACACAAATCGTAACTCCCTGTGAAACTCCGGGTACCAGATACCGCAATATCTTTACCGATGAAATTGTCTCGTCGATCTCTGCAGGGGATGTTTCGGTGCTGAACCTGGCTGATGTCCTCAAAAACTTTCCCGTCGCGTTGCTGGAGAGGATTTAAACGAGGGTCCGACAGGTAGAATGCGACCGTAGTTTTCCCCTGTTCGTTAGAAACGACGTTGCAGTCGTTGTGCTGCTGTCATACTTCGATCCTGAATTCTGCACCCCGGTCGGTATTTCGTACTGAAATGGTGCCATTCATGCGCTTTTCGATGATAGTCTTGGTGATGTGAAGGCCGATTCCAGTGCCTTTGTCGGCATCTTTGCAGGTAAAATATGGTTCAAATATCCGGTCAATTATCTCATCGGGGATACCACCGGCATTGTCCGATATGGTTGTTACATTCCGAAAGCCTTCTCTGAACAGGTTGATTTGTATCCGTGGTGAAACAATTTTCCGCTCAGTTAATACGTCCCTGGCATTATTCAGAATATTGAGCAGAGCTTGGCAATATTCATTTTGATATCCTGTCACAATCAGGTCTTCCTGCACCTCTGTATCAATAGTGATGTTTTGCGATTTGAAGCTGTCGCCAACCAGGACGAGGGTCTTCTTGACAGCTTCCCTCAGGTTAAACTGCTTTATTTCCTGGTCCGGCTTTAAAAAATTCCTGAAGTCATCAATGGTCTGAGACATATGCAGAACCTGGTTCATTATCAGTTTGACAGTGTTATTAACATATTCGTCACTGCATTCGCCATCCTCATAGGTGACCATGAGGTCCTGGATGGTGATTGCTATCACATTGAGCGGTTGTCGCCACTGATGGGCAATATTATTTATCATCTCCCCCATGGCGGCTTGACGGCTTTGCTGCATGAACAATTGATCCTTTTCGTGGAGTGCCTCCAGCGCTTGCAGTCGCTCAATAATCTCCTTTTTCAAGGCCCGCTCCGCTTCTTTTCGCCGGGCCTCACGGTCGAGGTTGTCGAGGGCGAAGGATATGTCTGCTGCCAACTGCAACAATAACCCACTCATTTGCCCATGGAAATAATGCTTTTCACCTCCATAGATGGTTAAAGCGCCAATTGTCTTCCGGTTTAATTTCAGGGCTATGGCTGCCACCGAGTTGTAGCCGAACTTTTCGGCCTCTTCGTGCCAAGGTGAGGTGCGCGGGTTGCTCAAGTAGTTGTTTACAATTTGTAATTTCCCCTTGCGGATGGCGGAACCGGTCGGTCCCATTCCTTCCGGCTCTTCCCTGACGGTGACCCGGATGTTGTTCAGAAAGCCCGCTTTTACACTGGTACTTGCAACCGGTTTCACGATCCCCGATTCCTCATCCATAAGCCCTATCCAGGCTAGTCTGAATCCGCCATATTCGACAATAACCCGGCAGATTTCCTGGAAAAGCGCATGTTGGTCGACTGAGCGCACAATGGCCTGGTTAACCTCGCTCAAAATCGTATAGAGTTGATTTAGCCGAAGTATTTCTTTTTCTGCCTTTTTACGCTCGGTGATGTCGTGAAAATACCCGGCATTCAGTTCTTTGCCGTCGTGTACCAGGTAGTTTGCCGTTACCTCAACCGGAACCAGTTCTCCCGAGGCAACCCGATGCAGAGTTTCAAAGCGTATTGAGGTGTTTTGTCGTATCTGTTGCCGGATCGTATCTATCTTCCCCATATCGAATACGGGGTCCCAATCGGGAATTCGCATGGAAAGCATCGTTTCGCGGTCCATTCCGAAGTGTGAACAGGCAGCCTGGTTGACGTAGACCATTCTCCAACCATCTTCGGGATCGATCACATAGGTCGGGTCGGAGGTTTTTTCTATCAGAGTCCTGAAGAAAGAGGCTTCCTTCTCAGCCTGCTTCCGCTCCTTGACCTCCTGTGCGAGCTCCAGATTTTTTAGGCCCATATCAACCAGGATTTGCACCAGATTCTGGTAGAAATTCATAATATTGCGAATTTGTTCCTTGGTGAACACAGGGACACGGCTCAGGGCTTCCAGGTAGCTCTCCTCGTCAAATCCGAATTCCTGCGCTTGCGCCCGGAAATATTCCACATCCGGTTTATCGTCATCGTAGAAAAACTGTCCCGTGAAGAAAGTTGCCAGGTGCTCTCCGGCGATAATGATCGGTACGGCAACATCCCGTAAACCGTTCTGGCATTTATAATCCAGGTATTCGCCGGTAAAGCCGGGTAAATGCGCCTTTATGTAGAGATCACTTTCCCTGCAACGTTTACAGGTTTCGGGATGGACACGGTGGAACCGGGTACAAATATCTTGCCAGCCGGTTGCGGCCAAAATATTTCCGTCGCTATCCAAAATGGCTGAGAGTGCGCCCGTAACCATGTACTGCGCCTCCAATATTTGTTGTATCTTTTGGATGTCAACGAGTTGTGCAAAGGTAAGTTTGGGCAACTTTTTATCGTTTAAAAACAATCAATTTCCCCTTTGTTGAAGATGAATACTGAAATACAGCCATAATAGGAGAGAGTCTTCCGCAGAGCCATTTTTGTGGAGACAGGTTACATGTATACAGCAAAACAAAACATAAAGGCAAGCCTCGGAAACGACCGAAAAGAACAATTCTCGCTGGGCTAAGAAACCTTCATCCGCTTACCTAGTTTCCCTCCGGAAGCGGTCTTTTTCCGCCCTGACTGACGCAGTCAGAACAAAAAATCCTCGTTTCCTGATGTGGAACTAGGAAGTACTCAGAAGCACTTTGAGCCGCTCCTGCACTAGATGCTCTTCCGGGTTGGTCGGGCTTACGGCAATCCCGTGGGGCTGGGACCGGCCTTCATGGTTCACATGTACGAAGGTAATGAATCCATCCAAGACGAATACATCTTTTGAGCGCAGGCGCACATGGGCATGAAGAGTTGAACGCCCGGCCAGGATTATCTTGCTTTCTAAGGCTATGACTTCACCCGGGTGTACCGGGCGAATGAAAGTCATACCGTGAACTTTCAGGCAGACGATGTTTTCCGGGCGCGTAAGTGCTGCCGCAGCGATGAATCCTGCTTCCACAAACCATTCCGCACTTCTGCCCGCGTAGAGTGTCCCGTGATGGTTCAGGTCCTCGTTCTTGATGAGGCGATGTGTGGTAAAAGTTTTTAATTCCATAAAAAACGTGTCTCCTTGTTTGGGCAAAACCGTGATTGAGGGAACCCGCACGTTCGGTCCTGTTTGTCAGCTTCATCGAAAGCACGGAATGGCCCGAGGCCGGATACCGGGTGAAACTGTTGATAGAGGTTTCTTCCCTGCTGCTGATAGGATATATTGTACCAGATAGTACGTGACTATTCAGAAGTGCACGACGTTGGTATGAAATATTTTGAGCTAAGTACGCGGGACCTCGATATTTTTGTGAAAAGGCCGAATTACATGATTCCTAAACGAGTTGCTGAACTTACCACTTTTATTGTAATGGATGTGCTGGAAGAGGCCCAACGGATGGAGCGGGCAGGGATTGACGTTATCCATCTGGAAGTAGGGGAGCCTGACTTTAATGTGCCTGAATGCGTGAGCGAAGCGGTTTGTCGGGCGGTAAAGGCTGGCCACACGCACTATACCCATAGTCTCGGCATGATCGAATTGAGAGAATCGATCGCGGAATATTACGGGAAGTGTTATGGTGTTACCGTACATCCGGAGCAGGTTGTTGTCACTGCCGGCACTTCGCCTGCAATGCTGAACATGTTTTCGGTTCTTCTTGAAAAGGGCTCCGAGGTTATTATTTCCGATCCTCATTATGCCTGCTATCCCAATTTTATCAAATTCCTCGAAGGAACCGTCGTCACGGTGCCGGTGTACGAAGAGGATGGTTTCCAGTACCGACCGGAGGCCATTCGCGCGAAAATTACTGAAAAAACCAGGGCAATTCTGATTAACTCTCCAAGTAACCCCACCGGAACCGTCCTGTCTGCGGATCGCATGAAGACAATCGGTGACCTTGGTCCCTGGATTATCTCCGATGAAATCTATCATGGCCTGAACTATGAAGGGGCAGAGCACACTATCCTGGAATATACTGATCATGCCTTTGTCTTGAACGGTTTTTCGAAACTGTTTGCCATGACCGGACTGCGCCTTGGTTACCTCATTGCTCCAAGAGAATTCATGCCCGCACTGCAGAAGCTGCAGCAGAATTTTTTCCTGGCACCAAATTCTGTGTCACAATATGCCGGACTTGCCGCGCTGAAAGATGCTGGTGACGACGTTGTGCGGATGAGGAATATTTATAACGATAGAAGGCGGTACATGATTGATCGCCTCAGGGAGATCGGTTTCGGCATCCCGGTTGAGCCGACCGGGGCCTTTTACGTTTTTGCCAATGCCAAACACCTGTCAAACGATTCCTATAAACTTGCTTTCGAGATATTGGCAAAGGCCCATGTGGGTGTAACTCCCGGTATTGATTTTGGTTGCTGTGGGGAAGGTTATCTCCGGTTTTCGTATGCAAATTCAATGGAGAACATAATTGAAGGGTTGAACAGGCTGGAGAAATACGTGCGAGATAAATAGTTTCCATCCGGAAACTCCGGATGAGAAACTGTTGGTTGCTGAGCAAAGTGAGGTTATGTGAGTTCAAAGAAAAGAATGACCGCAATAGCGGAGAGTCCGCAGCGTTACTATGTTGATCCGAAGGAAACCCTTGCCATCGTGTTCGGCTATCCGGCCTTTCGCCCGCACCAAGAGGAAATCATCGCTGCCCTGATCCGCGGTAAGGACGCTTTTGTGCTGATGCCGACCGGCGGCGGTAAGTCTCTTTGCTACCAGATACCGGCGCTGCACCGGCCGGGGGTAGGTATTGTCGTTTCGCCACTCATCTCGCTGATGAAAGACCAGGTAGATGCGCTGCGCGCCAATGGTGTGGCTGCGGCCTACTACAACTCGACCCTCTCGGCAGGGGAGGCTCGCTCAGTGCTGGCTGAACTTCATGCCGGTCGTCTCGACCTGCTTTATGTGGCGCCGGAACGGCTGATGGGTGAGGGTTTTCTGGAACGCTTGACAGAGCTTGAAATAGCCTTGATTGCCATCGACGAGGCCCATTGCATCTCACAGTGGGGCCACGACTTCCGTCCTGAGTATGTGCAACTCGGCCGGTTGCGCAAGCTGTTCCCCGCTGTGCCGATCATCGCTCTTACCGCCACTGCCGATTCCCAGACCAGGGACGACATCCTGCAAAGGCTCGGGATTTCCAGGGCCGACTGCCGGGTCACCGGTTTCGACCGGCCGAATATCCGCTATATGGTGGAAGACAAACAGAAGCCATTTCCCCAGTTACTCAACTTTCTTAGCACCCGTGAACAGTACGACGCCGGCATTGTCTATGCCCTGAGCCGGAAAAGGGTTGAGGAGGTGGCAGCCCGTCTCTGCGAGGCCGGCTTTGCCGCCGCACCCTACCATGCCGGTCTCCCGGACCGGGAACGGGCGCGGGTCCAGGATGCCTTCCAGCGCGATGACCTGCAGCTGGTGGTGGCGACGGTTGCCTTCGGCATGGGAATAGATAAGCCGAACATCCGTTTTGTTGTCCACTACGATCTGCCGAAGAACATTGAAAGCTATTACCAGGAGACCGGCAGGGCAGGGCGCGATGGTTTGTCGGCCGAGGCCCTGCTGCTGTTCGGTTATGGTGACATTGCCATTTCCCGGGGGTTGATCGAGAATGGTGGCAATCCGGAACAGAACCGCATTGAGCTGCAGAAGTTGAATGCCATGGTCGGTTTTGCCGAGGCCCGCAGCTGCCGACGCCGGGTGCTGCTCGGCTACTTCGGCGAGCCTCCGATCGCAGATTGCGGCAACTGCGACATCTGCCTCAATCCGCCGGAGCAATACGATGCCACTGAGGATGCTCGCAAGGCCCTTTCCAGCGTCTATCGGGTCGGACAGCGTTTCGGCATGGGGCATGTCATCGATGTACTGCGTGGCTCCCGCAACGAGCGGGTCCGCCAACTTGGCCATGACCGGCTCTCAACCTATGGCATCGGCGCAAGCCTGGGCCAGGATGAGTGGGGGAGCATTATCCGTCAACTGGTGCACCTCGGCTACCTGGAGCAGGACATGGCCCGCTATTCAGTGCTCCGACTGACCGAGGCGGCTCGCCCCTTACTGCGTGGCGAACAGACCATTACCCTTGCAAGGCCGCGCATCAAGCCGGTCTCTGCCAAGAAAGCAAAAAAGGTGCGCATGGCCGGGGCTGGTGGACTGGGGAAAAACGACGGACTGTATCAGGTTCTGCGTACTCTGCGCAAGGAGATTGCCGGCAGGGAAGGGGTTCCGCCTTTTGTGGTCTTCGGCGACGCGACTCTCACCGAAATGGCTGTCAGGCGGCCGGCTGACGCCGAAGAGTTGTTGAGCGTCAGTGGGGTCGGGAAGCACAAGCTGGGCAAGTATGGGACAGAATTTCTTCAAGTAATTGCCGGTTTCGGCGGAGAGTAAAACTAACCTGATTGGGACTTTTCGTCCGCAGGCAAGATTGTTATCCCCGAGTGCCCGTATCGGGGACCCATGCTTTTAGTTGGTTAGAAGCTGGATTCCCAATCAGATTCACTTCGGGAATGACAGTTTTGGAGCTGGCGGAAGATTGACGTTCATCAATACTGGGAAATTGTTCGGTAAATTTCTTGATAGAAAATTATTTTGGCTGAAACCGGGCACAACGACACGAAGAGGAAAAAGGATGATTGAATTCTTTCAACAGTATTCACCTCTCACGCAAGTTTTGTTTGCTACCCTTTTTACCTGGGGAGTTACGGCAGCCGGTGCGGCGCTGGTATTTTTTTCGAAAGCGGTTAATCAGAAGGTCATGGACTCCATGCTCGGCTTTGCTGCCGGAGTCATGATTGCCGCGAGCTTCTGGTCGCTGCTTGCACCGGGCATCGAGATGGCCAGAGAGTTGGGGCACACCCCTTGGCTGACGGCCTCAATAGGTTTCCTGGGTGGCGGGATATTCATGCGGCTGACCGATTTTGTGCTGCCGCATCTTCATCCTGGCCTGGCCATGAATCAGAGCGAGGGGATAAAGACCTCCTGGCAGCGCAGCACGCTGCTGGTGCTGGCGATCACCCTGCACAATATCCCTGAAGGCCTTGCCGTCGGCGTGGCGTTCGGCGCTGTGGCGGCCGGGCTCCCTTCCGCTACCCTTGGTGGCGCCATCGCGCTTGCTATCGGGATCGGCCTGCAGAACTTTCCGGAGGGAACCGCCGTATCCATGCCTTTGCGACGGGAGGGTATGAGTCAGTCGAAGAGTTTCTTCATGGGGCAGGCCTCGGGTTTGGTTGAGCCGGTTGCCGGTATTCTCGGCGCCATCTTCGTCATGCAGATGCAGAGCGTTCTTCCCTACGCACTCTGTTTTGCCGCTGGTGCAATGATTTTCGTCGTTGTGGAGGAACTGATTCCTGAATCACAGCGGATCGCGGCACACATAGATTTGGTGACTATGATGACCATGGCCGGTTTTGCTGTGATGATGGTTCTCGATGTTGCTCTCGGTTAACGGTCATGCCGGAAACCAGGCTCCCAGGAGTTCGACAGGCTCCTAAGTTCTTTGCCACTCTTCCAGTTTTCTCTTCAAAGCAGCTTGTGCTGCTGCTGAAGGGGGATTTCCACCCAAGCCCTTGATCCAGAATTTGTCGAATATTTTCCCTTGAACGGTATCGATAGTAATTTCTTCAGGAAATAATGTCAGGAACGCCAGGCTGTTGAGGAGTTGACCAAGGAACCCTATCTGGTCGGCAGCTTTTATCTCCAAGTACAAGGCGCCGTTGTGCTTTTCAGGGGGTTCCAGCGTGTAACGGGTAATGGATAAGCTGCTCACCTGTGTCGTGTTTTTTTCCTCTTTTGCCAGCGCAAGGAAATCCAGCTTCCGGGGATCGGTCGCCAATCCGGTTTTTTCTATTTCAAACTCGGTCTCCCAGTAGGCAAGAGACTTCTTCGCCGTCCCTTTGACGATGCTGATTTTATGCCGGGACAGCCCGGAGGAAAGGTAGCCGATCCATTCAGGGGGGAATCGACCCCAAACTTTTACGGTAAAGTTTCCGGAAGTGCCGGGGAGGATCTCGAAACCGCTATTCCCTCTGGTGTTGCCGTTGAAACCGCCAGTTGATGCTTCACTTTTAGTCATGTCTTGGTAGCCTCACAGGAGCATTAGCTCTTTTATCCGTTGTGGTAGCGGGTTTACATCGGTTGAGTTGCTGCAGAACTTTGCTTGCCTGGATATATGCAAGCATTTGGCCAGAAAAAAGATTGACGTCAATCTTCATAGCGGAAGGTTAGCAATGGTCAGTTTCAAGAATGCATCGCGCAGATTTGCCCATAAATCAAGGTTGATCTCAAAGGTGCCGGTTACATTAAAACCGCTGAGATTAATGTAGAATAGCTGTTGCTAACATGGCAAAAATGTAATATATAAAAACAAGAATTAAATACGTTTTCGAACAACTCAGCATGAACGAGGTACCGCGCATCATGCGCAGCCCTTTTCAAGGAGGCTTATCATGGCTCAGAACAAACGTATCGTGATTATCGGTGGTTCGGCTGCCGGACCGAAGGCCGCGGCACGGGCCAAGCGCCTTGCCCCGGATGCCGAAGTAACTGTTATCCAGAGAGCGCCGGAGTTGTCCATGGCCTCCTGTGGCTATCCCTATTTTGTCGGTGGTGTCTTCAATAATCGCAATTCTCTCCTCAGTACCCCCTACGGAGAAGTGCGAGATCCCAATTTCTTTGTCAATACCAAAGGGGTTCTGGCCAGAACGGAAACAGAGGTGACCGTCATTGACCGCGCGGCTAAGACAGTGCGGTGTCGCGACCTGAAAAGCGGAGTAGTGGATGATGTCCCCTACGATACGCTGATCATAGCTACCGGTGCCAAGCCACGTAAGCCGCCGGTGCCTGGCATCGACCTGGAAGGGGTGACCACTCTCCAATCCATGCGCGATGCCGATTTCCTTCGCCGCATTCGTGACGAGGGCACTATCAAGAAAGCGGTGGTGATCGGCGGCGGTTTGATCGGTATCGAAACCTGTGAAGCGCTCCAACTATCCGGCATTGACATCACGGTAATCGAAATGTTGCCGCAGATACTGATGTTTCTGGACTGGGAGATGGCCAAGGTCCTGGAGAACCATGTGCGCAGCAAGGCTGCCAACGTCATAACCGAGGTGAAACTGGCCGGATTCCTCGGCGAAAATGGCAAACTGACGGGCGTTAAATTGGAAAACGGCACCGAATTGCCCTGTGAGTTGGCGGTTCTGGCGATCGGCGTGGTTCCCAATGTGGAACTGGCCCAGGCAGCAGGCCTGGAGGTCGGTGCCACCGGCGGGATCCTGGTGAACGAGTATATGCAGACGACAGATCCGGACATCTACGCGGTGGGTGACTGCGTGGAACTGCTGCATCGGGTCACCGGCAAAAAGACCCGTGCTCCGTTTGGCGACCTGGCTAACCTGGAAGGTCGCGTGGCTGGAGAAAACGCCGCACTCGGCAACAGCGTAACTTTCCCCGGTACCATCCATACCGGTGTCTGCAAGGTATTTGACTTCAATGCCGGTTCCACCGGTCTGTCCGAAAGCCGGGCGCGGCAGGAAGGCTTCTCGAACATTGCTACGGTGATCAACGCCAGTCTCGACAAGCCGGAATTCATGGGTGCAAAGCTGATCATAACCAAGATGGTTGTTGATGTTGATACCGGCAGAATCCTCGGTGTGCAGTGCGTAGGCCCGGGGGATGTGAGCAAGCAGATTGCCATTGCAGCTATGGCAATTCTCGGCAAGTTGACTGTCGCTGATCTGGTGAATGCCGATCTTCCCTACGCGCCACCCTTCTCACTCCCTATCGATCATAGTATCGCCACTGCCCACTTGATGGAGAACAAGCTCAAGGGGAGACTGAACGGTATCGGTCCGATTGAGTTCAAGAAAGAACTGGCCGAGGGTAAAAACCCGTACATTCTCGATGTCCGTACTCCGGGAGAATTCGACATGATGCGCATCGGCATCGGCGAAACGCTCATTCCCATCGGAGAGTTGCGACATCGATTGCATGAATTGCCCGCGGACAAGGAGCAAGAGATCGTCTGCTACTGCAAGATTTCCCTGCGTGGCTATGAGGCGGCTGTCCTTCTGCAGGCGGAGGGCTGGAACAACGTGAAGGTTCTGGAAGGTGGTATAATGGCCTGGCCTTATGGGCGGGAGAAATAGCGCTCGTACTTTTCGTTAATGTGCATTGTCGTTCAACAAAAACCCCTGGCCGGGAGATAATCGGTCAGGGGTTTTTTGTTTGTTTCAATCGGCAAAAAATCCTGATGAGCAAGGGGACAACCATCCCTTGCGATACCGAAGTTTTGTCAAATGATTAGCCGGACAAGGTATAGCCACTGATGAAAGCCCCATCAAAATTGAAGGTCAAACCAACTGAATGTTTCGAGTCTGATTTACGGGAAGCCTCGGCGACGAAGCTCACGCCGGCGGACAAGAAGTCCTAGGTACTTGTTCAATGGATGGCTCCGTTTAAGAAAGTGGAAGGTCTGTGAATGTCTCGTCCCAATTTGCGTAAGCAGACACAGGATTCTCTCGCTGCCGCCTTTGTCCATCCCTCTGCGTAGAATATCAAGGGCTTCCCGTTTTTTGCCGGCGGCGAGGTAAACCTTTCCAAGATTCAGATAGTGGACAGTATTCGCATCGTCGTGCTCGATGGAAGCGAGGCAGAGAGATTCGGCCACTAGGAACTCACCCCGTTCTTTGGCGATACACAACCCCGCATAGGAATGCCAGTCGGGGGTGTCATGCAGGGCGAATGCATTCTCCAGATGGGCCAGTGCCGACGTGAACTTCTCTTCTTCTATGGCTTTCCGCGCCAGTTCGAATTGCTCTTTAGCTTCATCAAACACCGAACTTTCCATTCATTACTCCGGTTTCCGCCTGATTTTCGTTACTGTTGAAATCAACCCTTTGCTCAATGTTGACAGAAGATCCATCGATGTTGATTTCACATCATATGCGTAACATTTCTTCCCCATATACCAATACAATATACAACAAGTGTCAAACATTTAATGGTTAAAAATATACTATAATACTACTTCTTGCTCGTAAATTTTGAAACTAGCGCTTTCCAATTTGCAAGCGAGGATTTTTTGTTCTGACAAGGAAATCAAGTGCGGTTAGAGGGACGTTGTTTCTAAGTATGCTTTAATCTTGACATAAAATAATCATACAACTATTATCACCTGATGCCAAGACAAGCCCGCCTCGATATTCCAGGTGCCCTGCATCACATCATGATACGAGGGATAAACAAGTCCACAATTTTTACGGACGACGAAGATAGGTCCAGATTTCTCCATCGACTGGATGAAAACGTTACAAAAGCGGGAGCATCCATATACGCTTGGGTTCTTATGGACACCCATGTCCACCTTCTGTTTAAGAGCGGCAAATTGGGAATATCCGCGGTCATGCGTAAACTTCTCACTTGGTACGCGCAATACTTCAATCGACGGCATAAACGTACCGGACATCTCTTCGAAAACCGTTACAAATCTATTCTCTGCGATGAGGGAAATTACCTTCTAGCACTTGTCCGCTACATCCATCTGAATCCCGTACGGGCCAAAATGTTCACGACGCTGGAACAACTGGATGATTACAAATGGAGCGGCCACCGGTCACTTATGGAAAATGCTGGCTGCTCCTGGATGGATACTACATATGTTTTATCCCAATTTGCCGGCAGTTTACGGAAAGCCAAAGAAGCATATCGGTCATTTGTAAGAGAAGGGCTAGAAATGGGACACGTACCCGAGCTTACTGGCGGCGGACTCGTTCGGAGCAGGGGTGGCTGGTCTCAGGTTCTTGCTATGAGAGGCCGGGGAGATAAAGATGAATGCGATGAGCGCATTCTTGGTACCAGCGACTTCGTAACCGCAGTCCTTTCGGATGCTGAAACCCGCCAGCTCCGTCAGCTGAAGAACAGGACAGGTGACAGCGGCATTGAGAAAATAATTGAAGAGGAATGCGCGTGGCGTCAGATAAGCCTTCAGGAGCTTAAAACCGGAACCAAGCGGCGGAAGGTGAGCAACACGCGTGCCATGATAGCATGGCGTAGCCGAGAGGAGTTGGGCCTGTCGTCCGCGGAGATAGCGCGTCACCTTGGTGTAAACACGTCATGCATTGTCCGGTCGATAGACAGAACCGCAAAGAGTTTTAATGGTAAAAGGCATGTTTAGAAACAACGTCCCCAAAAACACTCAGTTCTTCAAGGTTGTAAGGACTATGGCAATGAGACAGCTGCTTATTTTTGTTTTCCTCATTATCGCGGGGTTTCCGGCGCTGACACAAAGTCGTGCAAATGAACTTTCCTCGCCTGTAACCCTCTCCATACAAATTGTCGAACCTTTGCGTGGCCATGAAGGGCCACCGGGGAAGACACGCATTCGATTATCCCGCAATAGGGAAGAACCGCCGCTCTTTGAAAAGACACTTGATGGTATTTGGGAAAATCTTGGATATTGTAAAAAGGAAAATGCTTATCTGATCGGCGGCATGTTTTCCGACGGTGGATTTTTACCGGTGCGGAAGCTGGCTTTATTGTCGGTCGATTCGCGAAAAATGGCTACCTTGGGATTCGACAAGGGAAGATGGTCGGCGCTTGCCGGTATGATCAGTCCTGACGGCGAATACTGGGTTTTTGTCGGTGAAGGGGTCAATGACCTTGGAGAAGAAATCGCCCCGTTCGGGCTTTTCTGTCTGTCGGTTGAGCAAAACAAAATAGTCCGACTTTCCGATGCGCCGGCGGCCGTGCCTGAAAATCCTCCCCCCAGGACGGACGATAGTGATAAAGAATTCTATTGGGGGTGGGGTGCCTATTGCTGCGACGGCTATTTCAAACCTGACTGCAGGGTGATGTGTTTCGCGAATCCGCATATCCTTTCCGTTGACTTCGGTTATGACCCTGTAAAAAAGCATCAACACAAAATGATTGTCGATTACGATTTATCGAAGATTATTACAAAATAACATAAGTAGTTTTCATCCGGAAACACCGGATGGAAACTACTTAACGAAGGATAGAAAACAAATCTATCCCGAATGGCACTGAAAACTGCAATTGAGGAATCAACGTAACAACTTGGAAGCCTGAACCCGTTGACTTATGATCAACGGGTAATAAGGATTGAGTTTTTCCAGCAGCACTTTTCGAAGTTCTATCTGTCCAGCACCTCCCTGATCTTGCGGAGCAGGTTCTGTGGGCTGACAGGTTTCATGACCAGATCACAGCTCTCATCTTGTAAGCCTTTTTTATAGATGACATCCAACAGATATCCGCTCACGAAGATTGCCCGGACATCGCTTCCCAACATTCTGATTTCGTCATAGGCGGCCTTTCCGCTCTTTTTTGGCATAATGATATCAAAAAGCAAGAGCTGAATCCTCTCTTTGTTTTTCTTGAATTTAATGACTGCATCTTCCCCGTCTTCCGCCGTGATGACCGTATAGCCGAAATCTGTGAGGAATCCTTTCGTCAGGGTCCGGATCATTGTGTCGTCCTCCGCCAGGAGGATCGTTTCAGTACCTCTTGGTATCGGTGGTGAAGGGGCCTGTGCCCTTTCCTCAAGCGGCTTTTCCAGTAACAGCGGCAGGTAGATCCTGAAAGTCGTCCCAATGTCTGGCTCACTGTAGACGTTGATGAAGCCGTTGTGTTGTTTAATAATCCCATACACGATCGGAAGTCCGAGGCCAGTTCCTTTCCCAACATCCTTGGTGGAGAAGAACGGTTCGAAGATCCTGGCACTTGTTGACGCATCCATTCCCATCCCGCTATCGGTTACACTGATTTGGGCATACCTGCCGGTCACACCGTAGTTGTGCACATCAAGGAAATTGTGGTCGATCTCCACGGATTCGGTGGCAATCGAAAAGGTGCCACCATTGGGCATCGCATCCCGGGCATTGGTTGCCAGGTTCATCAATACCTGTTCGATCTGGCCGCTGTCGACGTTAACTGTCAGGGTTTCTTTATTGAAAGTTGTTTCAAGTGCTATGTCCTCGCCGATGATCCTGCCGAGGAATTTTCCTACTTTCAGGATAATCTCATTGAGGTTGACTAGCGCTGGCTGCATCACCTGTTTCCGGCTGAAGGCAAGGAGGCTTTTGGTTAAGTCCGCGCCCCGGTCTACCGCAGCAATAACCTGCTCCATGTCGGAATGGGATGGATCATTTTCTGCCATCTCCATTTGTACCAGGTTGCTAAAGCCGAGGATTGCTGAGAGTATATTATTGAAGTCATGGGCGATACCTCCTGCAAGCTGGCCGACCGCCTCCATCTTCTGGGACTGGCGGAGCTGCGCCTCCAGCTTCCTGTGCTCAGTGATGTCCCAAATGTTGCACTGAATTACTTTGAGTTTGTCAACCATATAGACATTACTGACAAACTCCACTTCGACCTTTCGTCCATCCTTTGTGGACAGGGTGAGGTCATCGTAGCAGATATATTCTTTCTCGTGCAGCGTCCTGAAAGCATCCTTTGATGCTGCAATATCTTTGAATGCTCCGATTTCCCAGAGTTGTTTGCCGATAAAATCTTCTGGAAAAAATCCGAGGAGTTCGCAGAGAAAAGGGTTGATGTCAAATATCAGTCCGGATTCTGCTTCGAGAAGCAGAATCCCGTCCTTGGCGGACTCAAAAAGCCGCCGATAGCGCATTTCCGAATCTTTGATCCTTCTGGATGATTCCTTGAACTCAGTAATGTCGGTGCAGGTTCCTATCCATTCCCGGATCTCTCCATCTTCCCCGAGCACCGGGACCCCTCGGGAATTCAGGTAGCGGTATTCTCCGTCATGCCGCAGCATTCGGAATACTGTATTGTAGCAAGAGTGTGTTTCAACGGCTTCCTTCCAGACTGCTAAAGTTTGCTGCTTATCATCGGGATGAATGGCGTTGCTCCACCCATATCCCATAATCTCTTCCGTGCTCTGGCCGTTAAATGCCCGCATCGAAGGAAGTTCATCAACCACCTCACCAACCGCATTCGTTGTCCAGACAATCTGGGATGTGGCAGTAACCAGCGAACGGTATCGCTCTTCACTTTTTTGCAGACTCTCTTTCGCTATTTTGCGCTCAACGATCTCCCAGGTCAGATCCGCCAGCAGGGAGACAACTTCTACATCATGCTGCGTATAGTCACGTGGCTTGTTTCCCATGCCGAGGATCGCGACGATGCTGTTGTTGCGAATAACCGGCACAACCAGTTCCCTGATCAGCGGTGCATGACCCGGAGGCAACTTTTTGCGGTGAGGAAGTGCTGCGTAATCATTGTGAATGACTGGACAGCGCTGGCGGATACAGTCTGCCCAGACCCCGGCTTCAGACACGTTATAGTGGCGTCCAGGACTTTCTGCACGTGCAGAAGCCCGCCTTTGTTCTGCTCGACCAGCTCTGCAGCGAGAGAATTTTCTGGTCAGCTTCAAGGAAATGGATAGAAACCTATGAGACTGCCAGTCATTTTCTCAGCCTCATCGAGGGCCGCCTGAAGCAACTCGTCCAGCGAGCATGTCGCAACGGACTTGAGTAAATGCATGCACGCCAAATTTACGCGCTCGTTGCTTTTCAACTCAGTAATGTCGTGAAAATACCATTCTCTCCCGAAGTACTTCCCGTTGGCATCCTATCATCGGGGCTGAATAACGCTCGAAGATCCTGCCATCTTTTAGCGTGATCTCATCCCGGCTTTTCTCCTCCCTGTGCGCATTGAGATACCTGATCTGTTCCAGAAAACTCTCCACATCAATGACCTGATCTGTGGCAAATTGCAAAACCGGCGCATCTATCTTGGTGTCGAGTAACTCAGGGGGGATGCCCCACATTTCAATAAACCGCTGATTGTGCAATTTTATAGTATCGTTTTCGTCGATAACCAGTATTCCGTTAATGGCTGTTTCCATCTGCGTGGTAAGGATGAGATTTTTAGACATCAATTCTTCTTCGGTCCGTTTGCGCTCGGTGATGTCTGTCAAAGTAATGCGGCATTCCTGGCCTGAAGCGGCGGCCAATGCTTCGATCTGGACGAAGAGAGTGTTTTCCAGTGCCGTCTCGAACGCCTCTTTTACCAAACTTGTAAAAACCCTAGTAAGAAAGTCGGCAAAGGAGGGACGAGTCTCAACGGAGAGGAAATTCGCAAACCGCTGGCCGATCAGCTGGGAGCGCTCAATCTTGAGAAGACTGGAGCCCATGAGGTTAATACTGCTGATAATACCTGCCCGGTCCAGAGTAAAGTAGCTCACAGGGGCGAAATCATAAAGGTCGGTGTACTTTTCCCGCGCTTCCTCCAGCGCACTCCTGGCCTGGCAAAGTTCCTCATTCTGCATCTCAAGTTCAATCTGGTGCACTTGCAATTCCTGGAGGAGACGCAGCGCCTCTTCCCCTGATTCGGCGAGAGGTGCTAACCTTCCACGTATATCCAGCCGCTC
Source organism: uncultured delta proteobacterium (assembly GCA_963717775.1). Classification (GTDB taxonomy): domain Bacteria; phylum Desulfobacterota; class Desulfuromonadia; order Geobacterales; family Geobacteraceae; genus RPRC01. The sequence continues at coordinate 20,536 of CAVQWZ010000013.1, forward strand.
TTCCGACTGGCAGGGTAGTTCGTGACCAGCAATGCGTGTGATTTCTTTCTCTTCCATGGGGTGATTCCCTCAAAAAAATATTAATTTTACACAATAACTATACACTCATCATCCCCAATTACTACTTTTTGCCGGATATTTCCAATTGTTAGGAAGGAGTAACTGGGGCACCTCCTGATTATTAAAGATAATTGCTCCGGATCGTAGTCCATGCAATTTTCGAATCACATTATTGAAGGTCTCGCAAATTCGCCAAACAGTTCCCTCCCCATCTTGCGGGGGAGGGTCAGGGTGGGGGGTAAGTTGCCAATATATCAGCAGGTTGCAGCTTCACCCACCCCCTAGCCCCCTCCCGTCAAGGGCGGGGGAATGACTTTTTGCGAAGCCATCATTATTTGCAACAATAAATTCCAAAAAACCTACCATTTCTGGACTGTTCAAGTACTGCTTCTGTCATCCCGATATTTCACCCTAAATGCTTTTAAATTAACAATTTCCAGATATACTTCTAGAAACAGAGTTTCTGCACAATTTGGAGTATGTAGGCTAATTGGTTTCCATCCGGAAACTCCGGATGTGAAACTAGCGGTTTCCAATTTGGAAACGAGCATTTTTTTGTTCTGACAAGGAAATCAAGGGATTGTGCGGAGACGTACTACTATACGTCGCACAAACAAAACCGATGATTGACGCAGTCAGGGCGAAAAAGGACCGTTTCCGGATGGAAACTAATTGGTTATGCCAGGATATCAACAGCATCGACGAGATCTGCACGATGAAGGGTATTTTTCATACACGCTCAATAACTATCTGGCGAAAATCATCAACTATGCCATCTGCAAAGCGTGATAGCTTGCATGTCTGCGATTCCATCAACGGAAGGGCAATGTAAATTGAGATTAATAGAGTGATGGAGACCCGCAATGATCAGTAAGGATGACCGACGCGAACAAGCCGCCGAACTGCGCCAGCGAGCTGAAGAGGTCGTATGGCAAAGACCATACGCTGTGACCGAAAATCTCGAGGCTCTGTCACACGAAGAAATGCAGCGCACATTCCACGAACTGCAGGTCCATCAAATTGAGCTGGAAATGCAGAACGAGGAACTGTGCCGGGAACAGGCGAGACTGGCTGCCGCAAGGGAACGTTGTTTCGACCTCTATGACCTGGCGCCGGTGGGCTATTGCACTATCAGCGAACAGGGCCTGATCCTGGAGGTCAACCTCATCGCCGCCACTTTGCTGGGCATGGCTCGGGGAGAGTTGGTCAAAGAGCCCGTCAGCCGGTTTATCCACAAAAAGGACCAGGATATCTACTGCCAGTACCGCAAACAGCTCTTTGAGACAGGTGAACCGCGGACGTGCGAACTGCGGATGGTGAATATGGACGGAAAGTTGTTCTGGGTGCAACTTGCGGCGACCATAGAGCAAAACCCTTCGACGAGCTCATGTCAAAACGCCGACGGCGCGCCCGTGTGCCGCGTCGTAATCAGCGACATCACCGGGCGCAAGTTCCAGGAAGATGAGCGTGAGTTGACGGCGCGTTTGATTGAACTCGTTAATATGCCGGGCGACCTTAGTGAAAGCATGTCGCCCATGATCGATTCCCTGCAAGACTGGTCGGGGTGCGACGCCGTCGGCATCCGCCTGCGCGCAGGGGATGACTATCCGTATTACGATACACGTGGCTTTCTGCCCGAGTTTGTTCATAAGGAAAACCACCTTTGCGTGTACAGCCCGGACGGCAAAATCCTGCGCGATGAAGATGGCAACCCCGTTCTTGAGTGCATGTGCGGCAACATCCTGTGCGGCCGGTTTGATCCTGCCAAGCCGTTCTTCACCGCCCATGGGAGCTTCTGGTCCAACAACACCACCCCCCTGCTCGCCGGCACCGCCGAAGCTGAACGCCAGGCGTACATGCGCTTCCGATGCATTTCCGAAGGGTATGAATCTATGGCATTGATTCCCCTCCGCTTCGATCAGCAGGTTTTCGGATTGCTGCAATTCAACGACCATCGTCCGAACCGTTTCACCTCTGACCTGATTGGCCATTTTGAAAGAATGGCCGACAGTCTGGCCATTGCCCTGTCGCGACGTAAAGCCGCTGAGGAACTGCGGGAAAGCGAAAGGAGACTAAAGGAAGCCCAGAAAATGGCTCGATTGGGCCATTGGATTTGGGATGAAAGGACAGGAAACATAAACTGGACAGGAGAAGTATTCGGGATCTTTGGTCTCGACCCGAAAGAATTCATGCCCCACATAGATTCAATATTGGCATTATCGCCGTGGCCCGAGGATCATGAGCGCGACAAGGAATTGTACCGGAAAGCGATGCAGTCTCAAGAAAATGGTACGTTTGAACAGCGGTTCCTTCGTCCTGACCAGAGTGTCGGATACTACCACTCTACTTTCCAGGGTAAATATGATGACGGTGGCAATCTGATTTCCATTGTCGGAACAGTGCAGGACATCACCGAACTCAAACGGGCGGAGGAGGAGAAGGCCAAGTTGGAGGACCAGCTCCAGCAGGCCCAGAAGATGGAGGCTGTAGGTCATCTGGCGGGCGGGGTGGCGCACGACTTCAACAACAATCTGCAAGTGATAACCACCTACGTGGAGATGGCCCTCATGGAACTGGACGAGGCCCACCCGTTCTTTGCCCATCTTACGGAAATCCGCAAGGCGGCCGATCGCTCCGCCAACCTCACAAGGCAACTGCTGGCCTTTGCCCGCAAGCAGATTGTTGCGCCCAAGGTGCTCGACCTGAACGAGACCGTGGAAGGGATGCTCAAGATGTTGCAACGCCTTATCGGAGAAAACATCGATCTCCACTGGCAGCCGGAGGCGGAGATGAGTCCATTGAAGATGGACCCGTCCCAGATTGACCAGATAATGGCCAACCTGTGCGTCAATGCTCGCGACGCGATATCCGACGTCGGTACAATCACCATCGAGACGGGAACCATAACATTCGATGAGGAGTACTGTGCCGATAAACCCGGTTTTATCCCCGGGGAGTACCTGCGGCTTGCCGTGAGCGACAGACGGTTGCGGCATGGACAAGGAAATGCTGTGCCATATCTTCGAACCGTTCTTCACGACCAAAGGCGTCGGTGAAGGAACAGGCCTGGGACTGGCCACGGTCTACGGCATCGTCAAGCAGAACAACGGCTTTATCAATGTTTACAGCGAGCCGGGACAGGGGTCGACCTTCTCGATCTATCTGCCCTGTCATGCGGGCAAGGCAGAGCAACTGCAGCTGGAAGGTCCCGCGCCGTCTGCCGCGCTGAACCACGAAACCATTCTGCTCGTGGAAGATGATGCTTCCGATCCTGGAAATCGCTCACGGCAGTGCTGAAGAGTTTCGGGTATTCGGTGCTGGCGGCAGACACCCCGGGTAAAGCAATCCGTCTGGCTGAAGAGCACGCCGGCGAGATCCACCTGCTGGTTACCGACGTTATCATGCCAAAGATGAACGGCCGGGACCTGGCTAAAAAACTGCTGTCCCTCTATCCGGATCTCAAGCGACTGTTCATGTCGGGCTATACGGCCGACGTTATCGCCCAACATGGTATGTTGGACGAAGGCGTTCAATTCATCCAGAAGCCGTTTTCCCTGCAGGAACTTGCCGTCAATGTACGTGAGGTGCTGGACAAGGAATAGCCTGGTTTGCCGCTCGATTTCTGGATGAAGAGTGAGCTAAACCTCTGATATGCGGAATGCAGTATCATCTAACCCTGAAGCATAAATTTTGAAATCATGGAGGAAAACATGAAAAAGATCGTAGTAGTACTTGCCCTTTCACTTGTGGCCGTCAGTGCCTACGCCATGAAACCGTGTGAAGAACTGAAAACCGAAATCGAGGCGAAGCTGAATGCGAAAGGGGTGAAAAACTTCACGCTGGAAATCGTCTCCAACGAAGCGGTAAAGGATCAAAAAGTTGTCGGTAGTTGTGACGGTGGGACGAAGAAGATTACCTACCAGAGAGGCGCAGCTTCTTCCACTACCATCAAGCCTGAAAAGTGATCATCTGTTTTGCGTCGCCTGACTTTATTGTAAACGGCGGAGAGGATTTTTTTCCATAGGGGGGATTGTGCTGCGACTTCTGCAATCCATTTTTGGCGGTGGAGAAGTAAAAGGGGACTATCCGGAATCGATCGTCAAGATGGCCATCGAGCGGGCGGTGGATGGAACTGATCCCTGGCTGCGTACTGTGTCGGGCTATAAGAAGAAGCTGCGGCCGGCAGTAATCCGTGCCATAGATCACGTGATTGCATTAGTTAATGAACTGCCGCCCCCCATACCTGTTGGTCTCCAGTCCCGTAGCGACGATCCCCTGCTCAAGGCCTTTTTCATTTCCTTGGACGAGATGCGGAAGGTGTTTGGCACTGACCGTAATCTGGAGGGTTTTTTGCGGGGAACAGCAGTCGTGCCGGAGAATGTCATTGCCCTTTTGGCCATGACAATGGATGAAAAGGTGATTTTAGGTGCCGAATTGTCGGGGGATATCGTGGTGCGTGACGTGCCGCAAATGACGGTCAATTTCGAGGGTCACCGCCTCATCGACCCCTCGGGAGACCAGGAAGAAACCCGTCGCATGTTAATGCGGCGGGCGTACGACAATCTCATCAAATTTGCGCTCAGGCGAATCTCAATGACGAAGACGGAACGCAAGTACCTGGAGCGACGCCATGCACTGCTTCAGTCCAAACTAACTATCCTGGAGAGAGGAGGTTGGGGGTTCGAAGGAGGCGGTTCCGTTGATAGCACCGACATTCCCGGGCTTGAAGAGCAGATCCGACAGATTGAGGCGCAGCTTATGGAGATTGGACGCGATGATCGCATGCTCGAGGTTTATCTGGATATCCTGATCGAGGTGCTTGGGCGGCCCGAAGAGCATCTCTGGGTACAGAAAGAAACCCTGATCCTGGACAGCATGGGAATCAAGCGCAATCAGTTGACGTCGAACGCCTACGAAATAACATTTCCCATGCTGTACAGCAGTGATGGTCGAAGAATTGTCCTTTCGTTGGTCGCCCTTTCAGGCGAGGAACTCCGCAGCATTTCCGGCATCTAATCCGAAGTGTTTCATTGGACATCGGACTATGCGCCGACAGGGTGCATGGAAAATTGAGTTAAATCCGATCCTGACAAGTAGTAATTAAGAAAATATCGACACCGTTGCCTGGTAGGGATCTCCTCATAGATGTACGACCGATTAACATTTTATTCCGGCACAACACCATTATTTCTATGCCGCCAGTTAGTTCGTGCCTCGTTCCCGAATTGGAAACGAGGATTTTTTTTGTTCTGACAAGGAAATCAAGCGATTGTGCGGAGAAGCACTACTGTATGTCGCACAAACAAGACCGCTGATTGACGCTGTCAGGGCGAAACAAGACCGTTTCCGGATGAAAACTAATTAATGGCATGAACATCCCCTCATCCCCCATCATCCTCTGCTACCCTGTTGCTCCCTTCCTTACCCTGTATGCTTGTTCCGAAATGCTGCGGTACTTAAGTATTGATTAGTTCAGCCGATACGAGTTACTAGTGTATTTCTATAAAATTCGGATGTCCTGAAGAAACTGCTTCCGAAAACAAGGGCAGATTAATCAGTAAGGGGACATTTGTCCGCTGCATTCTGCGTACAGGAGTAGTCTGGCTTATGCCTCAAAACTTGTTTGATCTTGCACACTACCAGCTGAACCTTTTGAGCCTGCAAACACTTCTGGTTTCAGTGGGTGTTATTAGTCTGGGAATCTTTGCATTGTTCCGGATGAGACGATCACCAGTGAGTTTGATGTTTTTTCTGATGACGCTGACTGTCGGCGAGTGGCTTTTTGCTTACTCTTGGCTGTATGCTACCGATGATGTACAGGTGGCACACTGGTTGGCAAAATCAGGATATGTCGGGATCGCCTTTGTTCCCGCGGTCTTAAGCAGCTATACTTCTTCAATAGTGCAGGATTATGAGAAGCTCAAAATTCGTTTGCCGGCTTACTGGAGCATGAGTGCCATCTTTCTCGTGCTCATTCTCTCAACCGACATGCAGTTCAGTTCGCTGCACCACTATTCCTGGGGGTACTATCCCGAGTATGGTCTGACGAGTCTTCCATTTATCCTGTTTTTCTTTTGGGTTACGCTCGAATCAGTATTCCGCCTTTTCAGGGCCTACCAGAAAATAGAAAAGGGCACCCCACAATCTATTGCCGCACGTGAACTGCTGATCGGCGTACTGGTCGGCTCTGTCGCTTCGGTCGATTATCTTATCGGTTTCGGAATCAACATCCCGCCCTTCGGCTATATCCCGATTTTACTTTTTGTCGTAATAACAACCCCTTCCGTCCGGCATAACCGACTCATTGCCATAACTCCGGCATTCGCTGCCCGTCAAATTATCGATACCATGAACGATGCATTACTTGTCCTCGACCGGGAAGGAATCATCCGGCTCGTCAACCAGACAGCATGCACGATGTTTGGCCTGAACGAGGAGATTCTGGTCGGTAAGCTGCCGACCAGCGCGATGATCCGTAACAAGGCCTTCGCCGGTGTGCTCGCCTCCCTGATCAAGGGTGAGGTGGTCAGCAACCATGAAATGGAATACCTGCGACCGGGGAAGGACGAACCCGGCAGCCTCAGCCTGTCCGCTTCGATTATGCGCGACCCGGCCGGTGCTCTGTTCTCCGTCGTCTGCGTGGTTCGCGATATTACCGGGCGCAAGCGCACCGGTGAAGATCTGAAACAGTCGGTTTCTTTGCTGAGGGCTACCCTGGACGCCACTGCCGATGGCATTCTCGTGGTAGACACCAACGGGAAAATAGTCGACTTCAACACGCGGTTCACCGAGCTGTGGCGACTGCCGGAACACATTCTTGCCTCACGGGAAGACAGGCAAGCCCTGGAGTTTGTCCTGGATCAGCTGAAAAATCCGAGGGAATTTCTGGCGACGGTTGAGGAGCTTTATGCCAACCCTGCCGCCGAAAGTTTTGATGTGTTGGAGTTCAAGGATGGTCGGGTGTTCGAGCGTTCTTCCAAGGCACAGGTTATCGAAAATATAGCGGTCGGCCGTGTCTGGAGCTTTAGAGATGTTACCAGTCAAAGGAAACTTGAGGAGGAACTCCTCAAGACACAGAAGCTCGAATCCCTCGGCGTTTTGGCAGGGGGGATCGCCCATGATTTCAATAACATCCTCACTGCCGTCATGGGGAATATCTCGCTTGCACGGATGCGTGCCGAACCGGGCGACAAGCTTGATAAGTGGCTGAGTGCTGCAGAAAAAGCAACTGAGCGGGCTAAGGATCTGACACAACAGCTTCTCACCTTCTCGAAAGGCGGGTCACCGGTCAAACAGGTTATTTCCCTCGAACATTCCATCCGGGATTCAGCGAACTTCGCTTTGCGCGGCACTCCAGTCAAGTCGGTTTTTGAGTTTGCTATCGACCTCTGGCCAGTTGAAGCAGATGAGGGGCAAATGGTGCAGGTATTCAACAATCTTCTCATCAATGCCTATCAAGCAATGTCTGATGGGGGGAAAGTAAACATCTCTGCAGTGAATGTTCGTGTGAACATCAACAACTCCTTGCCGTTGTCCTCGGGCAACTATGTGAAGATTACGGTTGCCGACCAGGGTTCCGGGATCCCGGTCGACCACCTCCGCAGGATTTTCGACCCCTATTTTACGACCAAGGAGCACGGCAGTGGTCTGGGGTTGGCGGTAACCTATTCCGTTGTCAGAAATCATGGTGGTTACATCCATGTGGAATCCGAATGTGGAGTTGGGACCACATTCACCATCCTCCTGCCGGCATCGGACAGGGCAATCGATGTGTCGGTGCCGGCTGACGAAGTGGGAATACTCGGCAAAGGCAGGGTTTTGCAGATGGATGATGAGGATGATGTCTTAACAGTTGGCAGTGCGATGCTGGCAGAACTCGGGTACGATGTGACAATTGCCAGGGATGGAGCGGCAGCGATCGAAACATTTGTGGAGGCCAGTGAAGCAGGGAAACCTTTTGATACTGTTATCCTCGACCTGACCATACCCGGAGGGATGGGCGGCAAGGAAGCAATCGGTATCATTCGAGAAATAGACTCGTCTGTCTGGGCGATCGTTTCGAGCGGCTATTCAAATGACCCTGTCATGGCCGAGTTCCTGGAGTACGGATTCAACGCCGTGGTTTCAAAACCTTACAAGGTTGGCGAGTTAGCCAGGGCATTGCAGCGGAATGCTTGAAGGAAATTAGAAAAAAAATAGATATGTCCAGGATTTCCCGCGTGTCTGTCAATGGCACTCTGATTTCGTGTTTGGTTCTGGTTTGCCGGTCATGTTTTAGCAGTGCAGTCTGGGAGGAGAAATGGAGGCGACACCCTCTGTGTCAATAAAAGTAACACATTTGCCGCTCAATACATTACTGTAGAGGCTCGGGAGGTTAGAAAGGGAAGCACTATCAAAACCGTAAACATCATATCGGCACTCTGAAGAGCCTATCGGTCGACGACAGTTCCTGATATAAATCCTGAAAAATCAGGCCGGAACGAACCGATGACTCATCTAAACATGGGCGCCTTCACATCCAAGTCCTTATCTGGACACTACTGAAATCAAAAGGAGACGAACAATGGACGAGAATGATATTCAAAAGGCAAAAGAGGCAATGAACTCTGTAATGAAAAAAGGCCCTCTAAGGCTTGTGGTGATAGTTGTTGCAATTCTGATATTTTCCATGTTCTTACGACCATGGGTTCAGATTGGGGCGGGTGAAAGAGGCGTTCTCCTTAATTTTGGGGCTGTACAGCCAGTTGTGCTTGGGGAAGGTCTTCATTTCATCGTACCTATAATGCAGAAGGTTGCCGTGATGGATGTTAAGGTGCAGAAGGCAACGACTGATGCCGCAGCTGCATCATCCAACCTTCAGGACGTAAGCTCTACTGTTGCGATTAACTATCACATCATTCCCTCCAAGGCTAATATCGTTTATCAGACCCTTGGTATAGATTTTAAAGAGCGAATCATAGACCCCGCTGTGCAGGAAGTGGTAAAGGCAGTCTCCGCCAGGTATTCAGCAGAAGAACTTATCACAAAGAGGTCATCGGTAAGCGACGCAATGAAAGCAACTCTTACGTCACGGCTCTTGGCAAACAACATAGCGGTTGACGCCTTCTCTATTGTCGGGTTCAGCTTTTCCAAGATATTTATGGAAGCCATTGAGTCAAAACAGACGGCAGAACAGCTTGCGCTGAAGGCAAATAGGGATCTTGAGAGGATAAAGATAGAGGCAGAACAGAAGATTACTGCTGCAAGGGCGGAGGCAGAATCACTGCGGCTGCAAAGAGCGAATATTTCACCGGACCTTATTGAACTTAGAAAAATTGAGGCCAATATGAAAGCTATAGAGAAATGGAATGGTATCCTCCCGCAAGTCACCGGTAGCGGTGCAATGCCATTTATCGGTGTGGGAGATATAAGGAAAAAGTAAACAGTGACTGACCCTGCGGATTCAAAACCATAAGGGACGTTATCGTTAACTCGCACACTCTCAGTTGTGAGGTTGACAGCTCTCTGCCATAGACAATGTCATTGGTGGATGACTGATGCCGGATGGCTTCTGGGCGGACTGGGACAATAAAGAAGAGGCCGGGGGATTTCCCCCGGCCTCTTCTTTTGATTTTGAATGGTTGGGTTGGGGATACAGCCAATTATGACCTTGAAATTAGGGCAATGGCATCACAAAATAGTGTTTTGTGTGTTAAATAATGGTAAGAATAGGCTATCTTGGCTTGACTCTGGAATCTACGATATTTTTCGAGGTGAATATATGTTTCTAAAGAAACTGTTTAAATTCGGCAAGGATTACAATCATTACCTGGAAAAGGGTGACAGGTGCCTGGCTGATGAGCGGTTCGCCGATGCGAGGAATGCCTATGGCGAGGCCTTGGAAAAGCTCGAGGCGAGCGGCGATTCAGCCATTGCCGAGATTGAGGCCGTGCGCCAAAAAATTGCGCTGACAGGTAACATGCTGGGCCGCATGAATCTGGTTGAGGCGGAATATGCCATCTCCAGCGGAGACAGAAAAAAGGCCGAGGAACACCTTCTGATCATCATGGATCTGGCGGAGGACGCAACCCTCAGGGAAAATTCGGAGAGGCTGCTGGCCGAACTCAGTTCCGAGAACACACGAAGTGTCACCAGTTGAGGGCGGCCATAGTTGCAGTAGTTGTGAGGACCGGGGTGTCAAAACTGGAAGCGACGACCACCATGACATGGATGATGCCATAACCAGGGAAGACAGATTGTCCTTCTATTTTCATTCCCTTCCCGAAGACCTCCCCGAGCGTTATGCCGGGATGGGGGAAGAATTCGCCCGGGCCTGCCTCCTTAACCTGGAAGGGAATGGAGAAGGAGCGCTGCAGGTATTCGAGAAATTATCCGCAGACACGGAAAATGACATCCTGAATTATGAGAAAGCAATACTTTATTTTCACAAGGGCGATTCCGGGAAGTGCGAACACCTTTTGCTTAAGGCCATTGGCCTGAATCCTGGTAATTCACTCTGCAACCTCGGTTTGGTTCAGCTATATATAGAGACCGGCCGGGAACCCGAGGCTTTGCAGGTACTGGCGAGGATGATAGCGAGTGATCTGATTCCGGAACAGGCCCTGCTGATGCAAGGGGACCTGTACGCCCACCTTCAGGATGAGTCGAATGCTGTCGAAAGCTATTCAAGTCTCCTTACCTCCCCCACATTTGCCAGGGAGGCGGCTCAACGAATCGTACCGATTTTGGAAAAACAGGGCCGTTTTAAAGAGGCCGACTATCTGGTAAAAAAATACGCCAAGGGCTGTTGTTGACCCGTGGCCTTTCTCCTGACAGGCAAAGAGTCAATTACCGGATGGCTATCATCAAATTAGCCACAGAGTTCACAGGGGGCGCAGAGGTACAGCAGCTTGTAACAATTTCTCTGTGCTCTCTCCGTCTTCGCTAAAGCCTCTGCGCACATGTATGTCCTCTGTAGTAGGCAATGTTGTTTTTATCCCGCTCTTTCCGCTAACGCTTCTCAACCGGCACGAACTTTTTCGGCTTTGGCCCAATGTACTCGGCGCTCGGACGGATCAATCTTCCCGTGGCCCGCTGCTCCATGATGTGGGCCGACCAGCCGGCTGCCCTGGCGAACACGAACAGCGGGGTGAACATGGCGGTCGGTATGCCGCACATATGGTAGAGGGAGGCACTGTAGAAGTCCACGTTGGCAAATAGCCCCTTCTCGCGCAATACCACTTCTTCAATCCGTTCGGAGACCCGATAGAGAAGCTCGTGGCCGCTATCTTCGGCAATCTTCTTTGACCAGGCCTTGATGATGTCGGAACGGGGGTCGGGCTGCTCCTTGTAGACCCGGTGTCCGAACCCCATGATCCGCTCCTTTCTTTCCAGCATCCGCAGGATTTCCTGTTCCGCCTCGTCCGGCGTCTTGAACCGGTCGATGAGCTTCATTGCCTCCTCGTTGGCGCCGCCGTGGAGCGGTCCCTTGAGGGTGCCGATGGCGGCGGTAATAGCCGAATGGTAGTCGGACCTGGTAGAGGTAGTTACCCGGGCCGAAAAGGTCGAGGCGTTGAATTCATGCTCCGCATAGATGATGAATGACACATTGACCGCGTTGCACGCTTCCTTGCCTGGCGATTTCCCGTGCAGCATATTCAGGAAATGGCAGGCCAGGCGCTCTTCATCGCTGACCGTATCGATCCGCTTGCCGCTGGTGTGGAAATGATGCCAGTAGAGGAGCATGCCGGGCAAGGTGGCGAGGAGCCGTTCCGCGCATTTTGTCTGTTCGGCCTCCGATGTTTCCGGCTCCGTGGCACCCAGGGCCGAGCAGCCGGTCCGCATCACGTCCATGGGGTGGGCATTGGCCGGCACTTGCTCGAGAATTTTTTTGAGTGGAGAGGGCAGGCCGCGCAGGGAGGAGAGCCGCTTGCGGAACGAATCAAGCTCGTTCTGCGCCGGGAGTTCGCCGTAGAGCAGCAGGTAGGCGACCTCCTCGAAGTCAGCTTCCCTGGTCAAGTCTTCAATGGAATAGCCCCGGTAACTGAGACCCAGGCCGGTTTTGCCCACCGTGCTGATGGAGGTCCGGTCGGCGACAACTCCGGCAAGCCCCGGTACGATATTGTTCTTCATGTGTGATCCTCCTTTGAGGGTTGTTTATTGAGCGTACGTTCGTACTTAATGTCGCTTAGAAAGTCATACAGTCCAGGAAACAGTCAGCCTTTCCTGACATAATTCAGCGTTCCACCGGCCAGCAGCTCCTTTCGCTCCCGGTCTGAAATCTGCAGGAGGCTGATGATAACCTCGCCGCGCACATGTATCGGTATCTCCTCTGCTCCGGAAGAGACCAACTCGCGCAGCCCGTGGAGGGTCAAGGTATCTTCCTGGTTGATTCGGTCATAGTCACCTTGGTCCTTGAAGGTCAGGGGGAGGATGCCGAAATTAACCAGGTTCGCCTTGTGGATGCGGGCGAAGCTTTTCGCCAGCTTCACGCGGATGCCGAGGTATCGCGACGCCAGGGCCGCGTGCTCGCGGGAAGAGCCCTGACCGTAGTTTTCGCCTGCGACCACGATACCGTTTCCAGCTTCCACGGCCCGGTCAGCGAAGCCGGGGTCCAACTGACTGAACACGAAGCGGCTGATGGCCGGGATGTTGCTCCGATAGGGAAGAACCTTGTTGCCGGCTGGCATGATGGTGTCAGTGGAGATGTTCTCGCCGACTTTGATCACGACCGAGACGGTCAGATCGTCGGGGAGTTCCTCGAATTCCGGGAGCGGGATGATGTTGGGGCCGGTCACTATCTCCACCTCAACGGAGTCTTCGAGCGGAGGAAAGATGCTCGAGTCATCGACCAGGTATTTCTCGGGGTTGCCAACATTCGGCCAAGGCATCAGATCGCCGAGCTTGCGCGGATCGGTTACGACCCCGAAGATGCCCGCTGCGGCCGCGGTTTCCGGAGAACAGAGGTAGACCTTGTCGTTTAGCGTGCCGCTTCTGCCCGGGAAGTTTCGGGGAAAGGTACGCAGGCTCACCTGGCCGGTTCCCGGGGCCTGGCCCATGCCGATGCATCCCAGGCAACCGGGCTGATGGATCTGTGCTCCGGCCAAGAGGAGCGGGACGAGTCCTCCCTGGTCTGTCACGTTCTGCAGGACCTGCCGGCTGCCGGGATTGATGTTGAACGAGAGGTGGGAAGCAATCTTGCGGCCGTCGAGCACCCGGCAGACCGTCATCAGGTCGCGGAATGATGAGTTGACCGAGCTGCCGACTATCACCTGGTCAACCTTCAGCCCCTCGATCTCCCTGACCGATACCACGTTGTCCGGTGATGAAGGGCAGGCGATGAGCGGCTCCAGCGAGGAGAGATCAATCTCGTCATGGTCGTCGTAGTCTGCGCCCGGGTCGGCCGAGAGTTCCTGCCAGGCATCGCCGCGGCCCTGGGATTCGAGAAATTCCCGGGTGCGTCTGTCCGAAGGAAAAATAGTACTGGTGGCGCCCAGCTCTGCCCCCATGTTGCCGATGGTGGCGCGGTCAGTGGCAGAAAGTGTCTCCACGCCCGGACCGTAATATTCGATAATCTTCCCCACTCCTCCCTTTACCTTGTGGCGACGCAGCATCTCCAGTATCACGTCCTTTCCCGAGACCCAGTCGGGGAGCCTGCCGGTAAGCCGCACCCCCATAATCCTCGGGCAGGGGAGGCGGAATGGATGACCCGCCATGGCCATGGCTACATCGAGTCCTCCCGCGCCGATAGCGATCATTGCCAGGCCGGCCGCGGTCGGTGAGTGGGAGTCGGCACCCAGGAGAATCTTTCCCGGAACACCGAACCGCTCCAAGTGGACCTGGTGTGAGACCCCGTTGCCTGGCTTGGAAAGGTAGAGACCGAATTTCCGCGCTGCCGAAGTCAAAAAAGCATGGTCGTCGGCATTCCGGAAGTCGGTCTGCAGCAGGTTGTGATCGATGTACTGGGCTGCGAGCTCCACCTTCACCCGGGGTGTCCCCATGGCCATGAATTCCAGCATAACCATGGTGCCGGTGGCGTCCTGGAGCAGGGTATGATCGATCTTGATAGAGATCTCATCTTCAGGAATAAGCCTTCCTTCGACAAGATGGGCTTCTAGTATCTTGGTTGCTAGATTTTGGGCCACTATGTACCTCCGGAACTGGCAGTGCCATCCCGGTTGGCGGGTATGGTCGTTGCTGTCGAGTACTACTATTCTGTGTGGTTTCTGCGGCCTGTCATGGCACCAAACAAGAATGCCATAAAAAGCTTTTCATGCAACCTCGCCATCTCTCTTTCCACAGCGGATAACAAAGGAACGATCCTTGAACCAGGAGTGTTTCTATTTCAGTCAAGGCTGCAAGTGAGAGATGGCCACATAAGAAAAGGCCGGGGGGAATCCCTCGGCCTCTTTTAAGAATTTGGACTAGCAGAAATGATAATGTCGTTACGAATGACACTTTCCGACTGTGATGGGGTGAGGTTAGAGATATCGCATTATGGGAGCTCGATGAGCTCAATGAACTCTTCCTTTTTTACTTCGTCCACGATCCAGGAGCAGCCGGCAAAACAGATGTCACGCGTCTTTCCGGATACGATTGCGAGTAGCACGGAATCACACGCACCAATCATTCCCAGGCGGTGGACGATGAGGACCTGATTGAGTTTAAACTTTTCCTCTGCCGATCGGGCAATTGCGGCCAGACGGGAGTCAACATCGTCGACGAGGGGTTTGAGTTCTACGCTGGAGAAGTTCGGTACCTGTTTCCCTGGACGTTTGATCCGGCCGTGGTGCAGGACAACAGTGCCGGTGGCGTTTGTTTCCCTCTCCAGGAATTCACTGTAAAGCTTCAGGTGATCAAAAGGCTGTTCAGACACAAATCGCGTTAATCATGGATTTTCTCCTGTACCATTTATCCTTTCCAGATGGGTCGTCTGAAATTGTTTCCTAAAACGCTCTTCCAAGGGTTTGTTTGTAAAAATCTTTTATTCCCTGCCTCCGGCTTTTCTCTCGCTTCCTTGCCGGCAAACCAACCTTCCGAAGCCTCCGTATGGCAGTCAAAGCGGGGAACATACGGCTTGATATCCACAAGTGGCGTGCCGTCAAGGACATCAATGCCACTCACTATCAGCAGGTTACCCTGTCTTTCCAGGAGTTTGACCACCGTGATGCCGATTCCATTCGGCCGGCAAGGGTGGCGAGTGGCAAAAATGCCGTGCGGTGTGTCATCCAGAAAAGGGTGCCGGATCAATTCCCCGACTTTGCCCGATCGAAATGGTAGAAGAGGTAGAGGTGGCTGAACAGCTCAATGTCCTTTAGTCCTTCGGCGAATTCCGGGAAAGACCGTGACCGTCCCAACGGCATCCGGCCGAAAGACACCTTGAACAGGGGCCTGTTCCTTATCCGCGTGGTCCGTTGAGATGAGGCCTATCGCATCGAGTGTAATTTTCATGGTGCACTTCTTTGTCTGATAAATTGGTCGTTCCCTCAGGCCGGGAGGGGAATGAATAGAGTCATGTTACTTAGTTTTCATCCGGAAACGGTCTTTTTTTGCCCTGACTGCGTCAAGCATCGGTTTTGTTTGTGCGACGTACAGTAGTACCTCTCCGCACAATCCCTTGATTTTCTTGTCAGAACAAAAAAATCCTCGTTTCCAAATTGGAAACCGCTAGTTTCACATCCGGTGTTTCCAGATGGAAACTACTTACCAAAGAGCATTTTCAGGGAGAGCAGGAGCAGGGCAAAGCCAAAGACCTTTTCCAGGACCATGTCCGGCAAATTGGTCGCCACACGGGCACCAATCAGACCTCCTACAACGAAGCCGATGCAAATGAATCCTGCGGCCTTTACGTCGACGAACCCATACCGGTAATACAACACTGCCGCAAGAATTCCCACCGGGGGGATCAAAATGGCGACGGTCGTGCCTTGGGCAGAATGCTGAGAAAATTTGAAAAAGAATATCAGTGCCGGTACGATGACGATGCCGCCACCGATGCCCACTAGTCCACTTAATGTTCCGGCGAAAAGACCTAACACTATATAGCCGATTAAAATCCCCATCTCTGTCTCCCTCTGCCGCGCGAACTACTGTAACCCGTCATTTATGTTCGATGCAAGAATTATTGAAAGACGCTGATTATGCTGTGAGCCGTTTTCGTCGGACTGGCCTTCGGTGTTGGCTGAGGTTTGCTCGGCTGTTACGCCGGCACTTCGCTGGGCGCACTGGGTGAGGGTTATGTGAATAATACTTGAACCAATCAAACAGAGCCAGAGTCTTATTGCTGCCATAGGAGTCTGGCGGGCTTAGGAAGTCGATGCGAAAATTCTACTGGGCGAGGACAGGGCTAATCAGGTTCTCTTTAGAGTGCAAAACATCGGTGGCATCTAGAATGAGGCCTTAATGCCGCCAAAGATGGAGATTCCCGGCGTACCGTAGCCGGCAGCTTCTTCGTAAGACTTGTTGAATAGGTTGTCGATTCTCACAAAGAGTGACAGGTTTTTATGCAGGAGATACGATCCCTTCAGATTTACCAAGGAATAGGGGGAGATGTCTCGATTCAGACCCGAATCAAATCGTTTGGAGACGTACAGGAATTCACCGATCATAGTCAGTTTCGCCAAGGTATATTCAACGGATGAAGTGACTTTGTTCCTGGGGCGGAGAGGGAGAAAAGCTCCGGTATCCTTGTTTACTGCGTCAAGCCAGGTATAGGCAGCATTCAGTTTCAGAGTATCGATAGGCTGCGCCGAGACCCTGATCTCTACGCCTTCAGTCTGAGCATTGCCAATATTCTCAGCAGTGAATGTATTGAAATTCGTCTGGATGAGATTCTTGTAGCGTTGCCAGAACCAGGTGGCACCAAGAACAAGTTTCTTGTTGAACAGGTCCTTTTCCACACCTACGTCATAGCCGCTACTTTTTTCCGGAGTCAAGTTAGGGTTGCCGTAGAATGGGTAGTAAAGCTCGTTCAATGAGGGCGCCCGAAATCCGGTGCCGAGATTTGCCTTGAATCTCATCTCCAGGGGGTTGAGATAATAGAGCACGCCGGTCCGGTAGGTTACGGCGTTACCGAAGGTGGAATGGTCATCATCGCGTAGTCCGGCGTTGAAGATCAGGGTATCGTCAATCAGGGCGAGTTTAGCGTTGAGGTAGCCGGCCTTGTTGTCGATGGAATGGTCGAACGATCCCACGTTGTCGGCAGCCTCATAGCGGTAGGTAAATCCCCCCACTATTGTCAAAGGGTGTAAATCAAGGGTGTGCTGCCAGTCCAGGATTTCGGTTGTGTTTTTGATCCGGTAATTATTGTATGAAGTGACAGGGTCTGTGGCGTCAATGTCATCGTGCCGGTAGGAGATCGTCAAGCTCTGTTCGTACTTCTCCCAAGGGGAAATTTCCCCTGTGGCGGCCATAAGGTAGTTTTCATGATTATTAACATAATTCAGCGTGTCCACCGGTCCGACACCGAAGACGTAATTGTCAAGATAGGTTTTGTCCTTTCCGTAGCGCAGGTTAAGTTCGATAGAAGAGTTATCGGTCGGGTCTGCGCCAAGCTTGGCCGATACCGACGTATTCGTATAGCCGTTTGCTACCGAGCCGTTTTTGGCTATGGGAATACCATCCGTGTCTAACCAAGTTGCGGAAAGACGGTAATTCAATCTGTCAGTAGCACCAGAAACTGAGCCTGCTGTCTTGACTGTGGCAAAGGAACCTCCCTCTACGCTAAGGTTGGCCTTCAGTTTGCCTGCCCCCTTTTTAGTGATGATATTAATTACACCTGCCATTGCTTCGGACCCGTAGAGGGTGCTTTGCGGACCTTTGATGATCTCGATTCGCTCAACATCAGTGGTCAGCAACCCGGACAGGTCGGCTTGACCGGTGGATGGACTGTTTAATTTGAAGCCGTCAACCATTACCAGCACCTGACTACTACCGCCGCCACGCAGGAGCAGGGTCGCTTGCATGCCAGGACCACCGTTTTGAACAACCTGCAGATCCGGCTGAAATCTCAGGAGATCAGCTATGAAGGTGACCCCCTTTTTTTCGATATCGGCACGGGTAATGATGGTCACATCCTGCGGGACACGTTCCACAGGTTCTTCCCAGCGGGAAGCGGTAACAACGACTTCTGGCAGGACAACTTCGGCTGGTTCGGCAAAGGCCGGGGTTGACAGCAACAGTACACATAGCAGGTTTACAATTCTTTTCTTCATGACATTCCTCCCTCGAAGTTACGATTGGAGCGGTGTTCCGGCTCAGGGCGACCTACTTGCCCACCTTCCCAGGAGTTCTCCCAGTGGCTTTTCGCCTTGCGGCGATGGACGTTCGTTCCCATTACGGCTGCGGGGCAGCGGGGGATTTTTACCCCTCTTCCTCACTTCCATTCGATGAAAAATATGGTGATTAGTGTGGCTGATCCTTTCTGAATCCGTTCTGTTTGTCCAAAGTCTCTATTACCGCCTCATACACGGTCTTCCCAATCATTTCAGCAATCCGATTGTGTAACCTGTCAGTGACAATGAAAACGGCATAAAAAAAGTCCGCACGTGCCAAAGCATCAAGCGGACTTTTCGTATTCAAAGTCTGATAATTAGTTTCACTCTCCCTTTACCACGGGGAACTGTTAAGTGCTGAGATCATGGCAGGTCTTCTGGCTCGCGATTCAACCTCCAGGCGTCTTCCCAGTCTTTCGACCAGTGACATAATGCCCTTCGTCATCGCTTACAGCGGCGGGTCCGCGGGGGACTTTCACCCCTCTTCCCTATCAAGCCCTTGCGGGCACCTTGATCCGATATTAAGCTCCGCAAAGCGATGCGGATATGTGACGCTATATCTAGCGGAGAAATCTTAATCTGTCAAGAAGTTAGAATGCTTTTATTTGTCCTCTTGTCGTCCAGTCACAGTCACTGGTATCAACTAATTTAGGACATGCTTGCAAGGAGGTAAATATCCTTGCAGGCTATATACTTCTTGACAGTATAGCTTTTGATTCTTATCTTGTAAGTGTAACATGCACATATTGGTTATTATGAAAAGATTTTCCGCGAAATAAGAAATAATCTGTTTGCAACAGGGAGGAAGAAAATGACGTTGATGATACAGAAAGCTCTGGTCGAATTCCTGGAGTCGGAAGCCGAGGGCGCTGTTGTTAGTGATGTGCGCATCGGGTTGGGATACACCGCGGTCCGGTTGCAGAGCGGTCATGCCGGTGTTGCATGGACGGCGAAATCCGATGCTAGCTGCTGCACGCATTTCAAGGAGGCGGGTACTTTGATGGGGCGTCCCGCGAAAGAGCTGCTGCAGATGCTGGGGAATGAAAGTTCAGCCCTTGCCAGGACCGTTGGCCTTGCCTCGGCGAATGCCCTCCTTGCGGCATTGCCATCTCCACCTACCTCCCGGGATGAAGTAATCTCCACGCTTGCTATTACCCCTGAAGACCGGGTGGTCATGGTCGGTTACTTTGCTCCAATCGTCGCGCAGATACGGAAAATCGGCTGCCGTTTCGACGTCGTTGAACTCAATTCTCACCATGGAGACACACTTACCCCGGAACAGGGGCGTGATGCCATGGCTCAATGCACGGTTGCTATTGTTACCGGGACGTCATTGATTAATGGAACTTGCGACGAGGTCCTTGCCGGATTGGGACAGCCTCGTGCCGTCGTGCTCCTTGGACCTTCTTCTCCTTTGTGTCCTACTGCTTTCAAGGGAACTCCCGTAACCCATGTTGCAGGGGCGCGGGTGTGTGATGCCGAAGCCGTATTGCGTGTTGTTTCAGAAGGGGGCGGAACGATGTTGATGAAGCCAAACATGGATTTTGAAACGGTACTTGTTAAGCGGTGATCATGAATGACCCGGCAGTCATGGAGCATGGTGTGGCAAAGAAAATACTGCCGGTGCAAATTTTTCCGAATATTTTTGCAGAAGAAGTGCTAGAATATTTATGTTGTTTATGATATATATTGAAAGTTGAATATTAAATAATCAGGAGAACAAATTATGCCTGTGAGGTCAGCAGTCCATTCCTATACAAATAAGCGTTTAAATTGTGCGCAAAGCATCCTGAAGGGCTTTCAGGAGCGAAAGAATATTTCGAATGATGAAATCATGGACGCCCGCAAACTGGGCGGCGGCAAGGCCGATAACGGTACCTGCGGAGCCCTCTATGCAGCTTTGAGTCTAGTCGACGATTCGGAAAAGAAGGAATCTGTCCGCAAATCCTTTGTCGAAGTGGCCGGTTCCGAACAGTGCAGCGAAATTCGTTCGAAGGATCTCATCAGTTGCCTGCAGTGCGTAGAGGTTGCTGCACGTTTTCTGGAAAAGACCGATCATTGATACTCTGATCAGGCGATTCTCGGTATCTGTATGCTTAGTATCAGACCTTCCAGTCTCATCGGACCTATGAAGACCATGTTTTGTTGCCACTCGATTCTATGAAATTATCAGGGTTGCACCATTATAACTCTGATTGAAAGACATGGGGATCAGGACCCAGGTGAGCATAGCTTGCCGCTATTCACGGCAGGCGGGTTACTCCCCTGGGTCTTGGATCTGTTTGAGGAATATCAGAATTTGTACGTCACTGTCAGATAGAAGTTCCTGCCGTTCTCCGGCACCTTGTATCCCACTCCGCTGACAAACGGATCCCGTAGGTACGACAGATGGCTATAGTACTGCTTGTCCAGCATATTGTTGACCCCGCCATAGATCGACATGGAATTGTAATTAAACCCCGCCTTCAGGTCAGTAGTCATCCAACCCGCTGTCGGTAGTTCATTAAGACCCGTATCTACGCGGTCCTGCCGGGTGGCGAGGTTCTCGGCTATTTCAACAAACCAGCTGTCAATATCGTAGCGAACGGACAGCAGTCCCCGGAGGGGAGGGATCTCGGCAAGAGGGCGATGGCCATCCTTGTTACGCGCCTCGGTGTACGAAAGCGAACCCCGCAGATAGATGTCATAGGGAAGGGAAACCTGTGACCCGAACTCCGCTCCCCACATGGTCGCGTCAATATTCTGGTAGCTCTTGCGGGTGGCTGACGCGCTGTAGAAATTGACGTAATCGGTCAGGTCACTGTAGAAGATTGTCCCGTTTACGTAGAACTTTTTACCCGCGTACTTCAGCCCCAGGTCCACCTCGTGATTGACCGTCGAGTTCAGGTCCGGGTTGCCCTGCCAGGTGACCGCCGGTGGTGCGGCAGGCACGCTGATGTAGAGTTCTTCAGGGTCAGGGGTTCGCACCCCCCTCGCCAGGCCAAGGAAAATATCCAGGCCCGAAACAGGTGTATAGGTGAGTTGCACATTTCCGCTCACCTCGCTGAAATCCGTGCTATTGCGGAGAGTGCTCGCTTTATTGAGCGAACCGGCATTCACCCAGGTAAGGTCTCCGCGTATGCCGGCCTGCACCTTGAACCAGTCGTTGAGCGTAATTTCGTAATCGACAAAGAGTCCGAAGTTGTCAATATCCACATCAGGTATCATGTTGAGTGTCGTATAGGGTAATGTCGGTGTGTACATGGCCCGAACGTTCAGGGCATTCCAGCTGCGGTTATAGTAATCGACTCCGCTTTTCAAGGTGCCTGATCCTACTGCCAGCGTACCTTTTACCTTTGTCCCGACAACCTGGGTATTGGCATCTGTCTGCATCGAGAACACCCGGTTAATCTTTGCCGTCGGCCGGGAGCTTTCTCTTAAACTGTCGTCCATAACATGGGACACCTTGTCCCAGTAGGCTTGAAGTTCCAGGTCCTTAACTATATCCGAGATCTTTTCTACCTTGTATGTCCAGTTCAGGATATGAGTCCGATCAAAGTCGGCGTCCATCTTCAGGTAGGGGTAGAGAACGTGTTCGGCATCCTGGTACGAATAACTTAGTTCGGTACGTGAAGAATCGGTCGGATTGAAACCGAACTTCGCCCAGCCGGTATTGATTTCGTATGCCTTCGAATCAATGGTATCGGGACGATAGCGATTGGGGCTTTTGGCCGGATAGATGTCGGTAATCAGTTTGCCGTTTCCTGATCGGGGAACTTCTGAGTACTTAAAGGCATAGCCGGCAAGTCCATCATAACGGTCTGTACCGTAAGACACGGTGGCAGAGTCATTGGTGCTGTTGTATGATCCATAGTTAAGATTTGCCTCGCTGTGAAAGTCCTGCTCGGTCTTTTTTGTTCTAACCTGTACCAGTCCGCCCAGGCCTCCCGGGTTAGTTACATCATAGGGTCCCTTTAATACCAGAACATCTTCGACCTGGGCAAAGTCATAGTGGAATGCCGGCGGGTCCATTCTGTTCGGACAGGCACCGTGGAGTCGGACACCATCCACCAGAACGTTGATATTGTCACGCTGAAATCCGCGCAGCACGATATCGTTGGCGATTGCTCCCTTGCGCACGATCGACACTCCTTCCACTCTCTGAAGAGCCTCGCCGATATCCTTGGCCGGACTTTCCCGCACCTCTCTGATCGTCAGACTTTCTTCCTGCGGTGATTTCTCTTCTCCTCGAATTGTTATTTCATCCAATAAAATGGTGGTAGCAGCCTTCACGTGACCAGGCGCCAGGCAAGTCACCATCAAAAAACAAATGACCCAAAATTGTAGATGCATTTTCACTCCTTGCATTACGCTATGAAGCTGCCCCGCGCAGAAAGTGCTGCTATCAGCCGATACACGGGAGACACAACAGCACTTTTCGAACGAATGCCTCGTGGATGTACCGATACAAAAGATCTTTCCTCCGCCGGATACCTCTTGGTGGCGGACATACATGGAACGATCCCTGTCGGTACAGTCCTGCAACAAAATTACGAAATAAATGGTTTGTCAGACAGAAAGTAAAATCTTTGGAGGGTGTTCAGGAGGGTCGGAGTACCTCTCCTGCAGATTTTCGGGGTACTCGAAAAAGAGGATGTTTACATATGCGGGAGAGTTTATCTTTCCCACGTACTGACGGTGCAGACAATCCTGAACCGAGGCCATAAAAAGCGGCGATGCTGCACCGCATGGTGCCATTGTCAGGGAATGACTGGTTTTGGAACGTTTTCCAAGAGTACAGCAGGAAACCATGCTGTCTTCTTCATCGTCGTCAGCCGCCACGCGGGATGATTCTGCAGTTATTGAACAACAACAGGTGCGGTTGGCAATCCTTTCCGGCGAACAGCCGCAGAGTTGGTGGTTATGATAGCAGCTCGTACCGCGTGGATGGAAAGTCATAACTTTTTCCACCAATGGCAGAAACATCGGCACCTGCAGAAGTGTAATGGCCAGCAACTGTATGGACACGATTAGTATTTTAGGAAGAATAGATTGCACTATCGGTTACTGTTCCCTTAGGTATACGTCGATTGTTCTGGTCATCTCTCAAAATAGGCGGAGTCATCACGTCTTCACTGCTTCGGTGACAAGATGGTAACATTTTTTCATGGTAGGTCAATACAGGAAGCTCTCTGCGCAAAATCGTAGATCATCTGACGTGCTCCCTTGGCTGATTTCGGGTTTTTCAAAAAAGTGGACGTAAAGAATTTAGCATAGATCAGAATATTGCCGTTTCCAAGGGAAAACGTCCAAGCTGCGGTAAAATGCAACAACGCATACTGCCTCGGAACGTTGACTTGACAAATACAAACATCAGCTTATTATTGATAATAGTTATCTGTAAATATCTGTGCTCCTCTGCTGAGGTAATGTTTTGAAAAACAATGCGATTGAAACACGCAAAGAAGGGCGCCTGGCGCAGATGCTGGCTAAGTTGAAGGGGAGGGACTTTCGTCTTACCCCTCAGCGTTTTACTATCCTGACGATCTTGGCCTCCAGTGAGGAGCACCCCACTGTTGACGAAATCTATGCGGAAGTCAGGAAAAAGTTCCCAACTACCAGCATTGCCACGGTATACAAGACCATTGCCCTGCTTAAGGAGCTGAACGAGGTTCTTGAGTTGGGGTTTCCTGACGGCAGTAACCGGTACGATGGAAACCGTCCGTATCCCCACCCGCATGCCATCTGTACCAAATGCAGAAGGATCATGGACCCGGATATCTCCAGCGTCGATGAACTAAGTGATGAAATGAGAAAGAAGACCGGATATACGATTACCTTTCACCGTCTCGATTTTTTCGGGCTGTGTCCCGCGTGCCAGGGTAAGCCCTGAGGGAAAATTTTTTTACTCCCTTATTGATAATAGTTATCTACAGCTATTGACTATCCATTTAGATGTTGTAATGTATTGTAATGTGATTTGAAAACAACAACGCCAAAAGAAAGGAGACACATATGAAAGATATCATGGAAACCATCAAGGTCGACGCATCATTGGGAACGCTTGCAAAAGCACTGGAAAAGGTAAATCTGGAGGAAATGTTGAAAAAAGCGGGTCCCTATACCTTTTTCACACCCAACAATGACGCCTTTGACAGGATGGACATCGCAAAATTCCTTGAAGACCCGAAAGTACTCACGGAGACGCTCACCTATCATCTGGTTGCGGGGAAGTATTCCGCCAAGGAACTTCACGAAATGGGTTCGGGGAAACTGGTCACGGAGACCGGCAAGGCCCTTACCGTGGAACTTGATGAAGGGAACGTGGTAATCGACAACGGCAAGTTCGTCACCACCGACATCGAGTGCTCCAACGGCGTTATCCATATTATCGACAATGTCTTCCAGCCGCAACTCTCGGGATGGTATCGGGAGGATTTGTGAAATACCCATGTGCTGGTTACATGTTGGCCCGACTGGCGGGCGCCACGAAACGGCGAAACGAGCACGAGGCGAAATGAGGAACGCATAAGCAAGGACAAGAAACTCACCATCAGAAATGGCGTGCCCGTGGCTGGCAATCAGAACTTCAAGATTGGCGCAACATCGAATTAATGCAACGAAAGGAGACGATTTCATGAGTGACGAGAAAAAGTGTCCGGTAACGGGCAAAACTGCCATACCCATGACCGGCAGAGGCACTTCGAACCGGGACTGGTGGCCGAACCAGCTGAACCTGAATATTCTGCACCAGCACTCCTCCAAGTCCAATCCGATGGGTGAAACTTTCAACTACGCAGAAGAATTCAAGAAACTCGACCTCAATGCTGTGAAGCAGGATCTCTATACGTTGATGACCGATTCGCAGGATTGGTGGCCGGCCGATTGGGGCCACTACGGGGGGCTCTTCATCCGCATGGCCTGGCACAGCGCCGGCACCTACCGCATGGGCGATGGCCGCGGCGGCGCGGGGACCGGCAACCAGCGCCTGGCGCCCCTCAACAGCTGGCCGGACAATGTGAGCCTGGACAAGGCACGCCGACTTGCTTTGGCCGGTCAAGCAGAAATACGGCAAGAGAATTTCCTGGGCCGACCTGATGATCCTCGCCGGCAACTGTGCGTTGGAGTCGATGGGATTCAAGACCTTCGGCTTTGGCGGCGGGCGCGTAGACGTTTGGGAACCGGAACAGGACATCTACTGGGGAGCCGAAGAGGAATGGCTGGCTACGAGCGACAAGCCCAAGAGCCGCTACTCCGGGGACCGGGAGCTGGATAATCCCCTTGCCGCCGTGCAGATGGGCCTGATCTACGTGAACCCGGAAGGCCCGGACGGCAACCCGGATCCGGTCGCCTCGGGCAGCGACGTTCGCGAAACCTTTGCCCGTATGGCCATGAACGACGAAGAGACCGTCGCCCTCGTTGCCGGCGGGCATACCTTCGGCAAATGCCATGGTGCTGGCCCTGCAACCCATGTGGGTCCTGAGCCCGAAGCCGCTCCCATCGAGGAGCAGGGACTCGGCTGGAAGAGCAGCTTTGGCAGCGGCAAAGGTGGCGATACCATCAGCAGCGGCATCGAGGGCGCCTGGAAGCCGAACCCGACCAAATGGGACATGGGCTATCTGAAGGTGTTGTTCAAATACGAGTGGGAGCTGGTTAAAAGCCCGGCCGGCGCGAATCAATGGCTGGCCAAGGACGTGGACGAAGAGGACATGATGGTTGACGCGCACGATCCCTCAAAGAAGCACCGACCGATGATGACCACGGCGGACCTCTCCCTGCGCTTCGACCCGATCTACGAGCCGATCGCGCGGAGCTACCAGCAGAACCCGGA
This sequence comes from uncultured delta proteobacterium, assembly GCA_963717775.1. Taxonomy (GTDB): domain Bacteria; phylum Desulfobacterota; class Desulfuromonadia; order Geobacterales; family Geobacteraceae; genus RPRC01. The sequence continues at coordinate 46,657 of CAVQWZ010000013.1, forward strand.
GAAATTTGCCGATGCCTTTGCCCGCGCCTGGTTCAAGCTGACCCACCGCGACATGGGTCCCCGTTCGCGCTATCTCGGCCCGGAGGTTCCGGCCGAAGAGCTCATCTGGCAGGACCCGGTCCCCGCGGTCACGCATGCATTGATTAATGCGCAGGATATCGCCGCTCTCAAGGCCAAGATCCTTGCCTCGGGCCTGTCGATCTCCGCAACTGGTCTCCACCGCCTGGGCCTCGGCCTCCACTTTCCGCGGCTCCGACATGCGCGGCGGTGCAAACGGCGCGCGCATCCGTCTCGCCCCGCAGAAGGATTGGGAAGTTAATCAGCCGGCCCAGCTGAAAACCGTGCTGCAGACCCTTGAAGGAGTCCAGAAGGAGTTCAACAGCGCCCAGTCCGGTGGGAAGAAGGTTTCCCTCGCCGACCTGATCGTTCTGGGCGGATGCGCAGGTGTCGAGCAGGCGGCGAAGAATGCCGGCCATGCTGTGACCGTTCCCTTCACGCCGGGACGCACGGATGCATCGCAGGAGCAAACCGACGTGGCATCATTCGCCGTACTCGAACCGGTTGCGGATGGCTTCCGCAACTACCAGAAAGCAAAATACAGCGTATCGGCGGAGGAACTGCTCCTTGATCGGGCCCAGTTGCTGACTCTGACCGCTCCCGAGATGACGGTTCTCGTCGGCGGCATGCGCGTCTTGAATGCCAACTACGGACAGTCCCAACACGGCGTCTTCACCAAGCGGCCCGAGACGCTCACCAATGACTTCTTCGTGAATCTGCTCGATATGGGCACGACGTGGAAGGCGACCACGGAAGACAAAGACGTGTTCGAGGGTCGTGATCGCAAGAGCGGCGAACTCAAGTGGACCGGCAGCCGGATCGACCTCATCTTCGGGTCCAACTCCCAGCTTCGGGCCGTCGCGGAAGTCTATGGCTGTCAGGACTCCCAGGAGAAGTTCCTGCACGATTTTGTAGCAGCGTGGAATAAGGTAATGAACCTTGACCGTTTCGACCTTGCCTGATGTGAGCTGGGAGTAATTTGTAATCTGATTTGTTCAGGGGCTTCACTGAAAAGGCACCCAACAGGGTGCCTTTTCTTTTGGAGATAAGCCGGGAAGAGCCGTAAAGAGCCACTTTAAGTTAGTTTCCATCCGGAAACGGTCCTTTTTTGCCCTGACTGCGTCAATCAGCGGTCTTGTTTGTGCGACGTACAGTAGTACGTCTCCGCACAATCCCTCGATTTCCTTGTCAGAACAAAAAAATCCTCGTTTCCAAATTGGAAACCGCTAGTTTCACATCCGGGGTTTCCGGATGGAAACTAAGTTAATATTAGGTTTGACGCACCCGCATCTATCACTTAGAGTAAGAAGATGGTCTAGCCCAAAGGAGGGATAAGAATGTTCAGAGTTACGTGTGTCCTGTTTATGGTGAGCTGTCTCGTAGTGCTGTCCCTGCTTCCGAACCCTGGATTTTGTTTGGAATCACCCTCCAGAGGCTCTACGGTGTATGTGCCGGTCTATTCCATGGTATATACCGGTAATCGAGCGGTTCCTGTCAATCTGGCCAGCACCCTGAGCATCCGTAACACCGATCCGAAAAATTCCATCAAGATTTCCAGTGCCGAATACTATTCTTCAGCTGGAAAGCTCATCAAGAAAATGCTTTCGAAACCCCTGATTCTGGCGCCGTTGGCGTCGACAAGTATTTTTATCAAGGAAAAGGATACGAGTGGTGGTTTCAGTACCAGCTTTCTTGTCAGGTGGGTCTCTGGCAATGCGGTATCCGCACCCATAATTGAGTGCCTCAATATTGGTGCTTACTCCGGCTTGGGAATTTCTTTCCTTACACCAGGTCGGGAAATCCGTTAGCTGGGAGATTCAATGAGTCTTGATGTTCTTAAAGAACTCGAAATCCTTTTTGGTCTGGCTGTTGTTATTGTTTTGCTGTTCCGGCGATTCCGGCTACCGTCCATCATCGGTTTCCTTGTCTCCGGGATCCTGGCCGGACCCCATGTCCTTGGCCTTATCGACAATCCCCACCAGGTGGAGCAGATGGCTGAGCTTGGCGTGGTTCTGCTCCTCTTCACCATCGGTATCGAGTTTTCCCTCAAAGAATTGATGCGCATCCGTCACCTGGTGCTCCTGGGTGGTGGTCTTCAAGTCGGGCTGACGATTCTGGTAGTTACAGCTCTCGGCTCCGCGTTTGGCTATCCCTTGGGCCAGTCGGTTTTCTTTGGTTTTCTGGTGGCCCTTTCCAGTACCGCGATCCTGATGAAGCTTCTCATGGATGCCGGCGAGATGGATGCCCCCCATGGCAAGATGTCTATGGGCGTTCTTATCTTCCAAGATCTCTGCGTGGTGCCGCTTATGCTTTTTACTCCCTTTCTGGCTGGAGCGGGAGAGGGTATCATGGGAGTCCTGACTGTTTCTGTAAAAGCACTCGCAGTGGTTCTGACTGCCCACTACAGTGCCCGTTTCCTGATTCCCTGGATATTTAGCCAGGTGGTCAAAAGCCGTAGTCGGGAGTTGTTCATCCTTACGATCATCTTTATCGGTTTCGGCACGGCCTGGCTCACTGCCCAGGTGGGTCTTTCCCTGGCGCTAGGCGCTTTCATCGCCGGTCTCGCCATTTCCGAATCGGAATACAGCCATCAGGCCCTGGGCGATATCATTCCCTTCCGTGATGCCTTTATTTCTTTGTTCTTCATTTCCGTGGGCATGTTGCTGGACCCGGCGATTATCCTTGAGTATCCCCTGCTGATCGCATCGCTTGTAGTCACCATCATCCTCATCAAGGCGCTCATAACGAGCGGAGCGGTGCTTTCACTTGGTGTGCCGATGCGTATTGCCCTTATGTCGGGCCTCTGTCTTGCTCAGGTAGGCGAGTTTTCCTTTGTCCTTTGCCAAGCTGGACTCAAATACGGGATATTAACCCCGGACCTTTACCAGATTTTCCTGGCATCTTCTGTTGCCACCATGGGATTGACTCCGCTCTGCATGAAGGCAGCACCTGTGGTTGGAGACTGGTTTGTTAAGTTTTCCCCCAAAGCTCTGACTCGGGGCAGGGGGGCGCTGGCGAAGAATGAACAGAAAATCTTGCTGTCTGATCACGTGATCATCGTCGGCTATGGACTGAATGGTCGCAATCTCGCCAAGGTCCTGAAGCACTTAAAGATCGACCATCTTGTCATCGAGACCAATCCTTTTACCGTCAAGGCAGAGAAAAACAAGGGGAATGAGATAATTTTCGGCGATGGTTCGAACGAAGAGATACTTGCCCATGCAGGCATCGATACCGCCCGCATTATCGTGATAGCAATTTCGGATGCCGCCTCGAGTCGTCGCATCGCTGATCAAGCAAGAAGGCAGAATCCCGGGGTACACATTATTGTCCGGACCCGCTATATTGCCGAGATGGAGCCCTTGTACGGCCTGGGGGTAAACGAAGTTATCCCTGAAGAGTTTGAGACCTCCATCGAAATTCTTTCCCGCGTTTTGCGGAGATACCTCCTGACTCACGATGAAATTGAGCGCTACGTCTCCGAGGTGCGGAGCGGTTCCTATGATATGTTCCGGAGCATGAGTCGCAGACATAGCCATGCGGTTGGGATTTCAGGTTTTCTTTCCGGGGCGGAGATCGGTACCTTTCGCCTGGGAGCTACATCACCTCTGGTGGGGAAGAGTTTGCGGGAAGGGATACTCCGGGATCGTTCGGGTGCAACCCTGTTGATGATCAAGCGGGGTGAGACCGTAATTACAAATCCCGATCCTGTCTGGGAGCTTCAAGAGGGAGATGTGGTGCTGATTATCGGCACCTCGGAACAGCTTGCCGCAGCGGCAGGGCTGTTCGAGCATTCCGTCTGACCCCTTCATGGTAACGGGAAAAAAGCTGTTCGGGAGAAATGTCATGCTGCACTATATTCAGATTTTCAGCAGGTCGAGGAATGAACTTATTGATATAACCGCTCGCGTGGCGGAATTGGTAAGAAAATCCGGGGTGTCAAGCGGCGTCTGTCACCTGTGCTGTCTCCATACCACGGCCGGCATAACGGTCAACGAAGGTGCAGACCCTGATGTGCGACACGATATTTCGCGTTTCCTCGAAACTCTGGTGCCAGTCGATGCTCCCTTTGACCATGGGGAGGGCAACTCGGATGCCCATGTGAAATCCACTTTGGTCGGGGTCTCTGAAACCCTGATTATCGAAGGGGGACAATTGCTCCTCGGTACCTGGCAGTCCGTGTACTTCTGCGAATTCGACGGTCCGCGCAGCAGAAAGGTTGCGGTGAAAATTGTAGCGGACTGATCCTGGACGATGGCGCAGCTGCTCAGTTTTTTTGATAAGCATTTGCAGTAATGAAATTCGCCGGTAAAATGTGGTAAACATAGTAACGATTCACGTGACTTTTTCATGAAATGACGGAATTAAATTCCGCCGTTTGTGTCCAAATCCACATGAGCTCCCTGGGCTTCCGCTAAGCCAACAGCGAGCCTACTTTCGAGTTCAGGTCTGTGTACCACGCCATAAATTCTTAAAGGAGACTACGGGTATGAAAGTTTCGAGATTGTCCATCTTTGCTGGTATGGCGATGCTAACCGTGTTGACAAACCTTGTCGGATGCTGCGGTCCGGGCGGCGGCGGAGCAAAAGTCGAATCACAAAACATCACTACAACCAAAACCTTGGGTGAACAGTTGATGGATCTCCAAAAGGCATATGAGAGTGGTGCGATTACTCAAGACCAGTATAACGATTTGAAGAAGAAGGCTATTGATCAGCAATCCGGTAACTAGTGCGTCGTGAAATTCGAGGGTCAATGTTTATTTTTCCCTGCAGTGTCCATCTTCGGGTCCGGTACGGTTTTCGTTCCTCTAATTGTGGCTGCTCCATTTGTAGCGCTATGACATCGCTGGCCTTGGTCTGGTGCCTGGTTTTGGGTACTTTTGCGGTTGCCTTCGGCTCACCGGACAAGATGAAAGGTCCTAATATCAAGCGGCACCACTATTCGTCAAGTAATGAAATTGAGACCTCGGTTCCCCGGATATTTCTACTTGGTTCGCTGCTGTTTTTTCAGCGGTACATTTCGCCTGTTGATGGAGAGCGCTGCGGTTTTTTCCCTACCTGCTCAGCGTTCGCACGCGAGGCGCTGGGTCGCCGAGGGGTGACTACCGGGGTGATGATGACGGCAGACCGATTAATGCGTTGCACATTGTTCAAGCACCCCGGTCCGGATTACCTGCTTCTTCCCAGCGGGAAACTTTTCGATCCCGTTGACAACAACCTTCTTTCCAGCCCATGACTACCTTTCATTCAATTCGCCTGACGGCATTTATTCTCTTTCTGACATTCTCTTCCTGTCTCTGTTTCGCTGAGCAGGGAATTTTCCTGACGGATGATCTCCAGCTGCGGGTGGCAGATTCTTTCATGGAGCAGGGAGAATATTATCGTGCGGTAACCGAGTACAAGAGATTCGCTATCCTTTTCCCAGATTCGCCAAAGGGAGATTACGTTCTTTTTCGTATCGGCATTGCCTATTATCTGGGAGAAGAGTATGGCGACGCAGTGAGTTCCTTCGAAAAACTGGCTGCAATGTATCCCGCTGGTCCCTACAATCTTTCATCCCGATATTTTGGTGGTCTTTGCTTGTGGAAAAAGAAAGACTATGTTGGGGCGGTCGCGGCATTTGAAGGTGTCGCGCAGATGGCCTCATCTCCCTTCGCTCCCAAGGCCTTGGCGGCCTGGTCACTTCTGGAGTTGGACAGAGAAGACCCGTCAGCAGCGTCGGTGCTCCTCAAACGCTTCTTTACAGAATACCCCGACCATCCGGGAATCACAGAGGTCAGGGAGGCTTGCACTCTTCTTGCGCAATACGAAGACTTGCCGCAGAAATCAGAGATTTTCGCAGGAATTCTTTCAGCGATTCTGCCAGGAGCGGGGTATGTCTACGCTGGCCGCTACGGTGACGGCTTAACCTCCTTCCTGATTAATGGACTGTTCATCGCCGGAACGGTGACCGCAGTCAATAATGACTGGTTGCCGGCGGCGGGTATTTCCGGTGGGATAGGGTTGCCATTTTATCTGGGCAATATCTACGGGTCCGCTAACGCAGCGAAAAAATGGAATCGTACCATAAAGAGTGAAATGCGCGGCAGGATCGATAAGGCGTTGAAAGATATCGTAGCCGAGAAGGATTGCTTGCCGATGACATCTTTCGGTAAAGCCATTCAGCCGTCCTCTCTACCCACGCACGATACTAGTGAAGTTTTGCCAGAGAACCAGGAGGACAGGCCCTTTCCCTGCTTTACGAACATGAGCAGCTCTGATAGTATCTGAAAAACTCGCAGAGTTTGTTGCCTGAAAAACTTCAACCGAGTGACGCGCGGGTAGGAAACTGAGGAGCGTATCGCCCCGTTGCACATTTCCCGGTTATTGCATCATCATCACATGCTTGCTCCCCTAGAAAGGAAAGACAATGAATATCGTAATACTGGCCGGAGGGTCAGGTACCCGCTTCTGGCCTCTTTCTCGGAAGAAGACTCCCAAGCAACTCATGTCGGTTTTCGGCGGCAAATCCATGCTTCAGCGAACCGTGGAGCGCGTACTGCCCCTCAATCCTGAACGAATCATCGTGGTGACCAACGCACTTCAGGCAGAGGAAACCAAACAACAGCTTGCAAGTTTCGGCAGTGACGCCATTTTTGTTGTCGAGGAACCACAGGCGCGGAATACCGCTCCGGCAATCGGACTTGCCGCCGCAATTATCGAGCGCCAGGATCCGACTTCCATCATGGTGGTTCTCCCTGCCGACCACTTCATTCGGGACGAAGAGGAGTTTCGTTCAGCCTTGCTCCGAGCCGAGGCTGCTGCCGCCGACTGGAATCTCGTTACTCTCGGTATCGTTCCCACGGGGCCGGAGACCGGCTACGGTTATATAGAAACCGATCTGGCCGAGGGAGCACAAGCGGTGCTTCCGGTGAAGCGCTTTGTGGAAAAACCTCCCCGGGAAAAAGCCTGCGAGTTTGTTGCCGCCGGCAACTTTTACTGGAATAGCGGTATGTTTGTCTGGCGCAACGATGTAATCCTCGACCGTATCAGGACCCATATGCCGGATCTCTGGGCCGGTCTCTCAGTTCTGGACGTGCCGCCCAGCCTGAGTCGCCTGCACTCCATGAAAGAGCAGGTAAAGGATCTTTATGGCCGGATCGAGGGGCAGTCGATTGACTATGGGGTAATGGAAAAGGCTGAGGGGGTGGTGGTGCTGCCGTCCTCGTTCGGCTGGAGCGACGTTGGGAGTTGGAGTGCCGTGCCGGAGGTCTTGGAGGCGGGGCCGGACGGAAATATCGTATTGGACGAAAGCCCGCTTGTGTGCCTGGACTCCAGCGACTGTCTCATCCGGGGAGGTAACAAGGTTGTTGCCCTGATAGGTGTTAAGGACTTGATTGTCGTCGATACCGGCGATGCTCTTCTGATCTGCCCCCGTGACCGTGCCCAGGACGTAAAAAAGGTTACGGAGGAGCTGCAAGAAAGAGGGCTGACGGATTTGTTGTAGGGGGGGGGCACTGGGTTCGCCAACCCCCTCAAGCGCAGTCGACTACATGTAGACCATAACGCGAAACGTGACATTCCCGTCCATTGACTTGAAGGGAATGGTCACGCCCTTGCACTGAATGTTCATGGATGTTTTTTCTGAGGCTTCCGGCGGTTCACTGACCGGACGGATCTTGCCGGAAACAACCAGTGGCAGGCCCAGGGCCACGCTGCCGTACTGTTCATGGTACTTGCTCTTGAATACCCCGGCGATGTTGTTTGTCAACTCGCCGATGGCATCGCGAACAGATTCCTCGTCTGCATCTTCCATCATGAGGAGTTCCTTTGCCACATGCAGCGCACTACTCTTGTTGGTAGCGTACATGATGTACCCAACGCGCTCGCCTGCTACGCCGACGATACCTACAACGTCCGATTCCACCGGTTCGATCTTTTTTTCTATCTTGCCCGCAAGGATTTCCATGCCCATATAGGTCATGAACGTATCCTGCGTTGCCGACATGATGGTGAACATGATCTCTTCAAAGGTGATTCCGCTCACGTCTGTTCCTCCCGCCCGGTTGTTATGTTTTACTATCTTATCGTACGATTGCAGCAGAAGTTTAGTGTTCTGCGAAATATAGTTCCGATTTCGCTGTGTGAGGCATGTTGACAAACAGGCTTGGTCCGTTCTACGGTAGGTTTCAGGCACGATATTCAATCTTGTGCGTATCCGAGGACTGAATCGTGCTGTTTCAGCCTCTGCTGCGACGGGCTCAATGGTGACGTATTTGAGCTTACTATAGCTACAAACGGGGGATTAGTATGAAAATTGCGCTGTTGGGTCTTCCTCAGTCAGGGAAGAAAACACTTTTTTCGCTCATGACCGGGAGGGAGGTGCCTGAACACAGGAACGAAGGAGATTCTCTGGAAGGAATTGCACCGATTCGTGATCCACGAGTCGATGTGCTGACAGAAATGGAAAATCCGGAAAAGACGAAGTATGCTGAAAACAAAATCGTTCTCTGCCCAGACATGTCTGAGGGGACAGGAAAGCGTGAATGGCTCGAAGCGGCCCGGCGTTGCGATCTTCTTTGTATTGTGGTGCGTGACTTCGCTTCCGAGAGTGTCTACCATCCGAGCGGTTCAGTTGATGCCGCCCGCGACCGACGCGCTCTGGACACGGAGTTGCTGCTGGCGGACTTGGAGTTGATCGAAAAAAGGCTGGAGCGGCTTGCCAAGGAAAAAAGGAGTGGGCTTACCCCTGCCCAGCAAAAGGAGGAAGAGGTTCTCCTCACCTGCCGTGAGGCCGTGGAAAATGAAAAGAGGATTAGCAGCCTTGGTTTCGGCGAAGAGGATCTGGCAGCCATCAGGAGTCTGAATCTCGTTACCCTGTTGCCTATACTCTGGATACTCAACGTGGAGGAGGAGCGGGTGGGGACAGCGGAACCCGCGGGTGAGGATATCTTTCTCATATCCGCCCTCATCGAAAAAGAGATCATGGGTATCGAGGAACCCGAGGAGCGCAGTGAGTACCTTGATGCACTCGGTCTCGATTCACCGGGGCTCGACCGCCTCAATGCAGCAGCATACGATGCACTCGGGCTCATGTCTTTCTATACCATGGGCAAAGACGAAGTGCGCGCCTGGACCATCAGAAAAGGGAGCCCGGCACCGGCTGCCGGCGGTAAGATTCACAGTGACATTGAGCGGGGTTTTATCCGGGTCGAGGTGATTAAATATGATGATCTGGTGGCGGCGGGCAGCGAATCGGCCGCCAAGGCGCAGGGCAAAGCTTTGCTGAAGGGCAAGGATTACATCATGGAGGATGGCGATATCTGTCATTTTCGTTTTAATGTCTGATCGCCTGCTTGCTTTCGCGTCCGGGAGCAAGTCGTGTTAGAAAGACAAAACGAAAAAAGGGCCGGGAAGCAATTCCGGCCCTTTTTATTGGCAAGGGGATTCCTGAATAATTCAGACGATTATTGTATCCGGTCCACTGCTGAAGAGGTCCTTTAGTTCCCGGATAATTACGCTTTGCTGGGCGAAAATGAACTGGGAAATACATTGTTCGCTTTTGTTATCCATTTCCAATTCGATGATGAATTTGGAGGTGGAATCTTCCTGGTTCACCTTCAGAAGTTTGCCGGACAGTTCCAGCATGGTTGTGGGAAGGGTAATGCTAACCGTGCCGGTGTCGTTTTCTTCGAGAGAAATTTCCTTCGGTGCAGAGATGGAAAGGCCGCTAAAAGAAATGTCTTCTATGCTGCCCTGTATCAGTTGGTTGTGATAGTGAAAGGTGGCATCGTACTTTTCCGAAACGCGTACTCGAACGCAGACCCTGCGTTCGGCACTTATGATGACATAATGAAAGCTGGTCAAAAAGGCGCTTCTGGTGTTTTTCCTGATCTTCATAACCTTGGCGATGACGTCATAGGGGAGGCCCTTGCATTTGATGAAAACTTCCTTCTCGATCATCATTGCCGCTGCCTGGAGATCATGGATATTCATTTCAACGACGCCCCGATCGCTGAACTCGATGGATGCGTCAAATGAAACGGGCAGTTCCCGGTAATAATTGAGAAGCTTGATGCCGTCTTTGTTGGCCGAGAGAATCTCCAGGATCGATTCCTCGTCTTTTTGAATGTCATCGACGGTTACTAGTTGGTAGTGTTTTGGCATGGAACGGTCCGTATTTCCGGTTCTTTTCGCGCAGTTGAAATGCGGGCGAAATTGGTTAGCCTCTCAGCGTAACAGTTTGTGAGTATACACAGCTGATACAGAGTATTCAATAATTTACCATCATGGGAAGCTGGCTTTTCAGAATAAGCGCAGGAAAAAGTGCTGGAAACTAGCTCGCGGATAGCGCCTCGCGGACAGTTCCTATGAGAAAGTCGAAGACCTCTTCCCGGGTTTCGATGAAGCGGGGAAGGTCTTGATTTATGATATCTTCAAGCACATGGAGGATTTGCCCATCGTCTGTTTCAAGGGCGGTCATGACAGCAGAGAGCATCGGTAGAATATCGTAGAGATCGTCCCTGTTGAAGGGGGCCGGGTCGGGTTTGCCGGAAAACTTTGGAAGATCCCGATGTGTTGTGTCCCGGGGATATTTGAATTTGAGGTCGGATGCCTTGACGATAATATTCATTTTTCTCTCCTGGTTTAGAGCGTTTCGACAATTCCATTCGAGCAAGGGGTGGTACCTGGCTGTCGAAAACAATTGCGGTCTTGTTTTTAGATAGCACGGGGCATGCCAAGAGGGAGAACATGATAGGACAAGGGGTTGGGTCTGCGGTAGGTTGGGAAGAGTGCTGCCGCTGCCCTGATTGTAGGCATCAGGGCAGCGAGGTGTCTGTGTGAGGGCAGAAGAGGTTGCCGGGTGTCAGGCGGTCACGAAGCCGAGCATTTCCCGGTATTGGCCGTCATGCCGGGGTGAGGAGATGATTTTTCTGATGGTTCCATCCACCCTGGACCTGGTCACATAGTGCTGGTAGAGATAACCGTTGAGGCGTGTGTCTCCAATAGTGATGTAACCGTTGATCATCCCGTCGGCCAGGTAGACTCTCCGCCAGACATCGCCTCGCTGCCAGGTAACAGCTTCGCCGCTGAAGCTTCCCGCTGATATTACCGGGAAGTCGATGTGTTTGCGCAGCACGGTAGAGTTTATGGAGCCGCTATAGGAACCGTCGCCGTGCATCAGGTGCCGAGCAGCGACCCGTGCCTGTTGCATAGCGTTGGGATAGTTTGCGTAGACGGCAGGAATTCCATCGACGGCATGCCTGGTAATTGCCACATCTCCCGCTGTGTAGATGCAGGGGTCCGCTAACATCTGCTCGTTACTGCAAATCCCTTTGTCATCGCCTCTCAGCGGGGCAGAGTTGGGGGTTACACCCACGGAGAGGATCATTAGCTTGGTTGCTATTTCCTGGCCGTCGGAGAGGCGTACAGCGGTGAGTTGGCCATTGGCGTGGCGGATTTCTTCGACTGTTGTCCTCAGCCGAATGTCCAGGCCTGTTTTTTTCGCCAATTTACGCGTGGCAAACTGCCCACCGTCTTCGTCGGTCATCTGCGAAAGGAGTCGGGTGTTTCGGTGGACAAGGGAAACGCGCAGACCGCGTGTCTGCAGCGCCAGAGCCGCATCGACACCAATGAAACCACCACCGAAGACAACTGCTTCTGTTATCTTCTCTTCCCTGATGTAGCGGTCAATGGCTTCCATGTCAGTTAGGGTCTTGAAACCGAAAACTCCCCCGGTTTCAAGCCAATCAGGATGCGGATATCGGCTTTGTGAGCCGGTGGCAAAGAACAACCGGTCATAGTCTTCTGTCTTTCCGTCAGCGGTATGGATGATCTGCCGCTCAGGGTCAACCTTCACCACCGGTTCGCCGAGTCGGGCGGTGACACAATACTTTTCATAGAAATCTTTTCCCTTCCAGAACACCGTGTCCAGGGATTCACCGGCAAGGTAGAAGGGTATAATACACGGCGAATAGGGAGGAAAGTCTTCGTCGCCGACCATAACGATCTCGCCATCGAAACCTTCCAGCCTGAGTTGCTCGACGAATTCCGCCGCAGCCATTCCGGTTCCAGCCGTTACAATTTTCATTCCTCACTCCCGCGACGTCGGGCAAACTCTTTCCTGCGCAGCTCCCGATATAGTTCAACCAGGGGAGGGACCCCCTCCTCGCCGAGAAGATAGGTTCTCAGTGATTTTACGGCCCGTTTGGTTTTTGCAGCGTCGTACTCGGCGTACACCAGTGCACCCGAGTGGCAGGCCTCGACACAGGCGGGAGTGCCACCGTCTTTCGTTCGTTCGAGACAGAGGTCGCATTTGTGGGCGACTTCCCTGCCATAGGGGGAACTGTGTGTGGCTTTAAAGGAGATTGCGTCAAAGGTGCAAACCATGGTGCACATTGCGCAGGCCTTACAGCGTGTCGGGTCAATGAGTATGGCCCCGGTTTCTTTGTCCCGACCCAACGCTCCCGAGGGGCAGGCGCTCAGACAGTCTGCCGGGTCGCAGTGGCGGCAGGAGAGAGGGAACGCCTCGTGTTCAATGCCGAGGACACGAACATTGATTTCGGTTTTCTGGTCTCCCAGGGCGCCGATCAGGGTCCCTGAGGGATGGTGACGGACGGCACAGGCCGTCTCACAGGCCTTGCAGGCAAGGCATTTCTTATAGTCAACGAATATTCTTTTCATAAAAGTAGCTCCGTTTTTTATGCCGCAGGGGCGGAACAACTGCAGTGGGAAGTGCAAAGCCTCGATGCCAGTGCAGCGACGGACGTTGCATAATGACTTTCAGGGTTTTTCATGATTTTCGTCACATCGGGTTCCAGATCTGCCAGACTTGGTTCGAGCGGCAACAAGTACAGGGTCTCGAATAGCCCAGAAAGTGGGGTTCCCGTCTCTTCCTCGTATCGGGCAAGTTTGCTGGCGGTCCCTTCATTGGCACGGTTTACCACCAGGCAGACGTTCGGTATCCCAATCTGGCGGGCTAGGTCCGCCGAATGGCAGGCAACGTTCAGGGCGTTAAAGGTGTCGTCGGAGACGATAAGGCAATGGCTGAACCCCCGTGAAAGCGCGCGGCCGAAATGCTCGACGCCCGCTTGGGTATCAAGAAGGATGCCCTCGTTCTCTCGTAGTGCCAGATGGCGAATCGTGGAATCAAGGAGAACGTTTTCCGCACAAAGACAACCTCCTCCGGCTTGTTTCACCGTTCCCATGACCAGCAGGTTCAGGTTGTCAGTTACCTTCATGCCGAACCGCTCCACCACATCATCCACATCCGGGTTAAGCTTGAACATGGACCCCCAGCTGTTTTTCTTTGGATTGATGCCGGTTTTTTCTTCGATGTAGTCGCTGTTCAGATTGAGTGGGACGATCTTCGAGGCCCGCTCAACACCGAGTCCGAGGGCATAGGGCAGGTTCATCTGGGGGTCTTCGTCCACTGCCAGGACGTTGATGCCGTTCTGCGATAGAACCGTGGCGAGACAGGAAGTGAGGGTGGTTTTGCCGACACCACCCTTACCGGTTATTACAACACGAAAGCTTTTTTTGTCAGTACACATGCAGGTTCCCTTTAGTTTTCAAGTCCAAGCGCAGCGCGCCTTTCCATAATAATCTGTTCCATTTGGTCGGCGGTGGCGACAGGATCTTCTTCAACAAAAAACCACCCGCCCAAAGCGCCTTTGACATCCTGCGTCAGGATCTTGGTAACTTCGGGGCCGCCAAGGATTGGGGGTACTGGCCAGAGGTGAACCGGGATGCCGGAGGCAATGAAGTAGGTGCCGATTGCCACGGCTTTTTCGGTGGTCCATTCCGGTGCTGATCCGACGAGAGGTAGATCCGAAATGTCAACGCCCAGGTGGTCGGCAAGGCCGCCTGCCAGGTTCAGCATTCGAGAGCAGTCGACACAGGAACCCATATGGAGGACCGGCGGGATACCCAGCTGTTTGCAGACCGCTTTCAGTCCGGGGCCGGCCAGTTCCTGCGCAGGGATGTCCATCAGTCCCGCTTTTGCCGCGGCCACGGCCCAACAGCCGGTACCGAGAACCAGGATGTCCCGTTTGATAAGCTCGGTCGTCAGGGTGTTATGGAAGTAGTCCTGCTGTACTTTGGCATTGTTGCAGCCGACGATTCCGGCCACACCCTTGATTGTTCCGTTGACGATCAGATCAATCAGCGGCTGTGGTGTTCCACCCAGGGCCTTGAGGATCTCTTCCACGGTGAAGCCGACCATGGCGGTTGCAGTATGTTTGGGGATGTAGACCTTTGCCTTGTTCCGGGTCGGGAAGGCTTCGATGGCTGTTTTGATGATCTTAGTGGCAATATCGTTCGCATGGTGCTCGTCGAACTGGATGTGTGTGGCGCCTGGGATCTTTGCCTGTTCGCTGGTGGTAATGAAGCGGGTATGGTAGCAGGAACAGAGGTCTGCCAGGGCCGGAAAGATGCACTGAACGTCAACCACCATTGCATCCACGGCGCCGGTCATGATTACCAGTTCGCTGTGGCCTTCATTTCCTGCAATGCCGACCCCCTGGCGCAGAAGAACTTCATTGCCGGTGCAGCAGAGTCCCACAACATTGATGCGTTTCGCGCCTGCCTCTTCGGCAAGACGTTTCATTTCCGGCAGCAGCGACATTTCTACGATCTTGGCCGAAAGGACCGGTTCGTGACCGTGAATAACCAGATTTACGCTCTCTTCTTCCAGAACTCCCAGGTTGGCCTTTATCTCACGGATTTTCGGGGTTCCCAGCAGGATATCCTGAAGTTCCGTCGCGATCATTGAACCACCCCAGCCATCGGAGAGGGAGCAGCGTGCCGACTGAATAACCAGCGAGAGGGGGTCGGAGTCGCAGCCAAAATGGGTGCGGTGGAGGATGTCAACCGCCTCGCGGTCGATGCCGCGGGGCAGGAGGCCCATTTTTGCGCCGGTGGCTTCGTAGAGCGAATTCTCAAGGTTCTTCAGCCGCTCGAAGCGTTTTTTCGGCATATATTTTTCTGCGAAGAGGATCGGCTCTTCATCCTGCTTGCCGAAGCAGTTGATTGCCGCCTCTGCTACCTCAGCAGCGATATCCAGCAGCAAACGTTCCTCTGTTTCTATGCCGAGCCTGGTTGCCACTGCGCAAAGCTTCTCCGGGTCGGTGATCTGATAATCGGTGTTGGTGCCGTTGGCAACGGCCTTTAGCAGTTGTGCCACCTTGCGGCCATGGTCTGAATGGGATGAAGAGCCAACCGCAGCCATGCGGGCCAGATTCCTGGCAACCATGGTGTCTGCTGTTGCACCGCAAACGCCGCGTGTGGGGCCTTCACCAAAAGGGTCAATGCGGCAGGGACCCATGGAGCAGATCCGACAGCAGGTTCCAAGTTGCCCGTAGCTGCATTGGGGCTGTTGCTTTTCGAGCCGCGTCCAGATGGTTTCAAGACCATCCTTGTCTGCGATCTGCAGCATTTCCACGGCTGCGGGATCGGCGCTGCGCTGGTCCTTTTTCTGGAATGTTTCGTTAGCCATATGCTTTCCTCCACACGAGAGTTTGAGATAAGTTGCGCAATAGAATCGGAAGTCTTTGCCAGTGAAACATGTCCGACGGAATGGCACTTCCGGAATCAGTCAAAGTACAAATTTTTGTCACTATAACGAAAGTCCGGCCAGGAATACATGGCTACCTTGTTGACGGCCCTTACGGCTTGTGAACAGTCTGAATTTCGAGTGAACGGGAAAGTGGGGTAGGGGACAAGGTAAGGAGTGAGGCATGAGGATTACGGATCACGGGGTAAGGATTATAGGGCAAGGGATTATGGTGTAATGTAAATAATGGTTATTTAAGGCCGATTTCTACGAGGAAATCCTGCAGCTTGCTTCTGCTGATAGGGAGGCGGGTCTCTAAGCCGCGGACGTCAACGGAACACTCGGAACGGTCCCTCTGGACCTTGCGCACCTTTGAAATGTTTACCAGGTAACTGCGGTGGATGCGGTAGAACATATCTTTGTTCAGGCGCTTTTCTATGGAACCTAGCGAAAGGTCGCAATGATACTCGGCTGAATCAGTACTGACCCGGGAATATATGTTGTCCGCCTTGAGATAGACTATCTCTTCCGGGTTCAGGAGGTAGATTTCGTCTCCGGAGGTGACTGGAATGCGGATCAGCTTTCTTTCTGTAGTGATAAATGGTGTGATGTCGTAGAACAGGGCGCAGATCTTTTCCTCAGCCATGTCCTTTTCCATCAGGGGGACAAGTTTGATGAGGAAATAACACTCAAGTCCGTCATGTTTGAGGATCTTCAGTGAAAGGGGAATCTGACGTTTCGATTCATTGGTCAAGCGGAGCATTTCGCTAATCTTTCGACTGATGTCCTCGTTGTGGAGATCGAGTATGTTTCCCTGGAAGAGCCGCTCCCGTTTGAAGTGGCTGAACATCAGGAGAAACATCCGATTGATATGGGAAACTGACAGGTCGCTGTTGAGTATTACCACACCGGGTTCGATGTTTTCTATGATGCTGAGAATCGGGCTGCTGCCCATGGAAATGCTCCTGTCCGTTTGGAAAAAGTACGTAAAAGTGACATTATTCATTCACTCGCTAATGAGTGTAGTCGAGCAGGGCCTCCCACGTCAAGTATTCAGGTTGTGTGGCAATCAACCGACGATTTTTTCTGCTTGTTTTGCCAGGTCCTTCTCGCAGTGAAAAGCTGCTTATCGACTGCTGTTGCCCATTTTTACCTCTGAACCCCTGTTTGATTCCGGCGGAACAGCCAGACACCATCAGGATCAGTTGGGAAAGCAGTTGACGGCAAAGGGGAAAAATGCGTACTATCAGAGGAATATTCTCATCAAAGGGTCTGCGTGAATACCATTAAAAAACTTTACATCGAAACCTTCGGCTGTCAGATGAATGTCAACGATTCCGAGACCATGGTCTCGCTTTTGAAAGAACTGGATTATGAAACGACTGACAGTGCAGCCGGAGCCGATCTGATACTGCTCAATACCTGCTGCATCAGGGCCAAGGCCGAACAGAAGGTGTTCAGCGAACTTGGTAGGTTGAAGAGCTTGAAAAATGGGGGGAGAAAGGTCCTCCTTGGTGTGGGCGGTTGTATTGCCCAGCAAGAGGGTGAGCGTCTTCTGAAGCGTGTTCCCTACCTTGATCTTGTCTTTGGAACGCATTCCCTTCACCTGCTGCCGGACATGGTTCGCGCGGCCGAGAAAGGCGAGCGGCTTACCCGGAATGATTTTCTCGATCCCGAGACCCGCCTTGACCTGTTTCCGCGCAAGGAGGCAGCAGGCGGTGTTGCCCGTTTTGTAACCGTCATACAGGGCTGCGACAATTTCTGCTCCTACTGCATCGTCCCTTACGTGCGGGGCAGGGAAGTCAGCCGTCGTTCCGAGGAGATACTGCAGGAGATTCGTGAATTAGCTGAAATTGGCGTCAAGGAGGTAACCCTCCTGGGACAGAACGTTAACTCCTATGGCATAAAAAGCCCCGACGAACCAAGCTTCACCACCCTGCTGCGCCGTGTCGCGGAAATTGACGGTATCGAACGAATCCGCTTCACTACCTCCCATCCGAAGGATCTCTCTCCGGCCCTTATTCAATGTTTTGCCGACCTTCCGAAGCTTTGCAGCCACATCCACCTTCCGGCACAGTCCGGCAGTGACAAGGTTCTCAAAGGGATGAACCGGGGTTACACTCGCCGGGAATATCTTGACAGGATCGCAGCCCTGAAAAAGGCCCGACCCGGTATCACAATCACGGGAGACATGATTGTCGGGTTTCCGGGCGAGACCGAAGATGACTATAACGAGACCCGTTCCCTGATGGAGGAAGTCGGTTTTGCCGATCTCTTTTCTTTTGTCTTCTCGGCACGCCCAGAAACAGAGGCTGCAAAGATTCCCGACACGCTGACCAGAAAAGAGAAGCAGGAGCGGCTGGATAACCTCCAGCAACGGCAGCATCTCATTGCCCTGGAGCGAAACCGTACCTTCGTGGGAAGTTGTCAGGAGGTACTTGTGGAAGGACTCAGCAGGCGCAGCGACCAGATCTCCGGACGAACCAGCGGCAACAGGATCGTCAACATTGCTGCCGATCCCTCCCTGATCGGGACAATCGTTACGGTGCGTATCGTCGAAGCATACCAGAACTCACTGCTTGGAGAGTTGGTGTAGGGGGGGGGGGGGGCCGAACTTCGGATTACGAGGAGCGGATTACGGATTAGGAAAGGCGGGGTAGGTAAGGATTTGGTTTTTAGTTTTTGGTTTTTGGTTTTAAATAATGGACTGATCCTTCAAACCTTGAACCCTGAATTTTTAATCTCGAACACGATTTTAACTCAAAACCAAAAACTAAAAACTCAAAACTGCTTTTTCTTGGAGAGTTACATGCGCGATGAATCATTCCAGTTTCTCAGTTCCCTTGTGGCAGCACCGAGCCCTTCGGGGTTCGAACAACCAGCCCAAAGGGTTTTCCGTGACTATGTTTCCCCTTTTGCCTCGGTAACCGGTGATGTGCTTGGCAACGCCATTGCCTCGATCAAGGGGGCTGGCGATGGGCTTACGAGGGTTATGATCGTGGGTCATTCCGATGAGATCGGGTTGCTGATTAAATTCATTGACGAGAGCGGTTTCCTTTTCTTTGGCTCAATTGGTGGTATCGACCCCCAGATAACGCAGGGGATGCGGGTTTCCGTGCACACGAAAAACGGGCCAATCCTCGGTGTGATCGGCAAAAAGCCAATACACCTTTTGGAACAAAAGGACCGTGAAACAGTGGTGAAGCTGGATGCCCAGTATATCGATATTGGGGTTACCAGTCGGGACGAAGCGGCTGCATTGGTGCGCATCGGTGACCCGGTGACCTTTTCTCCGGGGCTGGAAAAACTCCAGGGAGACCGTATTGCCGGTCGCGGCTTCGACGACAAAGCGGGTAGCTTTGTTGTGGCTGAGGTGCTCCGTGCTGTTGCCCGGGCGAGGAAAAAACTCCCCGTGGACCTGTTCGGTGTTTCCTCCGTGCAGGAAGAGGTTGGGCTACGAGGCGGGACTACCAGTTCCTATACGGTGAAGCCCGATGTCGGCATCTGCGTCGAGGTCGATTTCAGTACCGACCAGCCCGATGTTGATAAAAAACAGAATGGTGATGTGGGGCTCGGCAAGGGACCCATCATTCCGCGCGGGGCCAACATCAATCCGGCCCTTTTCGAGCTCCTCGTGGACACAGCGGAACGGGAAAAGATTCCGGTGCAGCTCACCGGTCACCCGCGGCCAGCCGGTACCGATGCGAACGTCATGCAGATCAGCAGAAAAGGCGTTGCCACCGCCCTGGTAAAGATTCCCCTCCGCTATATGCACACGCCGGTGGAAGTGATTTCCCTATCCGATCTGGAGAATGCCGTGCGCCTCATTACGGCAACCCTTTACCGCATAGGGGCAAAGGAAGATTTTATCCCCGTGTAAGCTTTCATTGTTTCTGAAATCCTTTTAACTTGACTAAAGCAAAGGCCTGTAATATTTCTAGAAATCACACTTTTTCTGAGCATAAAGGAGCGCGTAATGATAGAAGAAAACATTCAGGAGGCTCTAACCTTTGACGACGTCCTGCTCGTCCCGGCTTATTCGGATGTACTGCCGTCAGAGGTGGATCTTTCCTCCTACATTACTCGAAACATACCCCTGAATATACCCTTGGTCAGCGCTGCCATGGACACCGTCAGTGAGGCGCGCACCGCCATCTGCATGGCACGGGAAGGCGGCATGGGGATCATCCACAAAAACCTTTCCGTTGATGCCCAGGCCCTCGAGGTGGACAAGGTCAAGAAAAGCGAATCCGGGATGATCGTTGATCCCATTACCATGCGCCCGAACCAGAAGATCCGCGAGGCACTTGATATAATGCAGCAGTATCGGATCTCGGGCGTTCCTATTACCAAGACCAACGGTAAGTTGGTGGGAATTCTGACCAACCGCGATCTCCGCTTCGAGACCGATCTTGACCTTCCTATCTCCGCACGGATGACCAAGCGGAAACTGGTTACCGTTCCGGTTGGTACGACCCTGGAAGAGGCTAAGGAACTTCTGAAACATACCCGGGTGGAAAAACTGCTGGTAGTGGATGATGAGCGGAACCTGAAGGGTCTGATAACAATCAAGGATATCGAAAAAGTCAGGAAGTACCCCAATGCCTGCAAGGACAGTCTGGGCCGCCTGCGGGTTGGCGCTGCCGTTGGGCCTTCGGCTGACATGATGGAACGTGTTGCGGCCCTGTGCAAGGCAGGGGTAGACGTGGTGGTGGTTGATACTGCTCATGGTTTTTCCCAAATAGTGATCAATGCAGTACGAACCATCAAGGAACAGTTCCCTGATCTTGAGCTGGTTGCCGGAAATATTGCAACGGCAGAGGCTGCAGAGGCGCTCATTACGGCCGGGGTCGATGCTATTAAAGTTGGGATTGGACCTGGTTCCATCTGTACCACGCGAGTGGTTGCTGGTGTCGGTGTTCCACAGATAACCGCCATCAGCGAGTGCGCCCGGGTAGCCAGGCAGTACAATATCCCGGTTATCGCCGACGGTGGAGTGAAATACTCCGGTGATATTACCAAGGCAATTGCTTCCGGCGCCGACGTGGTGATGATCGGATCCCTGTTTGCCGGGACCGAGGAGTCTCCCGGCGATACCATCCTCTTCCAAGGTCGGGCCTACAAGACCTACCGCGGCATGGGCTCTATCGGCGCCATGAAGCGGGGCAGCAAGGACCGCTACTTTCAGGCCGAAGTGGAGATTGAATCGAAGCTGGTTCCTGAAGGAATCGAAGGGCGGGTACCCATGCGAGGTCCCCTTTCCTCGACCCTTCACCAGTTAATGGGCGGTCTTCGTGCCGGAATGGGCTACACCGGTTGCCGTACCATCAAGGAATTGCAACAGAAAAGACGTTTTGTCAAGATCACTGGCGCGGGTCTGAAAGAGTCCCATGTTCATGATGTTATTATAACCAAGGAAGCCCCTAACTACAGGGTTGAGAACTAATTATGACTGAAGATATTCACAGCGAAAAGATTCTGATCCTTGATTTTGGCTCCCAGGTGACGCAGTTGATCGCCCGCCGTGTTAGGGAACAAAGCGTGTATTGCGAGATACAACCGTACAATATTTCCCTCGCAAAGATCCGGGAGTATGATCCCAAGGGAATCATCCTCTCCGGGGGGCCGTCCAGTGTCTACGATACAGACGCTCCCCATTCTGACCCGGCAATTTTTGACCTGGGAATCCCGATTTTCGGTATCTGCTACGGCATGCAGCTCATGACCAAACAGTTGGGTGGCAAGGTCGAGCGTTCCGAGAAAAGGGAATACGGTCGTGCCATGATGGAACTTGACGACGTGAAAGACGTCTTCTCCGGGTTTAGCGGCCGGACAGAAGTCTGGATGTCCCACGGTGACCGGATCGATGCCATGCCCGACGGTTTCATGCGTATCGCCCACACCGAACATTGCCCCGTGGCGGCCATGAAAGATTTTGACCGGCGTTTCTACGGAGTTCAGTTTCATCCCGAAGTGGTTCACACTCCCCGTGGAGAGGAGATGCTTGGTAACTTCCTCTTTTCGGTTTGTGACTGCCGTCCTGTTTGGACCATGGCCAGCTTCATCGAAACAGAGCTAGAGGATATTCGCCGCAAGGTGGGTGACGGCAGAGTGATCTGCGGTCTTTCCGGTGGTGTCGATTCCTCTGTTGTGGCGGTGCTCATCCATCGTGCTATCGGTGACCAGCTCACCTGCGTATTTGTTAATAATGGTCTCCTGCGCAAGGGTGAGGCGGAAAAGGTGGTTAATCTGTTCACTAAACACTTCAAGATTAACTTGAAGTATGTTGACGCATCTGACCGATTTCTAGATAAACTTGCCGGTATTACCGATCCCGAGCAAAAGCGTAAAATCATCGGCAACGAATTTATTTATCTCTTTGAGGAAGAGGCAAAGAAACTGGGCAAGGTAGATTACCTGGCCCAGGGAACCCTCTACCCGGATGTGATCGAGTCAGTATCAATCAAGGGGCCTTCGGCGGTAATCAAGAGCCATCACAACGTCGGTGGGCTACCGGAGAAGATGAACCTTAAGCTGTTGGAGCCGGTGCGCGAGCTGTTCAAGGACGAAGTGCGGCTCCTTGGCCGCGAGTTGGGAATGCCTGACGAGGTTATCCACCGTCAGCCTTTCCCCGGACCTGGTCTCGCCATCCGCTGTATCTGCGAGATTACTCCTGAACGGTTGGAGATTCTTCGCGAAGCGGACGCTGTTGTTCTCGACGAGATCCGCAAGGCCGGCCTGTATCGCGATATATGGCAGTCATTTGCCATCCTGCTGCCGGTAAGAACCGTCGGTGTTATGGGTGATGCCAGGACCTACGACTACACCGTTGCCATCCGGGCGGTCAACTCCCTGGACGGCATGACCGCCGACTGGGTAAAGCTCCCCTATGAACTCCTCGGAAGCATTTCCTCACGGATCATCAACGAGGTAAAGGGTGTGAACCGGGTGGTCTACGACATCAGCCAGAAGCCGCCCTCAACAATTGAGTGGGAGTAACGGTCTTTAGAAGCGGATTAAGGATTGAATACGGACGGATTAAGGATTAAGAAATGCGGGGTAGGGATTAACGCAATTACACAGGGCCGAAGTTGGAGGATTAACCTTCGTCTTCGGCCTTTTTTGTCTCTCACATCCATTACCGTTACCCCTTACCCCGCTTTCCATAATCCGCCTTTTGCCTTTTACCCCTTACCCCGGTTTCTATAATCCGATTTCCGTAATCCGCTTTTAGCCTTCCAACTCCTAACCCCTTACAGGTGAAACCAACTATGAAAAAAATCGACCTGATACTTTTCGACCTTGACGGAACCCTGATCGATTCCCTCGACGACCTGGCAAACGCCACCAATCACATGCTCCTTTCCCTGGGCAAACCTGCCGCTACGCGGGAGCAGGTGCGGAGTTATGTGGGGCGGGGGGCGCGTCGTCTGGTGGAACGGGCCATGCCAGATGCTGTGGTTGACGAGATAGAGCAGGGACTTTCGCTGTTTCTTGACTATAATGAAGAACATATCGTTGACCGAACCCGCCTCTATCCTGGTGCTGTCGAGATGCTGACCGCCCTGCGCGACGCGGGCCTGACGCTGGCGGTGGTCTCCAACAAAAATGTCGCCCTTTGTACCAAGGTCCTGTCTACACTCGAGGCGGACGGTTTCTTTGCCTGTGTCATCGGTGCCGATTCTCTGGCCGAACGTAAACCTTCGCCGGAACCACTGCTGAAGGTTCTCCGGGACCTGGGTGTCCCGCCGGAGCGAGCTGTCATGGTCGGCGACAGTATCAATGACATTGCTGCGGGCCAGGCGGCTGGTATGGCAACAATCGGCTGCACCTTCGGCTACGGGGATCTGGCGGAGATTGAAGATGCTGATTTCCTGATCGACTCCCTGCCGGAGTTGTTGAAACTGCCGCTGCTGAGCGAGGTATAGGCGTGACGACGATGATGAAAAGGCTCGTACTTGCATCCACCTCACCGTACCGTCGGGAGCTACTGGAGCGGCTCGGACTTCCATTCGAGGCGGCGGCTCCCCGTTTTGACGAGCAGATTGATCAGGAGATTGCGCCTGAGGAGCTGGTGCAGAGCCTGGCCCTCGCTAAGGCCCTGTCCCTGGCGGACGACTTCCCTGATGCCGTCATCATCGGCTCCGATCAAGTTTTTGTTGCGGCTGGCGAGATTGTCGGCAAGCCGGTAACCGCCGAAAAGGCCTTTGCGCAGCTGAAGCGCATGTCCGGGGCCTCCCATACTTTTTATACTGGCCTGGCCGTCGTGGATACGGCGAGTGGCGCCAACCTGACCAGCTGTGTTCCCTTTACCGTAACTCTCCGGCATCTTGCCGACGACGAGATCCGAAACTACATTCGCCGGGAGAATCCCCTCAACTGCGCCGGTTCGTTCATGATCGAGGGGCTGGGTATTGCTCTTATGGAGAAGCTGGAAGGCACGGACTTCACCGCGCTCATCGGCTTGCCGCTCATCCAATTGGTCACACTGTTGCAGCAGTTGGGTATCAACCCGCTTGCCCATTGAATCCAAACTGCTCGGGTTAAGGCGCCTTCTATGGATACCACCTTTGAGATAATTCACACCGACGAACGTATCCGTCTGCTGGCTACGCTGGCGGAGCAGTTCGATGTCAAGGTATTCCTTGTTGGGGGCTGTCTGCGTGACGTGGTCATGGGGCGGCCGATCCAAGATTACGACTTCGCCCTGAGCGGGGCCGACGAAGATCTTCCGCTGGAGTTCGCCTCCCGCAGCGGGGGAAGCTTTTTCTGGCTTGATCGGGAGCGGCGTCAAGCAAGGATTGTGACCGGCCGTGGCGGGAATGCTTTTACTTTCGACTTTGCGCCGATTCGCGGAACAAGCCTTCGTGACGACCTGGCTCTACGGGACTTTACCATCAACGCCCTGGCTCTGCCTGTCTCAAGAGCTGCTGGTGGTCTCCTGGACCCGCTCCAGGGCCTGAGAGATATAGCAAAGGGAAGGGTTCGGGCCTGCGGTCCCGGTGTTTTTGACGACGACCCCCTCCGGCTCCTTCGGGCGGTCCGATTTGCTGCAACCCTCGGCTTTGCAATCGAGCCTGAGACCTTCGAGGAGATGCTGAAACGTTCCCAGCTCCTCAAAGGTGTGTCAGGGGAGCGAATCCGTGACGAGTTGTTTCTCATCCTCGGAGCACGGAATGTCTCAATCTCCATGGAACTGCTTCGGAGTTCGGGCCTTCTCCCCCTGATAATTCCCGGATTCTTCCAAAACGGAGAGTCCTGCTCCAGCGTTGCTGGGCGTATTGCCTTTGCTGCTGAGACAGAGAGGGTGATGGAGGACTGTTCCCACCTTTTCCCTGTTGGCTGTGAGGAGCTGTTTGCCCATTTGGGTCGATACGTGGAAGGGGCCATTCCGCTCCGTTCCCTCCTGAAGTTGGCCGCATTTTTGTTTGGAGAGGGTGCCTGGGAGCAGATCAAAGCATGCGCAGATCGTATTCGATTGGGTACGAAGGCACGTACCGAATTGAAGGTTCTCTGCGAATGCGCCTCGACTTTCCCCCCCTTGTTGAAGAAAGTCGCCGGACAGCGGATGCTCTTTCGCTTCTTCCGGGACCGTGAGCCCGCCGGTCCGGAGCTAGTCATTTTGCCGCTTGCGGCACGGCAGATCGATTCTGAGACAGCTGTACGACTCGTATTGTACTATCTCCAAGACTACCGTTCCAGTGATGCCAAGCTACTGCTCAGCGGAGATCAGGTGATGGAACTTCTCCGTATCGGGCCCGGCCAACAACTCGGCAGGATACTGGAGACTCTTCGCGAGGCGGAAAGTACCGGCCAGGTGTCCATAGTTACCGAAGCCCGGGAATTCCTTCTGAAAAACCAGTTGACAACAGCCGACCAATAGGCTAAAAAGTCAGACTACGCGGGAATAACTCAGTGGTAGAGTGCAACCTTCCCAAGGTTGAGGTCGCGAGTTCGAATCTCGTTTCCCGCTCCAAAGAAATCAAAGGCCAGGTTAATAAACCTGGCCCTTTTTTTTCTTTATGTTTCACGGTACCCGAAAAATTTCCCTCAAAATTATCCTAAATTCGATATTTGTACCCATTTCTGTTAACAATTTCACTGATTATTCTTGCGCTTGTAGCAGCTGTTTGTTACAAATTGTGGGACGGTACTACGGTAATTATATATTTTCACTTTATTGATTTGCCAAACCTTGAAAGTCTGATATGAAGTAACTACTGTGACCATGGTGCTTTTTTGCAGCAACTTGTTGTTACGAAATGTAGTGGAGAGAAATCTTGATCTTCAGGAAATTCTACAGGCGGTAATTCTTTGCTGAGGGTTCCCTGACAAGACCTGGACCCTCAAATCTGGGCGAAATGAACTTTTATGTAGCAAAAGCACGATAATTTCTGCTATACACATGTTCGCAAAGTTTTTTTAACTACTGAAAATGTAGTAAGATTGCTGGAAATATTACCCCGACACAGGGGACTATCAAAAAGGGAGGAAATATGACAAAGGCTGAAATTGTCGGAAAAATCGCAGAGGGAGCAGAACTAACGAAAGTGCAGGCTGAAAAGGCTGCTTCAGTATTTCTGGATAGCATTGTAGAGGCCCTCAAGGAAGGCGACAAAGTAACCTTTGTCGGTTTCGGGACCTTTTCGGTGAACGATAAAGCTGCCAGGATAGGCCGTAACCCCCAGACCGGTGCAGAAATCAAGATTCCTGCCAAGAAGGCTGTGAAGTTCAAGGTCGGGAAATCCCTCCAGGAAGCAGTGCAGGCAAAGAAGAAAAAGCCGGCCAAAAAGAAATAAAGTATTGATACCTCCACCGGAAGGCCCATTGCAGATAACGGGCCTTCCGGTGTTTCCCTCTTGCCTTTGCCATGTCTTTTGTGGTAAAAGTTCTTCTTATGACAAAAAAAGATCTGATAGAAAACGTTCGAGCCAACTGTAACCTCCAGAGAAAAGAAGCAGAAGGGCTTGTTGAGTCCGTTCTGGACATCATTAAGGAATCTCTAGCCTCCGGTGAGGAAGTCAAGCTCTCCGGCTTCGGCAAGTTCCTTGTTCAACAAAAACGCGACCGCACGGGGCGCAATCCCCAGACCGGCGAACCCCTCACTATTAGCGCCCGCAAGATACTAACCTTCAAACCGAGCACCCTCCTCAAGCAGGAAATCAACGGGGAGTGACTCTCTCTTCACTCAAATAACAATCGATCCATACGCAGCTGTGACAATGTTCCTGTTTCTTGAATCTTCGTAAACGGGTCAGATTGTTTCAATTTTGTAGTGTGTTCTTAAATTCTGAACTCTTCATGTCCCCCAGCCTCATCACCTGGTTTTCATCCGGGAACGGTCTTTTTCGCCCTGACTACGTCTATCATCGGTTTTTTTTTGAGCGACGTACGGTAGTACGTCTCCGCACAATCCCTTGATTTTGACTCGTCCGGAGGACTCGCCCTACGGGCAGCCTTCGCTGTCAACTTTTGCAAGCAAAAGTTTCTTGTCAGAACAAAAAAATCCTCGTTTCCAAATTGGAAACGAGGATTTTCACATCCGGAGTTTCTGGATGGAAACTAGCCTTGTTTTTGCCAAATGTCATCACTGGGAAACAGGTGGGAACCTGTTGCTATTTCCAGCGGTTTTGCAAGCCAATCCTTTGTTGTTTCAACCCAACGGACAAAGTGGGGAGTGTTCTTGTGCTCTTCAAAGGCTTCAGCGTCTCGATATACCTCATATAGGTGAAGGCAGTTCGAGTCAGCCTGGTCTTCAACGACATTAAAAAGCAGGCATTTAGGTTCGTTCTGTACTGATCCGCGTCCATCGTCAAGCATCGCATCTACAAACTCTTTTTTGTGTTGCGGTTTGATCTGAACTTTTACAATAACAGCAAACATTTTATCCTCCTTTAATTAAAATGGTATTGTGGCACTACTACCATGGTTAGGATGTAGAGTGCAACTGCTAAATTAACTTGAATATCAGCTTTTCCTGCCGGCAAGAAGACATTAGCATGAGCACCGGTAAAACTTCCTGCTCATCTGGAAACCTTACCCGACCATTTCGCACAGATCTCCCTGAAGCGCTTGAATCTGAATATGGTACCCGCTGCTTCGTGTTGAGGGGCCCCGTTCTTTAGCATCCTGGTAACCATATGCCTCACGTAAAGGGTAGAAACAACGGCGGCAATCCAGTTGACCACGAGAATTCCCCACCAGATGCCCTGTATCCCCCAACCCAGTTGATATGCAAATAAGAAGAACACTGGGATCGGTGCGACAAATTGGCGTAGTGCTCCGATCCAGATGGCAAACATCGGTTTTTTTATTCCTTGCAGCGCGAAGACATTAATATAGAGAGCAACATAGGCGCAAAATATGAAAGCTGCCACCCTCAGGTAGCTGATGCCGATGGCTATAACTGCGGAATCACTGGTAAAGATACTCATGAGTCTTTCCGCAAAAAAGAATACCACAGTGGCGGCTGGGAGCATGATGATGATCCCCGTCATGAGGGCGATCTTTACCGTTTTTTCGATGCGATGGTACAGTCGTGCGCCGTTGTTCTGGGCCACGAGGGCCAGTGTGGCGATGTTCAGCCCCATTACCGGCAGGAGAGCGGTCTGCTCAATGCGTGAAGCGATACCGTAGGCAGCAACCGCATCCTTGCCGAAACGGCTCAGGAACCAGGTGATGACGAAAACGCCGAGGCCGACGGTCAGCATGTTAAGGCTGGCGGGAAAACCCTGTCGGGCAAGTTCTCGGAATGCTTCTTTTCGCGGAATAAAATGGGAGGGTCGGCAGCCTTCCAGAAGGCCAGTCTTGCGCAACTGGAGCAGGAGGTAGAAGTTTCCGCCTCCCTGGATCAAAACCGTGGCCAGTGCAATCCCCGAAAGCCCAAGGGGCGGCAATCCCAGGCCTCCGTAGAGGAACCAGGGATCGAGGAGCAGGTTGAGAAAGAAGCCGGCGATGAGAAAGTTGCGGAAGCTTTTGGTGTTGCCCGTTGCATACAATCCTGAGTTGAGTATGTAATTGAGGAGGAACAGGATGGTCCCGCAAAAGATTACGTTCATATAGGAAAGGGATAGTGCCAGGTAATCACCGGATGCACCCAGGAGCCTGAACAGGGCCGGTGATGCAAGCAAACCGACGATGGTGAGTACAATTGCAGAAATGATTGCGAAGGAGACCGCCTGGATGGTGTAGGAGCGGGCATCCTCTATCCTGTCGGCACCGAGAGAGTTTCCGATCAGGGCCGTGGCACCGGTGGAGATGCCCGATCCTGCCGCGATAATAAAAAAGAAAACCGGAAAGGAGAGAGACAATGCCGCCAGGGCCTGGGTGGAAATGAGACCGCCATAAAAGGTGTCCACCACGTTGAACATGGTGATGAAGAAAAAACCTACGCCTGCGGGGACCGCAAGTCGCCGCAGGCCCAAGGTGATCGGAACCTGAAGCAGGTTGCTTTTCGGTATGTGACTGGTAGACATGCCGATCACTATACCCTTCGGGTACATGGTGTCAATCTCTTGCTCTGTAGGGACAACAGGGGCAGATCAGGTTTGTGGTTCCAACGTACAAAGGCATAGTTCGTGCTAGGCTTCCAGCGGAGAATACGACGGCCGGATACTATCGTATGGCGAATATGCGTTATGCTCCGAAGCAGCGATCCCGGCTCCTGGTACTACTGATCCCGGGTATTTGAAAATTTCTTCGATTACTTTTAGTATATTTTACTTTCAAAACATCGTAGAGTTTTAAACTGGTATTTTATTCCCGGAGGTGTGAATGATTCGCCGTGTAAGCAGATTCGGACTTCTGGAAGCTTTTCTTGCCATGGTTACCCTGCTTTTTGTGATTCTGACCGGTCAGAATTATTTTCACACGCTAAGCGAGTCGCGCCAGCTGGCACGTGCCATGCTCCAGCAGGACAGACAAACGGTATTGGTGGAGGTTCGTCGTTTATCCGATGCGGCACGAACCGTTATCGGTCTGCTGGAGGAGGGGGTACGAAACAACTCCATTGATTTTAGTCGTCCGGAGGCTGTTAATCCACTTTTGATGCCCGTCCTTCGGCTCTACCATCCTCTGACATCGGTAAATCAGGGGGACCGCTTCGGTAACGGCTACCTGCTTCTGCGGGAGGGTGATGCCTGGAAGAATCGTGTTAATCTTGCCGGAAAACCAGGCTCGGTATTGTGGTGGACGTTGGCTGAATCCGGACGGGAAACTGCCCGGGAAGAGCGCCCGGACAACTACGACCCACGTCTGCGACCGTGGTATATCGCGGCAATGAAGCAGAAAGGAATAACATGGAGTTCGCCCTATGTTCTGCGAACGACAAGGGATCTGGGCGTCACGGTATCGAAAGCTATATCATCCGGTGGTCAGGTGGTCGGTGTTGATGTCAAACTGAAAGATCTTTCCTCATTTCTGGCCAGAACCGGCAATGAGTGGAAGGATACCCGGTTGCTGATAACCAACCATGAGGGCAAGGTTCTCGCTTCTTCCGATGCGGATTCCTTTACGGAACAGCTCTCCAGGCCTGGGGCGCCGCTTCCCACTCTGCAAGATGGAGAGTTTGCCCTGGAGCACGCGGCTGTGGCCGCGGCCGGAGTGGGGGACGCTCCTTTTCAATCCATCAAGTCGCCCGGGGGCGTTGTCTACGCCGGCGTTACTGATATCCCACTCGATACCGGCAGCAATTTCCGGTTAATCATTTCCGTGCCTCGCTCTGTGTTCATGGATGACTTTTACTCTCAGCTTGCTTTTAATTTATCTGGTTATCTGCTTGTTCTTATCGTCATTTCCTACTTTTATGTTCAACGCTATATCGTTCCATTGAAACAATTGAGCCGCCGAATCAGCGAATTTGATTTTACCAGGCCCCGTATGATGCCGAGCACGAGCCGCACAGATGAGGTCGGTATCATGAATAGTCATGTCAACGAAATGACCGGTAAATTATTGGAAGGGATGGCGGCTCTCCGATCCAGTGAGGAGCACTACCGTTTGCTGGTGGAGAACTCCGGCAGCATCATTCTGAGGATGGACAGCACTGGGCGCATTACCTATATTAACCGCTTCGGAGCCGATTTTTTCGGGTACCCGGCAGGGGCGCTTGCTGGTCGACCTTTTCTGGAGATTTCCGCGTCGCCGGAGGACAGAAGCAAAAATGATCAGGAGCTTTTACTTGCCGGCGTTGCCGCCGAGCCGGAAGGTTTCCGTTCGAGCGTCAAGCAAGCTGTTACCCACGACGGCCGCAGGGTCTGGATCAACTGGGCTCATGCCGCCTTTCGAGACGAAGACGGCAATACCGTGGAAATTCTCAGTGTCGGCAATGACATAACCGACCGAAAGAAGGCAGAGGACGAGGTTTACCGGTCTCGGGACTACATATCCAACATTCTCAACGTCATTGCTGATCCGGTCTTTGTCAAGGACGACAGGCACTGCTATGTGCTGGCCAACGATGCCACGTGCAGTTTGTTCAATAAATCCAGGTGCGAAATTCTCGGGAAGACCGACCATGAATTTTTCCCGCAAGAACAGGTGGCTGTCTTCCGGGAAAAGGACGATCTGGTTCTGAATAGCGGTGAGGGTAATATCAATGAAGAAGACGTAACCGATTTCGGTACCGGGGTGGTTCGAAAGGTCATTACTCGAAAGTCCCGTTATGTGGATCCTGGCGGGAATCGTTTCATCGTCGGTGTGACCCGGGATATTACCGACCTGAGATGTGCCGAAGAAGAGCGCATGGAACTGAACAGTCGTCTGCTGCACGCACAGAAATTGGAGAGCCTGGGGGTGTTGGCAGGCGGCATAGCTCACGATTTCAATAATCTGCTGATGGTAATCCTGGGCAATCTTGATCTAGCTCTTCTTAAATTGGACAGCACGTCAGAAGTCCGCAGGAGCATCGAGTATGCCGTCAACGCCAGCAAGCGAGCGACGGAACTAACCAACCGGATGCTGGCATATACCGGCAAAGGAGCCTTTGCCCTTCTGGAATTGAACCTGAGCGACCTGATGGAAGAAAATGCAAATATGTTCGCTGCCGCCATCTCCAAAAAACTGACGCTGGAACTGCATCCTGACCGCACTGTTCCTCCGGTGCTGGCTGATGTCGCACAGATTCAGCAGGTAATAATGAATTTGATTACTAACGCCTCCGAGGCGATCGGTGATCATGCGGGCACAATCATCCTCACGACAGGTGTTCGGGAATGCGACAAGGATTTTCTGGCCAACAGTCGGCTTCAGGAAAAACCCTCACCAGGGAGGTTTGTCTGGCTGGAAGTAAGTGATACCGGATGTGGAATGGACGCTGACACGTTGCAGAGGCTGTTTGATCCGTTCTTTACCACCAAGTTTACCGGACGGGGTCTCGGCATGTCAGTGGTTCTCGGCATTATTAGTGGGCATCACGGAGCACTGCTAGTGAAAAGTTCGCCAGGGAAAGGAACCGTCATCAAGGTGTTGTTTCCGGCCTTGGAGCCGGTACTCACGAACAAGGGCGTTCCGTTACGCGCGGATGGCCGATATGCTATTGAAGCAGGGATGCTGTTATCCGGACATGTCCTGCTGGCTGATGATGAGCCGATGGTTCGCGAAATCTGCAAAGTCATGCTGGAGGAAATCGGTTTCACTGTTATTACCGCAGTGGATGGAGAAGACGCTGTCAGGAAATTCTGCGACCAGGCTGAAAATATAGACCTGGTCATACTTGATGCCTCCATGCCGCGCAAAGGGGGCCTGGAGGCATTCCGTGAGTTGCGTACTATGAAGCCGGATGTCAAAGTTGTACTTTCCAGCGGCTTTTCAGAAATAGGAATTGGTGAGCAAGGAGCTGAAAACGGGTTGGATGGTTTCATTCAGAAACCGTTCACCCTTGACGCATTGCGGCAGGTTACCACCGGTATCCTTTGTCGGGAGACACCAGTCTGAGCAGAAATGCCGGATCAGGATGGCGTACGAGAGGATCTTTCGTTACCAACTTGTTCTGGTAATTTACGGTGTGTCACGGCAAAAAGAGCTGTCAGCAAGATGTCCACTTTATTTGGAAAGCATAATTCATGGTCCATTGCGTTCCTTCGGCGTTGAGCTATAGTCTTACCAGAGGTGATGAAATCATGACTGATGAAAAAGTCAAAGGCCATTATTTTGCACGGATAGCAGCTGCCTTTGCTGCAGGTTTCCTGGCCACGCTGATTTTTCACCAATTGCACTGTGGTTATTGTGGCAAGCGGGTGTGGCCCCGTTTGCTCCCTTCTCAATGGCCGCAACAAGCCCGTTCGAGCTGCCGGCGGTATTTTCCTTGTCGTTTTGGGGAGGAATCTGGGGGATACTGTTTGCATTTGTGGAATGCAGGTTCCCCTCCCGGGGTGGTTACTGGGTTGCGGCATTTCTATTCGGTGCCGTGCTTCCTTCACTGGTAGCATTGCTGATCGTGCTTCCCCTTAAAGGTCGCCCTATGGGCGGTGGCTGGGGGCTTCCGCTGCTGGTTACGGCATTTCTGATAAACGGTGCCTGGGGGGTAGGGACAGCCCTTTTCCTTAGGCTGTTCTCAAGGCGAAAAATCAATTAAGGGTCGTAAGACCTGCACACGTGACGAACTCACGTAATTACTGATTCCCACCATCTTTTCCTTGAGCCAATGGTCTTCTCTTAAAGTGTCATCGATTTCTGAGTTCTTCACAGCTGTTATCGCTGCATGCTGAATCCAGAAAGCCTTTTATATTTGCAGGGATGTAGTCGTGCTCGACGAACCGATGAAATATCCTGCAGCGAAGGTATGTAGTCGGGCGAACCACTGAAAAAGGGGGCGGGAACCCGCCCCCGAAAAAAACTTTTCTACTGCACGACAAAGTCAGCCCGGCGATTTTTTGCCCAGGCTTGTTCACTCTGACCAGGATCGGCCGGTTGTTCTTCACCCAAACTGATTATCGAAACACGTGCCGGGTCTGCTCCGAGAGCAATGATATACTTCATGACTGATTTTGCCCGATTCTCACCAAGAGCAAGGTTGTATGAATCAGAACCACGTTCATCGGTATGCCCTTCAATACTAATCTTCACTCCCGGACTTGTCTTCATCCAGTCATAGTTTTTCCGTATCGTTTCACGTGCTTCACTGCTGAGAACCCAGGAGTCAAAATCAAAATATGCAGGCTCCAGGGTTTTCTTTGCCATTGATGCGTCTGTGCCTGCTGAATCATCAGAAACAACAGCCTGTTCTCTTCCGTTGTCTACGGAATCTTCTTGGCCAGCAACGGCGCCATTGTTCGGCACGTCTGAGACTAGACACTCATCGGGAATCGTTGAGCGCTTTGCGCAGCCGGCAGCAAGAAAGACAAAAGACGCAAGTAAGACGCACCCGTACATCGACCATTTATTCATGGAATTCCTCCGAAATATTTCGCACGGATCCCGGCCCGCAGAGAGGGTGGCGGGACAACCCGTAACAGTTTGAAAGTAGGAGCTTCTCTCCGGCAATTCCGGACAAGAAACATCGGGCTTCATTTTTAGGCGTTGAAAATGAAAGTTGTGTGCGGCAATATTTTAGGAGGGACAATAATTTCCGTAAATACTTCCGGAAGTGACTGAAACGGCTCGGAAAAATAGAGGCGTGAGGCAGCGGGAGAGTAAATGTGAAGTAAGTTCTCGAAGCCGGAGAGGCTTTCATTGTTTGCAAACGAAGTTTTGGGAGGCTTGTGGTCATGTATTGCGTGTTTGCCACCGTCATCAGTAAAAAACGCAGGGGTAAGGCAAGTAGACATTTCCTGCAACGGCTTGAGGAACGCTCTTTGTAAATAATAGTTTCCGGCCTTCATGTTAACGATGGCCAAAATCATTATCAATGCCGCTGTAGTTCGTAACAAATGGGAAATATACATGTTTGCCCGCATGAGAGGATGCTGTTGAGCGCGTACTATTGTCGATGAGGCAGGGACATGTCAAGCTAAATTTTCTTAGACCTAAAATAATTTCAGTATATGCCGGGGCGGTTATTTTTGAATGAGATCTTTACCCTGATTTTTGCATCGGTTTGAGTTGTCACCGGTGAATGATCTTCAGCTTTACGGCCTGCGCCGTGTCTTTGCGCAAACTGTCATATTTCTTTCGGTCTGTTATTTTCGGTAGAGCGAAATTCCCCTCGATGTACCATTTATCCTTCAGATAAAACCAGGGAGCCAGGCTGGAAAGCGTGTAGCCGTCGCTCACTTCGATAGCCTCGTCCGCCTTCATATCCATAATGAACAGTCCTTTGTTGTTGGCGAGTACGGTATGGCTGCCCTCAAAAGGAAATGCTCCTTTATCGCTGAAATCCCATCTGACCTCCTGGCGCTGTTCACCATCTTTCGAGCCATGGCAGGAATCGCAGCTGCGGCTTTTGCCGTACTTATGGGACATCTTATCCATCTGGATCCAGAGGAGTGCCTTGTTGTTTTCCGGTAGACCGTCGAATAATCCCACGTATCCCCAGGCATCGTCAGTCCGCTGCAGGTTCGGCAGATTTGCCGGATATCGCCAGTGCAAGCCGGGTTTCAGATCCGCGGACTTCTGATTCAGAACTGCCATGGGGAATGGTTTAACCGGTATCCAGCGCCCCTTTTGATCCTTGATGAGGATCGGCTCCTTCATGATTCCGTAATAGCCATTGTATTTGTAGTAGGGGGTATTTGTGCCGGCCAGGATGCCGGGTCCCCAGAATGTGGCCTGGTACCCTGCGACGTTACTCACATGGCAGGCCTCGCAGGAGAGTTTCTTGTGCACGGAAGCAGCATTACTTTGAACAGCATCCTTGTGACAACTGCTACAGGTGGCCTGGCGGATGATGGTGGCATGACCCAATGACTTGTTCTTTCGGCTGCTGTCGTGACAGTCGAGACAGCCGACCTTATTGCCGATATGAATGTCCTGCTCCATGCCCTCCGGATGTGAAAAAGGCCCGCCAAAATACCCTGCACCGCGTCGTCGATCTTCCGGACCTGAGTGACAAAGGGATCCCCGGCCGCCGCCGTAGCAACTCTCCGGTTTCGGTGTTCTGTTAAAGGTATGCATGCCCATCTTCGGGTTCGTGCTTTGCTTCCCTTGTGGGTCAAAATGGCAATCCAGGCAGCCGACGTGGCAGGTGTTGCAGGCCCGTTGGTTGAGGGAGCTCATTTCCCGTGTATAAGGCACTGTCGTGTTGGCCGCAATCGCATCGTAGTTATCCGCGAACCAGACACCGCAGTTATGGGGGCCGTGTTTCTTGTCGTTCCAGCCTTTGTAGAGGCTTTGCTTTGCGTTGCGCGCCATGTTGCTGGTACGGAACTCGGCAAATTCCTGCGGGTGACACTTACCGCAGGTCTTTTCCATGATGGCGAAATTCTGCGAGAGGGTGTCGGAACGTCTGTCCTGATAAAGGATCGTGGTAACGGAAGAGTCAACGATATTCCTGCCATTCTTCTCCGTCATGGATAAAAGGCGGGTAACCTTGTTTCCGCTCTCTTCAAGCGGGAATTTCCGATCAGTGGTCTCGGCCTTCAAGCCCTTTTTTCGCAGCAGGAGCAGACGTCCCATTCCTTCATGAGCTTCGGTCTTTCCGGTCTGGGACGGATTTCCGAGATGGCAATCACTGCAATCTGCCGGCATTCCGGTCTGTGTCTCGACTTCCTGCCATGTGATCGTGAAGTGCGGATAACCCAACGCCGCCATTTTTTCGGCGTCCTCATGGCAGTTGCGACAGCTGTTTGGAGCCTCATCCCCCACGCTTACTGCCGGAATGGACGTTAGAATGAGTAGCGTAAAGATGGCGCGAAGGAGCCGAAAAAAGCTCTGTCGTCTCATGATTTCTCCCGTTGGTTCAAAAGATTTCCCTGTAGTGCAAACCTATTCATTGTGAGCATGATCAATAGTACTATTCATTATTTGTATATCTGAAATTTGCGAAGAAGCAAGTGAGTAGCTGTGAATACCCTGTCGACACGGTCTTTAGAGCTTGTACCAAATGAATTCGCGCGCCTGATTGCTGACGGTCACGAAGGAAGTCAAGTGATCTTGGCGCTTTCTCCAATTCTTCTAAAGAAAAAAATCCTTGTAGAGAAGACATTCTTTCAGAACGTTATATACTTTGCTAAATAACGAAGATGGTCTGAGAATTCGAATTGTTTGAAAAAGGAGAAAATCATGGCTGAAAAAATTATTCGGGTAAACATGTCTACTCTTAGTACAAGCACAGAAGCGGTTCCTGATGAGTGGGCAGGGCTGGGAGGTAGAGGTCTTACATCTACGGTAGTGGCCAAAGAAGTGCCACCTACCTGTGAGCCACTGGGCAAGTACAACAAGCTTATATTCTCTCCCGGACTGCTGACAGGCACGGCGGCCGCGAACTCAGGCCGCCTTTCTGCCGGATTCAAGAGCCCTCTGACGGGTGGCATCAAGGAGGCCAACGCCGGCGGGACTGCCGCGCAGAACCTGACGCGGCTGGCGATCAAGGCGGTGATCATCGAAGGGATACCGAAGGAAGATACCTGGTACTCGATCCACATCAACAAGGACGGCGCCACCATAAAGGAAGATACGGAATTCATCGGTAAGGGGAACTATGAGGTCATCAGGACTCTGAGCGATCGCCTTGGCAAGAAGATCGGCGTACTATCCATAGGTCCTGCCGGAGAGAACAGAATGGCTGCGGCCAATATTTCCGTGAAGGATCCGGACTGCAATATCCGAAGCCACGGACGCGGCGGGGGGGGTGCTGTCATGGGCTCTAAGAAGATCAAATATATTACCATTGACGACACAGGCGGTCCCGGTTTTACCATTGCCGACCCGGAAAAATTCAAGCAGCAAGCCCGGATATTCGCCAAGGCACTTCTCGATCATCCCGTCAGTGGACAGGGTCTGCCGACCTACGGGACAAACGTCCTGATCAATATCCTGAACGAGGCTGGCGGACTTCCAACCAAAAACTTCCGTTACGGTACCGTTGATCACCCGGAAAAGATCTGCGGAGAGACCATGCACGACGTGATTGTAGCGCGGGGCGGCAACCCGAGCCACGGCTGCCATGCCGGCTGTATTATCAAGTGTTCACAGCTGTATTTGAACGAAGAGGGCGAGTATGTGACATCAGGATTCGAGTATGAGACCATCTGGGGGTTCGGTTGCGCCTGCAACATCAGCGACCTGGACGACATTGCACTATGCGACAATGCCATGGACGACGTGGGAATCGATTCCATTGAGGGGGCCGTGCTGATGAGCGTCGCCATGGAAGCGGGCATCCTCGCTTGGGGGGACGGTAAGGAGTCCTATCGGCTTATAAACGAAGAGATCCGTCAAGCGACTCCGCTAGGCCGTATCCTCGGTAACGGCGCCGGTTTCGTGGGCCGGGCGTACGGACTTACCAGGATCCCCGTTGTCAAGAATCAGGGCATCCCCGCATATGATCCGCGCGCCGTCAAGGGTATCGGTATCACCTATGCCACTTCAACCATGGGCGCTGACCATACTGCTGGCTATACCATTGCCACCAATATCCTTAAGGTGGGCGGGTTTGTTGATCCTCTCCAGAAGGAAGGTCAGGTCGAACTGTCAAGGAATCTTCAGATTGCCACTGCTGCCGTTGACAGTACCGGGCTCTGCATCTTCGTGGCATTTCCGGCGCTGGATATTCCGGAATGCTTCGCGGCAATCTACGAAATGATCAATGCTCGCTACGGTCTGAACCTGACCGGCGATGATGTAATCGCGCTCGGGAAGCATATCCTCAAGGTCGAGCATGAGTTCAACCTTGAGGCTGGCTTTACCAACAAGGATGACCGCTTGCCCGAATTTTTCGAAGAACCCATCCCGCCGCACAATGCGGTGTGGGATATGACTGGTGAGGAAATCGACGAATTCTGGAATTTCTGAGAATTGTCAGCGATGAGTTTTCTTTGAAAATACGATTGCGGGCGCCCTGACAGGCGCCCGTAACTTTAAGCAGGTTACTCCCGCGTTTGCGCAGACCAGAGGATTTGACAAATGGCACTGATTGATTCATTTGGCAGGAAGATCAATTATCTCCGTCTCTCCGTTACCGACCGCTGCAACCTGCGCTGCATCTACTGCATGCCGGCCGAAGGTGTCCGTAAAGTGCGGCACCAAGATATCCTCAGTTACGAGGAATTGATGTTACTGGCCGAGACCGCGGCAGGGATCGGCATAGAGAAGATTCGGGTCACCGGCGGCGAGCCACTGATACGGAACGGTATCCTCGATTTTCTGCGAAAAGTTTCTAAAATCCCGCAATTACGTCAGCTTGTACTGACCACAAACGGAGTGCTTCTGCCGGAAATGGCGGAGGGCCTCAGGAAAGCCGGAGTTCAGCGTCTGAACATAAGCCTCGATTCCCTGCGCCCGGAAACCTTTGCCTGCATCACCAGGTGCGGGGACTTGGAGAAGGTACTTGCGGGAATCCGCGCAGCGGAAGAGGCGGGGTTTCCGATCAAACTAAACGTGGTTGTCATGCGCGGCATGAATGATGATGAGGTTGTGGACTTTGCCGGCCTTACCCTGGTAAAGCCATACACGGTGCGATTCATTGAGTATATGCCTGTTGTGAAGGATCCTGATTGGCATTCGCTGATTGTTCCCGGAGAGGAAATACTCCGGCGCATAGCCGGTACGTACCGGGTTAAACCGCTCGATAAGGAGGATTATCTGTCCGGCCCTTCAAAAATATATCGAATAGATGGTGCGGTTGGAGCAATCGGAATAATAACACCTGTCTCCAGCCATTTCTGCAGCGAATGCAATCGTATCAGGGTCACCTCAGCAGGCATGGCCAGGGGATGTCTTTTCGACAACACGGAATTTGATCTGAAATCGATAGTGAGGAACGGCGACCGAACTGCCCTTGAAGAGGCCCTGCGCGAAATAGTCTCCAGGAAGCCGAAAAAGAGCCTCCTCTCAGGCGCAGATTCAGCTCGCGAAACGTTCGACATGTCAAAGGTAGGTGGATGAGTCTGCCCCCTTGGAAAATTTCTGCAACCTAAAAGTGTTAGAAAGCCAGTCGACGAAGCCGTGCACCAGTGCTTCTGCGAAAAAGAGAAATGAAAACCTGAAAGGAGAAACGGTCACGTATGAGTGAAATAACGGTAGTAGCAAGGCTTGCGGCGAGAAAAGAGTCTGTGGAGACCGTTAAAAGGGAGCTCCTCAAAATGGTCGAGCCGACAAGGAAAGAAGCAGGTTGCATCGAATACCATTTGTGTCAGGATAATAAGGATCCTGCGGTTTTCGTCTTCTATGAAATCTGGGAGAGCACGGCTGTCCTGGAAAAACACAAGGATACCGATCATTACAAGTACTATGCTGCAAACGTGCTTGGCATGATCGGCAAACCATGCGGTGCGGTGCGTGATGAGTTTGAAACAACGGTTTTGTTTGAGATGAAGTTGGAAGCGGTAATCCCGGCGACACATCGCTTGGTCGGCAGGAAGCGGATCAGTCTGAAGGAATTGGAGCAAGACAAATTCGTCGGCTACAGTGAGGAGAGTTTCCCTTGCAGAAACCAAACCATCATCAACGCCTGCCAGGTGGCCGGATTCAGGCCGGATGTACACTACCAGGCTGACAGCCTGGTGGAGGTTCTGGCAATTGTCTGCTCAGGGGATGGTGTGTGTCTGATGCCAGCTGATGTGGCAAGCCTGTCACATCCTGGGGCATTGTTTATACCTGTCGGGAAAAACTGGAGGCAATCGACTTCTCGGTTGCCTGGCGGCGGGATGATGAACGGCTTTTGCTCAAGCAATTGCTAAAGTACTTCAAGAATAACCTGCCATGATTGGCAATCGTAAAAGCTCCGGAGGGTCGCCGAACGGGACTGAAAACTTTACTAGCTTCTATTTTCCGAGGTGTACGATGGCTACAAAAAACCAAACCGACCATAATGAACAGGGTGTGGATGTCCCTTTTGACTCATTGAGTCCAGAGACCTTGCGGAACCTCATCGAAGAATTTGTAACGCGGGAGTGGTCTGAACTGAGTGATTCCGAGTATTCTCTGGAGGACAAGGTTGAACAGGTACTTCAGCAGCTGAAAGAAAAGAAGGTGAAGGTGGTCTTTGATTTAACCTCAAATACGGCGAATATAGTCGTCTGCCGGTAACGTTAAAATTCGGTCCCTGCCGTATTTAATATTGAAATGAGGGTGCCCTGAAATAAGAAAAGCCCCTGAAGTGCAGGGGCTTTTTGAAACGTATGTGCGGTGTGCTTAAATTTTTCTTACGTTAGATGCCTGCAACCCTTTGGGGCCGTTGACCACATCGAATTCTACATCATCCCCTTCTTGCAGGGATTTAAATCCATCTCCAGTGATCGCAGAGAAATGACAAAACACATCATCACCATTCTCCTGCTCGAGAAAACCAAAACCCTTTGCGTCGTTAAACCATTTTACTTTTCCAATTGCCATTTTCGTACGCTCTCCTGAAAAATGTGATTTTACCCGATGTAGAACCGGACAATTGTGTAACCGTACCAACTTTGATCCCAATGTCAAGAACTTTGATGATGTTGGGGAAAATTCATGCCTTGAAAATAATAAAATTGCGGGAATTACCAGCTGTCGGCTAAGAATTGTTCGTTTGTTTCCGCTACGGGGATACTTTTCGCTGGATTTCCCTGACGCGGGGATTGTCGAGCAACTGCATGAAGTGCGGGTTCGCGACCAAGGCAGATATGTCGCCTCTCTGTGCCGCATCGACTGCGGTTGGATCATTAAGGAGTCGCTGCATTTCTGGATCGTTCTGTAGTTCGCCAATCAGTGCCATGATGTCTGTGTCGTTGAGCATCTTTTCCTGGAGAGTCTCCACCTGGCGGGCAATCTCAATATCCCGTGGGGAGGTGGTTTCTTCGGTGCGTGCCGCCCCAACGCTTCCCAGTACGCAGAGACCTGTTACCAGGACAACCAAGACAATTGTTCTCATTCTTTTCATGGTTTCGATCCTTTCCGGTTACGATTAGCAGGAATTCGGCCAATCGAGTAGCCTCATACCTGCGCAACTCCTGCAACCCCACGCAACTCAGCCAGCAGGTTGTCCTCAATCTCGATCATGCCACTTTTCCGGTGTTGTCGTGCGCATTGTGCACCCCGTTCCCCCGGAACAAATATTTCCCCAACCCCTGGCAGTTTCTTTGTCCCTTTCACCCGGGCAATGATTTCACCCACGTTCCGTATGAAATCCTCGCGGTCTCCGAGAATATCCGGGTCAATGGCGTAGATCAGGTGTCCCCAGTTTCCCTTGCTGTCACCGAGGCCACAGAAAGCCGCTCCGACAAGGGGGCCGCCCAGTATCTCGTTTATGAGGGCCAGTCCGGAACCCTTGTGGCTCCGGTCAAAGGAGCGAATTGCGCCCTGAATAGCTTCTTTGGGGTTGCTGGTCGGCTTTCCTTCGGCGTCATAGGCAACGTCATCCGGGATGTCCTTGCCGGCCGTTGAAGCTTCCACCAAACCGTAAAAGGAGATGGCTGCCGTGGACATGTCCAGGACAATGGGGTCGGGGTCTGCCGGAATGCCAACCGCCAGGGGGTTGGTGCCGAATACCGGTTCATAGGAACCATGCATGGCTACCCGCTCGGGTGACCTGCCAAAGACAAAACCGATCAATCCCTGCCGGGCAAGTTCCGCGGCAAAATAGCCGATGGCACCTGAGGACGTATTGGTATTGAAGGTTCCGGCGATGCCGAAGCCGTTTTTTGTTGCTTTTTCGATCACGATCTCCAGGGCTTTCTTCACCACGACCATGGCATGATTTCGGTTGCCGTTGATCCGTGCGGAGATTGGTGTCTCCTTTTCGATGACGATCTCGCCGGCGCTCGGGTCCTTCGGGATTCCCTTGCCGATGAGTTTCGCCACTCCCTGGTTGTTGCCGCGCAGTTGTGCATAGAGCAGTACCTCGCAAATGGCCCGTGTTTCATCCTCGCTGTAGCCAAAACGTTGTACAGCCCTGGCTGTCAGATCCTCAAGTTCACGAGTGGTTATCTTCATATCAAGACCCTCCTGTCAATATCGTCTCTTCAAAACGATCCAAAGCACATTTTAATCCAGATGGATATGTCGCTAAAACCTTACCCCAGCCCGGAGTTCAGCTCAAGAAAAAACAGAAGTATTTCAGAGACACTTCCTTCGCAGCTTTTAAATTCTTTCTCAGGTGCTACACTATCCATTGAAGTTTTAATTCAAGGAGCGAAAGGAGAAACACAATGAAGAATGGTGAACACGTCGTTTTGGGAATCCACATTCAAAACAGGGTCAAAGATGCGCCGGAAATCCAGAAAATACTGACCAGTTACGGATGCAACATTAAGACCAGGATCGGGCTCCATGAAGTGACGGAAAGCTTTTGTGCCGGTTCCGGCCTGCTTATCCTGGAAATGGTTGGTGAACCAGCTGTCTACAATGAGCTTGCAGCCAAGCTCAATGCATTTGACGGTGTCGAGGTGCAAAAAATGATTTTCGGCCATGACTAACGGAGTCTGATCCGGTGAGAGGCTGTTGTGCTTTCGATTGCAGACATCGGAGAGGAGGTCGTCAATGTCCTCAGGAAACAGTACGGAAAGCCTGTCTCCCTGGTGGAGAATTTCAGTAATTATCGTACTGATAGTCGGGTTTTCCATCCTGATCTGGATAGCCGTCAGGTCCTATCAGGATGCACCGCCGATCCCGGACAAGGTCGTAAGCGCTAACGGTGATACGCTATTCCGCGGTTCTGACATACTGGCCGGTCAACAGGTCTTCCTCAAACACGGTCTTATGGAAAATGGCTCCATCTGGGGGCACGGCGCATACCTCGGCCCAGATTTTTC
This sequence comes from uncultured delta proteobacterium, assembly GCA_963717775.1. Taxonomy (GTDB): domain Bacteria; phylum Desulfobacterota; class Desulfuromonadia; order Geobacterales; family Geobacteraceae; genus RPRC01. The sequence continues at coordinate 90,069 of CAVQWZ010000013.1, forward strand.
CGCCGAATACCTGCACATCTTGACCCTGGATGCGGGTGAAATGCTTGCCCATAGGGATTTTCGGCAGGGTGTGAAGGAGTTGTCACCGATCGAAAGGGAGACTGTCAACGCTGAGGTCCGGCGTCTGCTCAAGGAGAACCGCTATTCGGCCGAAACGCACAATCTAGTCTATACACCCGAAGAAATTGCTTCGTTCAATGGCCAGATCGCGAAATGGACGTCTTATTTCCTGAACCCTTCGCTGAACGGCGGCCTGATGGTGGGTCAGGTTAAAGATCCTGAGGAACTCCGTCAGTTGACAGCTTTTTTTGCCTGGGCAGCCTGGGCTTCCGTTGCCAACCGGCCAGGGAAACCTTACTCCTACACTAATAATTTCCCCTACGACCCTGCAGCGGGAAATACACCGAGCAGCGCCTCTATCTTATGGAGCACACTGAGCCTCATTACCCTCCTTGGTGGCATTGCCGCAGTACTATTTGCCTTTGGGAAATTCAATTACCTCGGCTGGAAAGCACGAGATGCTCAAATTCGACCCATGCTTTCTCCCGGGACCGCCACGGCAACACAACGAACCATCATAAAATTCTTTCTTGCAGTTGCCTTACTTTTCCTGCTGCAGGTCCTGGTCGGGGGAGCAACCGCGCATTACCGTGCCGACCCCTCAAGTTTTTTCGGTATAGACTTTTCCAAGTACTTCCCGGGCAACATTTTTCGTATCTGGCACCTGCAATTGTCAGTCTTCTGGATGGCGACAGCCTATGTGGCGGGCGGGCTTTTTCTCGCTTGTTCACTGGGAGGAAAAGAACCGAAAGGACAAGTCAGGGGCATCAATCTTTTGTTTTGGGCACTGATAGTTGTCGTATTCGGCAGTCTCCTGGGTGAGCTGTTCGGTGTCTATCAACTGCTCGGTAAGTTCTGGTTCTGGTTAGGTAACCAGGGTTGGGAATATCTCGACCTGGGGCGTGTCTGGCAGCTCCTGCTGGCCTTGGGTCTGGTCTTCTGGCTTTTCCTCCTTTTCAGGGAGATCGCTCCGGTTCGGAAGGATCCCGAACGAAATGAGATTTCGTCTCTGTTTCTTTTGGCCGCCATAGCCATTCCGCTCTTTTACCTGCCGGCGATGTTTTTCGGCAGTGCCAGCAACTTCTCGGTGGTGGATAACTGGCGTTTCTGGATCATCCATCTCTGGGTTGAAGGTTTTTTTGAGCTGTTCGCAACGGTAATGGTCGCTGTGATATTCTTCCAACTTGGCCTCATTACCCAGTTCACTGCCTCACGGGTCGTTTATCTGGATGCCATCCTGTATCTGGGTAGCGGAATTATCGGAACCGGACATCACTGGTACTGGACCGGACAATCAACCGTTACCATGGCCCTTGCGGCAATGTTCTCCGCGATGGAGGTCGTGCCTCTCACCCTGCTCACCCTCGATGCCTGGGACTTCATAAAAGTAACCAGATCAAGAGGCGACAGCAGCAATAGCAAGAATACTATCCCGCACAAATGGACCTTCTATTTTCTTATCGCAGTCGGCTTCTGGAATTTTGTCGGCGCCGGGGTCTTTGGCTTTCTCATCAACCTGCCCATAGTCAGTTATTTCGAGGTGGGTACCATGCTGACACCAAACCACGGCCATGCCGCGATGATGGGAGTCTTTGGCATGCTGGCGCTGGCGCTTATGGTTTTTGCCATGCGTCAGGTATCAACAGATGAACAATGGTTAAAATCAGAGAAATATATCCGGATTTCATTCTGGGGATTGAATGTGGGACTTGGCCTGATGGTTGTGACGAGTCTCTTTCCCGGGGGAGTACTGCAGTTTGTGGATGTCCTGAACAACGGCTACTGGCATGCCAGAGGACCGGAGTTTCTGCACTCCATCAGGATACTTGAGTGGCTGCGCCTGCCTGCCGACATCATTTTTATATGTCTGGGCGCTTTTCCCATGCTGGTTGCGGCTTTTCTGACCTGGCGATCCATGAGAGAAGAGTCACAGTTTTAGCAAGATATTGTACCAGCAGGCCATCAAGGATCCGACAACTCAGCATGGCGAGGAAATACATGTCAAGACGTTTCGGGCCGATTAACGGCTCCCTTGAAAATGAATATGTACTGTTAACGATCGGCCACTCCACACGGTCCGTTGAAGAACTCAAGGCGTTACTGCTGGCGCATGGTGTTGCAAGGCTTGTTGATGTCCGCACAGTCCCACGTTCCCGGTACAACCCGCAGTTCAATAGTGATACGCTTCCTGAAGCCCTCGCGGCTGAAGACATCCTGTACACCCACCTGCCAGGTTTAGGCGGCCTCCGCCACCCCAATGCAGATTCACCAAACAGTGGATGGCACAACGAATCGTTTCGCGGTTTTGCGGACTACATGCAAACCGAAGAGTTTGCCGAAAATATTGAGAAGCTGATGACGTTAGGCAATAAGGAAAGAATCGCTGTCATGTGTGCCGAGGCGCTGCCTTGGCGGTGTCACCGATCACTTATAGCCGACGCCCTAGTGGTACGAGGTATTAGCGTTGCTCACATCATGGGAAGATCAAAACTTGTTGCCCATGAACTTACCTCTTTTGCTCGGATAAAAGGCACCACGATTGTCTATCCTGCCGAGGAACAGAGGGAGGATGGTTAACCATGAATTTTCTGATGGACCATATTGTCCTGAATTGCACGGACGTTGAAAAAATGCTGGTGTTTTACTGCACTGTTTTTGGATTTTCAGCTGAACGGCTCGAAATGTACCGTGAAGGTAAAGTGTCGTTCCCCTCTGTGCGGGTCAACATGGATACAATTATTGATCTGTTCCCCGGTAAACCGGTACATACCGAATCACAAGGTGAAAAAGCGGAAACAAATCTCAATCACTTCTGCCTCTCGGGAAACAAAGAAGACGTAACAAGGCTCATCGGCAGGCTTGACCATCTCGGTGTAATTATTGAGCAGGGTCCTGTTGAACGTTGGGGAGCTCATGGAACCGGAGTTTCGATCTATTTTCGTGACCCTGAGATGAACCTGATTGAGGTGCGTTATTATGAATACAGGGCTGATACAGAAGCATGTCTGCTCGAAACATGATCCATTTGGGATATGAGCAAGGAGGAATTATACATGAGTTTTTCAGGAAAAGAGGCATTGATACTTGGGGGGAGCAGCGGCATGGGGCTGGCGGCAGCCAGGATTCTAGTGAAAAAAGGCGTCGCAGTGACACTGGTTGGTCGAAATCCTGCGAAATTGGCAGGAGCACAGGCATCGTTCGAGACTTCCGAAAAAGTTCGTACCTTTCAGTGCGATCTGATAAACAGGGGAGAGCTGGAAGCTTTGATCTGCCATGTGCGAGACGAGATGAAGGGCGTGAAATACTTGGTCAACGCAGCGGGTGTTTTCTCGCCCAAGCCTTTTTTAGAGCACACGGGTGAGGACTATGACGCCTATCTGGATCTTAACAAGGCTATTTTCTTTGTGACCCAGCAGGTGGCGAAGAATATGGCCGCAAGCGGTGGTGGGTCGATCGTCAACATCGGGTCAATGTGGGCTCATCAGGCAATCAAGGCTACTCCTTCGTCGGCCTATTCGATGGCCAAGGCCGGTCTGCACTCCCTGACGCAGCATCTGGCCATGGAGTTGGCCGGACATGGCATACGGGTCAACGCCGTGGCACCCGCCGTAGTGGAGACGCCAATCTACGGTGCTTTCATCAAGCCGGAAGAGATTCACGAGGTCCTGCAGGGTTTCAATGATTTTCACCCGATTGGCCGGATTGGGAAACCTGAAGATGTGGCAGCGGTGATCGCGTTTCTGCTTTCGGATAAAGCCAGTTGGGTAACAGGTGCCATTTGGAATGTGGATGGCGGGGTTATGGCCGGTCGTAACCAATAGTGATAACTCACAAGTGTGGGTCATCAGGAGATGAAGATAGATGCGGTAAAGCAGTAACCCTGGGTGCGTATTGTCTTGATAGGGGAGGGGCGGGAGCAGTTTTCTTCGACTTTCCTGCGTAGTCTGCGTACCAGTGAATCCATGGCGCGATTGGCGCATTCGTCATTTCTGTAGCCGAGTGCATCAAAGATGGAATCACGTCTCGCCGGCTTGCCTGGGTCCTCTGCAAGGCAGGTCAGAAACTGCATTTCCTTGGCGGTAAGGCTGATGGGTGAGCCAAGCGGGGTGACCAGTTGCCAAGTATTTTTAAGCAGTTGCCATGAGTCGGGCGGGGAAGCTTTTGCTGTTGAGCAGCCCAAGCCAGCGGAGCGGTTTGCCAGTCGAAGGATAACGGCTGTCAACTCTCGTGGGTCCACAGGATTTTCCAGATATATGTCGGCGCCGGATTTGTAACCCTGGAGGCGTTCTTCAACAGTGGACCTGCCGGAGATCATGATTATTCCCATGCAGGTGTTTTTCTTGCAATACTCCGCCAGTATGTAGGGGTCCTGGTCCGAAAGTCCTGTATCCAGTACGGCAATGGAATAACAGGATTCAGAAAGGGCTCGATAGAAGTGCATGCCACTTCCGACTCCTACTGTGTCAATGCCTCCCAGGTTGAGGGCATTAACCCGTCTTTCCCGCACTTCTTTTTGATCTTCAGCAACTAGTACCCTGATTCTTGCGTCTCGCTTCATTGTGACCTCAGCATGTGCGGTCCGTATAGTGTTATTTTGTTGTGAGCAAATTATTTATAATGAAGACGACGCAACTCTACTATTAAAGTCAAAATATTGTCAAGTCAGGAGTTTCTTCCTTTCTGTGTTCTCCGTGTAGCCTCCCTCTCATTAGTTCTTCCTGCTTTCTGTAATTCGATTCCCCTTCTGTTACATGTCAGGTCCCGTCAGGTATTATCACAAACTGTGGCCTTGTATATCGCCATAGAAATACTTATACTTCTGCGCCACACATTATGATAAGAAAATTTTAAGTAAATAAACCTATTAAGTGTTAGAAAACCGGGCAGTTGTAAGTGTTTTCGACAATCAGGGAAAGTCGTCGGCTTTCAGTTGGTATGTGGCGCAGAGATAATATATCGCCAGGCAATAAGGGTCGGGTCTGCGAATTTCCTGCCTGATGGAGCTATTATTATATCTTTTGCTAGATCCTGGTGCCCAGGAAAAATGCTGTTGCTAATGAAAAAGGAGAAAATAAAATCATGCGCTATTTCGTTATTTGTTTGAGTCTGCTGATGTTCGCTGCCGCCCCGGCCTGGTCTGCTGACCAGCCGAATATTACTGCCCAACTCACTGCCCAACGAGTAATCAAGACGGGCCAAGGACAGGAAACACAGTCTTCTGGCGATGTTGCAAAGCCTGGTGAGATTATCGAATACCGAATTGTTTATAAGAACATTGGAAAGGCAATAGCCCGTGGTCTTCAAGGGAGGCTGCCGGTTCCCGTGGAGATGGAATATATCCCAGGTTCGGCGGTACCTGCCAATGTCAGCGCAAGCCTTGACGGCAAAACCTTTTCGAAAATACCTTTGCAACGCAAGGTCAGGCTTTCCGACGGCTCCCTTGTAATGCGTGAAGTCCCCGCAGCGGAATATCGTTTTCTGCGCTGGAGCTTTCAGGAGCTTGCGCCGGGTGCCAGTATCACTGCCAAGGCTCGCATGAGAATCAAGAACGACCTTAGTGGTCCGGTAGTCATCACATCTGACTCGAAAAATAAATGAGAATCACTATGAAAGGGAGACCAAAAATGACACTGACACCGATTGCATCGTCTCGCGGCAAGGCTCGCCGGAAATTATTCACGGCGTTCGCCTTTCTGCCTGCAACCCTGATTCTGCTCTGCCTGGTCATGACACAACCGGCTCTGGCCGCACCACTGGCGGGAACCTCCATCGGCAACCAGGCTTCAGCGACCTATACCGATGATTCAAATGTGGTACGTACTGCAACGTCGAACACTATCCAGACCGTTGTGCAGCAGGTTGCCAGTCTTGAACTCACCAGTTCCCAGACTAAGGTCGTTGCACCGGGCGGCACCGTCTATTATCCCCACACTCTCAGCAACACCGGTAATGGTACCGACACTTTCACTCTTGGTGCGGTCGATGCCGGTTCCGGCACAATAACTTTCAGCAACCTTGCCGTCTATCTTGACGCCAACGGCGATGGCGTGCCGGACAACTTCACGGCGATCACTTCCAGCGGACCGCTGGCAGCGGGTGCTACCTTCACCTTTATCGTGGCAGCGACCGTGCCCGGTTCGGTAACATCCTCAAACGACGAGACGATAACGGTAACTGCGACCAGCGGTTTTGCCCCAAATCCGACCACCTCCAATATTGATACCGTAAACGTCAGTAGTAACGCTATCATCAATATGACCAAATCGGTCACGCCGGGAAGTGCTAATGCCGGCACCGGTCCGGTAACCTACACCCTGACCTATACCAATACCGGTAACGCCACTGCCACGGATTTTACCATCACCGACATAATCCCTGCGGGTGTCACCTATTACCCTGGTCTCGGGGCCGGTCAGGCCCGCTGGAGTGTAACCGGTTCCACCGCCCTCACCGATGCCGTTGACGGAGTCCAGACCTCAGGCGCGTATACCATCGATTACAGTTTTTCCGCAGGAACAGTTACCGCTGTTATAAATCAGGTGCTTCCCGGTGAGACACGAACCCTGACCTTTGAGGTGAACATACCATCGGGCACACTGCCCGGACCGGTCTCTAATACGGCCTCTTTCAGCTATGATGATGGTTCCACAACTGCAACCGGTTCTACCAACCCCGCAACTCTTACTGTTAACCAGACAGCAGGTGTTGTGGCCAATAATGGTTCAGGAGCGGGAAACAATGGTGGCACTTACGATGATATTACCGTTGCCACTGCTCCGCAGGGCGGAACGGTGACATTCAACGCAACGGTCTATAACACCGGAAATGGCAGTGATTCCTTCGATATCAGTGTTGTGAACGGTACTTTTCCATCCGGTACGACATTCAACCTGTATAAGACCGATGGCGTAACCCCTCTCATCGATACTAACGGTAACAGTACCCCCGATACTGGCGCACTTGCAGCTGGCGGTTCCTACCCGGTGGTGATCAAGGCGATTCTTCCCGCAGGGGCAACAGGTGGTCCTTATAGTGCAACCCTTACCGCCGTGTCCAAATTCGACGGCAGCAAAACTGACCCGGCGAACCTTATATTGACATCCATTACCGCCAATACAATCGATCTTACCCTGAATACCGCCCGTAGCGACAGTACGCCGCCGGGTACTGCTGCCTCGGGCAATGCTGCAACTACCGGTTTCGGAGCAGGTCCGGAAGCCTCTGCCGTATCGGTTCAGGCGGCAAACCCCGGTTCCACGAGTACTTTCATTGTCAAGGTCAACAATACCAGCGGCATAGCCGATACCTTCAATCTTGCTGTCAGTCAGAATAGTTCCTTTGCTCCCGCAACCATGTGGAGCGGCTGGTCGGTTACTTTCCGGGCTGATGCAAGCGGGCTTGCGGCTAACTGTTCCGCAACAGGGGCAGTGATCTCAAACACCGGTGTTGTGAATGCCGGTGCCAATACCACGGTCTGTGCTGTGGTCAGTCTGCCCGCAAACGCCTCCGCAGGTGAGAGGGATTTGTATTTCCGGGCACTCTCACCCACCAGTGGTGCAGGCGACACTCTTCACAGCGGCGTTTTGGTAAATACCATTCGCGCCCTTTCCGCTACCAATAACCAGAGCGGCCAGGTTTTCCCTGGCGGAACCGTGGTCTATCCCATGACCGTCACCAATAACGGCAACGTCACAGAAGGTACCGTTGCCACCGCAGGGACACCGGACGGCAGTACCGACAGTAAAGTTATTCTCGGGTTGGCCGATTCACTGGTAGCACAAGGCTGGACTTCTGTTCTTTATCAAGACGTTAACGGCAACAACCAGATTGATGCCGGGGAGCCGGTTATCGTTGACCTTGCCGGCCTTGGCGGGCTTACCGCCGGTCAGAGCGCTTCATTGCTTCTGAAGGTTTTTGCCCCGGCCGGAGCCGGACTTGGCGACAGCGATGCCACGACCCTCACCGCAACCACTTTCGGCATCATCTCCGCTGCCGCTGCTCCGGCTGCTGCCAGCGCGACTGCGACTTCATCCGTAATTTCCGGTCAGGTTACCCTGACCAAGCTGCAGGCCCTTGACTCCGGTTGTGCCGGAGCCACAGGGGGAACCCCCTACGCGCTAACCACTCTTACAACCGGTGCGGTTCCCGGGGCATGCATTCTTTATCAAGTAACGGCCAAGAATGTCGGTACTGCCGATGTTTCCGGACTTGTCGTCAGCGACAGTACTCCAGAAAATACCGTGTACAATGCTGCCACTAACTGCCCTGCCACCGGTGGTCTCAGAGTGGCTGCTACTACTGTCGGGACGGTTACCTCAACACCGTCGCAATGCAGCTCCGGAACCGTCAGCGTTACTGTCGGTACGCTTACACCTGGACAATCTGCGGTAATAACCTTTGGCGTTCAAATAAATCGTTAGTCGTATTTCCATTGCTCCCTCTCCCGATTTTTTCTGGAGGGGGAGCAATGGTACCAGCTGTCTGTTTGTATTGATTGATCGCGATCTGGCTGAAAAACCGCTGACAACCGGGGTACTCTCCGGAGAAAGTTTTCCGGTTTTGCGGAATTTCGACATACACGCAAAGAATACTATTTTTTCTTGTGGCAACTGAGGTTTCTATTGTTTCAAAAGAAACAGACAATTGGTGAAAATGCCGGAAGATTGCACAGGGACATTTTGCATTCGCGGAGCGTTCAGCTGTGTCTAGAGCTGTGTATCGTTCTGCTTTCACTCTGTCTCTTTTTGACGTTTGAAGTGGCGCCATCGCATGCTGCAGCACCCCCACCCGGTACAATCATCGATAGTCAGGCTTTTGTCAGTTATTACAATCCTACTCTTGGTCGCTACGAAACCGTCTCTTCGAATGTTGTTCGTGTAATCGTCCAACCGGTGGAGGCCTTGACCCTGGTTCCGGACCTGCAGATCCAGGCGACTCCCGGTTCACCGGTCTCATTTGTCCATCAACTGACCAACACCGGAAACAGCTCGCTACCCTGTACTTTGGACAGCTCAGCGCTGGCCGGCTAGTGGTTTTACCTTGATAGGCGCTGCGGTAATCCGCGATCTGAACAATAATGGTATTGCCGACAGCGGCGAGCCGATTATTCCTTCAGCTGGGCAGCTGAGCCTCTCGGCCGGAGAATCGGCAAGTTTGCTGGTGATAGCTTTTGTGCCGGTTGCGGCCCAGCCGGGACAATCATCCGGACTCACCGTAACAGCTGTTTCGACCGGGCAGAGCGCCAGTGCAACGGTCACCGACCAAGTCATTGTGGTAAGCGGACCGCAACTGAGGGTATCCAAATCAGCCTCATCAAACAATCCGCTACAAGGATGAGGAAGTTACTTTCACGATCGATACCCTCAATATCGGTATCGGTCCGGCAACCGGAGTAGACGATCCCGGGGGGGAACAATTGCTGGTGGACGGTGCGCCACAACAACTGGTGCTTATGAGGGACCGGGTCCCGGTGAACACCGACTATGTCAGCGGATCGCTTTCACTGCAAGGCTTGGGACAACGCCTGTATCACCGGGTCGGGGACCCTCCGTTCTCCGTATCTGACCAGCGAGCCGGCTGACGTGGATGAAGTTGCCTGCGGACTCCGTTTCTCTTGCCAGCGGACAGTCCTCGGCTTTCACCTTCAGGATAAGGATCAACGACAACGCTGCCGGCACTATTACCAATACTGCCGACGCTATTATTACAGACGGTTTCAGGCAACCGCCCATCGAAGTCCCTTCCAATACCATCAATTTAACTCTGCCGGTGCTGCCGCCGCTCATTAGTTTTTACCGGAACGACAGTTTTGCAACCAAGGCAGCTGTCATCCATCTTGGCAGCCCCCTTTACGTGCAGGCCAGCGCGGCGCAGTGTAACGCCAACTCTCAGGTTGCGGAACAGCATCCGATCACTATTTCTTCGGCACTGACCGGTGACGTAGAAAGCTATACAGCCGTAGAGACGGGCTTAATAGCGGTATCTTCCGTATTCTGGACAGTGTGCTGACCCTGGATGCGGCAAACTATCCGGTCATCAGCGGGAATACTACGATAGAGTCGCGACAGCGAGACACCCTTACTGCTACTATCATCGGCTGCGGAGGTGGCTATGCTACTGCCATGTTGATGGTTGATCCTAGCGGCGTCGTATTCGACAGTCATGGTAATAGTCCTCTTGCAGGCGCGACGGTTACACTCATCGATGTAACCGGAGCTGGCAATGGCGGAGCAGCTAATTCCCCGGCTCATGTCTTTGACGTGGATGGTACGACCCCTTTACCAAGTACCATCGTTACCGTCAAGGACGGTACTTTCAGTTTCCTACCGTTCTCCCGAGCAACTATCAATTGAGCATAACAGCCCCCAACGGCTGGACTTTTCCTTCGACCCTTACCCCCCTGCAACTTCCGCCTGGGAGGACCATCGACCAGAATAGCTCATATGGTCGTCCCTTCACTCGTGAGTGGTGAATTGGGTCCGGTACAGGTGGATGTGCCGCTGGACCAGGGTAGTGCCGGTGGGTTATTTGTCGAAAAGAGAGCTTCTCGGACTACTGCCGAGATCGCAGATTTTATCTCCTATACCATCAATGTCAAAAATACCAGCGGCATTACAATGGGCGATGTAGTGCTCAGGGATGTCATACCCTTTGGATTTGTCTATCAGAAAGGGAGCACGAGACGCGACGGTACGGCCGATGGCAATCCTGAAGGTGGAACCGGCCCACGCCTGGTCTTCCGCCTGGGTGACCTGATAGACGGTTCCATGATCCAGATCAGCTACCGCCTGAGGGTAGGACCGGGGGCAATGTCAGGTGATGGCATCAACCGGGCCCAAGCAACGGCTGCTTCGGGCGCGAAATCCAATGTGGCCTCCGTGGCGATTGAACTGCAACAGGGGGTCTTTACCGACAAGGGAATCATCATCGGTAAGGTTTTCGTTGACTGTAACCGCGACAAAGTCCAGGGCGATAAGGAGCCGGGGATTCCTGGTGTACGTATCTTCATGGAGGATGGAACCTATGTCATTACAGATAGCGAAGGTAAATACAGTTTCTACGGTCTGTCCCCCCGCACGCACGTCCTCAAGGTCGATGAGACAACCCTGCCAGGCGGCTCCGAGATGGAGGTCCTTTCCAACCGCCATGCCGGTGATGCTACCAGCATGTTTGCCGATCTCAAGGCGGGCGAGTTGTTTAAAGCCGATTTTGCCGAGGGATCCTGTTCTCCCGAGGTTCTCACTCACGTGAAGCTTCGCCGTCTCAAGGGCGACGCCTTTGTCTCGGAGGCGAGTCGGGGGGTGACTTCCCGTCTGGCCCTTGATCAGGTTGCTCCGCAGCTCTCTGATGTGAAGTCGCGGCCTGCCAGTGGCCTGATGGATGGTGCGACAAAGCTGCCCTATTTCAGTCCGGTTATCGGCGGGAGCGAATCCCCCCGGAACTATGTTCAGCCCGGGGAGTCGGTCAGCGCTGCAAGGTTGCAGGACTACAGCGACAGTCTGGCGACCATGGACACCAAGCCGGGCTTCATCGACCTCAAAGAAGAAAATGTTCTGCCGACGACCCAGACCACGGTGCGCATCAAGGGTTCCTCCGCCGGCCCGTTGAAGCTTCTTGTCAATGGCCAGGAAGTTCAGGAAAGCCGCATCGGCAAAAAGATTTTCCAGGAGGACCGCAAGCTTGAGGCCCGCGAGTACATAGGTGTGGGCTTCAACCCTGGTCCCAATACGTTGGAGGTGGTCCAGTACGACGGTTTCGGCAATATCCGGGGTTCGGCAGCTATCGTTGTGACGGCACCGGACGCATTGTCCAAAATCGTCGTCCAGTCTCCTGATGGAGACCAGGCCGCGGACGGCATGACTCCGGTATTCATCAAAGTCAGGCTCAGCGATGACAAAGACGTACCTGTTACCGCACGTACCCCGATTACTCTTGAGGCAAGCCTTGGCAGATGGGACGTTCTCGATCTGTCCGACCAGGAGCCGGGCGTGCAAACCTTTATCAGTGACGGTCAGGCTGATTTCCGTCTTTTCCCGCCTGCCGAAGCCGGTAATGCCCTCATAACCGCCACGTCAGGTCCGATTTCGGTCCAGGGCAATGTTTCCTTTGTGCCAGATCTCCGTCCCCTGATCGTGGTGGGTGTAGTTGAAGGTACCATCAACTTGCAGAAACCTGGTTTCGGGGTTTTTCAGCCAACCGACAGTCAGGATGGTTTCGATCAGGAACTGCGTAACTTCTCGGTGGAAAGCGGTGATAAGCGTGTCAGCGCTGCTGGTCGGGCGGCTTTCTACCTGAAAGGTAAGATCAAGGGCGATTACCTTCTGACCATGGCGTATGATTCGGACAAAGACTCTAACGAGAGGCTTTTCCGTGATATTCAACCAGATCAGTTTTATCCGGTCTACGGCGACTCTGCGATTCGGGGCTATGACGCACAGAGCTCCAGCCGTTTTTACGTCAGGGTGGATAAGAACCGCTCCTACCTGTTGTACGGTGACTTCACCACCCAGAACACCGTTGATGTCCGACTGCTTGGTGCCTACAATCGAAGTCTCACCGGGGTGCGCAGTCACTATGAGAACACGTTCGTCAGCGCCAACGGTTTTGCAACCAAGGATAACAGTCGCCAGGTTGTCGACGAGATCCCGGCCCAGGGGGTGTCCGGTCCCTATTATGTGACAAAATCGGGACTGGTGGTCAACAGCGAGAAGGTGGAAATAATCACCCGCGACCGCAACCAGCCCTCGTTGGTACTGAACACCGTTCCTATGACGCGTTTTTCCGACTACGAGTTGGATGAGCTGACCGGTCAGATTCTCTTCAAGGAACCGATCAGCAGTCGTGACAGCTCCCTCAACCCGAACTATATCAGGGTGACCTACGAGGTGGAACAGGGGGGCAGCGATTTTTGGGTGGCTGGCGGAGATGTACAGGTTAAACTCCATGATCGCATCGAAGTGGGCGGCAGCTATGTCCGTGATGAAAATCCACTTGACGGCATCGAGCTGGGGAGCGTGAATGCCACGGTCAAACTGGCCGAAAAGACCTTCCTGATCGGCGAGTGGGCACATGTTTCGCGGCAGACCACAGGAAACGGTGATGCGATGCGCTTCGAACTGCTGCATGAGAGTCAGTTCCTGAATGCCCGTTTCTACGGGTACCATACCGATGAAGGTTTCGATAATCCCTCCTCGTCAATTCAGAAGGGAAGGATCGAACTGGGGGCGAAGCTCCGCTACTCGCTTACGAAAAATACCGCTCTGACCGCCGATGCCCTTTTCAGCGAGGACAGCACCACAGGGGGCCAGCGACAGGGATTTCTGGTCAACTTGGAGCATTCCCTCAATCGTTTCGTCAAGGCCGAAGTGGGGGTACGATATTCCAAGGAGAGTGCCCTCCCTTCCCAGATCGTGGGTGAAGGGAGACTGACTCCTGCCTCAGAGAACACCAGCATCAGGACCCGGGTGGGCGTGCAACTGCCGTTTTTTACCAAGGTGGGTATCTTCGGCGAATACGAGCAGGCTATTCGTAACTTTGATCGCCGGATTCTGGCCTTGGGGGGGACTACCAGGTTACCTCTGCAAGCCGGATCTATGCCCGGCATGAATTTATTTCCAGTCTGGACGGAGAGGATACCCTCAACAGCAGTCAGCATAAAAATACTACGCTGGTTGGGATTGACTCGGATTACATGAAGGACGGCCATTTATTCAGTGAGTACCGGTTGCGGGATTCCATCTCAGGCAGGGATTCCGAGGCCGCAATAGGTTTGAGAAACGGCTGGCAGATTACTCCCGGAGTTCGCCTGAATACAAACATTGAGCGGATTACCACCTTCGGAGGTGTGACCGACAACAATGCAACGGCACTGGCGGGCGGCCTGGAATATACCGGTTCGGATCTATGGAAGGGCAGTGCCCGTCTAGAATATCGATCAAGTGCCTCCAGCGACGGCTATCTGGGAACTATGGGTGTGGCCTGGAAATACAACCGCTCGATTACGCTGCTCGGGAGAGAGATTGTCTCCTATACCGAAAACAGCGGAATGGGCGGCTCGGGGACCAAGGTCCAGCAGCGGGCCCAGGTCGGTTTTGCTTATCGACCGGTCGACTCGAATCGTTGGAACCTGTTGTCCAAATATGAATTTGTGTATGAAAGTGACGATACCAATCAGCTGCTGCCCAACTCCAGGATCGTCCATATACTTTCAACCAGTCTCAACTATCAGCCGGCGCGGGCACTTATCTTCAGCGGTCGCTACGCCGCGAAAATTGCCAACGAGGAGAGTGGCGGCATTAGCGGATCAGCATCAGCTCACCTGCTCAACAGCAGGGTCACCTATGACCTGACCAAGAAGTGGGACCTGGCTATAAATGCCATGTCACTTTTCAGCGGAGATCTGCGCAGTTGCCAATACGGCCTCGGCAACGAGATTGGCTATCTGCTGACTTCTAATCTCTGGCTTTCGGCAGGATATAATTACTTCGGATTCTATGATAAGGATCTTTCCGGTGAGGACTATACTAATCCCGGATTCTTTATGCGCATGCGCTTCAAGTTCGACGAACACCTGTTGGAAGGCTTTCAGAGGTAAAGTATTTGTAGGGGCGAAGCATGATCTGTCTGCTTCGCCCATGCTGGCCCCATCCGTAACGGATGGCTGAGAGGGCGAAGCAGGTGATGCCCTTGCTTTGCCCCTACTTTATAATAACGGAGATCAGAAAATGAAGAGACTCCTTCTTCCTGTCATACTATTTGTATTCATCTCTGCTTCAGCCTCTGGTGCCGCCGAGTCGCCAATCCTGAGTCCGGTGCCGGCCAGAATCAGCGATCGTGTCATTTCTGCGGATATTGACACGATTAATGGACTTCAGAAAAGGTTGGCCGATATTAATACCGGGGGAACGCCCATTGGTTCCTACCATTTTGCCAAGGCCCAAGCCTGGATCGACATGGCAATGGACGAATATGTCATGAACGACCGCACACGCGTTGTTGAAGATGCCCTGATTCAGGCCGATCAATTAATCGCGCAGCTGGAGGCTAAAAAGAGCGACATTGGGATGGACACCGTACTACTATCGACCAGTACCATGCTCCGCCCCGATCTGTGGCGCCTGGCAGGCGAGTTGAAAAAAAACTCGGGCTTTTCCTGTGGAGAGGATCTTGTTGCCCGGCTTGAGGTGCAGCTTGTCTGGGCCGGGCATGAGGAAAACCAGCTTGGCTGGCGTAATGCAAAACCTTACATTCAAGCGGCAGAGCGGTTGGCAGGTGAAGCACGAAAAAAAATTGAAAACTGCTCTGCCGGCCAGGTAATTCCAGTCCCGCTTTCCTTCGATAGCACCCGCTGTCCCAAAAACGGGGGCACGGGAGATTCAGGCGCTCTAGAGATAGTACCTGACCGGGTTCACTTTGCAGTAAACAGCGACTTGCTCGGGTCCCGTTCGGTGGCGGTTCTCGAACGCCTGGCAATGGTGCTGAGGGTGAATCCAGACCTGGATGTGGAGTTGCAGGGGTATGCAGACGAGCGGGGCAGCGATGCATTTAACTTGACACTCTCCATGAACCGGGCCGAAGTGGTAAAAACCTATCTTGTTGCTGCCGGGATACTCGCGGGACGCATTACGGTCAGGGCCTTCGGTCGCTTACAGCCGGTCTCGAGCGGAAACGACATCGGTTCGTATGCCCGTAACCGGAGAGTGGAATTCGTTTTTTCCGGAAATGATAAGGATTTGCAGGTAATTGCCCAGGATGAGGATCTTCGGATTGAAGAAATACCTGTTTCTGGCCGATAAGTAGTTTCGGTGCCGAAAGTGTCTGATACTGTGCGAGGACGATTATGAGGTTGGACTGTAAAAATAGATTGAAACGTACCGCAGCTCTCTTACTGGCTGTCATCCTGCTCTCTTTGCTGGGCAGCGGAAATGCCTATGCGACCCGTCCGCTTACCGTGCGTTTCACGAAAAATACCAACGGCGATGTGAAAATCATCGGCAATGCCGTGATGACCTGTAATCCTGCCGGCCCTTCCGGGGCCTCGAGCTGTAGTGACGCCAGGAACGGCACGGCTATCGGGAGCAACAATAACAATAACGCCCACACCATGATGTACATTGATGTGGATTCTGACAGTTCCACCTTCAGTTCCAGCACCGCCAACCTGTCCCTGGAAGGCGGGTCGTCGATTCTCTGGGCCGGTCTCTACTGGGGCGGGGATCAGACGGCCGTTACCGCTTCCCGGGGCCAATGCCTGTTCCAGACACCCGGCTCTTTCGGCTACACCTCGATTATTGCCAACCAGGTGGACCAGGACGGCACGAATCCTATCCGTTACCAGAGCTACGCAGACGTAACTGACCTGGTGAGGTCCGGAGGCAGCGGCAGCTATTCAGTTGCCAACGTTGTTTCACGGTCCGGCGCCACCAACACCTTTGGCGGTTGGTCGTTGGTGGTGGTGTACGGCAACAATTCACTTCCCTTGCGCAACCTGACCGTGTTTGACGGATACCAGGTTATTCCCGTGGCCCAGACCCTTACCATCAGCGGCTTCCTTTCACCACTTTCCGGGCAGATCACCACCCGGGTTGGAGTCATGGCCTATGAAGGCGATCTGGGACTGCTTGGGGATTATCTACAGTTGAACGGGACAACAATCTCCGATGCCGTGCATCCATCCAATAACTTCTTTAATTCCAGTA
>CAVQWZ010000014.1:0-413851 GCA_963717775.1 uncultured delta proteobacterium
GGGGCAGCAATCAGTGGTTATGTCTCGTCTCGGTTCCAGTACTGCTCACGGCGCTACGCGCGCTTCGCAACATTGTCACGGCGCATGCTCGATCAGCTCAAGACCATCTGCGCCCAGACCGAGCGTGACGCGGCGCGCTTTCGTCAGCTCAGCGCAGCACCGGTCGAAGTCACCGGCAATCTCAAATTTGACCGGGCGGTGCCGCAACAGCAGCTCGCGCTTGCCGGGCAACTGCGCCGCTTGTTCGGTGAGCACAGGCAAATATTCCTCGCAGCGAGCACTCGCGACGGAGAAGAGGAACTTATACTCGACGCCGTCGGCAACCTCACTGAACCCGGATTGCTGACAGTAATCGTGCCGCGGCACCCGCAACGTTTTGATTCGGTCGCCGAAATGCTACACAAATCCGGGGTGCGCTATCAGCGCCGCAGCGAAAACAGGCCGGTCGATGCCGCCACCCGCGTCGTGCTCGGCGATTCGATGGGTGAGATGTTCGCCTATTACGCCGCCTGCGACATCGCATTCATCGGCGGTAGCCTTTTGCCGCTCGGCGGACAGAATCTGCTCGAAGCGTGCGCCGTCGGCAAACCGGTCATCGTCGGCCCGTACACATTCAATTTTGAACAAGCCACCGAGCAGGCGATTGAAGCTGGTGCAGCGTGCAGGGTCGATGACGCGGCCATGCTGGCATCAATGCTTGCGAAACTGCTGGCAGCCCCGTCACGAACGAAGCAAATTGGAGACGCCGGCCGGCAGTTCATGCACGCTCACCGCGGCGCAACGCAGCGCACACTTGCAGCCATCGGCCTGTAGAACTGACGCCGTTCAGTCCTCGCGCTCGTATACGGCGCTTTCGGTTACAACCAGATCGACTTTGCGATCGTGCGGCTCGAGCGCGAGTTCATCAACGATTTGCAAGTCGAACGCCGCTACTGCCTTGGTAACACCGGTTCGAAGCGTGCTGATGGCTGCATCATAAAAACCACCGCCATAGCCCAGGCGCTCGCAACACCTGGTGAAAGCCACGCCCGGCACCAGCATGAAGTCGATCTCGCGCGCATCTGCGTGAGCGCATCGCGCCGGATCCGGTTCGCGAATGCCCCAGGTCCCGGCGACCAGTGACGTGTCCAGATCGGTTACGGAAAAGAAATCGATTCGCTTGTGCTCGCGGTTCACGCGCGGCAACACCAGTCGCATGCCGTTCGCCATCACCGCACCGACGAAACCACTGGTATCGAACTCGGTTCCGAATGACAGATAAGCCGCGACGGTACCCGCCGATGGACTGCTCAGTCCGGTAAAAGGCGGTAACGCAACCAGTTGCGAAGTAATCGCGGCAGATTTGACGTCGCGCTCGCGCCGCGTCAGTGCATCTCGCGCGCCCAGCACTTCGCTGCGCGTTGCCTTCTTGGCGGCAATGACGTCATCGGCTGCCATTGACATAACCGCTTGAGATCACTTCCACGGAACAAAGACGTGGGGTCAGGACTCGCGACCAATGCGAAGCAACGGGCTTCCTGCGTGATCGCACCCTAGACGCCCCACTCACTTCTTCGGTTGGGTGTTGGCAGCGGGACTGGGCGTGGCGCTGTTAGACGTATTGGCGCTGTTATTCGTATTGGTGCTGGTATTGGCGCCCGCACCCGGGTTTGTCTCGAGCAAGTCGTTGATGCTCAGCAAGTCCGCCTGAACCAGCCGTCCGACCGAGGCTTGCAGGCGCAACTGGCTCAGCAGCGTGTTGTACACCGAGCGCGCCAGGTCCAGGCGCGCGAGCGCGAGCTGGCCTTCGGCATTGAGCACGTCAACCTGTGTCCTCACCCCCACTTCCTGGCCCAGCTTGGTCGATTCGAGCTGCAACTCGGTCGAGGACACCGCCTGCAGGTAGGCACTGACCTGGGCAATGCCCGAGGTCACACCCAGGTAGGCTTCGCGCGTGCTCTGCGCAACGGTGCGCCGCGTGTTCTCGAGCTCGTCTGCCGAGCGCTGCTCGGCGGCAATGGCTTCGCGCGTGCGCGAGTTCACCACCCCGCCCTGGTACAGCGGCAGGTTGAATTCAACTCCAATGACCCCGGCGCTGGTGTCCGATCCCACTCCAAAGGCCGAGGAGCCCTGGTGGTTTTTCGACAACGAGCCCACCAGGTCAAGGGTGGGTTGGTGACCGGCACGCTGGACCTTGATCTCGGTCTGGGCAATCTCCACGGTCTGGCGCGCGCGCAGTATCTCCAGATTGTCGGCATGGGCTCGATCAACCCAGGCATCGATGCTGGTGGGCGTGGGCGCCTCGAAGTCCACGTTCGGTCGCAACCCGGCCAGCTCGTCGGTAATGGGCTTGCCAGTGAGTACCTGCAGCGCCTGCTGGGCCACACGCAGGTCGTTCTCGGCAACGAGCACCCGCGCCGAGGTCAGGTCGTAGCGCGCCTGCGCTTCGCGCTGGTCGGTAATGGTGGCCGTGCCAACCACAAAGTTGCGCTTGGCCTGTTCGAGCTGCTCGGCCAGCGCCGATTGTTGCGAACGCTCGGTGCGCAGGTTGTAGCGCGCGAGCAATACGTCAAAGTAGGCCTGCGCGCTGCGCAAGATCAGGTCCTGCGCGGCCAGGTCCAGTTCGGTGCCGGCCTGGGCAACTTCGATCTCGGCCTGGCTGACCGCGAGCATGTTCTGGCGCCGGTAGATCGGCTGGCTCAGGTTCACCCCGTAGTCGTACGCGCTGTAGTTGCGACGACCGGAGTTAAACGTCGGACTGTCGTAGTCTACGTCGATGTCGTTGTAGTTGTATCGGGCGTCCAGGTTGATGCTCGGGCGCAATCCGGCTTTGGCCTGGGGCAGCCGCTCCTGGCGTGCCTGGTAGGCCGCCCTGGCCGCGGCATAGCGCGCATCGTTTGCTTGCGCATCCTGATAGATCTGCATCAGGTCCACCGCCAGCGCCGGACTGGCGCACAGCAAGGCAGACAGCGTCAGCACCATTCGCATCGTCATCTTTCTTCCTCCGTGACTTCCTGTTCTTGTTGCGCCTGCCTTGCAGGCGAATCCCATTGACATCGAACTTCCCCCCTCAGGTTTCATCGCAGTGCCCAGGCCGGTTAATTCCTGTTACTGCCGCCGGTCCTGGCCCTGTAATTGTCGCGAGCATTGTAGTAGCTTCGCTGCAAATCAGAGGAAGACAGACCACCATTTACGCTTCCCCGGAAATATTGCCTGTCGACACCGACGCTGGCTCGCGGTAGCACGCCAGCTTTCGCCTGCGGCACGCGCTCCTGCATGACGCGGAACTGCGCCCTGGCCGCGGCGAAACGAGCATCGTTGGCCTTCGCTTCACGGTAAAGATCCATCAGATCCATCGCCAGTACTGGCTGGCAACAGGCCAGTACGGCCACAATCGCGGCGAGCCTAGTCAACACTGTTTCTTTGCTCCCTCTTGTTCGCCCTGCCTGACGCCACTGTTTTCAGTGACGGCGCCTTGCGCACGCCCGTCGACCCTGTCCCGGCAAGCCGCTGCGACGTCGCTCCGAGGCCGTGCAGTATCAGATTCACATGTGTGTCCAGATAGGCCACCGGGTCAAGCTTGTGGTCATCGCACTGGTCAAAGGAAAAGCGCCAGACCGTAAGCAGCCACAGTGGCGCGATCACCAACCGCATGACGTAGTCGACGTCAACCGGCATGAACTCGCCATTATCGATGCCGAGTTGCACCGCCGCGGCGACAATCCGGTGTCCACGGCTGATGACTTCGTCGTAGTAAAACTGCGCAAGCTCCGGAAAATTCCCCGACTCGGCAATCATCAGCTTCGGGATACCGCCAAGCCGGGTGTTGCCGACCGAAAACCACCAGCCGGTCAGCAATTCCCGGATCAGCTCGGCGGCACTGCCGCGATGATCCTCGAATTGCTTTTCGGCCCGTTCGATCGCCGGAACGATACCACCGCGTACAACGGCCTTGAACAAGTCTTCCTTGCTCGGAAAGTACAAATAAAGCGTCCCCTTGCTCACACCCGCGCGCGCCGCCACGTCCTCGAGGCGTGTCGCCGCAAACCCGCGCTCGACAAACAAATCGAGGGCCGCGGATATGAGCTCCGCCGGACGCGCTTCCTTGCGCCGCGTCCAGCGACGGTCTTGCCGGGGATGTACCATCGTCGTAGAGCCTGCCGAATCGCGTAACTGACCAATCAGTCAGTAATATAACCGGTTCATTCTTCAACTCAAAGTCCACCCTGCATAATTGTGCTTCAAACCTTGTGTTCGCGCCCTATAATCCCCAGATTCCGTTGGTATACGCGAGGCGAGCGGCAACGAACCGGAAGCCACCGCGCCCGGCACCTGCGGGATCTGCCGGCAAGTGGCGGCAGAACGGGCACGCCGCCTGCACGCTTGCGACCAGGCTCACCTGATTTCACGGGTGGATCAGCACCGGATCAAAGGGACAACTTATCGTGCAGCACACCAGACCACCAGCGGTAGCCGGGTTCTTCTATCCCGCCTCTGCCAGCGAGCTGCGCCGCAATGTCGAGGATTTCCTTGCCCGGGCCGAGCCGGCCGCAGCCACTGACGGCGTCCCAAAAGTGCTGATTGCGCCGCATGCCGGCTACGTCTATTCCGGGCCGATCGCTGCCTCCGCATATGCCCGCATCAGTGCTGGCGCCGGCACCATCGAGCGCGTCGTGCTACTCGGACCCGCGCACCGTGTCCATGTGCACGCCAACGATACGATGTATATCGGCACGCCATTCTATCGCATCATCGCCCTGGACCCCGCGACGGGCGACGAAAAGTGGACCTTTGACACGCAGTCCGAACTTGCCGCCCTGACGCAGCCTGCACTGAAGAACCGTGGCGTCGCCTATTGGCAGGATGCCGAAGCAACAGGGCAGACCTGCGACAAGACCGTCTATATCGGCACCATGGACGCGCGTCTGTTTGCCGTCGACGCCGACAGCGGTGAACCTTGCGCGGCCTTTGCCAATAATGGCGTGCTTGACGTGAACCAGTGGAACACCACGAACGACCGCTGGCCCCTGTTGCTGCCGCAGCCACCCACCGTGGTCGGCAACCTGCTCATCCTCGGTGGCTGTAAGGACTGGGAATTTGAACAGGCTCCGCCGGATCGTTCTTTGCCATCATCGAAAAACCAGCCGCAACTGGTATACATCAACATCGACTGGCGCTGTATTTCCAGCAGCCCGAGGACTTCAGACAGCTCATCCCGAGTCAATTCGCGCAGGGCATGTCGCTGGACAAAAGTGTCGATATTCTCCTCGGAACGATCCAGGACCACAGAGATATAATCGTCCCTGGCAAACCACGGATCCCTCAGATATTCACCGGCCTTCAGAGCGTACCCCTCGGCCAAACGGTCACGCAACTCGTCCAGGGCGGAGCGCAGCGGGGCCCGCCACGCCTGGTTCCAGCCAGGATTCCCCCCCGAATTGCAGCCGCAGTCGCTCCGCCATCTCTCAATGCCGTGGCAACAGCTCCATGAGGAATTTTCAAGTATCCTGACTTCCTGAAACGGCGGGTGTTTCTCCAGGTACTCGCCGTAATTGGTAATCCTCGCCAAGCCGTTTTCTTCCAGGTAGTTCAGCGCATAGGCCAGGGCCATGTCGCCGTATTTGTGGTGGTGACCGTAGGTCTCGCCATCAGTGGCGATATGGAAAAGCTGTGGCCACTGCCTGAACTCGGAAAAACCGCTCAGCAGACGATGGGCGAAGTCCTCTCCCCGGTTCAGAAGTTTCTCAAAGGCAACCGCCTGTGAGATGGTTCCGTCGTAGAAGAAAATATTGATCTTTCTGCCGCTCGGAAGCCGGCAAAGATAGGCCATGCTCGGGTCGATGTTCGCACCTCTCACATTTCGCCACTTCGTACCGCCGAGCTTCCGCACCTTGTCAGCCTGGTGCGGCGCCAGAATTGTGAAGATGATTCCCTCTTCCGCAAGAATCTCGAGGGTTTCCAGATCGACTGCGGTTTCCGCCAGCCACATCCCTTCGGGGAAGCGGCCAAAACGGCTCTCGAAATCCCGTATTCCCCAAATCACCTGGCTCCGCTTGTCACGTTCGGAAGCCAGAGGCATGATCATATGGTTGTAGGCCTGGGCGATTGCGTTACCGTGTCCCGAGCGCCACTCGATGCTCTGCCGGTCCGCCAGAAGGATCGCTTGGTAGACTTCCGGTGCAAACGATTCCATCCAGGAAAGAAGTGTCGAGCCGAAATTAAAGCTGATCCTGGCATAGATACTGACAATATCCATCACCCGGCCATCACCATCGACTATCCTGGCTGCCGAGTTTGGAGCGTAGCATTCGGCCGTCACTCTCTCGTTCCAGTCATGGTAGGGGTGTGCGGAGTCCTGGATCTCCACCGCCTCCAACCACGGATTTTCCCGCGGGGGCTGGTAAAAATGACCGTGTATGCAAATGTATCTTTCCATTGTCAGTTCGACTCCATCAGGTACACTGCACAACTTCGCCCGCGCATGACAGCACTTGCCGCGGCGGCAATCCTGTCAGGAAGGACGGCACCTGCTCCATTCCAGTCGGTATCGGAGGAATCAAGCTGCTTGCACCACCGCCCGCTGTTGCCCGGAAACCGCACGGCAACATCCTGCTCGTTAAAATTGAACAGA
Organism: uncultured delta proteobacterium; assembly: GCA_963717775.1. GTDB lineage: Bacteria > Desulfobacterota > Desulfuromonadia > Geobacterales > Geobacteraceae > RPRC01. Next base: position 6,611 of record CAVQWZ010000014.1, read on the forward strand.
CACACCACCAGACAGTCGCCCTGCCACCTCTCCACCTGGACCAGCTTTTGCTCTTCCAGGGCAACTACTCGGAGAGCATTCGTGTCAGGAACGCTAAGGGCCGGAATATTTTTTCTCAGGGCGATAAGTGTTTTGTGAAATTGAAACAGGACGGCGTTTTTACCGGAAAACCTCTGGCCCTGATCTGGTTTCGATCGCAGGTACGTCTCGATTGAACCGGGATCGGGAGGGTCTCCCCTGGAAGAAAATGAGAGGAACTCTGCCTTTCGCCCCTCACGCACCGCTTCCACCAGGCCGGGATCGGAATGACTGATAAAATAGAGAAACGGCGCCTCTTCACCATACTCTTCCCCCATGAACAGCAGGGGAATATACGGAGACAACAGCACCGCGCCCGCGGCAAGCTTGAGCGATTCAAAAGAAACAAGCGACGGCAACCGTTCCCCGAGCATACGGTTTCCCACCTGGTCGTGATTCTGGGCAAAGACAACGAACTGCTCAGCCGGTCTGCCGGCGGCGGAATTCCCATGGCAGCGCTGGCGGAAATGGGAATACTGGCCGGAATAGACGAACCTTTCCCTGAAGGACGCAGCCAGCTGGCCGACTCCGGAAAAGTCCTGGTAATAGCCGTCCTTTTCGCCGGTAAGCAGGGTATGCAGGATATGATGGAAGTCGTCGTTCCACTGGCCGTCGAGTCCGTAGCCTCCCTTGTCGGGCGGTTCGATCAGCCTGACATCGTTCAGGTCACTCTCCGCAATGACATGGATTTCCCGGCCAAGACTCTCCGCCTCACGGTGAACCTCTGCAGCCAGTTCCTTCAGGAAATGCCGGGCGCTGAAATCAAAAATACCGTGAACCGCGTCGAGCCGCAGGGCATCCACATGGTATTCGCAGACCCAATGAAGGGCGTTGTTGAAGAAATAGCGCCTGACTTCATCGCTGTAAGGCCCGTCGAAGTTTACCGCCTCACCCCAGGGAGTGCGATAGCGGTCGGTGAAGTACGGACCGAAGCCGTGCAGGTAGTTCCCCTCGGGTCCAAGGTGGTTGTAGACCACATCGAGGACCACGGCCAGCCCTCTGCCATGGCAGGCATCGATCAGTTTCTTCAGCCCGAGCGGTCCGCCGTAGCTGTTCTGCGGAGCAAACGGGTAGACCCCGTCGTACCCCCAGTTCCTCTCCCCCGGAAACTGGGCAACCGGCATCAACTCGATTGCAGTAACCCCCAACTCCAGCAGGTAGTCGAGCATGGGAATCAGCGCCTCGAAGGTCCCCTCTTCGGTGTAGGTTCCCACGTGCAACTCGTAGAGGATATACTCGTGGAGCGGCCGGCCTTTCCACGCCCCGTCTGTCCAGGAGAAGCTCCGCGAATCGACAACCTGCGAAGGGCCGTGCACCCCGTCCGGCTGGAACCGGGATGCGGGATCCGGCCTTTCAGTACCTTCGTCCAGAAGGTAAAGATACCGGTCTCCAGCCCGCACGCCATCGACAACGGCTGAAAAATAGCCTCTTTCTTCTCTACTGAGAGAGATCAGGCGAGTCTCGGCAGCGGATACTATCCTGACGGAAATACCGTCCGCCCGCGGCGCCCAAACCTTGAAACGAACCTTGCCGTCCTCCAGCACCGTCGCGCCGATATCAAGCTGCCAAGGCGGCATTTTGCTGGGGGCATTACCTGTCTTTGTCCCTTTTTCCAACCCTTCTGACCCTTTCGTGACTTTTCCGGTCACAGATAAATCCTGGGTTCGCCTTCCCCGTTGAGAAGCCAGTGGAAAAGTGTCAGGTACTCCCGCATGTGTCTGGTCAACAGAAAATTCTCCCTGACGAACTCCTTTGCCTTTCCCCCTATCTCGTCGATCATCCCCCGGTGGTGCAGCAAGTAGCGGATTCGATGAGCGGCCCCTTCAGGAGTGTTGACAAGAAAGCCGGTGTGATGGTTGAAAACCTGGCGTCGGATCCCCCCCACATCGCCACCGATGACCGGCTTCCCTTTCCACAACCCTTCGGTCACGGTCAGGCCGAATCCTTCCTTGACCGATTTCTGAATGACAATGTCAGCCAGGCTCTGCAGTGCATTGATAGTCCTGTGGGCATCAGCTGGCAAAAGCAGCACGTGGATGTCCGGATCCCCGGCCACTGCTTCCATGACCTCGTCCAGAACCGCCTTGCCTTCAGGGTCATCGGCTGCCCCACCACCGGCAAGGACCAGTTGAACAGGCAAAACCTTCCTCACCATCCGATAGGCTTCTATGACCCCCAAGGGGTCCTTGAACCTGTCGAATCGCGATATCTGCACCAACAGTGGCCGCTCCGGATCGAGACCGAAATCAGCACGGACGGCATTGATCTCGGCTTGGGACAGGTCGATATTCTTCTCACTCAGGGGATCGATGCTCGGCGCGATGAGAAATTGCGGATGGGGAAGCGGCTGAGCAAATTGGCTCATGGAGAATATGCTCGCGTCATAGTCCGTCACCAAGGGCCGCAAGGCCTTCCACACCGGCAGGAACGGGTGACTTATATCGATATGGGCGCGCCATACCCATTTCCCCTTTCTTTCAGGGCAAAGTCCGAGCAGTGGAGCGGGTTGCGGATCATGGATGACAACTATCTCCGCATCTTCCAGGATCGGACGAAGCCGGGCGAGGTTTGACCGATTGACTTCCAGGTGAGTCTCCAGGTCCTTCCTGGAAATATTCACCGGGTACCCCTGCAAACCGTTATGAAAAGACTTGGTCACCGAAAAGAAATCGTTGGTTCCTTCAATGACCTCCCAACTCGCTTCAATACCAAGGTCACACATGAGTGGCACCATCCAGGACAGGATCTCTGCGACGCCGCCCCCCTCACGTGTTGAGTTCACATGGACCACCCGGATACCCTTCAGTTTACTGCCAAGGGTTCGCAGTTGCCTGATTACTGTAGGATCAGCAATACCTTCATATGCCGTCAATGATTTTGCCATTATTTCCTCCGATTCCGCCAAGGCAGTCGACGATTACTTTTTTCAATTCCGCAAGGGTAAGAAAACTGAAGTCGATTGAACTCAACAGTTCTGCATAACCGGCCCCTTTGTCCCCGAATCGGGAAAGCCATTCGGAAAAGTCATCCAGACCGTCGGGTGTCCTCCTGCGAGACTCTATAAAATGATAGAAGATACTCCCGTTCGTCATATTGGCGATTTTCGCTGGAAGTTGCGAGGGCTCGTCAATACTGTCCCCGGTCTCGAAAACCACGGTAATCGCCTCAAGGAAGTAAAACTCATTACCCTTCGATACCACAGGGTTTATCGGCAATTCGCTCAGGCGCTCATCGATTATGTCCAGCATCGTCACCCTGAGGCTCTCCAACGATTCTATGGAGTATGGATCGAGGATGCCGAGTCGTTCTCCGAGCACCCGGTCATCCAGGTAAAGCTTTGCCCAGACGGCAAAATCGTTGTGATAATCGGGGAAGTCAAAGGAAGGCCGCAGCAGGGTCTCGCAGAAATGGTGATAAAGCACGTTCTCTCCGCAAGCGGCAACCCTGTCGCGCAACTCACGCAGATTCGCTGCTTCCTTGACGCCGCTCATTCTGGTCAGCAGAGTGCAGTCACGTACAATGAATTTGTCCATGGTCAATTCTCCAATGTTTTTCCTGATTAGCATCAATTTTCCGCCAGCGCCCAAACCTGTCATTCCCGAAGCGGTTCTGATCGGGAATCCAGCTTCTAACCGACTGAAATATGAACCCCCGATAAAGGTTTTCGAGGGTGACAATCTTCATAGCGGAAGAAAGGTACTTATCAGGATGTTTTTTTAGTTTCCATCTGGAAACACCGGATGTGAAACTACCGGTTTCCAATGCGTAAAAGAGCGGTTTTCAATTTGAAAACGAGGATTTTTTTGTTCTGACAAGAAAATCAAGGAATTGTGCGGAGACGTACTTCTGAACGTCGTACAAACAAAACCGATGATTGACGTAGTCAGGGCGAAAAAAGACCGTTCCCGGATGAAAACTATTTACCTTTACAGTGTACTATATGGTCATGAGGTTGCAAATCCGTAGTGCCGATGAGAGCTACTAACAAGTACGGTGACTACTCGACACCATCATTTTGGCGATTTTGGATGGTGACGGACTCGCTATTAATCCCCCCTCCCTGGACGGTGTATAGACCGGGGGGTGGGTGAGGCTGCAACAGGCTGATTCCATGGCAACTTCCCCCCCACCCTAACCCTCCCCCACAAGTGGGGAGGGAACTGTTTGGAGAATTTGCGAGACCATCAAACAATGATTAAGCCATTGTTGGCCACATGTCGAATAGTCAGGTTCCGATTTAGTAACAACCATCAGCACATGCTGATTACATTCGGCATCAAAAAGCACAGCGGCGAAACTGATCAGAAACAGAGCAGGCTATCTCCACAAAGGCTCTCTATGGGCCTTGGGAAATAGCCTGTTAATTGGTTATATCTTCCTTCACTGCCTATCCAGAACCTCTCGTATCTTCCCTAAAATGTCGTTTTTCGAGAACGGTTTCCCGATAAATTCCACGCCCTCTTGCTGCAACCCTTCGAAATCCATGATGTTTGCAGTGTAGCCACTGATGAAAACAAACTTCATCTCCGGCTTTATCATCCGTACTTCGGCAAGGAGCTCTTTGCCGTTTTTCCTGGGCATGACCATGTCCGACAGGATGAGGGAAATATCATCGTGCTCCCGGAAAAGTATCATCGCCTCCTCACCGTCCCCGGCCACAAGTATCCGATAGCCGACTTTTTCCAGGGTCCTTTTCAAGAAAAGCTTGACGATTTCCTCGTCCTCGACAACAAGCAGGGTTTCCGTCCCGCCGGCAAGCGAAAGTGGCCTCTTGATTTCTTTTGCAACCTCGAAACCTTCTATGAGCGGCAGATAAATTTTGAATGTCGTCCCTTCGCCTGTGTCGCTGCTGATCAGCACACTACCTCTATGCTGCTTTACTATTCCGTAGACCATGGACAAGCCCAGACCGGTTCCCTTACCAACTTCCTTTGTAGTGAAAAAAGGTTCGAAAACCCTGTCGATTATTTCTTTTTCTATACCCATGCCCGTATCGCTGACGGAAATCAGGCAATAGGTGCCCGGCAACAGCAGATCAAACTCGGCTTCGGCCCCCTCCTTGACCACAACCTTTTGCGTTGAGATTGAGAGACGGCCACCATTCGCCATTGCGTCGCGGGCATTAGTCGCCAGGTTCAGCAGTACCTGCTCGATCTGACCGGCGGAGGCCATAACCAACATCCCCTTGCAGCACAATTTCGTGGCGAATTCGATATCCTCCCCTATGACTCGTTGAGTGAGTTTGGAGGTATTGGCAATGATGTCGTCAATAAAAACCGGTTTCTGGTCAATCTTCTGCTTCCGGCTGAAGGCAAGCAGCTGTCTGGTCAATTCGGCGGCTCTTTCTGCCCCATGTAACAACTGTCTGACACACTCCTGCAGGAACTCGTCATCTGCCGGGATGGCATCGCGAAGTTCCTCCCCATAACCGGAAATGGCGGTTAAAAGGTTATTAAAATCGTGGGCCACCCCCCCTGCCAGCTGACCCATGGCTTCCATTTTCTGCGCTTGAACAAGTTGATGTTCAAGCAACGTGCGCCCGGCCATCTCCCGCTGCAAGGCTTCCAGCGATTCTTGCAGCTCTTTACCCATTTGCCTGCGTTCAGTGATGTCGACCACCGCCGCAAGACACTCTTGACCAGAGTCTGCGGTAACTGCCTCTATTCGGACAAAAAGTGGCCGACTACCCGCTTCCGAAAGCTGCACCTCGCACGTTTGCTTCTCCTTGCTTTTAAATACCTTTTGGAGGAAATCGGAGACCGATGGGCGATCACTCCTAGCGACGAAATAGCTGAAGGGCCGGTTAACAATCAGGGAGCGTACCCTCCCCAGGAGAGTCGCTCCGGTAAGGTTAACAGTCTGGATAACCTCTTCACGGTCAAGAGTGAAATATCCCATCGGGGCAAAATCATAGAGGAGACTGAACTTATCCCTCGAAACTTTCAGCGCTTCTTCGGAGCGGCGCAGCTCGTCATTTTGCATCTCCAGCTCAAGCTGGTGGACCTGAATTTCATGGACGAGTTTCAACAGATCTTCCTTATTATGGGGGAGATCCCTGTGCGACGATTTGCTTTTGAATTCCGCTTCTGCACGGGAACGCAGCTCGACAATTTCTGCTGAGCTATCCGGCAGTTTTCGCATAAAATTCTCGCTTTCTGTCCGGCCTCCTGTTTCAGAGTCGGGCGATTAGTTTCAGGAGCTTGCCTGAAGCCCTATCACTGCTCGGTATCAGCCTGTTTGGCGCGCTGTACCTCTTTCCGCAATTCGTCCTCGAGCATTTTCGTAGCGGTTATGTCGCTCAAGGTTATTACCACACCGTCGATAACATCTGCCAGCGTTCGATACGGCATGATTCGCACCGAGAACCAGCAGCCGTTCAGGGCCTCAATCTGCCTCTCGACGGTGCTCAGCGTTCGCAACACCTCATCCACGTCCTCCGGTAATTCCGGGTAGCGCAGCTCATTGACAATATCGGTCAGCGGACGGCCGACATCAGAGGGAATCAGCTTGAAAACCTTATTGGCGCCAGGGGTGAAACGGCGCACTTTCCGCCATTTGTCCAGGAAAATGGTGGCAATTTCGGTACTGTTCAAAAAATTCATCATATCTTCGTTCAGATGCGAAAGTTCATCAACCTTAAACTGCTGTTCGGCATTGACCGTCTGCAACTCCTCATTCAGGGACTGCAGCTCTTCCTTTGAGGTTGTTAACTCCTCGTTGGTGGACTGCAGTTCTTCATTTATCGATTGCAGTTCCTCGTTCGACGCCTTGAGCTCTTCCTGGGAGGTTTGCATCTCCTCGTAACTGGCCTGCAAATCCTCCCGGGTTTTCTGGAGTTCCAGTTCCAGCTCGGCGAGGCGAGCATTTTCGCCAGGCATGGATTTGGAGGAACACCTCGTGCTCGCAGGGGACATGCTTGCAGCGACCTCCTTGAAGATGAGCATCACCATCTTGTGCTGCTGCGGCTCTTCTATTTTCTGAATGATGAGATCTATCGTCTGTTTGCCGCCATTCGTGCCCACAACAAGGTTGCGTTGTATGACGGGGTCAGTCTGATCCAGCGCTCGCTGGAAGCCTGAGTACAGCTCTCGGCGGAGTCCGTCACGGGCCATGGCAAAGATGTTAAGGTTTGCCTTGCCTACCGTCGGCTCCAGGTAATTGCCGGTTCGTGCAGTTGTATAGACAATATCACCTTTGTCATTGACCAGTACGGCAGTCGGTGAATACTTCTCCAACAATAGTCTTTCGGCAACTGCCTGGAGGTTGCTTGACTTCACCCGTGTGGGTTCCTTATATGTTTCGGGCATTATCGGAAAGAATGTTGATGGTAACGAAATATAATCCTGAGGGCTGGCACTCTTGTCGCATTTGAAAAGCCTCAGTTTTCCCTCAATCGGGGTGAAGAGATCCGAGCTGGTGCTGAGTGTCTCGGCACTGCCGAGGAAAAGAACGCCGCCGGGTTTCAATGCATAGCGAAAAAGCGGCAAGAGTTTCTTCTGGGTATCCACATCAAGATAAATAAGGAGGTTCCTGCATATGAGGATGTCCAGCCTGGTAAAGGGCGCATCCGAAATGACGTTCTGAACAGCAAAAGTAACCATCTCCCGGATCTCTTTTCTGATCCGGTAGCCTGTTTCCTCCTTGACGAAGAACCTGTTCAGGCGTTCTGCCGAGACATCCGCGGCAATGTTGAGCGGAAAAAATCCTTGACGGGCCTTGCTGATCGCATCCCGATCAAGATCGGTCGCAAAGATCTGCAACGTAATTGGTGCTTTATGATTTGTCTGCTCCATCGCCTCCTTGAAAACAATTGCCAGGGAAAAAGCTTCTTCTCCCGTGGAACAGCCTGCCGACCAGGCCCGCAGTACTCCTTTTTCCGGGTGGTCGGCCAAAAGCCTCGGCATAATTTCAGACTTGCAGCTTTTCCCACGCAGCCGGATCACGAAAAAAATTAGTCACGCCGATCAGGAGTTCCTGAAAGAGCAGTTCCAGTTCCTGAGTATTTTTCTGAAGATAGCGGACATAGTTCGCAATGGAGTCAATCTGGTGGATACCCATGCGACGCTCGATCCGGCGATAGAGCGTACTCTTCTTGTAGAGGGAGAAGTCGTTTCCGGTCTGGGCTCTCAACAGGATGACGATCTTCTCCAAGGCGCTCAGTTCCTTGTCCTCAATCACTGATTTTATTTTATTGACCGGTGGAACATGTTTGAGGAAGCCCAAAATCTTGCCCGGCAGCTCCTCGACCGGTGCCACAATATCTGCCATGCCAAAACCGATGGCGCTGCTGGGCATTCCGCTGAATTTTGACGTTGCCGGCTCCTGCACAAGTGCGAGTCCGCCCTTTTCCTTGATGGCACGCAGGCCCAGAGTCCCATCCGAGCCCATACCGGAAAGAATGACGCCGATGCTCCTCTCCCGGCAATCCTCGGCAAGGGAACGAAAAAAGAAATCGATCGGCAAGCGCAGACCACGAGGTTCCACAGGCTCAAACAGATGCAGCACACCATGAAGAATGGACATGTCCCTGTTGGGTGGGATGACATAAACGCAGTTCGGTTCGACCTTTGTTCTATCCTTGGTCTGCTCGACTTTCATCGAGGTAACTCGCTGAAGCAGCTCCGCGAACATACCGACATGGGTAGGGTCCAGGTGCTGAATAATGACAAAGGCCTGGCCACTGTCATTCGGCACATTACCCAGGAAGCGGGTGATGGCTTCCAAGCCACCCGCGGATGCACCGATAGCAACGATGGGAAACATGCCCTTCGTATCTGTCTCTTCCGGTTTCGGTTTGACGGGAGCAACACGCTTAGCACGTCGGGTTGGTTTAGCGGCAACAGTGTCCTTACCGGAATTCTTTTTCATTCAAGTCTCCGTATAACCTACTACAGTTGGGGTAATGTAATAATTTTAACCACATATAATACACAAGCAAGCCTTTTTTCCAGCATGCTTTCCCTGTACGTCAGAGAGTAGCATATATGAAAGCAAAATAATTGTACTTAATCAGGACAATTAAAATATATTTAGCACGATTGTAATCGGGAATCCAGATTGAAAAATCATGGTTTACTGACAGAGAAATGCAGGAATCACACACGTTCTTACCAAGGGGACAGAACATGACAAATAGTTTTAAGCAATTGACTAGACATAATGGTTGTCAGTTGAAAAGCAGAAACAAAAAAGACCTGCCATCCTTGCAAACGTGGGTTATGCTGTAGAAACGCAAATAACTACGGCGCAGAGCCACAACCAAGGAGGCAGGTCATGGAAAAGTCTATCACATTTATAGGTCTTGATGTCCACAAAAACAGCATTGATGTCGCCCTTGCCGATGCCGGTCGCAATGCCGAGGTACGGCATTACGGGACTATTGGTGGCAGTCTTGATGATCTTGATCGCCTGGTAAAGAAACTGTCCTCGTCCGGCAAAAAGCTTCACTTTGTCTATGAGGCCGGCCCCTGCGGTTATGACATTTTTCGCTCTTTGACAGCTAAAGGCTTGGACTGTGCCGTGGTTTCACCTGCACATATTCCCAAGAAAGCTGCCGACCGGATCAAGACAGATCGTCGAGATGCCATGATGCTCGCTCGCCTTCATCGTGCCGGGGAGTTAACGTACGTATTCGTACCCCGTGCAGATGATGAGGCCATGCGCGATCTGACCCGCGCGAGAGAAGACGCCAAGAAAGCCCAGCGCGTGGCGCAACAGCAATTAAACGGTATGCTGCTTCGTTTGGGCTTTCGCTATCCAAGGGATAACTGGACAAAACAGCACTTCCTCTGGCTTGCTGATCTAAAGATGCCCCTGCCCGCGCAACAGGTGGTGTTTCAAGAATACATCAACGCTATCAATGAGACGAATGCGCGTGTCGAGCGACTCACCCAGCAGATTGAAACGCTGGTTCCCACTTGGCGCATGGCTCCCGTTGTTAGGGCACTGCAAGCGCTCAGGGGAGTTTCTCTTATCGTGGCGGCTACCATGGTAGCGGAGCTTGGCGACCTTACGAGGTTTGAGCACCCCAAGAAGCTTATGACGTATCTCGGCCTTATTCCTTCGGAACACTCAAGCGGTGAGAAGACGCAACGGGGCAAAATAACCAAGACCGGCAACGGCCATGCGCGAAGAGTCTTGATAGAGGCAGCCCAAGCGTACAGCCATCCGGCGAGGATCACGCGACCACTACTCAAGCGCCAGGAGGGGCTGAACCAAGAGGCCAGGGATATTGCCTGGAAGTGCCAGGTGCGGCTTTGTACCCGATTCCGGCGACTGATGGCAAAAGGCAAAAACCGCAATGCCGTTATAACGGCAACAGCCAGAGAACTTGCCGCCTTCATGTGGGCCATTGCGAAGCACACGTCGCTTGCGGCGTAGAATATCTTCTCAAAGAACAACTATGTATAGCCGGAGCTTTCCCGGCCTGCCCACAGAGTGGTTGCCGGGGTTCCCTTGCTCTTTGGGGAAGCGACTCACCCCGGCAAAGCTCACCCCTCTATGGACAGGCGTGAGGCACCGCAAAATCCAGAAAGGCTAACCGGAGGAGACATGAAGCACTGACACAATATCCAGGGCATATGCGGGGATAGAACCACGTAAGGAGAACCCTCGTGGAAACTATTGGATACGGCTTGCCGAACTCCCGCTACTAGACAGAGGCAGCTCCGCGACGAAAACAAGTCTTGCCGGTAACCAACCCGCGTATATCAGAATGATCAAACGTCGCTACACCAGGTTCTACCCCGGCATATGCTCTGGAATATACGTACAGCATAACCGCTTGCAAAAGTGGACAGGATTACTATTTTCTTGTTGATAACTGACAACCATATCAGTTTCCATCCAGAAACACTGGAAGTGAAACTAGCGGTTTCCAATTTGAAAACTGACTAATTCAGGGCTGACGTGCAGATAACATGAAGAAGATTGATGGACTCGCAAAAAGTCATTCCCCCGCCCTTGACGGGAGGGGGGCTAGGGGGTGGGTGAAACTGCAACCTGCTGATATATTGGCAACTTCCCCCCCACCCTGACCCTCCCCCGCAAGTGGGGAGGGAACTGTTTGGAGAATTTGCGAGACCATCAAGATTGTGACAAGGAAAACCGTTGATCCCGGTGTGAACCACCAGACTGTCATCCCAGATGGGTGAAGAAGAATAGAATTTACTGTCCTTGCCGCAACAGACGGCCAAGTTCCGCCAACATTCCCTTAACAGCAAACGGTTTGGATACCGCGCCGCTAAAACCATAGCTGCGATAGTCGGCAACAACAGGATCGTTCGAGTAACCGCTGGACACGATCAATACGACATCCGGGTTGATTTCCAGAAGGAGGCCGGCAGCCTCTTTGCCTCCCATACCACCAGGAATGGTCAGGTCCAGGATAACGGCATCAAAGGGTGTCCCACTCTCCCATGCCGCGCGGAACAGTTCGACTGCCTCACTGCCGTTGAGGCAACTCGCCACCTGATACCCTGCAAATTGGAGGATTTCCGTGGCAATGTCACGAATGAGCTCTTCGTCATCCATGATGAGAATCCTGCCGCTTCCCGTTAGTTCAGACACCCTACCATCCGTCTTGCTTTCCGGGTTTCCGCACGGTGAGGCGGGAAGGTAGAGTGTCACGCAACTTCCCACACCCGCGTTAGATGTTGCTTCGACAGCGCCGCCATGACGTTTGATGATGGAATAAACTGAGGCAAGACCAAGACCGGTCCCATTAGGCTTTGTCGTGAAATACGGGTCAAATATCCTGTCCAGGTGTTCCAATGATATGCCGCACCCTCGATCTACAACGGCAATCCTGAGGTAGTTTCCGGGAGTCAAAAGATAGGAATTGTCAGCATAAAGTGTCTCATTTCTGGCAACCATCGTCACCTGCCCGCCATCAGGCATTGCCTGGATTGCGTTGATCAGGACATTGTGCAGGGCCTGGCTTATTTGTCCGCTATCGGCGTCAATGCACCAAAGATCATCAGCAAGATCGATGACCGCTTTCACATTGGACCCACGAAAGACAAAAGATGCTGTTTCCCTGACAAGTTGACCGGCATCGATCAGCTTCTTGACCGGCTCCCCACCGCGCGCAAAGGTCAGCAACTGCTGGGTCAGCTTAGCCGCCCTAACTGCCGCCTTCTCACAATCCTGCAGATACCGGGCAATGAAATGGGAAGGTTCAAGCTGTGCGTTTGCCAGCGACAGATTGCCGATAATTCCGGTAAGAATATTATTGAAGTCGTGCGCGATCCCGCCGGCCAGAACCCCCAGAGATTCGAGCTTGTGGGCCTTGAGCAGTTCCTCCTGCATTTTTTTTCTGTCCGTGACGTCACGGGCGATTATCTGGAGGGCGTTTTCCCCTTGATACTTTAAGGGAACCGAGGCTACTTCCACCGGGACCGGTGAACCATCCAGCCTGATGAATAATTCCTCAACCGGTGAGTTGCTATTCCCGAGTCTGGAATGCGATTGTAATACGATTCGTAACAAAATCACGATTGTCCGGGTGCACGAAGTCGAGCGCCTCTCTGCCGTAAAGATCCTCGGGCCTTTCCGCGCCAAGGAGCTTCGCCCCCTGGGAGTTGGCAAAGATCAATTTACCCCTTGTGTGAACATAAATGGCATCGGGAAACAATTCGACAAGGCCCCGGTAGCGTTGTTCGCTTTCTCGCAAGGCCTCTTCTGCCTGTTTCCGCTCGGTTATGTCGCGGAAGTACCAGACTCTGCCGAAATATTTCCCTTCAACACTCAATATCGGAGCCGAGTAACGGTCAAATATTCTGCCGTCCACAAGTAGAATCTCCTCCCGGCACTTCTCTTCTCTGTTTTCATAGAGATATTTCACCCGTGCCAGAAAATTGTCCTGGTCGGGCTACCCGAGACGCAACCAACTGCAGAACCGGTTCATCATTTCCTGCTGCCACAAGATCGGGAGGAATATCCCACAGTTCTACAAAGCGCCGATTATAGGACATGATGCTGCTATTCTCATCAACCAACAGAATGCCGTCTATGGACGATTCCTGCTGAGTGGTAAAAACGATGTTTTTGAACTCCAGTTCCTCTCTGGAGCGTCTCTTCTCGGTAATATCCTGTACTGTCTGGATTACCGCAACAACTTTCCCTTTAGCACTTCGAACCGGTACCGCATCAATAAATACGTATCGTCTCGGGCCGGTTGAGTTCTGGCACCAACCTTCGGCCTGCAGGCCGTCAGGAGTAAGCGGTGACTTTTTGAAGGAAACATAGTCAAAAGACCGGTTCTTGATATTTGCATCGATGATAATATCGGCAAGGACCGGTCGCTCCTCCTGATAGAAGCCCCTCCAGGTTTCCGTTGAACCGAGCATCGCATCAGCCTTGATACCGGTCAGTTTCTCGCAGGCTTTATTCCAGATGATAACCCGGTGCTCTCCATCAAGGACAAAGGAAGGGACAGCTGAATTGAGCAATAGTTTCTCGGTAAAAGCCTTCTGTTCGTGAATGGCCTTTTTTTGGCGCTCCATTTCAGCCAGCATTTCATTGAAAGCCTGCCCAAGGGTGCCGATCTCGTCAACAGTGGCAATCTTGACCAGTTTCGGTTCATCACCCCTGGCAGTGATTCCTTTGACATAATCGGTAAACCGCAGCAATGGCGCAGTCAAACGGCCCATAACCCACCAGACGATACCATAGGAGAGCAGCAATGTTGCAACCAAGGCAACCAGCAGATACCATTTCGCACGGTTTATCGGTGCATAAACCTCGGATTGAGGGAAATTGGCACCCAGGATCCAATTGTTGGTTTTGAGATGCTTGAAGGAACTGACGGCATGCAACCCTCTGGAATTCACCGTATCGTCGGTGCCTTCAAAACCTTTGATTGCAAGGTCAAAGAGTCTGTTAACGCCAAGAGGTACATCCTTTTGGAGAATTCTTGTTCTGTCGGGATGAACGATCATCGTCCGATCGGTACTGTATAGGAACAGGTAGCCGTGCTTCCCGATTTTGATGGCGGCAAGCTTGCCGAGAAAATTATCTTTCAGCAGATCAAGTGCACCCCCCAGAATGCCTTTCAGCTTTCCTTTGGCATCAAAAATCGGAGCGGTAAACATGATAATTGGATGATGGTGCTTCTGGGTAGAGAAAAACGGGGCGGAAATTTGCGGCCTGCCGCTAGCCAGAGTTCTCTTGATATAGTCACGAAAAGTATAGTCTTTGCCCTGCAGAAGCGGTTCTGGCGGGGAAGCAGCAATCAGTATCCCGGCAGGATTAAAGATGAAAAGACCGCTATCGAAAACAGCTCGCGTGCCGACCCGCTCATCAAGAAAAGCCTGAGCCTTGCGAGAGTCGAGGACCATGTCAGGAGTTGCACTGCCGGAAACGGCAACCAGACCCTCCTGGGCAGCCAGGATTTTATTGTCAATCTCCTCGACCAGCACCGAAACAAGGGTAAATTGCTGTTGAGAAATGGTTTCTTTGAACTGCCTCTCGAAGTACCAGAGAGACACTATGGCCAGCGATAACAAAACGACCGTCATCAAAACGGAGACGGTAATGCTCATTTTGGTTTTTAAGCTTACAAAGGACATTATCGGAGCCTTTTGTCTCGACAAAACACAGCCTACATTCTATTTCAGAGGAACAATACAGGGGTACACTTGTAGTAGGTATCGGTCATGGCAGGAATAAATCCAGCATTTTAATCACAAACAATTCTAATCCTGCCTTTTCGAATGGAGACGGTAAGCGTGCCGGCGCATAACATCCGGAGATATCTTCCCGGAAGCGTACCGGGTCTGGGGGGCTTTATGAAGCAATTAAATTTGATGGCTTCGCAAAAAGTCATTCCCCCGCCCTTGACGGGAGGGGGATAGGGGGTGGGTGAAGCTGCAACCTGCTGACATATTGGCAACTTACCCCCCACCCTGACCCTCCCCCGCAAGTGGGGAGGGAACTGTTTGGAGAATTTGCTAGACCATCAAATTTATGCTGTCAGACGCCAACCCTGTCAGTTGGTCAAGGCCTGTATGGGAGCAGGTATCCTGCCGCCACGGGCGATGAAAACCTCTGAACTGAAATTGTGCACCGGCATGACCGGGGCACTGCCGAGCAGTCCGCCAAATTCCACCATGTCGCCAACCTTGGTCCCCGGTGCAGGGATAATGCGTACGGCGGTGGTTTTCTTATTGATCATGCCGATGGCCATTTCATCGGCAATGATTGCTGAAATAGTTGAGGCAGGGGTATCTCCGGGCACGGCAACCATATCAAGACCGACCGAGCAGACACAGGTCATGGCCTCCAGTTTATCCAAGGTAAGGGATCCGCGCTGCACCGCCCGGATCATGCCTTGGTCTTCGCTCACCGGGATAAACGCCCCGCTCAAACCGCCAACCGAAGACGAGGCCATGGCTCCGCCCTTTTTGACGGCATCGTTAAGAAGGGCCAGTGCCGCGGTGGTACCGTGAGTGCCGCAGCTTTCCAGGCCCATGGCTTCCAGAATGGCCGCCACGCTGTCGCCAACGGCCGGTGTCGGTGCCAGGGATAGGTCAAGCACACCAAACTGAGCATTGAGTCGGCGGGCCACCTCTTTGCCCACCATTTCACCCATGCGGGTAATCTTGAAGGCCGTTTTTTTAATGCATTCCGAAATATCACCCAGGTTGGGATTCTGCAGTGCGCGAACTGCGGCATTGACTACGCCGGGACCACTGACGCCGACGTTTATTACGCAGTCAGGCTCACCAATGCCATGGAAAGAGCCGGCCATGAAAGGGTTGTCATCGGGGGCATTGGCAAAGACCACCAGCTTCGCACAACCGATGCCACCACGCTCGCGGGTCAATTCTGCCGTTTGTTTGATAATATGGCCCATCATGGCCACAGCATCCATGTTGATACCAGCCTTGGTGGTTGCCACATTAACCGAAGAACAGACTTTCTTTGTCGTAGCCAGGGCTTGCGGGATAGAGTTGATGAGCTTGAGATCGCCGGGTGTCATGCCTTTTTGGACCAGGGCACTGAAACCGCCGATAAAATCGATGCCAGCCTCCTGTGCTGCCCGATCCAGGGTTTCCGCCACGGAACAGTAATCGTCCACATGGCAGCTTTCAGCCACGATAGCGATCGGGGTAACGGAGATCCGCCTGTTGATGATCGGAATTCCATAAAGGCTTTGGAGATCATCGGTGGTCCTGACCAGTTTTTCGGCACAGCGCATGATACGACTGTAGATCTGCTCGTTAAAGATAGCAATGTCCGGATGGCAGCAACCGCGCAGATTGATGCCCATGGTGACCGTCCTGATATCCAGGTGCTCATGGGTGACCATGTTGATGGTTTCAAGGATCTCTTCTGGATGGATAAGCATGGTTGAGTCTCCTTATATCCTGTGCATGAAGCGAAAAACATCTTCGTGCTGTACAATAACCTGCACTCCCAACTCTGTGCCAATCGCCGACATGGCTTCCTGGAAAGCAGCCAGGTCAACATTCTCAGCCTTGACCTCGGCCAGCATGATCATGGTGAAGAGATCATCCATGATGGTCTGCCTGATGTCCGCAATATTGACATTATGTTCGGCCATGACCCGGCTGATGCCTGCCACGATGCCCACCCGGTCCAAACCGATGACTGTAATAACAAAACGACTTGATGACATATGTTTTCCTTTACTGACATAAATAGTGTGATACGCACGGTGAAAGACGACACTCTCGAAAAGCGGCGTCTGTTTTAAGCAGGCTGGAGGATACCATATTCATTGCTCTTTTCACAAGCTATCGCTCCATAGCCAAGGCAACGAAAGGTAGGCAGGTTATGCTGCGCTGCCGATTACCGGATGTGAAACGAGCGGTTTCCAATTCGGAAACGAGGATTTTTTTGTCCTGACAAGGAAATCAAGGGATTGTGCGGAGACGTACTACTGTACGTCGCACAAACAAGACCGCTGATTGACGCTGTCAGGGCGAAAAAGGACCGTTTCCGGATGGAAACTATCTAGTTTACGGCAATTTCTCCAGGCATTGCTATACTTGTGAAATTGGACATCCGATTTTTCAATCAAAACTGTGGGAGTCTGCTATGGCCAAGACAATCGAAGAATATGAAAAACTATCGGTTGATGAAGCCCTGAAAGAACTTCGCTCAAATCGAAGCACCGGGCTGACCGCCGAAGAAGCTGCAAAAAGACTTACTGACTATGGTTACAACGAGATCCCCGAAAAGGAAGAGTCCTCGTTGCACAGGATTTTCAAACGATTCTGGGGTCCCATTCCCTGGATGATCGAATCCGCTGCGCTGCTTTCCGCCGTGGTGGGAAAATGGGAGGATTTCACGATTATAGCTATTCTCCTGTTTACCAACGCGCTCATAGATTTTTGGCAGGAGTCCAAGGCATTGAATGCCTTGAAGGTTTTGAAGGAGAAGCTGGCGAGAAAGGCCCTTGTTCTCCGCGACGGTGCCTTCCAGATACTGGACAACAGGGAACTGGTCCCGGGCGATATTATCAAGATAAAGATTGGGGACATGATCCCGGCGGATACGAAACTCATTGACGGCGACTATATCCAGGCAGACCAATCGGCCCTGACCGGAGAGTCGCTCCCCGTCGGCAAGAAAGTCGGTGATATCGTCTATTCCAATTCCATCGTCAAACAGGGAGAAATGCTGGCAGTCGTTACGCATACGGCTTTGAATACCTTCTTCGGCAAGACGGTAGCACTGGTGGCAAAGGCCCAAAGGGAAGAGAAAAGCCATTTTCAGAAGGCTGTCATCCATATCGGCAACTACCTGATCGGGATCACCGTATTCCTGGTGGCAATCATCCTGATAACAGCCATGTTCAGACATGAAAACATGTTGGAAATACTGAAATTCACCCTTGTGCTGACGGTCGCGGCAATTCCGGTGGCGCTGCCGGCGGTACTGTCCGTTACCATGGCGGTCGGAGCCATGAGCCTGGCAAAGAAACAGGCAATCGTAAGCCGCCTCGTTGCCATGGAAGAGCTTGCGGGAGTCGATGTTCTCTGCTCGGACAAGACGGGAACCCTGACCCTGAACAGGATGACAGTCTCCGATCCCGTTGCCTATGCCGGGCATAGCGTCGAAGAACTGATGATCTTTGCGGCCCTTTCCTCGAAGGAGGAAAACAAGGATCCGATTGAAGTCCCGATATTCGAATACCTGCAGAAAAACGGCGGATCGAACGAGGCTCAACAGTATCAGCAGCAAAAGTTCACCCCTTTCGACCCGGTCAGCAAAAGAACCGAAGCAACAATCAGGTCCGGCGACCAGACCTTCATTGTTACCAAGGGAGCATCCCAGGTAATTCTCGGTCTCTGCGGCGAACAACCCGGCAACCGTGACATTTTACGGAAGGTGGAAGATTTTGCCGAGAAGGGCTTCAGGACGATCGGTGTTGCAAAGAAGCTCCCGCAAGAACCTGATTTCGAGTTCATCGGGCTGATCCCGCTGTTTGATCCTCCCCGGGAAGACTCTAAGTCAACCATAGCTGACGCGACGAAGCTGGGCCTGGATGTCAAAATGGTCACTGGGGACAACCTGGCCATTGCGAAACAGATAGCAGGCACCATAGGCATTGGCGAATCAATTTTTGATGCCAGGGAACTGCGGGGGGCGAGTACCCGGGAACTGGTGCTGCTGGGAGAAATCATCGCAAAAGCGGTCTACCGGAAAACAGCCCCCGGCAGCACCGAAGAGGACGCAGGATATTTCGCACATGGTGTTGTGCAGGAACTGGAAAAGGAACTCAGCGCCGTTCATTTGCCTGAAGGGTATGTAAAAAGGCATGAATCGGAAATCATCGAAGTGATTGAAAACTCCAACGGTTTTGCCCAGGTGTTCCCGGAAGACAAGTACCTCATCGTCGACAAGCTGCAGAAGGCCGGGCACATCGTCGGCATGACCGGTGACGGGGTAAATGACGCACCCGCGCTTAAGAAAGCCGATGCCGGCATAGCGGTATCGGGAGCGACGGATGCTGCGCGGGCCGCGGCGGATCTTGTATTGCTGGCCCCGGGGCTGTCCGTGATCGTCGACGCGATAAAAGGTGCGCGGATTACCTTTGAAAGGATGAAAAGCTACAGCGTCTACCGGATCGCCGAGACCCTCAGGGTAATTCTCTTTATGACGGCCTCCATTGTCATCTTCAACTTCTATCCGGTCACGGCAATCATGATCATCATCCTGGCGTTCCTCAACGACATCCCGATTCTCGCGATCGCGTACGACAATACAAAGGTGGACGCAAATCCAGTCCGCTGGAATATGACGGAAGTATTGACCATTTCCACCGTCCTCGGAGTTATGGGCGTCATTGCGAGCTTCGGTATTTTCTATATCGCCGAAGAATACATGCGGCTTCCCAGTGACGTTGTGCAAAGTTTCATTTTTCTAAAACTGGCGATAGCCGGACACCTGACCATATTCGTGACACGGACGGAGAACCGCTTCTGGCGCAAACCCTACCCGGCCCCCCTGCTTTTCTGGGCAGCACTCTCCACAAAGGTCGCGGCAACACTATTTGCAGTCTATGGCTGGTTTATTGCTCCCATCGGCTGGAAATACGCCCTGCTGGTCTGGGCCTACGCCCTTGCCTGGTTCGTAGTGAACGACTTTTTCAAGATCTGGACATTCAAGTATCTGCGAAAAGAGAAAGTCATCCCGTGACCTTTAAAATACTTACTCTGAAGCGGTGCGCCAAGCCGGCAATAAAACTGGCCACCCTGTTCCGTGGCAAATTACCTGAACCCTGGTATCGCATTGAAGAACGGAACCTTGACTCTTTTGAATTTCCTCAGTGAGTCAAACTGCATCTATCGCTCAGAATGAGCATGCTACTGACCTTATCGAGCAAGGAACCATTCGCCAAACACAACTCGCTGCCGGGAGTCAGCGTACTGATAATTGCTTTACCGACAGGCTGTATAATGTCACGCCCTTCCCTATTTTTTACTTTGACTTTCCACAGGGATTGAAAAATGAGCGCTTTGCCCTCCTTGGATCCCACATAGAGCATAATGTGGCCTTTCATGTAGATAATGGTAAGAAAGGGAACGCCCTTTTCACGGATCAAACGCTCTTTGTCCGCAGGGCTCATGCCGGAAAAAGAAATGCTTTTGCCCGAATTTATCTGGTTGTAGGAACCCCTCGGCAGCCATATCCCGAATGGTAGATAGAAATCCCGCAAGAGCGAAGAACAGTCCCTGCCCTGGAGATATTCGCCCCAACCGTATGGCTTGCCAATCAGCTCGTTGCCGATTAGTGCCACTGTCTCTCCGCCAAATTCAAGCGGAAACCTGCGCGCAGAATCTTTTGGCACGCGTACTTTTATTTCCCGTACGCCATTGCTGTCTGACTGCACCGCAACACTGACCTCATAGGTCTTTTCGTCTTCTCCGGCGAGGGGAAATATCGTACCGATTTTGGCCCTCAAAGCAAACTGCTTCTGCCTGTTCCGTAGTGGGGCGAAATCCTTGACGATGACGACCTGGGCCTTTTCCATCCATTCTGCGGCCACGCTTTCCCGGATGAAACCAATGTCGCGCAAAGGGACCCAACCATTGGCGTCGGACGTCTCGGCGAAGGCCCATATCCCGTCCGCGGAAACATGTAGCACCCTGACGGGTTCGTTCATCTTGAGCCCCGCATTCTGCAAGGCATCGAACGGGAAATCGTCCGCTGTTACAAAAAATGGTTTTGTCGTCGGAAGGACTCTCAAGGAAGTGGGAACAATGGCAATCGCCATCGAATTCATCGAAGGGAAACTGTCCAGAGCGCAGTTCGTCTGAAGTTCAGCTAGGATCTTCTTGGGAACTTTCCTTTTGTTCTCCCCATACCAGTCCTTCCCGGTGTGCGCTTTCATGGTCAGGATGGACCCGGAAATGTCTGAAAGAGGCTCGCCTTCTCTCCACGGGGCATAGTACTTCAGCAAGAATTCCGCAAACAGTGAATCACGGCAGACCTTGTCGAGAGGGGAGATAGTTGAGAGCTTTGCGTACAGGCCGAACTCCTGGGGCAGTTCCCTCACATCTTTGAGCTCATAATCAGGGGGGATAGTTGGAAGCTTTGCGTATGGGCCAACCTCCTGAGGTAGTTTCCTCATATCTTCGGGCGTACAACCAAGAGGGGTGTCTGCTACAACCGGTTTCTGAGAAGGTACGGAGCAGGAGGATGCTATGATGGCAAATACTGCGATGAAAATATATCGTGACATTGGGTATCCTTTCTGCAGAACCAATTATTACGTCCCGAACAGGATAATTTCTGCGAACGGATGATCTACCACAACCTGTAGCCCGGCAAAGTGCGGACTGGGAGCCTGTCGGTCTTAGGAAATCAAAGCGAAAATTAGGCTGGGCGAGGACAGATTTTGTCGATTTTGAGGGCAATAGTTGTTCTATTGGCCCAAAAAGCGGCGGAATTTGGACCGTCCAGACGGATTTGCAGCAGATTTACCCTAAGTCCGACAGGCTCCTAGATGCCTGTTTGAACCATTTCCCTCAAAGCCTGTCGTCCGTTGGACAGCCGCATGCCCCGCAGGTGCAGATCCTTAAGCCGCATACTGCGCAACCTGGATTCAGCGGATCGCGCCCATCAATTGTAGCACCGCAAGCTCTGCATTCATATCGGTAAAAAGCAAAGTCGCAGTTGCGACAGACACGCATATGATTGTCACCGACCTTGGGGATGACCTTGATAGAGGCACAGATCAGGCAGATTGATGCCATTTCCGGCTGGCTCCTGATGCCATCCCGGTGTTTACGGTACTGTTCGTACAGTTTCTTTGCGGTATCCCTATCAAGTGTTTCCATGGGTCTTCTCCCCGTAGTGACGACGTTCAAGTGGATCGGTCATAAAGCTGACCTTTATTTTTTCGTGGTACGTTCCCAAAAATCCTGCCAATTTTGCCACAACCTGTTTTCGAGTTCGCTTCTGCTCAGGCCCTTGATCTCAGATACCTTCGACAGTATTTTCAAGAGCAGCTCCGGCATTCCAATTTCTTTCGCAAGCCAGCGGTAACCGTCAGGATTGTCTGTCTCCAGTAGAATGCGATCTAAGGGCAGAATTTCGGCAATACCGGGAGTTTTTCGCGGATTCAGCACGTCAACTCCTACGGTGAAGTAGCATCCGGCTGCCAGATATGATTCTATCAGGCTTACCGGGCCGGAATACCAGTGGATAATCGACCCGGTAATTCCGTAGCGCGTCAACATCTCCAGAACTTCATGGTCGGCACCCCTGGTGTGCAGGTTCATTGGCTTCGATTGCCTCTGAGCCCACGAACACAGATACTCAAAAACCTTTATCTGCCCTGGATAGAGATTTTTATCCTTAACATAGTGGAAATCGAGCCCTGCTTCACCGATGACCGGTGTTTCATCCAGATAGCCGTCAAGCTCCTGCAGGTTGTCAGTATAGCGCGATGCCTCCCAGGGGTGAATTCCAAAGGTCGGGATAATATTGTGACTGGAACGAGCGATCTTTACCGTTTTCAGATAAGACGGCACATCCATTGCGACCGCCATTGTCAGAATATGGAGCTCCTCAATTTGCCGCAATGCCTCTGGCAAAGCATCAGTATACCAATCAATGTGCGCATGTGCATCAACCAGCATTCTTTCTCCTCTTGGTGGGCAGCCAAGCTCTCTACCAGTCAGATACTCTTCCCAACCTGACCCACGATGAGCCGGTATTGCAATTACAGACCTTTTCTGTATGCTCTATGAATGCCCCATTACGACCAAACCCTCTTCAAGGGAGACTTCATGACAGCAATTCCCTGTGACACATTTCGGGTTTCAAAAGAAAAAACAGATGCCTTTCTTGATTGGATGCGAGGAAAGGGAAAAGGCCTTATCATAATACATGATCACCCGGACCCCGACTCATTAGCATCGGCAATAGCGTTACGTCACCTGCTCACCATGAAACTGAACAGGGAAGCCGTTATTGCCTTTTCCGGGGTGATAAGCAGGAGCGAGAACATAGCCATGGCCAGGGAGCTTGAAATCAACCTTACCCCCTTGGAAAGTGTGAACATCGACGATTACAGCATGGTCTGCATGCTGGATACCCAGCCGGGAACAGGCAACAACTCTCTTCCGCCCGATGTCACGGTTGATCTGGTTATAGATCACCATCCGATACGGGAATCCACCAGGGAATGCAGGTGGGTCGATATCCGGGAAGAGTATGGAACCACGGCAACTATACTGTACGAATACCTGATGGCGCAAGACGTTTCCATAGGGACAAAGCTTGCTACAGCGCTGTTTTACGCCATCAAATCGGAAACCCAGGACCTGGGAAGGGAGGCGGGCAAAGCGGACCGGAACGCCTACCTTAACCTCTTCCCCCTTACAAACAAGGAACTCCTCTTCAAGATTACGCATCCCAAGCTTCCCCAATCGCACTTTCGGGCCATGCATAAGGCGCTGAAGAATGCTGTGATATACACAAACCTGCTCGTTATCACCATGGGAAAGATAGCCTCACCGGAAGTAGTGTCGGAGATGGCAGACTATCTTGTGAGACTCGAGGATGTGGATGTCGCCATGAGCATGGGACAGTACGATAGCGCCTTGATCCTATCCATGCGGACCACACGACACGATTTGAATGCTGGTGAAATCATGAAAAAACTGGTTTCCGGCCAGGGAACTGCCGGCGGACACGGGATGACCGCTGGCGGCAGGATTGATCTGGCATCCGCCTCTCCCGCCGCGTTTCGCCGTCTGGAGGAGAATCTGACGCAACAACTCCTCGATGATCTGGGTATTCCACCCTGCACACCTCAAGCACTCATCAGCTCCCTTTGAGGGTCACCGATCCCCGCCCTATTGCCCAGTATGGCCCTTCAAGTATGGCAGTTATGTTAAATATGACAGTTGCCGCTTACGGCTTCTCCTTTTTCACGCACTTTCTCTCTCCTTTTTCCCCCTGTACCATCAGACCCTTGCCTCGCTGCATCGGTAGCTTGCCCTTTGGCACAATAGTTGTATAGTATTATTAGATACATAATCAGCGTCGTGATTGTACGGAGTTCAGAGTTAATTTTTTTAACAAAAAGGCTCACATGGTAACCAAAACATTCTCAAGAATTGAAGCAGCAGCACTATTTGCAACAAACTAATCACTTCCTGTCCTCCCTCCCATGGTGCCGCACCCTTCACAAGGTGCGGCTTTTTTTGTCTGTAACTTGAAGGTCCGGGCGCACTTCAGGGAAACATTTCAGTCCAATGTAATTCTCCTGACCGAAATGCAGTGGATGAAGAAATGGTTATTCTTCATGCCAAAACCAAGTACCTGCGGCAACTCGGCATCAATCCCGTTATTCTGGTACTCCGGGTATTTGAATTGACTTACGAGGCATAATCCTCATGATATTTGCGGATAATATGGTTACAAAATGGTAAAATTTTGTTGATGGTAAAATTTGTTTATACGTAGAAATTGAGGGGTAACAAGCAATCCCTGAAGCCTGCGTACACCGAGGTCAAGCGATGAAAAAAGACAAAAGCCAGTCCCTCGAAACAGCCGGATCGCGCCTCCATGCAGAAGAACAGCAGAAAGCGAAAGTGCCTGAAACGGGCAATACCCGGACAGACGATGAGACACGGAAACTCGTCCATGAACTTGAGGTCCATCTGTTCGAGTTGGAGACGCAAAACGAAGAGTTGCGCCAATCCCATGATGAGCTTGAGTTATCACGGAATACCTATGCTGAACTCTATGAATTTGCGCCTATCGGCTATTTTTCCTTTGATGCGCAGGGAATGATCCTGGAGGTAAACCATACCGGTGCGAAACTGCTGAGAAAAAGCAGGCAGCAGCTGACCAATAAGCCCTTTGTCAATTATATTGCTGACAGCGACGAAAGGGAGGTTTTTTTCAGGCACCTCAATAGTGTATTGCAAAGTCAGGGCATGCAAAGATGTGAAATCAGGCTTAAGGGAAAAGATGGCACAATCATCCATGGCCAACTTCAAAGCGTCAAGGTGGGCAAAATCAAAAGTAAGGACGATATCATCTTTTCTTCAATCGTTGACAACACGGTTGCCAAGCATTTGGATAGGGAAATCAAGGATGCCCGGGAATATGCAGAGAACATCGTCGAAACAGTGCGCGAACCATTGGTGGTGCTCAGTTCCGACCTGAAGATTCTCACCGCCAACCACAGCTTCTACGAGACCTTCAAGGTAACCCCCGAGGAAACAATCGACCATTTCATCTACGACGTCGGCAACCGGCAATGGGATATTAGGCAACTGCGGATCCTCGTTGAGGAAATTCTCCCCCAGGATACCGTGATCAACGACTATGAAGTCGAGCATGATTTCCCCAATATCGGCCGCAAGACGATCCTTCTCAACGCCCGGGAGATTTTCCGGGAAGAGATCGGCTCACGCATTATCCTCCTGGCCATGGAGGACATTACTGACCGGAAGCTGGCGGAGGAGCGGATCAGCGAAGTCATCCGACAACAACAGGCCATTCTCGACAATATCCCCAATATTGCTTGGCTTAAAGACAGAGAGGGACGATATGTCGCGGCGAATGATCCCTTCAGCAGGACCTTTGGTGTGCCGCCGGAAGATCTGGTCGGGAAGAATGATTTCGATATTTTCCCGCATGAACTCGCCGTAAAATACGAAAAAGAATTTAAAGAAGTCATGACGACCGGCAAGCGCACTTCTTTCGAAGAGACCCTTGTTGATGTCCAAGGGAAGACTCAGCATGTGGAGAAGATCAATACGCCGATCTTTAATGACACCGGTGCAGTGATCGGGATTATCGGCATCGAGCATGATATTACCAGCAGCAAGGAAATTGAAGTATCACTCCGTTATGACAGTACCCACGATATTTTGACCGGGCTCTATAATCGGGCATTTTTCGATGAAGAGTTGGAACGGCTTTCCCATGGCAGATTGTTTCCCCTGAGCATCGTAATGGCCGATGTCAATGACTTGAAAAAGATCAACGATACCCTGGGCCATCCAGCAGGGGACAAACTGATCCAGTTGGCGGCCCGGGTTATCCGCGAAGCATTCCGGTCCGAGGACATCGTTGCCCGCATCGGGGGAGACGAGTTTGCCGTACTTCTTCCAGGCACTGACTGCAAGGTTGCGGAAGAGGCAGTTGAGAGAATCAGGTGTTGTCCAGAAGTCAAAAATGGGCACGTGAGCATCGCTTTCGGAATTGCTTGTGCAGAAAACAAGGACCATCTTGCGGAAGCCTGGAAGCTTAGCGACGAAAGGATGTATCAGGATAAATCCAGCCAAAAGGAAATCGCAGGAAAGAGCTCCAGGTGAATCATCATGAAAAGCAATGATACAACAATAAAACCGTTGACCAGGGAATCCCGGGCAACAATGGAGCACTCGCTCAAAAAATCCGAACTTCGTTACCGTCGCCTCTTCGAATCAGCCCAGGACGGCATTTTGATTTTGGACGGCGTAACGGGAGTGATCAACGACATCAACCCCTCTTTGGTCAGCATGTTGGGGTACTCTCGGGAGGATTTATTGGAAAGGAAACTCTGGGATGCAGGTGCGTTCAAGGATATCGAAGCCAGCAGGGATTCCTTCCGGTATTTGCAGAATAATGAATTTATTCAACACAAAAACCTGCAGCTCAAGATGAAAGATGGCCGTCTGCTACAAGTGGATTTCGTCTGCAATGCCTACCAGATTAGCGATGAAAGGGTCATCCAATGTGCTATCCGTGACATCAGGGACCGAAAGGCAACGGAGGCCGCCGTGGAGGCCAAAGATGATGCCCGTTTGTCGATGATGAAAAATCAGGAGACTCACGGGTTGTTGATCGAAAAACTGCCTGTTGGCGTTATGGTCCATGCCCCCGATACCCGGGTTGTACTGTGCAACCCCGAAGCCTCACAATTGCTGGGAATTTCTGCGGATCAGGTTCTGGGCACAAAGGCTTGCGACCAGGAGTGGCACTTTGTCCGCGAAGATGAAACACTGATGCCCGTGGAGGAGTTTCCCGTTAACCGGGTGATCGCCACGGGACACGTGTTGAAGAATTTCGTCATGGGGATTAACCATGCCAATGATAGTGAATCCAAGTGTGTGATGGTGACTGCCTATCCGGAGTTTGACGGCAGTGAACTGCTGCGGCAAGTTGTTGTTATTTTTACTGATATAAGCGATATCAAGCGCGCTGAGAAAATAATCCAGCGGCATCTTGAGCACCTGACCGCCCTGGTTGAAATTGACCGCGCCATCAATTTCAGTTTTGATCTGAATCTCAGCCTGACAACGCTCCTCACCCACGTCATTGTTCAGTTGGAGATTGACGCTGCCGACGTACTGTTGTTCAACTCCACATCCCGGGAACTGGAATACGTCGCAGGTCGCGGTTTTCACAGCAAAGCCATAAAACATGTACGCCAACCCCTTGGAAAGGGCTATGCCGGTCGCGCCGCACAGGAACGCAGCATCGTCCACATCCCTGATCTGGCAAAAGAGCATGACCGATATCTGCGCGGTATTCTTTTGGCGGGGGAGAAGTTCTTCAGCTACTACGGTGTGCCGTTGATAGCAAAAGGAGAGGTCATGGGGGTGCTGGAGGTCTTCCATCGTACCAAGCTCCTTCGCAATGAAGAATGGCTGGACTTCCTCAAGGCTCTGGCTGCCCAGGCTGCGATTGCCATCGAGAATGTCACCCTGTTCGACAACCTGCAACGCTCCAACACCGAACTTTTCCATGCTTATGACGCCACCATCGAAGGGTGGTCGCGGGCACTGGAACTGCGTGACAATGAGACGGAGGGTCACACACAGCGGGCTGCCGAGTTGACCGTCAAGCTGGCGCACTTGTTCGGAATGAGCGATGCGGAACTGGTTCAGGTCCGCTGGGGCGCACTGCTGCATGACATCGGCAAGATGGCTATTCCTGATAATATACTGCTCAAACACGACTCACTGACCGAAGAGGAATGGGTGTTGATGAAAAAACACCCGGTTTTTGCCTACGAAATGCTCTCTCCCATCCGTTATCTGCGCACGGCACTCGACATACCCTACGCCCATCATGAAATGTGGGACGGCACCGGCTACCCGCTTGGCTTGAAAGGCGAACAAATCCCTCTTGCTGCGCGGATCTTTGCGGTAGCTGACGTCTGGGATGCTCTGAGGTCCGACCGTCGTTACCGCACCTCCTGGACCGTGGGAAAAGTGCGCAAACACCTTCGCTCACTGGCAGGCACGCACTTTGATCCGCACGTTGTAAAAATATGTCTTGATTCGAATCTTCTTGTGGATTGAAATAGTTATCGTTTATTTCATGTATCGTTCAACGATACTTTCAACAGCAGCCTGATAAACCTTGCTCTTCAACTGCGCGATCTGCTATTGGTCAGATTGATCACGAGTGAGAGATGCGCTGTATGCCGTATCCTCAAAGACCTTCGGCACAAAAACATCCCACTGACCTGTTGTAACGTCAACCAGAGCTATCTTCAGTTGAATGCAAACTTCCTGTGACTGGTCCGGAACTACCCAGCCCACGACGGGGATCCAGGACACGGACTTTGTCGAAAGGTCCTTGGTTTCGGATTCCGTCACGCCCCAGTACACGAGAATTTTGTCAATTCCGGCTTTTGCCGCGGCCATAGTTGCCTCCAGGGAAGTAACCGGAATTGGTAACTGATTTTGTTGCACACCCACTCAGCACGATTAGAATTGACAGGGCCCAGATACATCCTTGAAAACATTGTTTCAAGATTATATCTGGGCCCTTTGTTTCGTAGTCGCTCTCTAATATTTTTCCACACCTAAAACTCTTCAAAGATGCCGTGAGGCGTCAGCATCTCACCATGCTTTTACATACGGATGGCTAACGTGACACAGCAGGTTTTCAAAATAACCATTGATCTGTTGCAGGTAGATTTCATCCGGAATGAGATTCTGTTCCAGCAGTTTTTCAGTCTCCGCCGATACCCTTTTGCCGGACGCAATTTCATAACCGGCCTTTTCCAGAAGCGACAGATAGTTTTCGACCATCGGTCGCAGTTCTTCCGGAGGGTTAGCCAGCAGTGGTCCCTGTGGGACAAAAAACTCGCCGATTACTTCGCTGAGGTTGTTGAGGGCAAACCTCTTGATCCAGTGGGAAATCACCTGGAAATGATCCCGTTGGCCAAGTCCACCGTTGGCTATCAACACCAACTTGGAACGATATAAAGATGACTCCGCTTCCGGCAATTTTTTCGGATGGCGGTTTTCCCCTGCCTGGTCTTTGAGCATGTAAGGGTTGGAAAACGGCAACAACCGCTCGACGAATACTTTCAACATACTAGAGATATTGGCATATTTCAGAGGAGTGGCCAGAACGAGGACCTCGCTCCCCTCCCCTTGGGCCAGAACCTCCGCCATATCATCATCTGTAATCACGCACTGACCGGGAGTGGCAAACCAGCAGGCAAAACAGCCGTTGCAATGCTTGATCTCCTTTTCCGCCAAAAAAATGTTGACGGTCTCGGCCCCTGCCTCCCGTGCACCCTTCAAAAAAGCGCTGACCATGATGTTGGTGATGCTGTCTTTCCCTTTCGGACTCCCATTCACAACGGTAATCTTCATTTCCGCCTCCATTCCTGTTGGATATGTGTTATTGCCGTACAGCAAATGACGTAACCCTGGATAGAGGATTCCATAAAAAGGAAAAATATGTACCTGTCACAAGTTACAGGTAAAGGTGCAACCAAAGCATGTCTGCCGCAACCGGGGCTATGCCGGCTCCTTTTCTGTAAACACGCTAGTGAGCCTTGATGCTATCCTGGGAAAAAGGGAGGGAAGTATACTGAATTTCATCCAATGCTGATCAGGCCGAGACGCGCCGCAACGGCAACGGCCTGCGGTCTGTTTGTTGCCCCGAGTTTACGCATGATATTGTAAACATGAAAATTCACCGTTCTTTCGCTGATGTCAAGTATGACTGATATGTCCCAGGAGCTTTTCCCCTGTTTCAGCCAGTCGAGGACTTCCTTTTCCCTGGTGGAAAGAATTATCGTGTCCGCATTTGGCAGTTTGTTTCCGGCAATGCGGGAAAGGGCCATATGGAGATGGGGAACAACGAACTTCAGGATGGCCTCAGTACGTCTGCCCTTTTCCATCGTCTTACTGGCGAAACAGAACATACTGCCGTTTTTATCCGGGGCGGAGGGCTGTGAGCCATGGGTGCAGCATTCTCTCATGCCGAAATCCATACCGAGCGAAGTGATCTCTTTCAGCCGATGAAGCCTCTTTCTGCCGACGGACCAGTGTTGAACCTCGTAGGTGGTGAAGTTCTCTTTCAGGATGGCATCCACCTGAAAGTAGTTTTTTGACATGTATTCACGCATCCATTCTTCAGGAAAACTGACATTGACACAGTAACCCGGAACAGCACCGAATCTGTCGTCATCATGTCCCGACAAGACTGTCACAAAATCGAAGGGAAAAAGCTCCTGGATCTTCGGAAAGAGAGCCTTGAAATCGACCTCTGTCTCGCAGGAGATGGAAGTGTGGATAATTTCCAGAAGGGTGATGGCATCGTTGCCGGAAAGGCAGGAGTTGTATGCCGGTGATTCGGAAGAAGATGTGATAATCCCCACTCTTTCATCATACATATCGCAACTCTCCCCCACACGATGAGGTTTAGCTAGCAGATAAAGTATGCAAGGGCGGTACTCGAGGGATAGTCACGCATACCATTACCCGAAACGATAGACCAGTCGGCCATCCTGATAAAGTTCTATGGGTCCGTCCTGTGAAACCTTGATAACCTTGCCAAAATAGGACGCGGCGCTGGCGGCCGTTGTCCGCCCTCCGCCGGTTACGACCTCCCTGGCGTAGGAAGTATCGATGATGAAACCCGCCTCCATCAGCCGACCTGACTTGTTAAAAACCGTCATGCCGTCGGCCGAAAGGATGCGCAAAAGGACCCCATCCTTTTTCAGATCGCCAATGGTCCGCTTCTTAACATGATCTGTCAGGTGACGGCTGATCGGATCATCCCCCCCTACAGAACCTTTCTTAAGCATAGCCAGTTTGCGCGCCCCCTTGCTATAAATGAGGATTACCGTGCCATGCCGCTCCTTGGAAAGGGCATAGACCGTCCAGAGCAGCTCATCAATGGACACTGCATCAATGCTTCCGGAAAGAAACGACCGGAAAATGTCCGGATCAAAGATTGCCCAAGCACCCTTGCGCCGCACAAGCAGTGTGGCCGTGCTAATCAAGACCTCGATCTCGGATGACTCATTGACCGTCACGGCAAATGCGCCTTGTCCGGCGCGCCGGACAAGGGAAAATATTTCCCGCTGAGTAAGACGTTCAATGTCGCTATGCTTCACGTCTGGGGAGGTGCGTAGTACACCGGTCACCTGCATCTGGATATTGGCGACAAAGAAGAGGTTGGTGCCGTCGACAAAGCGATACGGCAGGGGGTTGCTGAAAAAGTCGGCGGAAATGTCCTCATGCGGGTGCAGGGGAATCAGGGTGTGGTGTCGCTCCCGTACTAATTTTTGCAGCAAGGTGGGCGTGGTGCGATGAATGATGAAGCCGGTCTTAGCCGGTTTGTCTTCGTAACGTTGGTACGAGAGGTTTTTCAACAGCTGTATCAGTTGTTGAATAGGCCAGAAACCTTTACGGTGGTCACCCCGTAGCGAACGAGCAACCGTTATATCCATGATCGATGCCAAAAGTGCCGTGCGAAAATGGGCTGTGTATCCTTCTTGCTGAAAGCCGCTGAACATTCCCGAGAAGGCGGTCAGCAGTTCTCGACAGAAGTGCGTCTCGCTGCGCGTGAAAGAGAGCATCTCACGCTTGGCAATGAAGTAGTACAAACGATTTTCGATCGTGACACTCTCACGGAAGGTAGTGTCATCAACCATAACCTCGGCATCACCGGGAAGCAAGTCCACGGCAGCACCGCCTAAAAAAGTGCTGATATTTCCCCTGATAGCATCGAAAACGGCAATTGGCATGATGTGCCTCAGTGTAGTAAAAGTTCCAATGCAGTTGATCCTGACATTGGTTTTTGCGCAGATAGGCTCTCTAACGGGATGCAGTTGATTTATTGATTAAAAGCAAATATCGTCAACTAGTCAAGGACATCCTCCCACCACCACTCCCGAATGGATACTACTTGGATTGCTTCAGCCGAGCCTCAAGAGCCGCAAAGGGTGAATATTGCAGAGAAGGACGGCTCACTCCAGTGGAAGCATCTTCTTGACTACGGGACTCCTGCACGTCGCGGGTATGCTCATGCTCATGGCAGTAAATGCAGAGCAGTTCCCAGTTGCTTCCATCGGGTGGATTGTTATCGTGGTTATGGTCTTTGTGGTGCACCGTGAGTTCGCGAAGCTTTTTACCTTCAAATTCGCGGGCGCAGCGCCCACACACCGGCGGGAAAAGTTTCAGCGCCTGCTCCCGGTATCCTTCCTGACGCGTCTGCTGCTCCCGGCGCATTTCGGCGACCATGCGGTCTCGGTGTTCGGCATCTTTGTCATGTATAGAATCAGTCATAGTTCCTCTTAATCTAGTAAATCGGTTGTCTTGGCACTTTGGCAATCAGCGCTAAATATCATAACAACATATCTAAGTTACCAGCGTCTCCATAAAATTACCAGCGTCCGCGTAAAATTGTCTCTATCTCTAGTTTCTTGCTCAACGGACATGGCTTTGACCCGAATGGCTTTTCGGGTGGGTCGTAAGCCTCGTTGAACCTCAGTACTCCGCATCGTGCATCTGTGGAGAGAGTATTCGCGAGACTCTTGCCATGAGCGGAGGATAGCAGGGTCACAATTATTGTCAATTAATATACTACCCCCGGAATTCGCTCATCGTATAAAACATGTACAATAATTTGATATAGGTCATATTTGTTTGAGCGAGGGGCGGTTATAGTTACCATAGAAGCTTAGGGGATTCCGTCCCCTGTCCCCAATTTTTCGATCTACCTCAAGGGAGGATATATATGGAGACTTCTTTAACTGTTAAACCATCGCTGGCAATCGCTATTCTCAAGGGCTGTCTCAGTGTAAATGTGCCCATGTTCCTCTGGGGGCCGCCAGGAATCGGCAAGTCCCAGATTGTGGCCCAGGTGGCTGCCGAACTGAATCTGCCGCTGATTGATGTTCGGGCGGTTCTGCTGGACCCGGTTGATTTGCGCGGCGTACCATCCGTGGAAAAGGGCACTACCCGCTGGAACCCACCCATCTTTCTGCCAACAGAAGGCGAAGGGGTACTTTTCCTTGATGAACTTTCCCAGGCACCCGAGTCCGTTCAGAGCTCGCTGCTGCAGCTTGTTCTCGACCGTAAACTCGGCGAATACCGCATGCCGGACGGTTGGAGAATCCTGGCGGCAGGAAACAGGGTGACCGACGGCACTTTCAGCAGGAAGATCAGCAAAGCGCTGGGTTCCCGTTTCGCTACTCACCTGGAACTGGCTGTTGATCTTGAAGAGTGGTGCGCCTGGGCAATACATAATAACGTACCGTCAGAAATCATCAGCTTCCTGCGCTTGCGGCCGGACCTGCTTCATCATTTTGATCCCAAGGCACAAGGCAATTCGTTTCCTTGTCCAAGGGTCTGGGCCAATATCGGCCAGTTTATGGGCAAGCTGCCCCTCGAAGCGGAATTGCCGTTTTTTGCGGGCGCACTCGGTTTTGGCCCGGCCGCCGAATACACTTCCTATCTGCAGATATATCGCGACCTGCCGGACATAGAAGCCATAATGCTCGACCCGGAAACCTCGGAAGTTCCCCAGGAGCCGTCCGTCCTCTATGCCCTGTGCGGAGCAATGAGCCGCAAGGTAACATCGGACAACATTTCCCCGGCCTTTCGCTACATGAGCCGGCTGCCGTCCGAATTCCAGGTCGTCTGGCTGCGCGACGCACTGCAATCCGAGCCGATGCTTGCCACCAGCAAAGAATTCACCGAATGGACCAAAGACAACGCCGAGCTGTTGCTGTGACGGCCAACGCTCCTGACAACCGACCTGCCCAGGGAGGAAATTCGATGAAAAAAACCCCGAAGCTGGCAAAAGCAATTGCAAGGACGGTGCTTGATCATCCGTTTTTCGCCAGCCTGTTGCTGGGAATGCGGTTGCGCGAGGATATAGGCACGAGAACCGCCTGCACCGACGGGAAAGAAATCCGCTACAATCCGGCCTTTATCGAATCGTTGCAGGTTGATCAAGTTGTATTCGTTCTCGCACACCTGGTCATGCATGTCGCCCATCTCCACCCTTTGCGGCGCAGCAATCGAAATCTCGACAAATTTAACAAAGCCGGCGATTACGCAATAAACGGCATACTCAAGGAAGCCGGTCTCAGCATGCTGCCCGGTGCTTTGTATGAAAAAGAGTACGACAACCATGCTGCTGAACAGATCTACGAGAATTTGCCCGGACCGTCCCGAGATGGGGACGACCATGACAAAGACAAAGGCAAAGGAAAAGAAGGCAACCGCTTTGAAGATCCGGGCGGTTGCGGCGGCTTCGAAGATGGCAAAAACGAGCACGGCAAGCCGTTATCGAGGGCAGAACGGGATCAGGAAGAAGCTAAAGTTGCCATTAAAATACAACAGGCCGCCCAGGCCGCCAGAGCGCAAGGGAAACTACCCGGCTCACTTGCGAGACTGGTCGACGAACTGGTCCATCCGATCCTCGATTGGCGCGAAATGCTAAGGACCTTCATCGATCACACGGCCCGCAATGACTATTCCTGGATCCATCCCAACCGGCGCCACATAGCCGATGGTATCTATCTGCCCAGTCTTCGCTCGGATGGGCTTAAGCCCCTTGTCATGGCCATAGATACTTCCGGCTCCATCAAACAAAAGGAGCTGAACCAGTTTCAGGCCGAACTGAACGACATCCTGCAAAGCTATCCTACTACCGTACATGTCGTGTACTGTGACAGCCAGATTTCCGGCACCGATACCATTACCCCGGACCAATACCCTGTAGAACTGAAGGCCTTCGGCTTTGGCGGCACAGACCTTCGCCCGCCCTTTGAGTGGGCAATGAAAAACGTGCCCGATGCCGGCTGCATAATCTACCTGACCGACCTGGAGGGCGAAAGTCCCGAAGCCGACCCGGGCATTCCGACCCTGTGGATCAGCACAACCAAGGACCGGGATTTGTCCGAACGCTACCATCCAAAATTCGGGCAGATAGCAACCCTGGAATAACTGGCAAAGAGAGATTTGAGAACAGGGAGAAAAGATGGAGAAAATAATTCTTCTAACCTTCATTCAGAGAGACAAGCTCAGGAGCCTGCCTGCTGAGTTGTGGGAGAAGTGCATTTGCCTGGAGAGTGGCAAGGTAATCAACAATCAATACACCTGGCGTTATTCCACCACGGTTGAAAACGCCCTGGCATTACGGTTGATGGGCTTATGCACCTTTGAGGAGCAAAACGAAGAAAAATAGTATTTCAGACCTTATTTAAAAACGCACGGACTCCTTTTTCGGAGGAATCCGCGCCGTTACTCTAGAACATTTTCCGGTCGTTAGCTCAAAAGCATGAACCCGCCGATAAGCGGCAATGGTTTGGCCTCGCCCTTTGCCGCGTTGATTATGCCCAGAATTGCCAGAATGATAACAAGCAGGTTGCCAAAGGGGAGAATAATGAACCAACCGACAAACGGCATAATCCCGCCAACAACATTTACCCCAAGAGCCAGGAGAAACAGCACCAACCCCTGGTTTGTGTGATACATGGCGAATTTGGAATCCTTTGCCGCCAAGAGCGGAAGTATGAAAATAATATACGCCAGAATCGCCATAGCCTTATTCTTCTCAATATCCTCTTTCTCAAACATCTGATTCGATACCTGCTCGACCTTTTGCTCTTCCATTGCAATTCCTCCCCTTTTGATCAAATACCCCGGATATTTATGCCGTTATCTTCGGATTTTGACCGTATTTGTTTTCTCCGGGGCTACTGTCCTGTACCACAAATATCAGGAGCACGATTGCCCCAATAAGAGGGATAAGGGAAATCAAAAGCCACCAACCGCTACGGTCAGTATCGTGCAGTCTCCTTATTGTAACAGCCAGAGAAGGAATTATCACTGCTAACGAGTAAAGACCTCCAAGCAGACCAATACCAACGCCTGCTTTAAAACTACCGGTTAGTGCATCAATAATTGCTAGCACAATAGTGACAATAATATTGAACAGAAAGAAATACCAATATTCTTTTCTCCTTGCTCGACCACCGAACACAGCGTACTTCTGTAAAACACCAAGATACCAATTCATTTTTTCTCCTTTCTGGGTATTTCAGGGACAGTATCTTAATTAGCCACCCCTTGGTTTAGGCCCACGTTTCTGTGGAGAGAGCGTTCGTGCGAGATTCTCCTCCAGATGCTCGACAAAAGAACCCTGCCCCAGCGGCCTGCCGCTCCGTTCATGCTTATGCAACACGGCCAAATCCTCTTCCGTAGCAAGTGATAGAAAGTCATTCCAGTTATTGACCAAGGCAAGCAACGGTTCGACTTTTGTCAATTGGTCGCTCTGCCCGGCAATGTGTGCACGGGCACTGCTCCAAGGGTAGTCGCCCGGATGGACGACGAGACCTGATGCGACTGGGTTCATTTCTACATATCTGACGGCGGCCAGGAGATAGTTATCGTCCATGGGGAACGAAGCAAAACGCTCTTGCCAAAGGTGACCACGCCAGCCTTCACGGAAATTGATCCTGCGGGTATAGCGGCGATGTGCTTCTCCAATGGCGCGGGCAAGCCCGATTTCTGAATTAGGTACGGCGATCAGGTGAACATGGTTCGGCATGAGGCACCAAGCCCACACTTCAACATGACACTTCCCGCACCATTCTTCCATCAGGTCGATATAGGCACGATAATCATCGTCACAGAAAAAAATCTGCTGCCTGCGATTGCCACGCTGGGTGATATGGTGGGGGATACCAGGAGCTATTACTCGAGCGATTCTTGCCATGGAAGGAGGATAACAGAGGTACGTATATTGTCAATTATATATACTGTCCCCGTAATTCCGTGGAGTGACAAATGCCTGAGGTCGGAGACCCTGGTCCCCTAACGCCGGTCTGACACTAAAGCTCATTGGGTCGGGATAACAGTATACTTATGTGCTGAAAGTGGGTTGGAGGGATTGGCATTTGGCGGGTTAGCGCGAGTGTAGCAGAAGTAAGGAGGAGATTTTCAGCAGGTTCCTCTACCAGGTCCTGAACGGCCCTGAATCAATGTGGACGAATCCGGAGTCCGGATAGTAACCGACCCCTCCCTTGTGGAGTTTTAATGCGGTGTGTCGGACAATTTCAGTCCTTACATGGGGAATGGCTATGTCGATGGCCTTTCCCTTCATATGCAGACTCCGTTTCGCCACGTTATGATCATCCTGCCGCAGATGCCTGTTGTACGCCGGGGATCGATAGCCCGAAATCACATGGATCTCGTTTCCCCCTCCGAGTCTCTTGTCTATCCGGTTAAGATACTCGATGGTGCGGATATCTATCCTCGCAACTTCCTCGGTGTAGTGACAGCGAAGGATCCGGTCGATGGCGCTCAGCGCCTCATGATCATACTCGCCGTCGCGGTTCCGATAGGTGACGGTAAGTTTCTCCTTGTTATGGATGTTGTAAAGGGAGAGTCTCCCCTCGGGTAATCGCCTTGTTGGCGTTTTTTTCGCAAAGGCGGGAGAAGCGCCGAAAAGGACGAACATCCCGGCCAGAGTCGTCTTGAGAAAGGATCTCCGGTCAATGTGCAAATCAGTCAAACAGGTGACCTCCTTGTATTCCTGATAAAAAAACAACCGTGCTACACAATTTGGTTACGTATTTATATCAATAATGCATCACCACCGTCAATCTCTAAAACTGATTTTTGCCCTAACCCCTTTTCGTCAAAGCTGTTTTTGCAACCTTCCGCATTTATCGGCAAGCTATCTCAATCACGGCATATCCGGAACAAGGCCTGACCTTCCACTAACCTGCGTGTGCGGCGTGCCGAGGGCCTGCGACAACACGGCGTCATGCCCATAGACATCATCGCGAAAATGTATGGTTCCTGCTTCATCCACCCATGTGGTGAAGTAGAAGATATGGACGGGAATCGGTTCGGGGAGGCGTAAGATGCGATTTTTCCCGGTTTCAATGGCGGCAATCAGTGATTCACTGTTCCAGACTGAAGGTTCCCGGAGAAGAAAATCCGCCAGTTCCACAGGACTCTCGATGCGAATGCAGCCATGGCTAAAACCGCGCGATTCCTTTTCGAAGAGTCCGCTATAAGGTGTCCCGTGTATATAAACGTCGTACTTGTTGGGAAACACGAATTTCACACTACCGAGAGGATTTTTGGGGCCCGGGTCCTGACGAAGCCGGAATGGAAAATTACTTTCAGATAGCCTTGACCAGTTAATTGTAGAGGGCAGTATCTCCCTGGCATTCTGTCCCCAGCCCTTGAAGACCCTTATT
Source organism: uncultured delta proteobacterium (assembly GCA_963717775.1). GTDB lineage: Bacteria > Desulfobacterota > Desulfuromonadia > Geobacterales > Geobacteraceae > RPRC01. The sequence continues at coordinate 45,159 of CAVQWZ010000014.1, forward strand.
TTGTTCCTGGGCAGGTAAGCTTTCTTTCTTCGGATCTCCGGAAGAATTTCCTTGCAGGCGATTTCGTTGGGGATATTCCAGTAGGGATTGAGTTTGAGGTTGGTGATCAGGCCGGTGAAAACCGGAGTTTTCTTGAAAGTCCTTACCCACAATCGCCCGCATACTTAGTACGGTGACGTTATTTTCAACAACGGACAAGGTGAAATCAGCGATATTCACCTGAACGTATCGGTCGCCGAGATCGGCCGGGAGCCACCGCCACCTCTCCATATTCACTTCAATCTGCCTCATACGATCCTCGGCGGACACATCCATGGCCGCGCGTGTCGTCGGTCCGACCACGCCATCAGTCTTCAGGCCGTGCCGGGACTGGAACCGTCTTACAGCGCTTTCCAGAACCTTGTCAAAGAGTACGCTGTCGGCATCTTCCGGAGCTGAAACGAGGTCGCCCGTAACAAGAAGGTACGCACGAAGTTCTCTGATGTTATCGCCATAATCGCCCCGCCTGAGTACGGGGCCGTTGGAGAGCAAAGGCCAGCCACCCCTATTTACTATGTCCCGATAACTCGAGAGAGCAGCCTTCAGCTTCACATATCCTGGATAGCGTGGGCTCAGGTCGGCGAGGCTTTCTTTTACGGCATCCGGTTCCAAAGCCTGTTCCAGCACCTTCAGCAGATCCCGTTTGCGTCCCTTAATGAACCATTCGGACTGCAAGGTCTCCGGATTAACGCGCCCCGACAGAAGGTGGGACGCATAGATGAGGAATGTGTCGGTGAGGAGCAGGTCAAGGTCAGCAGCTTGATCGGGGCTCACGAACCCGAGTACTGCTTTTTCGGAAATGGTCCGCTGCAGGAGGGCGGAAATCGTCTCAAGATGATAGTCATTCGCATTGAGACCATCACGATCTGCTTCACCAATTGCGGCAACAAGGGAAAAGGCCCTGGGCAGTGGTCCGGATTCACCAATCCAGGCAGGAGCATAAAACCGATTGGCATAGAAGCGAGGAAGGACCGACGAAGCGCAGAACAGCTTGGCCCTGCACACTAATTTTGCTCCGTTCGCACTTTGGATCCTTTCACTGATGTGTCTCGCGACATCGGCAGTCAGGTGCTGCGCGTAAACCGTTCCAATAGGGACACAAAAGGAATACAACAAGAAAAGTGAGAAGGGGAAGATTTTTACGCATTAAAATTCTCCATCTGGGGGTTACTTTGGGGGGCCTGTCTTCGACAATTAGGGACATCCCATTTAGACAATTAGGGACACTCCCCATTTGATTTGTAAGGTCTTCCTCTTTTCTTGGCTTTTAAGGGCTGTTTTAGCTGGAACTCCAGCAAATCTACAAAACTTTCCGAACCAAATGGCCGACCGGTGCGGGTCGCTCTGCGGATTGCATTATCAGTCTCTTCATCCCCTGTAGCAACAAATTCGGCATATGCACTCTGTTCATGCGGCGATAACCATGATGATGCACCAAGAAGATTGTCGCTCGCTCCAGTAATATGAGCTTTGGCACTGGACCAGCGGTATGCCTCTACTTTCTCAAGCAAGCCGACCTTCAAGGGATTGCGCTCGATATAGCGTGCCACAGCCCAGAGATATTGGGCATTTTCAACTACACAAGAGAAAAATCGGTTTTGCCAAACACGCCCTGATTGATTCAGTTTGCGGTTAAGATATTGGGTATACACCTGGTTGGTTAAACCAATTCCTCGAGCGAGAGAGGTTTCCGCCTCCGGCACGACAAGTAAATGGATATGGTTATTCATCAGGCAATATGCCCAGACTTGGAAGTGGTGTTTCTCCGCATATCCAGCCAGCAGTTTCAAGTAAGTCTGGCGATCTTCGTCATCGAAAAAAACAATAGCGCGATTATTACCGCGCTGTGTGATGTGATGCGGATACTTGGTAGCTATGATACGCGCGATTCTTGGCATGGCATGAATACTATAGCAAAAATATGGACGAAACAACTCATTAAATGGGGAGTGTCCCTATTTAACCACAGAGACCTGCCAGGTTTTGAAAACCTGGCAGGTCTGGTCGATACTTCAGGCTATTTTTTCAGCCACTTGCCTGTTAAAACGGCTTGTAGACGAGCGGTCAGTCGACCTTGTAGAGATGCACATCTTGTTGCGGGAAAGGAATTTTTATACCTGCAGCATCAAATCGCTTCTTGATGTTTTCCTGGGTTGCAAAGAAAACATCCCAATAATCGCCGGTCTTGACCCAGGGACGAACGGCGAAGTTAACACTGCTGCCGGCCAACTCCAGCACGCCGATCGTCGGAGCGGGATCCTTGAGGATGCGCTCGTCTTCGGCCAAAATCCCTGCCAAGACGTCCCTCACCTTATCGATATCATCCCCGTAGCTCACGCCAGCCACGATATCAACGCGCCGGATATCCTTGGCCGTATAGTTAATAATATTATCACTCGTCATCTTGGCGTTGGGCACGATGATCTTCTTGTTGTCGGGCGATTTCAGGTCCGTGGTAAAAATTCCAATCTCCTCAACAACACCCGTAACACCGCCACCCTCGATGAAATCGCCTACCTTGAAAGGTTTAAAGACAATCAAAAGAAACCCGGCGGCGAAATTTGACAGCGACCCCTGAAGCGCCAAGCCAACTGCCAAGCCGGCGGCAGCGAGTACCGCCACGAACGATGCCGTTTGCACGCCAAGCTTTCCCAAAGCCGCGATAATGACAAACGCCATAATGGCAACATAGCAAAGACTTGACACAAACGACACCAGTGTTTCATCAACTCGCCCCTTCTGAAGAGCTCGCCTGATAAGCTCACGAATGGCTTTTGCGGCATACCGACCGATGATCAGAATAAGGATAGCAGCGAGCACTTTTAGCCCGTACTGCACCACCCAGTCCTGCAACGTCATAACAATCTGGTCCATTTGCTTTTTCCTTTCTTTTTCCGTTAGTGATTATTAGTCCGGCAAGGCAGCCTCTCTTCTTTATCGACACGAATTACCTAGTTTCCATCTGGGAACGGTCTTTTTTCGCCCTGACAGCGTCAATCAGCGGTCTTGTTTGTGCGACGGACAGTAGTACGTCTCCGCACAATCCCTCGATTTCCTTGTCAGAACAAAAAATTCCTCGTTTCCAAATTGGAAACCGCTAGTTTCACATCTGGTGTTTCCGGATGGAAACATCTTGGCTGTCCCCTTTTCTCCAAAAAAATCTGCTGCCTGCGATTGCCACGCTGGGTAACATGGTGGGGTATGCCAAGAGCCATTACTAGTGCGAGTCTTGCCATGAAAGGAGGATAACAGCGGCACTATTATTGTCAATTTAATATACTGTCCCCGGCATTCACTATTTTCCTGGGGCCATATTCTCTGGCATCACAACTGCGACCACTTGTCCTTTCGCGCATGAACTTCCATTTGCAGATAAGGTTATATCGACAGTGACTTTTCGTTCCTTAATTTCAATGATAACTCCGCGGAGTTCTAATTCGACTCCTAGAGGGGTCGGTGCCAGGTAGACTACTTTGAGAGCGCCGGTAACAAATCGAAGGTTCGTTTTTGTACCCATTTCTATACCAGCGGCCCGGCATGCTGCGGCAGAAGCACTGGCGGTTCCGTGGCAGTCGATTAAAGAAGCAATAAGGCCACCATAAACAAAGCCAGGAATCGCTATATGGCATGATTTGGGTAAGAAATGAGCGATTGTTTCATCACCATCCCAGTAGCTCTTCAGCTGATGCCCTTCTGTATTATTTTTGCCGCATCCATAACAGTGACTTAGCTCTTCTGGATAGCAGTCTTGGAAAGCTCTCTTGTTCACTGGAAACCCCTTATTTTGTGCTGATTGGCTCGCCTTAGAATAAACGAAATATATCTATTGTGTTTGCAGCTAACGCTGGCTTGACCTACAATTTAGAAGAAATTACCAGGTCGAGGCAATCGTTAGCTTTCACTTCCTCAAAATTATTATCACTAATAATTACTGTACCATCGGGAGTCATGAAAACCTTCTCGCTAATTCGATCGTCAGCCACATTCGTTTCACGGAAATTGAACACGAGAATTCAATCATTTCTTTCTGTCTGGAGACTTGTCCCGAATTAATTGTTCTCTAGATTCAGATATTCCATTGATATGAAATTAAGCTGCTCCTTCCAAAGTCCATTATACGCAACATTTGTGAAATCAATTGCCATCAAAATGAGTTCGCCCATATTTTTTTCTTTAAGCAGCTTCGAAAGCGAAAAACTCTTTTGCCGATCTAACGTTTCACTACTAACCTTCCATGTATTGGTAACTTCTGACACTGATCCCACCTCTGCAATTGTTAGAAGATCCGTTCTCATATAATCTTCTCGAAGGAAATGTATGGATGATATTATTCCTCCATACTGCCCAGATTCAGATGAAAATGCATTTGAAATTGTGAAAATAATAAATAGCGCTATTAGGGATATTTTCAGGATATTCTGCATTATCATCTCCTTGATTTCAGCTACAACTTCGGCTCTGGTAACACTGGCGGAGTGCTATCCATGTAGGTTAAGAAGTTTTCCCAAAGTTCATGTGCGCGCTGCTTAGTAAGTTTCGTTTTACATGACAACGCCATAACGCCTCGAATAGTGCCCTCACGCCACTGCGTATATACAGAATCACAGTGTGAACTGTAATACTTTTCCCAGTCCTTCTGAGCTGAATTTATTGCTTCGACAAGTTCGAGATCATTCTCATTGTGCTTTAGGCTAGCTTCTAGATATTTCTTCATTTCTGCTTGAGCCAAACCCAAATCCATTGCCGCACATCGATTAATATCAATCGTCGTATAAGCATTGTCGCAATCAATCTTCTGCTCTGTTGCTGAAGCTGAGAAAGCAAAAAGAACTAGCACTAAAACCAAGTACATTTTCATAATTTCCCCTTTAGTACATAACAGGGAGTTAAGGGGGACAGGTCTTGAAAAGTTCGTTTCTTATCTTTGAAGACCTGCCCCTCTTATACCCGTGGCATGAACAATTTAGCAAAAATATGGACGAAACAACTCTTTAAATGGGGAGTGTCCCAATATATTCCGTTTACGAAGCGCGTTTCCTTTCATCAACCCGTGCGCCTCCGCCGGAACACGCGGGTTTTGGAGACGATGCGCAAAAGGGATGTGCAAAAGTGGGGGAAAGTATCGTATCCTTATGGAATCAGGGCATTTTTCGTCTGACCCGAGGGCCGTCAGGAGAGCATGTATTTGCAATCGGAAATGCTCGTGGGATATGCCCAGAGGACGCTCTGTAGCTCGCGGGTGGTAAGACCGAACTTGATGGCCAGGGCAAAGATATTGATCATTTCATCCGCATTATGCGCAAAAAGATGGGCACCAAGGATACGGCTGTTCTCCTCTTCAATGATGACCTTGTAGAACGCACGCTCCTGGCCGATGCGGCGCGAAGACGGCCAGGAATCCATCCTCCCCCGGTTGATCCGGAAAGGGGCCGTCCCTGCAGCGGCCTGTTCTTCGGTCATGCCGACTCCGGCCAGCGGCGGGAGTGCGAAGACGACTCTCGGGATCGCCGCATAATTCGCTTGCAACTTTTTCCCGTGCAGAATGTTTTCCGCTGCTGTCTCGGCTTCCATATCGGCCGTGGTGGCCAGACGGAAAGGTGTGTCGACGGCATCGCCGATGGCATAGACGCGAGGGTTCGATTCGCTCTGCAGGTACCCGTTGACCTGTACCCCGTTTTCGGAATAGGCAACCTCTCCCCGCTCCAGGTCCAGCGCCTCCAGGTTGGGTACCCTGCCGGCACCATGCACGACAAGATCCGCCCGGTAGCTTTCATGACAGTCGTCATTTCCCCGGGCAATCAATGCGTCACCATCCCTTTCCACGCTGCAGACCGGAAAACCGGTCACGATGGTGACGCCGGCAGAGCGCGATGATTGCGTCAGATGTTCCACGGTTTCGGCATCGAATGTTTTGAGAATCCGCTCGCCTCGCTGCAGCACGGTTGCTTCCGTGCCGGCCGCTTGCACCACATGGGCGAATTCCAGGGAGATGAACCCTCCACCGACAAAAACGATCCTTTTCGGCAGACTCTTCAGTTCCAGGAACTCGTCGCTTGTTGTGAGCAGTTCCTCGCCGGGTATGTCGAGCGATGCCGGACGTGCTCCCGCAGCGATTACCACAATGCCCGCTTCGACGGTGGAGGTTTCATCGATCCGAACCGTATCTGCGGAAAGGAAGCGTGCCGTACCGTGAAACATTTCGATGCCTGCCTCGGCAAAAGTCTTCTTGGTGCGTTCCGGCACGGCATCGGTAAATGCCGCCTTTGATTTCATCAGGTCTGACCAATCCATCTGAGCGGGTGCCTGAATGCCGATGCCGGACATCTGGCGGGTCATCCGGGCGGTTCGGGCGGCATCCACCAGGTACTTTTTCGGCTGACAGCCGCGCATGGCACAGGTGCCGCCATAAGGACGGGAGTCGACCATGGCGACCTTCCGTCCCCCTTTCCGGCATTTCATGGCCAAAGTATAGCCCGCGGTTCCGGTACCGATTATCAGAATGTCCGTGGTGATCCTCATGCTGACCCCCTTGTCTGTTGTATGCTTTCTGAAAGAGGCGGCAATGCTTTCGTCTGCGCGCGATGACGCGCGCCTTCGATCCGAGCGGACGATGCCTGCCACAGTCCGTGTTTTTGTTAAAGTATAGAGCATCTGAAGGGTAGCGCAACCGGAGGTTACAGCCCGGAAATTTCCGACGCTGCAGGAGAATCTTCCCTGATTCAGGTAAGGTCACCTGGTCTCTTTCTGTTCGTCTGCCCCTGTCTGGCGGCGTACGGCAGGCGCAATCACTTCGATGAAAAGTACTCTGAAAGCGGCAGATAGCGGGATGGCGATGAGCATCCCCAGCACTCCGCCGATACTTCCTCCGGCGAGAAGTGCCAACAAGACGATCATCGGGGAAATTTCCGTTTGACGATACATGATATTGGGCAGCACGAGATGGCCTTCTGCCTGATGCAGGCATGCCGCAAAAAGCAAGGTGATCAGAAACTTGTCAAACGATTGCAACAGGGCCACACAGAGCATCGGAACTGCCGCAACGATCGGGCCGAATACCGGTATCGCTTCGAAAAGTCCCGCAATAAGGCTCAGAACGAGAGGGTAGTGTATCCCCATGACGAGCAATCCGATGTAGGTGCATACCCCGATAATGAGTCCGTCGATTACGGCACCGCGAACATATCCGCCCATTACCCGGCCCATTTTGCTCATGACGGCATCGATCCGTTCGCGCCGTTTTCCGGGGAAAAGAGAAAGAAAAAAATTTCTCAGTGACGGTGCGTAGATCAGCCAGTAGATGGAAACGAAGAATGCTATCACCAGGTAGACGACCGTCGAAAAAATCGCCTTCGGCACGGTGAAGAGGGAGGATCCCAGTGATGAAATATGGGAAATGATGGTATTGAAGGTCGTATCGGTAAAGTGAAGATTGAATCCGGCCAGCCAGAGCTTGGCCTTTTCGATGAAATCGGGAACCCTGTCGCTGACCGCTGTCGCCTGCTGGACCAGTTCGGGAACGACAAACAGCCCCATCCCGGCGAGACATGCGAGCAGCACGAGGTAGACGACGACGACAGCAACGACCCGCGGCAGCCACTTTTCCAGCCAGACCACGACGGGGGAAAGGGCTTCGCCAATCGTGATACCGACCAGCAGGACAGCGATGGGCAGGTAGAGCAACCATAGTGCACCGATGATACCGAGCCCCAGGGACAGAGCGATAGCTGCGGCAAAGCTCATCAGCCAGAGGGGAGGACGGACGTCACCGCCGTTTTGCGACTTCTTGCCGTTGTGCATATGTTCACCCGCTTTCCTTCCCGGAAAAACATTGTTCCCTGGTTAGATGACTGACAAAGACCTCGAAAGCGAGCGCATTTATTTACGTGATGCCGACGCCCTCTTTTACTACCAGAACCATGGTTACCTCCTGGCTCTCCGAGCGAAGCCAAAATGCATTCCATTGTGAAAGAATATCATGGGACAAGGAGGGTTCAAGAAAGTACTATGCGGTAGTCGCGAAAATCCACCCGGCATCTCCGGCACATCAAACACCGCCGGGATTCGCCTGAAGTAGTCGTTTGAATGAAGATGCGTGTTTCGTTGCGGTTCTGTTGGATAAAATTGCCCGGGACTGTAATTCATTTCAATGCAGGGTAGAATTAATAAAAAGTGTCCCGGTTTCACGAAGCGATGGGTCCTTACACTCAGATCCCCGAAGCGGGCATATGGCAGCGCATCAGCCAAAATTGCCGGGAACGCACAACTGAGGGGCGCATGATGCGACGATTCAGTTCCGGAAAACTGCCGCATCGGAAGTCATAGGTACTGTTGCATGGGTATGTATGAAATAGCGACAATTCTAATTGTCTTGACAGCACTGTTCGGTTTCGTCAATCACCGCTTCATCCACCTGCCGACCACCATCGGCGTAATGGTGATCGCACTGCTCGTCTCGCTCGGCTTTATCGCCCTGGATCGCCTGGGCATGGGAATTGGGAGAGAGGAGGCCGCCCGCTTGGTGGAAGGCATCAATTTCAATGAGGCTCTCCTGCACGGGATGCTCGGCTTCATGCTGTTCGCGGGTGCGCTGCAGATCGACCTGAAGGAACTGGCCAACCATAAATGGGACATCCTGCTTCTCTCGACCGCCGCGGTCATCGCCTCGACTATCATCATAGGCGGATTGACATGGCTACTCATGGACCTTCTTGATATAGGTGTGAGCATGCCCACCTGCCTGTTGTTCGGAACCCTCATTTCGCCCACTGATCCGGTTGCAGTCCTTGGCATCATCAAGGACTCGGGAGCACCGTTAAGCCTCGAAACGAAGATCACCGGCGAAGCACTTTTCAATGATGGGGTGGGGGTCGTCATTTTCATGATCCTTTTTGCCCTGGTAGCCGGAGATCACGAAGTTACGCTGCAAAGGGCGGCCGTTCTTTTCCTGGAAGAAGCGGTGGGCGGCATCATGTTCGGTCTTGCACTCGGCTACGTTTCCTTTCAGATGCTGAAAAGGGTCAACAACTATCAGGTGGAGGTCATACTGACACTGGCGGTAGTTATGGGTGGAAGCATGCTGGCCGATGAGATCGGCACATCCGGACCGCTGGCCATCGTGGTTGCCGGGCTGATGGTGGGCAATCAGGGACGGGAATTCGCCATGTCGGAAACGACCCAGCTTCATGTGGATACGTTCTGGAAGCTTCTTGATGAAATACTCAATGCGATTCTCTTCCTGTTGATCGGTCTCGAAGTGCTGGCCACCTCCTTTACCGGTCGTCTGCTGTCTGCCGGCCTGCTCATTATCCCGGTGGTACTTTTTGCACGCTGGGTAAGCGTGGGCAGCGTTATGAGCATTCTGCGGCTGCGGCGAATTTTCACCCACGGAGCGATCAGCCTGATGACCTGGGCCGGTCTGCGCGGCGGTATTTCCGTAGCCCTGGCGTTAAGCCTCCCGAGCGGAAATGAAAGAAAGGTTATTTTGGCCATTACCTACACAGTGGTTATTTTTTCCATTCTTGTACAGGGGCTGACTCTTGGAAAACTGACCAAAAAAGTCCTGGCAAACAGGCCCGCCAGGGAAAACCTGTTCGGAGGCAAGAATGAACGAGCATCGTGATCTTTCCCCTTCAAGCGACGAAGAGGAAAATCGCCAGAAGTTTTCCTCTGACAAATTGTTCGTTACCTCGCTGACCGCTCTCGGGATCGTGTACGGCGATATTGGAACCAGTCCGCTGTATGCACTGCGCGAGTGCTTTTACGGGAAAAACCCTTTTCCCGCTACCTCAGAAAATGTATTGGGAATATTGTCCCTGATTTTCTGGGCCTTGGTGGTTGTCATCTCCTGCAAGTATCTTTTGTTTGTAATGAAAGCAGACAACAGGGGCGAAGGAGGAATCCTTGCACTTCTGGCACTTCTTGTCCCGTTGAACAAAGATTCCGGAAAAAAGCGCCTTCTGCTTTTCTGGATGGGAGTTTTCGGCGCCTCTTTACTCTATGGAGACGGGGTGATTACCCCTGCCATTTCCGTATTGAGCGCCATTGAAGGACTACGGGTCGCCACCCCGGTTTTCGATCCCTATGTGATACCACTTACCATCATTATCCTGGTACTGTTATTTCTTTTTCAGAAACGGGGGACATCAGAAATAGGTTCATTGTTTGGTCCGGTCATGGCGCTCTGGTTCTTCGTTATTGCCATTCTCGGTGTTAGCGGCATCATCCAGGCCCCCGAGGTTCTTGCCGCGCTGAATCCCTGGCACGCTGTCGATTTTTTCATCCGCTACCGCTGGGCCGGCATCCTGGTTCTCGGATCGATTTTTCTCGTTGTCACCGGCGGCGAGACGCTTTATACCGACATGGGACATTTCGGAAGAAAGCCCATCAGCGTCGCGTGGTTCAGCCTGGTTTTTCCTGCACTCCTGCTCAACTATTTCGGTCAGGGGGCCTTAATTCTGTCTCATCCTGAAAAGTCCTTTCAACCGTTCTACCATCTTGCGCCATCTTTTTTGCTCTATCCCCTGGTATTTCTTGCCACATCCGCCACCATCATCGCATCCCAGGCGGTTATCTCCGGTGCCTTCTCTCTTACGCGCCAGGCCATGCAAATGGACATATGTCCGCGCATGCTCATTGTTCAGACGTCACCGGAAGAGTTCGGCCAAATTTATGTTCCGGCCGTGAACTGGATTCTCATGATTGTTACGATTCTGTTGGTTATCGGTTTCGGTTCCTCGAGTAATCTTGCCTCGGCCTACGGTGTCGCCGTATCGACAACCATGCTGATTACGACCGTGCTGATTTTCCGTGTCACATGGGAGCATTGGGGATGGCGCCTCCCACGGGCCTTATTGGTGGCGCTCTTCTTTCTGACGGTCGACCTTTCATTCTACATTGCCAATATAATGAAGATTGAAGACGGCGGCTGGTTTCCATTGGCTGCGGGAGGAGGGGTTTTTCTGCTGATGACTACGTGGCGACGGGGGCGGGAAATTCTTGACATTCGTCTCGGGGAGAGAACCGAGCCGATGAGCGACTTTCTCCGGCGCATTTCCGAAGATTCACCGGTGCGTTTGCCTCGCACCGGAGTTTTTATGTCGGGACGAACCGAAGGGGTGCCACCCATGATGGCTCACCATTACGAATTCAATAAGGTGCTCCATGAACAGGTGGTCATTGTGACAATCGTGAACAAGCCGTTCCCCAGGGTTCGTGCCGCAGAAAGACTGGAAGTCGAGGATCTGGGGATCGGCTTTTACCGGGTAATTGTCCACTACGGTTTCCTGCAAAGTCCGAATGTGCCGGTCGCGCTGCGCTCGTGCGAGCCGTTCGGCCTGAAGATCGATCCGAGTGAGGCGACCTATTACCTGGAAAGGGAGACACTCATTCCAACGAAAAAAAAGCCGGGCATGATGATTTGGCGGGAGAAATTGTTCTCGTTTATGACACGCAACGCATTGCGCGCAACGTCATTTTACAATATCCCCCCGGAAAGGGTCGTCGAAATTGGAATCCAGGTGGAATTTTAGTCATATCTGCAGCCTGATGGAAAAAATACTATTGAGTCGGGAAAATGCCTGTCATTGCGATAGTAGCGCACCTACTATTCAGAAATGGCGGGAAATATTTAGTTGTCCCCGAAAAAGTATAACAGACTGTATTTATTGGTTTATTTAGCGACTGCTGTGTGATAAAATTGCCAGGAATTGAAACAATACTCTCAAAACCCGGTGATTTCATGAAACCAAAATCAGGCACAAGTGACCAGGGCGATCTGTTCCGCTCCCGTCTGGATCAGATTCTGAATCGTCGCCATCCGCTCTATCGTCTGGCGGACAGCATCGACTGGACGGCTCTTTGACAAGGACTTCGGCACCCTGTATGTCGAGAAGGTTGGCCGTCCAGGCCTGCCGATCCGTCTGCTGGTAGGACTGCATTATCTCAAGCACGCCTACAATGTGAGCGACGAGAACGTCGTGGAAAGATTCCTGGAGAACCCGTATTAGAATAAATAGGGACACTTCCCCATTTGAATAAATAGGGACACTTCCCCATTTAACTTCGTATTTCTTTTGTGAAGCGCGTAGCTCTGACACCTATGGTTCATTCATAAATAGGGAGTGTCCCTATTTATTCCCTATTTATTCGCAATTAAAAAAACTCATTGAAGAACAGCGCAGCTGCAGTGAACTTCTGGCCAAGGCCATCGACGGCAACGATCTGCGACTGCGGTTGATGGAAGGGTTTTAGAGGCCTGGGGGTCAAGTCGGAGCCGAGAGGCAGGCGCTCACAACGGCACGTGGACCACTCGCAGGGAGGATCATTGAGCACGACGAATGCCGCTCTGGAGCTCCTGGAGCACAACCTCCGGGACCGCCCGGACAAGACCGCCTATTTCTGCTCCGGCAGGGCCCACGCGTACCGCGAACTGGGCGAGGGAGCCCGTTGCCTGGCCCGCCGACTGCGGGAGCGGGGGCTCTCACCGGGGGAGCGCGTCCTCGTTGCCCTCCCGGACTGCTTCGCCTTCCCAGTGGCTTTTCTCGGCTGCCTCCTGTCCGGCGCCGTGGCGGTGGTGGTGAACCCAGAGCTCGAGCACAAGGCACTGGCGCACATTGAGAACGAAGCGAGCGCGCGCCTGCGGATCTCCTTGGAGGGCAACGCGGCGACGTGGTCGGCAGGCTGCCTGGAGGATATCGCCTGCGACGAGGTGGGCCCGCTGGAGTGCGCCGGCCCAGCACTGGAGTTCTGCGACGCTTTCCAGCCAGCCGACAGCGACCTCGCCTACGTCCTCTACACCTCCGGCACAACGGGCGCGCCCAAGGGCGTGCCACACCGACATCGGAGCCTCGTGCTTCCATGCGACCTCGTCGGAAAGGCCCTGCTGGGCCTGACGGGCGAGGATGTCATCTTCTCCACGAGCAAGTGTTCCTTCGCCTACGGGCTCATCAACAGCCTGGCCCTGCCGCTCCGGCTCGGCGCCACCGCCATCCTCCACCCGGGAAAGCCCGATCCGGCGGCGGTCCTCGAACTCGTCCACCGACACAGCCCGTCGGTGTTCTTTTCGGTCCCCACGCTCTTCGCCCAGATCCTCCGCTCGTGGCCGGAGGTCCGGCAGCGGCTGCCGATGCGGCTCTGCTGCTCGGCTGGCGAGGCGCTCCCGGCGGTGCTGTTCAAAGAGTGGCAGCGGCTCACCGGCCTGGAGATCCTTGACGGCATCGGCTCCACCGAGATGGCCTACCATTTCATCACGAACACCCCCGGACACGCGGTCGCGGGGTCGGCGGGGAGGCTGGTGCCGGGCTACCAGGCGTGGCTGGTGGACGAGCGCGGCGAGGTTGTCGCTCCCGGGCACGAGGGGCAGCTGCTCATTGACGGGCCAACCCGGACCCCGGGCTACTGGAGCCCGCCGGATGCGGCTGCTGACGCTCCCCTCGCGACCGGCGACCTCTTCGTGGAGCGGGACGGCTTCTACTATCACCGCGGCCGGAGCGACGACATGTTCAAGTCGGCCGGTTGCTGGGTCTCACCCATCGCCGTGGAGGAGGTCCTGCGAGGACACCCCGCAGTGGCCGAGTGCGCCGTGGTGGCCACCCGGGTCGGCGCGTTCAGTGTCCCGGGCGCCTTTGTCGTACTCAGCCGCGAAATGAGCGAATCGGCGGAGCTGGTCGGAGAGCTGCAGCGACACTGCCGAGAGCGACTCCCGGATCACATGTGCCCGGCACGGATCAGGTTCGTGGCCGAGCTGCCGCGCACCTCCACCGGAAAGGTGCAGCGGTTCAAGCTGAGAGAACGGACCACCGCGTGAAGCGCAAACAGTGAAACGCGCTCGACCAGAGCATAAGGGCCTGAATATTACACTAATTCAGTAACAGACCCTAATCAAGGAGGGGACATGGCAGCACCAATTATCGATCAATTGAGGGAACTCATAGTGCAGGTCGGGGGCAACGCGCAGACGGTCAGCGAACTGGAGCCAGATCAGGCAGTCGCGCACAACGCCCTCGACTCGTTCGGCTTCACCGCGTTCATCGCGGCCATTGAGGAGCGGTTCGCCATCCGGGTCAGCGACAAATCCTCGGTGAAGTTGCGCTCCCTGAATGACTTCGCAGATTACGTCGAGGCCCAGCTCGAGCGGCCGACAGACACCGACAATCAGACGGCGAGCAACAGCACCGTTGAAGCGAGTGACTTCACGCTCGACGGTGCGCCGCTCCACTTCGAAATCGTCGGCAGCGGACCGCCCCTGCTTCTCTTGAACGGCATCGGCCTCGACCTGTCCGCGTGGGGTCCTCTGGTACAAGAGCTCTGCGTCGAGCGCCAGCTGGTGATCCTCGAAACCCGCGGATCCGGCCTGTCCGGTCCGCCGCCGGAACCGTGTACCACTGCCCGGCTCGCCGCCGACGCGCTCGCTCTCCTCGACCACCTCTCGCTCGACTCGGTGGACGTGCTCGGATTCTCGCTCGGCGGCCTTGTTGCGCAGGAGTTGGCGATCCTCGCGCCGGACCGGATCCGCTCGCTGGTGCTCGTCTCCACCGCGGCCCGCCTCCCGGGGCGGACTCGCCGAGTCCTCGACGCCTGGCGGCGACTCCTCTTTGCAGGGGTAGAAGCCGACGCCTTCCGGCGCGAGCAGTTCGCCTGGGTCTTCGGCTCTGCGACCCTCGAGAACGACGCGCTGATCGATGGGGCCCTGGCGACCCTCGCCGACGCGCCCGCCCCCTCGGCGCGCGGCTTTGCCGCGCAAGCCGACGCCTGCCTGGCCCACGACACCCGAGAGCGGGCGTCGCGCATCGACACCCCGACGCTCGTCCTCGCCGGAGAGGACGACGTTCTCCTCCCTGCAGCCGCAGCCGAGACGCTCGCCGGGCTCCTGCCCCGGGGGCGGTTCGAGCGCCACCCCGGTGGCCACGCCTTCCTGACGGAGAGCACGCGCGTCGTGGCGGCGTCGGTGCTGCGATTCCTGAGTTCGGCAAGCGATCTAACGAAAGAATGAATCCGCAAAGGGAAAATAAGCGCCTGAGCAAAAACGTCCCAGATATTCTCACAACCCATTAAATGGGGAGTGCCCCTATTTATTTTCCCATTTAATTTATGAAAATAGGGAAGTATCCCTATTTTCCCTTTTCAAGGCCTGCCCCCTATTTCTTATTGACATCTAGAGTTTAACTGTAAAAATTAGTGTACACAAGATACCACCATCCCCTCAACGGCAGCAGAACGTGAAGGGGATCGGCAAAACTGACGGGAAGAAGTATTCGATCGGCTTTCAGGCTGTCAATAGCTGAAAAACGTAATTAATAAGGGTTTGCAAACATGAATAAGCGCGGGACACTGCCCGACAACATCACCCACTTAGAACCGAAGGAGCGCAAGGGGCTTGTCGTGGTCATCACCGGCAACGGCAAGGGGAAAACCACATCCGCACTGGGAATGGCGGTTCGCGCTTGCGGCCACGGTCTCCGGGTGTGCATCATCCAGTTCATGAAGGGCGACCTCTATGCCGGGGAATGGGACGGCATCAAGAAGATGAACTGCGCCATTGAACTGCATTCCACCGGCAAGGGTTTCTGTGGCATCGAGGGCAATCCCTACCCGTGGGAGGAACACCGGGCCAACGCCCAGGACGCCGTAGACCTGGTTCACGAGAAAATCGCATCAGGACGCTATGACATCATCATCCTCGACGAGATCAACAACGCTCTGGAACTGAAGCTGGTAGACCTGGAACAGGTACTGCATATCCTGCACAACAAACCCTCTCTCATGCACCTCATTCTCACCGGCCGCGACGCCCACCCAGAGGTGATCGAGCTTGCCGACACGGTCAGCGAAGTAAACGAAATCAAGCACGCCTACCGCAAAGGTATTGAGCCCCAACCGGGAATCGACTACTGAATAAATAGAATGACTAAATAGGGACACTTCCATATTTAACTTCGTATTTCTTATGTGAAGCGCGTAGCTCTAACACCTATGGTTCATTCATCAAGTAGGGAAGTATCCCTATATTCCCTTTTCAAGGCCTGCCCCCTATTCCCATATATGCCACGCACCTGAACGGCTCAGTTGCCCGTTGCAGGGATTGAGACCTGCCGCCTTGCCGGCTGCTTGACGCAGGAAGCCATCGGCGCCCCGATCGTGCGCGGGCAATCGACATCAACCGACACCGTCAGGCTGGAGCCATGATAAAGCTTCCACCAGTCATTGTACTGCACATGGCCGCCTTTGGCGGCGATCCGCGCCTTGTGGCCGGGCAGCCAGTAGTCCGCCGGCGTGAGGAAGAAGGTGTATTTTTTGCTCTCGCCCGGCGCCATGCGCGGTAGTTCCGGATGCACGCCGTCGAACAGCGGCGCGCTAAGCGGGCCATTGACCTTCAGCATCTCAAGATCGCAGAATAAATAGGGAATAAATAGGGACACTTCCCCATTTAACTTCGTATTTCTTTTGTGAAGCGCGTAGCTCTGACACCTATGGTTCATTCATCAAATAGGGAGTGTCCCTATTTATTCAGGTCGCGATAGACCGCTGTTACGACGCTGTCAACATGGATGGATGCCGCAATATGATGGATGAAATAGATGAGGACTGCCGACCCCGCCAGTGCCATTAAGAATGCGAAGGTTACCGAAAGGTGCGGTGTGAACGAAAAGGAGTCGACGGAACGTACCACTCGGAGAACGAAGAGGCAATAGACAAAGGTGGCGATAAAGGTACCGAAAACCACCTGGGTGCCGGTGTCCCCCATGAAGTTGCTGAGCAACCTGGGACCGAACTGGGTTGAGGCGAGAGAAAGGACAACGACAGTGATGGAGAATACCACACCGGCGATGGTTATCATGGAACCAGCAACTGTTGAGAGAATCGTGCGTGCTCCTTCTGATCCGCCCTTGTATAGCCAGTCCAGATGTTGCGCGTTCGTTTCGGATAAGGTGGCGTCTATTGTCGTTGTAATTACAGCGGCAAAGATGGCCAGTATCGTCATGATGGTCGGTACGAACCAGTAACTGGAGCGGAAAGAGTGCCAAATATTCAGAATCCTTGTCCTCATCTGTTTTTCCTTCCTGATTTTCGTCGCACCGTCGTTGCCGGCATTCCGCGCACCGGGGAAACGGACGCCCACACTCGGATAAAATTGATGCCATCCCCGAATTCCCACGGCAAGCCGACTGTGAAAAAAATCGAGCTTAACCCGGCTATTTCGGGATTCTTGTCAGAGTATCTCCACAAGTTCGATGGTAAATATCAAGTCTTTTCCTGCCAGTTCAGGGTTGGTGTCTACTATTACCTGGTTGTCGACAATTTTTACCGAATATTCCATTTTGGGGGATTTAACGGCAAACTCCTGTCCGACATCTCCCCTGAACCCTGGTGGAAAGCGTTCCTGTTCGAGATGGATTACCTTGTGTTCGCTCCTTTTCCCATGAGCCTTATCCGCAGGTATGGTAACCGTCTTTTTTTCGCCCTGGCTCATGCCGATGAGTGCTTCTTCAAACCCTGGAATGATGTCTCCTTGACCAATCGTAAAATGAAAAGGTTCCTTCCCGGCTGTTGTGTCGAAAAATGTTCCGTCCTGAAGCATACCAGTGTAGTGGACTTTCACCGTACTTCCTCTCTTTGCTTGTGGCATACAATACCTCCTCTTTTCAAACAACAGATAAGATAAGCCGCTTACCTACTAAGTATGTAGGGTTCATTCCGAAAAGCAAGTCGTCTTTGCAGATCGTTGGACCTGAAATTCCGCCCTCATTGGCAAGTAAATTGATAAGCGCAAGGGCATGATTGATGTAGGGGGACGCATTTGTTGAGAGTTAAGGTAATTTTTGACATTACATTTCACCAGAGTCAGATGCTTTCTTGATTACTTCTTGTCAAGATGGTATTTGACCCTCTTTGTTTAGCAGGCTGTTGAAAAACTATTGCGGGGTCGATCTGCGGCGTTACCGCTCGTTCGAAACCTCAACGTACCCAACGGTACGCCTCGGCTTCTCGCTCGCTTGTGCCTTGCATCTCGACCTCCTCTTGACGTTTTTCAACAGCCTGTTAGAGAGCGATATCTTTCTTGACAGCTTGATTATAGAATGTTCCCGATGAGTTCCACAACTCTCAAGCAAGGACGTTTTCGTCGCCTGAATCGCGGGTGAACAGACAGGGTGTGCCGGCGTTGCGGCTGATTTGCCGCAGGAACCGGAAGTCTGGGGACTCGGGCATGGGGATAATGCTGATGTCGGATCTGACGGATTTCAGGGGAGTTTTCGCCCCTTTCCGCTGGGTGGTGAATTCGTCAACCGGGATCCTGGCCAGGTCGGCCACCGAGCGGAGAAAATGCGCTGCAGATCCGTCCTGTTCCGCCTCCGGGACGGATGCAACCAGCCTGAGTCGGGCCCGCCAGTTGACCTTCAGCTTGTAGCCGATCAGCAGCGCCAGGTCCTGGTTGCCCAGGTCCATGCTCACTTCCCAGTCAGGACCACGGTCGTGAAACCAGACATTCAGCCAGCCGGGTTTCCCCATCCCGGCCATGGATTCGCCAGCCAGGAGGAGGACTCCAATTCTGTTGGAAATGGAGGTTTTGATGATCTCCGCCAATTCCTCATCCCGGTCATCCTCGTCTGTAAGGGTCAGGAACAGCAGGTTGGGTTTGAAGAAAGCTCCGCCATAGGTCTCGATTCCGGCCTTCAGGTTTTCCCCGAAACTGGCTGCGGAAATGACCGTCCAGGAGGCGAAGACCCCCTGACGCGAAAACTCCCGGGTCAGGTCAGGCAACCCGGCCAACAGCTGTTCCTCGCCGGTTCTGCCGGCCAGCCCCACCACCTTGATGAACCCCTTCGGCAGCACGATATTGCGGATGAAATCGAACTGCCTCCTTAGGACGTCCACGTCCTCCACCGCCATGAGGAGATTCGCCTTCCATGTACGCTCGCGCGACGGGGCCAGGCCATGCACCTTTTTGGCCGCCCATTCGGCCATGGCGACGAACAGCCCGCTCCGCATGTCACCGAACGGGGCTGTGAGGCTGCGGCGCATAAGGATACCGTGCAGTACCAGGACCACGATGACGGCGATGATGCTGAAGACTGCGTTGACGATAAACATGGCGAAGACGCACCCGACCGCGCCCAGGAGGGGGATGAGCCGGGGAACGCGGAACAGGGGCCTGAAACTGACCAGGCCGAGACTCTGCTCCAGAAAGACCACCAGGTTGATCATGGCGTAGGTGAGGAGGAAAAAAAGGGTAATCAGGGGTGCAACGGCATTCAGGCTGCGCAGCATCAGGGCAGCGAGCACGATGGCGCCTGTGAGGTAGAGGGCGTTGCGCGGTTCTCCGGAGCGTCCCGTATCGGCGAACCATTTTCCGGCGGGAACTATATTGTGCTGCCCCAGAGCCTGGAGAATGCGGGGTGCGCCGACCAGCGATGAGAGAGCCGAGGAAAAGGTTGCCCCGAGCAGACCGGCGAGCACGGCAGGTCCCCAGGCCGCCTTGTCGATCATGATCGTAAAGTTGCTCGACAGCTCCTCTGGAGTTGCGGAGCGGGCAAGCCACCAGGCTAGCACCATGTAGATAACGAAGCTCAGGGCGATGGCCGACAGGGTGCCGATGGGGATGTTCTTTCTCGGATTCTTCAATTCCCCCGACATGTTTGCCCCGGCCATGATCCCGGTCGAGGCGGGGAAAAAGACGGCGAATACGGCCCAGAAACCGACCCCTGAAATCCCGGCGGAGTGCGTGCCTGGAAGAACCCCCAGCCAGCGCACAGGATACTGCATGGAACCCTGATAGGCGGCCATGACTATGGAGACGAGGGAGATCGCGATAATCCCCATGATCAGGTACTGGATGCGGAAGGCGAAGACCGGCGCTGACCATGGCGATACCGAAGATCACGGCAAAGGTAATCAAGTCAATTGCAAGGGGGGGATGCTCCGGAAAGAGCCACTGCCATCCGGCACGAAAACCGAAGATGTACATGGAAACCGCAAGCGCCTGGGATATGAAGAGGGGAACACCGATGCTCCCTCCCACCTCCAGGCCGAGGGACTGGGAAATGATATTGAAGGCTCCCCCGGCCCCGATGCGGATGTTGGTGGTGACGGACGACAGGGAGAGGCCGGTAAAACCGGTTATGGCAAAGGAGAGGATGATGATCAGCCAGGCACCCAGCAGTCCGGCGTTTCCTACCACCCACCCCTCGCGGAGGTACATGATGACCCCCAGGATGGTCAGCAGGGTCGGGGTAAAGACCCCTCCGAAGGTGCCGAAGAGACGCTTTCCCGCTTCTTCCCGCTCCTTTTCTTCTACCTGTTTTTTCAGCGGCTCCGCGTCCGGGTCGCGGGTTACCTTCTCGTCATCCCCCATGAAAACCTCCGGGACGCCCGGGGCGTTCCAACTGCTACTTGAGCTTGTCGAGAGCCCTGTCAAGGGCCGCCTTCAGATCATCCTTCGCCTTTTCCAGTCCAGCCCTGAGATCCTTCCATGCCGATTCGCCGCTCTCCTTCAATTCGTCCAGCCTGGCTCGCATCGACCGCTGTTTCTCCTTGAGCTCCCGGACGGTATTCTGGTACTCGATTCTGGTGTCCGCCTTGGCCTGTTCTGCTTTTGCCTCCAGAACCTCGATCTTGGCCTTCCACTCTTTCATTGTTGCCTCGAATTTTTCCTGATAAGCATTTTTCTCTTCCACGATCCGTTTCCTCCCTGATCTGCGGTAAATTTCCGTTCCAAGACTACGAATCCCAGTGCTTACATACACCATTCAACAAAACTTTAAAGGAAAAAGGCGATTTGTCAACTTGGGCCCAGCTTCTGTGGTTGTCGAGTCCCATGGTATTTTTCAGCTTTAGGATGGTCGGGTTCAAAGGTATTTGCCGCCACCTGGGTACACCCATTTAAATTGATATTTCTTCAAAGAAAATTATAATGGATGCGAGCATAAAATCCTTTGGAGGCATGAAAGATATCCACGTAAACGTATAGATCGGAGGAGCCAATGCGTCTAATTAGAGTTTGCCCGATAATCCATTGCCACATATGATGAGACGCTTATCCCATTAATCTTTTTACTATTATCGGATTGCTTTTCCAGGAGTTGCACATTCGTTGCTTTAATGCCGATTTTCTTGAGATCCTGCCTGGGTGTTTCAGATTTGGTTGCAGGATCCCCCACGGATACCGTTTTCTACCAGATATCCGGACCGGCCTTGGCCAACCCGGCGATAATTAATTTGATACGCTGAAGACGGGCCTCCAAGTCGGCTCTCTCTTCTCCGGAAGCCTCTTGGGTTCTTTTGGCGATATCCTGATACAGATGTGTGGCAAAGGGGTCCAACAGCTCTAACATGGTTTCGGGAATCAACAGGGTCGGAATCAACAGAAGAATCAACAGGGTCAAAGAATCAACAGGGTCAAAGAATCAACAGGGTCAGGCCTTGAAAAGGGAATATTTGCACTGCAACACCTTTATACGCTTTTGTAGAGACTTGTCCCGTTCCAGCTGCTGCGTGATATTCTGACTTATCTTAGCCACTGCCGAATAACTCAGTGTCCCAAACAATTCAGCTATTTCCGGGTTTGTTGCGCAAGTGTGCTTCTTCATCAGGTAAACACATGCTTTCCTGGCTTCGCTTCGCTTGCTCCGCATGATCTCTTCCCTGGAAATTTCGAAATACTCACAACACGCCGAGATAATTTCTTCCAAGCCTGCAACAGAACGTAACGATTTGCCATGGGATATGTAAGGCGATTCAAGTCGCTCCGATTCTATTCTTGCCAATGCATTTCTTATGAATCCTTCATCTCCCAGGATTATGCCGCCATAGACTTTCTGCAATGGGCTTGCTGCCGGTTCTCCCATCGCACCCTCAACAAAATTCCGGTAACGCTCCGGTGCTACTTTTCTCTTTGTAGTTATCATCTCCAGGATTGTATCCCTGCTAACCATATATTCTGCTTGATCCGTTACGTAAGACTTATAGCTACTGTAATGATATTCTTCAGGTTTCTGAGCCATGTTTACGCGGACCGGATTGAGGTGGATGTAACGGCTCAACTCAAGCAGGTAATTATCCTTGTCTATCAGAATCGCCTTGTATCTCCCCTGGAACAGGTGTCCGCTCCGCTTTCTCTTTATATTCGTGTAAGTGGTATAGGAGCTGTTAATGTAGTGCATTACTTTGCTTAAATTCTTTTCCGGTGTTTCGATGATCAAGTGATAGTGATTCGTCATCAGAACGTAGGCATGCAGGATAAATCCGTACTTGTCTTTCGCTGAGGCTATGTACTCTTTGAACTTCTCGTAATCCCGTTTCGAGAAAAATATCTTTCCTCGCTCATTCCCTCTCGCAGTTACATGGTAAATTGCACCTTCAAATTCTATCCGAAGAGGTCTTGCCATTTTCTCCTCCTGTCATTCGCCACGGATAGTTTATATCACATTATTCCTTTTTCAAGGCCTGACACCGATACCTCCCTTAGCCTTATTACGACGACTGTCTGCCGCGCTTTGACAGACCACACGTAGAAAACCTGAGGACATAATGCCGATTATTAAGAAATCAACCTTCAATTACGTATCATGTCCCCGCAATTCTCCATTGCCCTACGGTTTAGTCGCGGTAAAGATCGCCCGTTGCGGTGCCGGTTGACCTTCAATCGTCTTCGACCCATCATCCGGATCAAAGATAAGGGGACATTACTTATCATGGATGTCCCCTTTTCCTACAATTGAAACCTTCTATCGTAACTTGACAAGGTAAAGACTTCTTTCCATACTTAATTCCAAGGGTAATTAAATTTATCATCGATATTGGGAGTTAGCTTCCCTTTCAGGAGGAAACCATGGAATCAAAGGACAAATATTGTCGCATCATCGCTGTGTCGAAGGTTCACAGCGGCAAGCTTGAGGCCTACAAGGATTTGTGTAAGAAGTTTGTCGAGAAAACCGGCAAGGAGCCAAAATGCCTCTATCATGAATTCAGTTTCGACGGAGACCATGCCTGCTGCCTGGAAGGTTATGAAGATGCCGACGCTTTACTGCTCCATATCGAAAATGTGGCCTCCCTGCTGGAAGAGGCATGGAAAATCTCCAAACTCACGCATCTGGAAATCCACGGCCCTGAAGAAGAACTCGCCAAGCTCCGGAACCCTCTGGCCGTCTATAAGCCGCAGTACTTTGCAAGGGCGTACGGTTATTGCCGATAGCCGGCGCCATCGAGGCAGTGACCGGGGGCGTGACCTGGAGATAAGGGACAAAAACACGCCCCTATTCAATCCTGCGGAGAATGTACTACCTGATTACTACTGATCTTCCGCCAAGCGCAGCCATGCCTCGGGTCTCTTGCCAGTTCTGGCAGCTGCGGTGACAAGCGGAAGATGATGGTGTCAGGTCTCCACCTATGACAATTTCAACATTTTCTCCAGATCATCAACCTTCTTTTTCAAACTTCCATCTGCAGCCATCTTCCCGATTAGTCTTCTGGTTGTCTGAGCAATTGCAGAATCCTTTTTGTTGAAATACTCCCCTAATTCTTTCAGTCGTGCCCCGCTGCGTCGGTGCGCAAGATATATCCCAACTTTTTGTTCCAGTCCGGCATCTCCAAAAACACCCTTCACATTTTCAATTATCATTTCTATTTTGCGTGCTTTTGATAATTCTCGCAGTGCCGGAACATCTCGCGCCACTGCTTTCCCGTCAAGATGTGTCGCTATGATTTCCTGAACGAAAGGCTCACTGCCCAACAGGGTTGAAGCAATAACATTCCTAAGTGGGCTTTCGTATTCCATGACGAGCATGTGTTCTACAAACTTGCGGTATTTCTTACCGTCACCAAAATGCGCTAGTACCGTATCAGTACATAACCAATCGGGCTTTGGCCTATCTCCGATATAGTCATTATAACTCGACCACGCATGATCCTCCGCCTTGGTTGCCATACCGCAACGCACAGGATTCAGATGGATATAGCGAGTAAGTTCCATGAGATATTCATCCGCCTCGATCAGAATTGCTTTATATCGTCCTTGAAACAGATGGCCGGATCGTTTGCGTTTTGTGTTGAAGTAATTGGTATAGGCGCCGTTTATATGCCGTAGTATCTCCGACAAGTTTCCTTCCGGCGTCTCCAAGAGGAGGTGATAGTGATTGGTCATGAGGCAATACGCGTGAATTTTTGCCCCATAGCGGGTTACTGACGATTCCAGGTAAGACAAGAATTGCTCCCGGTCTCGACGGCTTTTGTAGATATCCTTTTGCTCATTGCCGCGTGAAGTGACATGGTAATGTGCTCCAGGAAACGTTATCCGCAATGGCCTTCCCACTTATTCCTCCTCTGTTTGATGTCATCGTTCAATTGAATGTTTGCTCCCTTTCCTTGTCATAGGTGGAGACCTGACACCATCATGTTCCAATATATATTGATAACTACCCTGACTTATCACACGTTACAAATAAAATTGCTAATACGCTATATCTTTACAACAATAGTGATTGTTTGATTAATTTTACTTTAACATTAGAATCATTCAGAAATCTTATAATAAACGAAAATGGTAATATTTATATGTGGGATGACATTGCTAACAACAAAAATGACCTACTTTAATTTCTATAAAAGAAAGATTACTGGTGTCTCTGTAAGATCTGTTTCTAGACAAATACGGGTAGAGTAGAGAGCAGGTATCACCCTGCCCTCCCTCATCAAACCGTCCATGCAGTTTTCCCGCACACGGCTTTCCGATGTTCTTCACTGCAAGGCATGCGCTTTCGTCCAACCAGCTGTTGTTGGCACTTTGTACAGTCCGTATTTCCCGTAGAGCAGGCGGCTACTGAAACGAAAATAACCGGTGCCCCTATCTTTGATCTTGTGCCGCTTTCGTAAATGTGTCCGTAAACGCTCTTCAGCATGGTACCTAAGGTTCTTGAGCGCACTGCTGCAATTACGATAATGGAAGTAGCCAACCCATCCTCTCACGGTAGCGTTGACTTCGTTAATTATCCACGTAAGTGGCTTTGCCGTTCTCGTTCTCTTCGTGAGTTCGGCAACACGATCTTTGATAATTTGTAGGGATTTCTTCGAAGGCTGGACATGGGGATACAGTTTCCCACTTTTCCTACTCTCTCCCATCTGAATTGAGAATCCAAGAAAGTCGAAACTCCCTTTGTGAGCATTGACGACCTTCGTCTTTTTCTCGTTCAGGGTAAGTTTCAGCCGCTCCAGGACCTGCCGTAGCACCGCCATTGCCTTGTCGGATTTGTTTCTCCGGCAGAGTATGACGATATCGTCGGCATATCTGACGATGCGGGCTCCCAGTCGTTGTTGCAGGTTGTGCCGCTCCCATATCCTGTCCAGTATGTGCAGGTAGAGATTGGATAACAACGGTGAGATGACCCCGCCTCGCGGCGTGCCTTTACGGTTGCCCTTGCCACCACCGATGTTCCGCTTCGTTCCATCCTTGTCCATTTCCATAACTGGCGCTTTAAGCCACATCTGGATGAGACGAAGTATCTCGCCGTCACAAATGCGCTCGGCTACCGTCGCCAAAAGGTTGGCGTGGGGGATGGTGTCGAAGTATTTGGAAAGATCGGCGTCGATGACTTCGCTGTAGCCGCTGTGCATAGCGCACGCTACATCATCGACTGCGTCGTG
This sequence comes from uncultured delta proteobacterium, assembly GCA_963717775.1. Taxonomy (GTDB): domain Bacteria; phylum Desulfobacterota; class Desulfuromonadia; order Geobacterales; family Geobacteraceae; genus RPRC01. The sequence goes on from CAVQWZ010000014.1 coordinate 70,827, forward strand.
GGCTGACTTCTTCGGCCTGAACCCGTATGAGGTTTCGCAGAAGTCCGCCTCGAAGATCGGCTCGATGACCAGCTTCGCGGCCATTTGAGCCACCCAGTCACGGATAGTCGGAATACCGAGAGGACGTTTACTGCCGTCGCTCTTTGGTATCATAACCCGTTTGACCGGATCGGGTCTGTACGTCTTGGTTCTCAGTGCTTCTTCCAGTCCCCCAATGAATGCGGGTGCCCCTTCGTTTTCCTCGATGGCCTCGAAGGTGACGCCATCAATCCCGGCGCTCCCTTTGTTGGCACGGACAAGGCGGTAGGCAAACTCAAGGATGTCGGCCCGGTATACCTTGTCGTACAAGGCGTGGAAGCGGCAGGTCGGTTCCTGCTTGGCCTTGCGGTAGAGCTTCCTCTGTAGCGTTCTGATTGTTTCCGGGGTTGTTAGCATGTCTGCAATCCCCTTTCCTCCGCTCGTTGGTTGCGTGAACAAAGTAGGGTTCCTTTCCTCGGGCAGGGTTATGTTGTCCCATGCCCTCAAGCGGTACTATGAACCCCTCCGACTCCCGCTACAGCCCAGCGCGATTTCGTTTCCTTATACGCACCGGTTGATGTTCCTGAGGCATCACCATAACGGGTCTCCAGCACTGGGTTGAATATCTTCCGCAACATGCCATCCCTGCTACCCCGGAAGATTACGCTGACTGATTCCGTTATCAAAGTCAGGGAACAACGGCCTTCCCCTTATGACCACAGGGTCGGCATCTTCAAGCAATTTACGAGGCTACCTGTAGGTTCACTTGCGTTACGGCCTGCTGCTTTGCCAATTGGGAACTTACGACCCCTTGTTGCCAAGACGCCGCTCCCTTGAGCTACCGGGGTGAACGGACAATTCCCCGGACGGGACTTAAACCCGTCAGATATTCAACTGTTACTGCGTACGGTCATCCCTTGAAAAGAGAATTTTAGCCACCTTTAAAGAACATAATTTTCCCTTTTCAAGGGCTGACCCTTTATTCTCTCTTCTCTCTTTATTCTCTCATTATTCTCTACGTTGCAGACGGAGATTGCGCCACCTGACGATTTACTCTCATGGCGATCTCGTCAACATATGTCGAAATGTTATCCATAAAAATCACATTCGGGTAACAATTACTGCTACAGGCAGGTAAAAGCTTGTTCTGCAAGTTCGCATTTGCCGTTTCAGCTAACCTTCGAATGCTCGGCCCAAACACAGCCTGATTTCCATCCTGCGTAAGCGTCCAAGACAGCACAAAGAAGGAGAGCTCCTCTTTTTGCCGTTGAGCTGCCATTTTCGTAAGTTGGTCTGACGCCATCGTATCCAAATTGTTTGAGTTCGCGTATTCATTATATACAGGGAACCGTTTCTGCCGATAAAACCCCTTACCGTCAAAGGCACCCAATTCCACGGAGTCAGGCAAAACAACAACCACCGCGGCCTCTCCACTGCCAATGAACGACTTGAAAGGCAGCGTTGTCAAATCGACTGCGGCATCAGCATTGACATGCAGATGATTGAGTCCTCCCGCAAGAATTTGCAGTAGCGTATTCCATTCATCCTGGTTGAAGCCGCGATACGAATAATTACCTACATCCGTATTCTTCTCTCCATCCAGGTAAAGCACTACAAGCTCCTTAAAGTTCTCAGTAAAAGTATTTACATCATCAATGATGGATTTGACTGACTGCCCGTTGGATCCTTGCCAAGAGCCGCCGAGCTGATCGACAGAGGAATAGTGTCCGGTCAGGTACTCGCCGCCGGCAATTACAGGCCTTACATCAAAGTAACGAGCCCCCAGTTTCAGTTGGCCGAGTATATCGACACACTGAGTTAACGTGTTATCATCGGTCGCAAAGGTAGTATGAGTTCCGAAACTACTCATTCCAGCATCATGAGAACCGGGCATACATATTTGTCGAAGCGTCCTTTCCCCGAGCAGTGACAGATTATTCTGCATCCAGGGGACAGGCCGATCTTTCAACTCAACATAGAAAATGTTACGTGGGTCATCCGGTTTGGGATGAAGCTCAACCACATTGTCACCCCGTTCTGTCGTGGATGAGTCAAAGAGATATTTCCCGTATGCCGGGTTGTAGATCTTTACGCAGTGATCGCTCACGTTTCCTACAACTTGAAAGTCGAACGCGTTACGATCTTCCTCGTACGGATGCGTTTCGGCAACATTATCACCGCGCTCTTTGTCATCAGAACAGTAAAGGTACACACCACACGAGGGATTAAACAATTGAAAGCAGCCCAAGCGTGAAGCGCTTTTTAGAAGAAACCCGCACCGTTCTTGAGCGATGGACATCCTCGACTCCGCGACCCGATCTCCGCTGCCATTGCCAGCCTCAATTCTGCCGTCCTTCCGCGTAACGAAATTAGAATACAAAACACCCGCGAAGTTTAAACTTTCGTCGTGCGCCTCTGAAGAAGAAATAAATATGTATTTCCCGGTGGCTGCATTACGCAATGAAACGATCGCTCCCTTGTCCGCTAGTTCTTGAAACCAGCTCAGTGCCTGAAATTTCGGTTCAACATGAAACACATTTCGTTGGTCAAATTCGTTAGAGTGAAATTCCACTACATTATCTCCTCGCTCAACCGTAGAGGAGTCGAAGAGGTATTTCCCGTATGACGGGCAGAAAATTTTGAAATTCATATCTACAGGATCCCCGGCAAGCTTAAACTGGAACGAATTTCTGTCTTCCACACGGCCATGGGTCTCGGCGATATTGTCGCCGCCGTCGTCATCACTGGAGCAGAAGATATACTCTCCGTAAGCCGGATTAAAAAGTTGATAGCAACCAGCAATAGTCGCAGGTTTCAGAAGGAAGCCGTTCCTGTTTTCCGAACGATCCGCCTTAGACTCCACCATGTTATCTCCGCGCCTCTCCGTGGAGGAGACAAAAATGTACCTCCCAGTTGCAGTATTGCGAAGAAAAACCACCGTACCATTCCTAACAAATTCATCAAGTAACATACATAACTCCTTGTAAAAGTTTTTATGAATCACAACCGTGAACAATACGAAAAAGGGAACTTTTACCGATACATTTCACCCAACAACCCCTACCCCACAAAAACAATTTACCCCTCCGACTCATGGGCATCTCATTCAAACAGCCAAGAATCCACTTCCAGAAACAGCCCTGCACCCCCTAGAGATTTATACCTCTTAATATTTATTAATCAAATTTATTTTAACAATATTCATGTCAAGAAATTAGAAAGCAATTAGACACCCATCCACCACCCCTCCCCTCAAAAAAAACAGTTGACATATATTCAGATTTCTATATATTCAAAACATACCATCTATCAAACACACAAGAGACTCCAGGAAACCAAATCCTGCACAACTTTACCCATTCATACAGTTGGAGGAAAACATGGCAAAATATCTAATCGTTGGCGGCGTGGCTGCCGGTATGTCCGCAGCAACCAGACTCAAACGACTTGACGAAACAGCAGAGGTCATCGTCTTCGAGCGAGGCGACTACGTCTCCTATGCGAACTGCGGCCTCCCCTACTACATCGGTGATGCGATCAGCGAGCGGGAAAAGCTGATAGTACAGAGCCCCGAAGGCTTCAAAGAGCTGTTCAACATCGACGTGCGCACCGGCAACGAAGTAGTCGCAATCCGTCCCAACGAAAAGCACATCAGGGTCAAAGAACTGGCCACGGGTCGTGAATACGATGAATCCTACGACAAACTTCTCCTTACGCCCGGTGGATCGCCGGTGAAACCATCCATTCCCGGTTTCGAACATCCGGCGATCCACACCCTTTGGACCATTCCGGATTCTGACAAGATTCGTGCATTGGTGGATGACGGCAAGGTAAAAAATGCCTTGGTGGTGGGTGCCGGTTTTATCGGCCTGGAAATGGCGGAAAATCTTCATGCGCGGGGCATCAACGTAACCGTAGTGGAAATGGCTAACCAGGCGATGAATGTTGTCGACTTCGAGATCGCCGCCATGGTCCACCGAGAAGTGGGCATGCAGAAGGTTGGACTCCTCCTGGAGGATGGTGTAGCGGCATTCGACCAGGGAACAGACGGCAGCGTTATCGCCAGGCTCACCAGCGGCAAGTCCGTTGAGGCTGACCTGGTTCTGCTTTCCATCGGCGTAAAACCGAACACCGGCTTTCATCGCGGACTCCGGCATCGAGCTTGGCCCACGTGGTCATATCATTGTCGATGACCAGCTCAGGACCAGCGACGAGCACATTTATGCCGCCGGTGACGTCATCGAGGTACTGCATCCCCTGACGAACCAGAAAACTGCGATACCGCTGGCAGGGCCGGCTAATAAACAGGGACGGATCGTTGCGGGCAACATGCTCGGCAAAAAGCCCGCACCTACAACGGCACCATGGGTACCGCTATCGCCAAGGTATTCGATCTCACCGTGGGAATGACCGGCCTTTCGGAAAAACTCTGCAAGGCCAAAGAAATCCCCTACGATACGCTGATCATCCACCCCAACGACAGCGCCGGCTATTACCCGGGCGCCATGAAGATGTGCCTCAAGCTGGTCTTTTCACCGGAAACCCGCCGGGTACTGGGTGCCCAGGCTACCGGTTACAACGGCGTGGACAAGCGGATCGATGTCATTGCCACAGCCATCATGGGCAACATGACCGTTGACGACCTGGCCGAAATAGAGCACGCCTATGCGCCGCCCTACTCTTCGGCCAAGGATCCGGTCAACATGGCTGGCTTTGTGGCCCAGAACATCCTCGACGGACTGGTCAGGACCGCAACCTGGGAAGAGGTCGACACCTCCGACAGCTCAGAACAGTTTCTTCTCGATGTGCGTACACCGGCGGAATTTTCCACGGGCAGCATGCCGGGGGCAATCAGCATCCCGCAGGCAAACCTCCGCGAGCGACTCAGTGAAATCCCCCGCGACAAGAAGGTCATTGTCTTCTGCCGGGTAGGACTGATCGCCTACAACGCTTCGCGGGTTCTGGAAGCACACGGCTTCACCAACCATTACAACCTGTCAGGCGGCTATGAAACCTGGCACGTGGCAACGGCACCACTGGTTACGATTGACGCGGCACAACACGTACAAAAAACCGATACGGGGAAAGTCATCGATATGCAGATAGCAAAAGAAAAGTTATCGAAAATAGTTGAAGTAAATGCCTGCGGCCTGCAGTGTCCCGGTCCAGTAATGCGGCTTAAGCAGGAGATGGATTCACTCGAGCATGGCGAGGCGATTTCGATCACGGCCAGCGATCCCGGCTTTTATGCCGATGCCCCTTCCTGGGCGCGGGCGACCGGCAATGTCGTACGCGATATCAGTGTGCAAAAGGGCATCGTCACGGCGGTCATTGAAAAGAACAGCATCGCCGTCCCGGCCACTGCCCTTTCGAATGGCAACGACAAGACCATTGTTGTTTTCTCCGGTGATCTGGACAAGACCATCGCCAGCTTCATCATCGCCAACGGTGCACTGTCCATGGGCCGCAAGGTGACAATGTTCTTCACCTTCTGGGGCCTTAACGCCCTGCGCAAGCCGGAAAAGGTCAGTGGACTCAGCAAGAACATCATCGAAAAGGCCTTTGGCTGGATGATGCCACGCGGCAGCAAAAAGCTCGCTCTTTCAACCATGAATATGGGCGGTATCGGCGGGAAGTTGATTCGGGGAATCATGAAGAACAAAAACGTTCCGGCACTGGAAGAGCTGATGGACATGGCAATCAAGGGGGGCGCCAACATCGTGGCCTGCAACATGTCCATGGACCTGATGGGAATTCGTGAGGAAGAACTGATCGACGGCGTGCAGTTCGGCGGGGTTGCGGCCTATCTTGAGGCCTCGGAGAGTTCGGACAATAATTTGTTTATATAATCAGAAGCCCGGTACTTATCGGAATTGCAAGCACAATAGACCTGCCAGGTTTTCAAAACCTGGCAGGTCTTGCTAAACGAAGGCAATCTTCACCGTTCATTTTTCACTTCTCACATCTTTCCACGAGGTCCTTGAGGGTCAAATCTTCAAGGGCCTCTTCCGTTATACCTTCGAGCTTCAGAACCAGGTCCCGAACTACACCCCCAAGTTGATCGGATTCAGCAAGAGGAAACGCCTCGCCCTGATACTTGAGATCCCGGACCAATGCACTGATCCGGATATGCTCCAGGTCACGGGCAGGATGGTAGGTCCCCTCTCCCTCGGCAATCAGAAGGTACCCTGTTGCCACCAGCTTGGAAAGAAGCCTCCGCGCTGTGCGCAGCGGCACATGCCTCTCATCGGCGAGCCTCTCCAGTGTCCAGGGACGCTCTTCACGGTAAAACGACGCGGCCACTGTCAGAAGAATGGTAAGCGCCGTGGCTTCCCGTGTGGCATAACTCAAATCACTCGGCTCGAAATCGTGAAGAATAGTTCTCCTACCCTGATGGGAAGCAACAACCTCCACCCCTAACAAAACGATAATCCAGCTGGTATATACCCAGGCCATGAAAACCGGCAGCGCCGCAAGGGTGCCGTAGATGGCGTTGTATTTGGCGACCCCGATCTGAAAATGAATAAATCCCCACTGGGCAAACTGCCAGATGGTTCCTGCCAGGATACCGCCAACTACTGCGGATTTGAAGCGGACCTTGATATTTGGCATATAAATATACAGACAGACTAAAGATAACCAGACGATCAGGTACGGCACAACATGAAACAGGAGGAGCAGCGGATCGCCAAAATAGCTTGTCTGCAAAAGCCAGCGCACCACTCCTTGACTTTGGAGGCTGGTGGTAATACTTATGGCTGCCAGCAGCAGCAGGGGACCGCTCACCACGACACTCAAGTAATCGCTGAACCTGCGATACATCGAGCGATTCTCCTTCACCCCCCAGATGTCGTTGAAAGTTTCTTCAACACTTCCCAGCAGCGAAATGACCGTTACCACCAGAAATACAAGCCCGACTGCACCCACGGAGCCCATCTTCGTGTTGTTGATATAGGTAACGATCTTGTCAACCACCTCGCCGGAACCAACGGTAAACCGCTGAAGAATCATCGGCTCGAGCGAGTTCTGCACTCCAAGCCCCTTCAGGACGGCAAAGGCAAGGGCCAGAAGAGGGACAATGGAAAGCAGAGTGGTAAAGGAAAGGGCAGATGCCCGCTGAAAGGACTTGTGGTCCAGAAAATTTCTCAAGACCACCATTGCAATTCGAACGAATCGAAGGAGGGAACGCCTCCTCCCGCCCGACTCACCCCAGTTCACCTTTTTAAGTTTCGCAACAAGGAATGTAATAAGATCCTCTCCATCTGCACCGGTTTGTTTCATAACTATCTCCGGGAATTCCACGAAATCAGGGCAAAAAAAAGCCCACGCTTGGTGGGCTTTTTCGTGGCAGTTTTTACGCTTTGGTTTCTTCTTGAAGCCGCTGTTTTTCCTTCTCCATGGCCTCTTTGCCGGCGTCGATAGCGGAACCGATAATGGATTTTTTCTCCAAGACCACTTCCTTGCCGCTTTCATAGGTTGACTTTACCTTTTCCTGGGCATCCCGAGCATAAACCTTGACTTTTTCCTGGGCATCTTTTGCATAGTCCTTGATCGTATCAACGGCATCATCAGTCAGGTCCTTGATCTGCTCGCGCACTTCCCTACCCGTCTTCGGTGCAAAAAGCAGAGCCAACCCGGAGCCTATTGCCGCCCCGGCAAGAAACGAAACCACCACTGTCGCCAAGCTTGCTCCATTTTCATCATGAGACATATTCATTACCTCCTTTTGTGTAAGATTCTTTCACGCAGATACTGTCCTGCAGCCTTGGTTCCGGCGGAAAAAAGTGAAATCCGACCTACCACATCCGCCACACGTCCAACCACGGTGTTAATCCTGCTGATATTTCTTCCCGTATCGCCCACCGCTTCCATAGCCGACTTAATCTCATCAACCCGCGAAGCAACCCCTTCGCTCGCAATTTTCAGGTTCGACATGACAATCTGAAGATCGGTTACAATGGGGTCAACCTCGGAATCGATACGTTTCAAAAGCTGTCGTGTAACAAAAAGTGTTTTTTTAACTTCTTCACACACAGTTACTAAATACACAGCACCCGCTATCAGTGTAACCGCAATGAGCAACACCAACACATTCAAAAGATCCATAGATTCACTCCTTAACGATCATTCCGCTCACACGGCATGTTCTAATGTTAGTATAAAGGTAGTCTCACCAAAAGCAAGCTCTTTCCACATACAAGACACGATGCCATCCCGAAACAGACGGGTCGCAAGTACCTGTTTCATACCGGACAAGCGAATTCGATCAAAGTCACTACTTCATCACCTGGACCATAGCCTCACCCATTTGGGCAGGACTGGAAGCCACAACAACCCCACACTCATGGAGAGTACGAATCTTGTCCTCAGCCTTCCCCTTACCGCCGCTGATAATCGCCCCAGCGTGCCCCATCCGTTTCCCCGGGGGTGCGGTACGACCGGCAATAAAGGCCGCAACCGGTTTCTTCATATTTTCCTTGATCCAGAGCGCCGCTTCCTCTTCCGCTCCGCCACCGATCTCTCCGATCAGGAAGACCCCTTCGGTCTCGGGATCTTCATTAAAAAGACATAGCGCATCGATAAAGTTCAAACCAATAATGGGATCACCACCGATACCGATGCAGGTGGACTGGCCAAGGCCAATGACTGTGAGCTGTTTGACGGCCTCGTACGTGAGAGTTCCGCTGCGGGAGACCACCCCTATCTTGCCTTTTTTATGGATATCGCCCGGCATGATGCCCACCTTGCATTCTCCCGGCGTGATAATACCGGGGCAGTTGGGGCCGATCATAACCGTCGAACTCTCCTGCAGAACTCTCTTCACCAGCACCATATCCCTTACAGGAATGCCCTCGGTAATGCAGACCGCGAACCCAACTCCGGCTGCAACCGCTTCAAGCACGGCATCCGCGGCCCCCTGTGGCGGAACAAAGATCATCGAGACATCAGCCCCTGTTTCGCGGACCGCCTCCTCCACCGTATCGAAAACCGGAACACCTTCAATCACGGTACCGCCCTTGCCGGGGGTTACTCCGGCAACGATATTCGTACCGTAGTCACGACATTGGCGGGTATGGAAAAGTCCGGTCCTGCCGGTTATTCCCTGGACTACTATCCTAGAGTTGCTATTTACAAGAACGGACATATTTTACTCCGTAAAATTGTAGATTCAATGTTCAATATTCTAGTGGCGCCTTCAGTGTCTATCAACCCGAAAAGATAAAAAACTTTATCTCTCGCCCGCTTCGCTAGAGGCCACAGAGAACACAGAGAAAAGCATACAAAAATAACTTTAGGTTTAAATCCTGTGCCCGTTTCTCTCTGTGTCCTCTGCGAACTCTAGTGAATGAAGTGAACGGGCGTGAGAAAGCTTTTCAACTCAAAACTCAAAACATCACTGCCTTCAACCCCACCATTGCGACGATGCTTTCCACCCCTTCCACCAGATCGTGGGTGAACTTGACATTCAGAGAGGATTCGTCCAGCAGGCGTTTGCCCTCTTCCACCAGAGTGCCATCCATCCGGACCACGATGGGCAAGGCGCAGCCGATCTCAGACGCAGCGGCAATGACACCTTCGGCAATGACATCACAACGCATGATACCGCCGAAAATATTCACGAAGACACCCTTGACCTCAGGATCGCCAAGGATGATTTTGAATGCCTCGGCTACCCGCTCCTTAGTGGCCCCGCCCCCCACGTCAAGGAAATTGGCCGGAGCTCCGCCATACTCTGACAGCATATCCAGGGTGGCCATGGCCAGGCCGGCACCATTAACCATGCAGCCGATATTTCCCTTCAACTTGATGTAAGAGAGATCGAATTCTCCAGCGCTAATCTCCAGCGGATCGATCTGGGAGTAGTCTGTCAGCTCTGCATACTCAGCATGCCGGAACAGGGCATTATCGTCAAAGTTGATCTTGGCATCCATGGCCAGCAGCCAGTCCGCCCCGGTAACCACCAGCGGGTTGATTTCCAGGAGGGAGCAATCCTTCTCGAGGCAGCAGCGATAGAGATTGATGATGAGAGAAACGCACTCTTCGCAAAGGCGCCCCTTCAAGCCCAGGGCAAGTGCCAGTTTGCGGGCCTGGTAGGGTCGCAAACCGATATAGGGATCAATGGTCTCGATGTGGATTTTTTCCGGGGATTTTTCGGCCAGGGCCTCGATCTCCATGCCGCCCTCTGCCGACGCGATAACGCAGTAACGGGATGACTGACGATCAAGGGTAATGGAAAGGTAGAATTCGCGGGCGATCTCAACCGCTTCCTCCACCAGAATGCGGCGAACGATCAGTCCGTCCGGTCCGGTCTGGGGAGTCACCAATGTTTTCCCGAAAAGATCTTTTGCGGCCAGGAGAGCTTCTTCGTGGTTCGCGACCAGGCGCACGCCGCCAGCTTTACCGCGACCGCCCGCATAAATCTGGGCCTTGACGACGCACTTACCACCCAGCTCCCGGGCAGCTCTTTCCACTTGATCGGTTGTCAGCGCAACCCGGCCGCGCGGAACAGGAACACCGTATGACCGCAGGATGTCTTTGGCCTGATATTCGTGAATATTCATAAAAACTCCCGAGATCAATATTATGTCAAACGTCCGCCAGTATAGCGGCATGAGGGGGATAATTCAAGGAAAAGGCGATCAGCAATAAGTTCCGGTATACGGAACCTCTGCTGGTCTTATCAGTGAAAAAAGTGTAAATATTACCTTGCCCTAACAAGGCGGATACGTTATTCTTACCCCATGAACATCCACTTACCGCCCTTGCACGATGAAGAGCCAAAGAAAAGCGCCAGCATCGGTGGCCCCAGCCGCTCATTTCCGCACTACGCAAAAGAGCGGTTTTTTTGTCTGTGTCACAAAAAATGACCTATTTTTCACCCTAGCATTTTTTGTCTCTTGCGAGGTAAATGATGGCTAAAATAACCCCTAAAACAGCAAAGCGCCTGAAATGGGTTTGGGCAGTCCTGGTCATTGGTCTTTTGACATCCCTCGCGGTTTTCAAGCTGAGCCCGTCGAAACAAAGCGACGTTATGCTTACTGCTGAAGAAAGCTCCTGGCTTAAAGCCCATCCGGTCATTCATTTTGCGCCTGACCCCGACTTCCCTCCCACCGAGTATTTTGACAAAAACGGCAGGTACAACGGCATAACAGCCGACTACCTGTCTCTTCTTGAAAAGAAACTCACTATACATTTCGAAATCATTCGTTTACAGAATTGGGACGAAGTCATCAGCCAGGCCAAGAATAAAAAGATTGACCTCTTTACCGCAACTCACACCACTCAACGTTCCAACTTTGCCCTCTTCACCAACCCGTATCTGGAATTGCCGGCGACGATCATTGCCCGTGAAAAGGTCAAAGAACCACTCACCATGGAGGCACTCCAGGGGATGAAGGTTTCTGTGGTTTCTGGATATGCCATTCATGAGTTCCTCTCGCGGAAGTACCCTGAGATGCATCTTGATGTGGTCCCTGATGTACAGACAGGCTTGCGAAAAGTTTCCTTTGGCACCAGCGATGCCTTTGTGGGAAACCTGGCAACCGCTTCCTATTACATCGAAAAAGAGGGGATTGCCAACCTGCGCATTGCAGGAGAATCTGGATTTACCTACAAAATGGCATTTGCTTCGCGCAAGGATTGGCCGCTGTTGCACAGCATCCTGGGAAAAGGACTGGCACAGATCACCGCAGCTGAAAAGCAAGCCATCTACAAGAAGTGGATTCCCCTGGAACATAAAACGATCTTCACCAGCAAAATTTTCCAGACCGCTTTACTCGTCTCTTTCTTTGCCTTCCTCCTTCTTAGCTCGGGAATAATCATCTGGAACAGGGTCCTCAAGAAGCAAGTCACGGCAAGAACCTGGGAACTGGAAAAGGAGTTGCTCGAGCGTTCTCGAATCGAAGTGGAATTGCGGGAAAGCGAGGAGAAGTTCCGGGTTTTGGCGGAGACCCTGCCTGCCGGCATCTGTCTCTATGCCGATGAACAGATCGTCTATGTCAATACCGCTGCCGCGGACTTGCTCGGTTACTCGGAGCAGGAATGCCTGCAGATGAAATTCTGGGAATGGGTACACGAGGACTTCAGAGCGATGGCACGAGAGCGGGGATTGGCAAGGCAGCGGGGTGAAAATGTACCTTCCCGATACGAATGCCTGCATACCACCAAAAACGGTGAAGAGCGGTGGTTATTCGTTTCTGCCGGACGAATAGACTTTAAAGGTAAACCTGCCGGACTGGTGTCGTTCATGGACATCACGGAACGTAAACGGGCGGAAGAAGCATTACGCACATTCAATGAGGTTTTGGAAAAAAGAGTGGAAGCGAGGACTTCCGATCTCGCCGTACTGAACGATGACCTTCACCAGGAAATTGCCATGCGCAAGCAGGTCGAGGAGGAACTACGAGAAAACAAGGATAAAGTCCAGGCAATTGTTGATGCTTTTGAGGGATTGATCTACATTTGCTCAGAGGATTATCGCATTCAATTCATGAACAAGGGATTTATTGACCGGACTGGCTGCAACACAGCAGGCGAGTTTTGCTATGCAGCCTTGCATGGCAGAGAATCCGTCTGCCCAGCCTGTGACATTGGTTCGGTATTTGAAGGCAAGACCATTCACCGGGAAGTACAGAATCCTGAAAAGGGTACCTGGGATTACGTTATAGATGTTCCCATTTACCATCCAGACGGGTCGATATTCAGACAAACAATAGTTACAGACATTACCGAACTCAAGCAAGCAGAGGAGAAGCTCAGACAGAAAAAACAGCAATTGGAAGACCTGAACAAAACCCTGGAAATGCGCGTCCTGGAAGAGGTGGAAAAGAACAGAATCAAGGATATTCTTCTTATCCATCAGAACAGGCAGGCGGCATTGGGTGAGACACTGGATCATATCGCCCATCAATGGAAACAGCCGCTCAATGCGCTTTCACTTATTACCGGAAGCATGCAGGAAGAAGCGTTATCAGGGAACCTTACGAATGAAAACCTCCAGGAAACAACTGCAACGATACTTGGACTTGTGGACCATATGGCCCAGACAATCAATGTTTTCAGGGACTTTTACCGCCCGGAAAAGGAACTAACCGTTTTTTCCATCAAGGAAGCCATCGACAAGGCTTTGTCATTCATCAATCCTGCGTTGCGACTCGAATCCATTGACATTGATTTTAATGCAGACCCGTTGCTCGCTGCGTATGGTTATCCTAAGGAATATGCCCAGGTGCTCCTCAACATCCTCAGTAATGCCCGGGAGGCATTCAAAGAGAAGGGAATTGGCAAACCGAAGGTCTCGATACAGGCGGTTGCCGAAAACGGTAAGGCTGTCGTAACCGTAACCGATAATGCCGGAGGAATTCCGGACGCAAACATCGGCAGGATCTTCGACTTATATTTCACGACCAGAGAGCCAAGCGGTGGAACGGGAATCGGGTTGTATATGTCGAAGAATATCATCGAAAAAAACATGGGTGGAAAACTCAGCGCCAGGAACACGGAGTTCGGTGCGGAGTTCAGGATAGAACTCAACACGCAGACCGGTTGGGCTAAACACGACTACCCTGTTACAGGATAAAATCCGTTGTCAGGAAGTGCGATTTCCTCTCCTTGACGATATTGGTGATGATCTCCCGGTTTTCATCCGTTTCCCGCGCAGACACAACAATGCGGATGGAAAATATCCTCAAGGCATCGGAGACCGACTGTGTCCCTTCGGCAGAATCCTTCCTGCCGTTGAAGGGGAAGGTGTCCGGGCTACGCTGACATTGGCTGTTGATATTGATGCGACAGACCTGGTTCACCAGCGAATCAACCAAATGGGCCAACTGGTCCGCGTCACAACCAAAAATACTTGCCTGTTGACCGTAGTTTGAGTTCACCACGTAATTGACAGTTTCGGCAATGTCATCATAGGGTACTACCGGTATCACCGGGCCGAACTGCTCCTCCCCGTAAATCCGCATCTCGTCTGTAACAGGATAAAGCAACGCCGGATAAAAGAAAGATTTAACCGCTGTGCCTCCCCCCGGGTTAACAACCTGCGCCCCGTGGCTTTCGGCATCCCGAATGATTCCTGCAAGGTAGGCTGGTTTCTCCAGCTCCGGCAAAGGGGTTATGGTTACCCCCTCCTCCCAGGGCATTCCGCATTTCAATCCGGCTATTCCTTTTACCATTTTTTCCAGAAAAGCATCGGCCAGCGCGCGGGGAACAAAAATAATTTTCAGTGCGGTGCAGCGCTGGCCATTATAGGTAAGACTACCGCGAAGACATTCACTTGCCGCAAGATCGAGATCGGCATCAGGCAGAATAATGGCGGGATTCTTGGCATCAAGGCCGAGCACGCAACGCAGTCGATGGGGACGAGGATGGGTCCTGCGCAGAGCATCGGCAACCCGGTTCGTACCGATAAAGGCGAGCACATCCACTTTGCCGGAGGCCAGAAGCGGCTGAACAACCGTCTCGCCATCTCCGTAGACCGTATTGATTACCCCTGCCGGGAAGGAATCCCTCAGCGCCTCGAGGATTGGCTGAAAAAGCAGAATGCCGAACCGGGGCGGTTTCAGCAACAGGGTGTTCCCCATAACAAGGGACGGAATCAAGGTGGTGAAAGTCTCGTAAAGGGGGAAATTGTACGGCCCCATACAGAGGACAACCCCCAGGGGCGCCCGGCGAATCTGACCGATGATGCCCTGCTGGATCACGAAACGCGAAGAGACGCGATCCAGTTCCTTCAGGGCCACGATCGTTTCGCGGATATAGCTGATGGCACGGTCAAATTCACGTTCCGCCTCGTTGTAGGACTTGCCGATCTCCCACATCAGGAGCTTCACGATCGGCTCCCGTTTGGCCAGCATGGCGCTTGTAAATCGTTGCACACACTGGATTCTTTCACCCACCGACATAGTCGGCCACACGCCTCTGCCATTGTCGTAGGCACGAACTGCAACTTCGAGTGCCTCGCAAGCCGCTTCCCGGGTAAGGAGGGGATAATGACCCACCAGTGTCCGGGTAAAACTTGTGCCATTTTTAACCCAGACCGGAGATAGTACCTCTTGCAGGGGACCATCCCAGCTGCGCAATTCCCCGTTTACCAGGTAATAATTCTGACAAACAGGTGAATCAATACGATATTTTTGCGGAATTTCTTCTTCACGGGGAAAAAGCGATTCAATGGTGTCTTTCATGGGTGTTCTCCTGACAAGCGCCTCATTCTGTTGGTGGCGAATTTTTGATTGTAGTACAGCACTGGCGGTCCTGTCAAAAGAACACTGCGGGAAAAATCAGGAGGGCTATTTTCTGGTTGCGGCAGAAGCAACAAGCATCTTCGCATCGAGGATCATCGCGCCATGGGGATACAGGACCACCGGGTTGAGGTCAATCTCTTCCAGCAGGCCGGTCGCCATCAACTCGGAAACCGTGACCATAATATCGGCGAGGGATTCGAGGTGGCAGGGAGCCGCACCTCGGTAGCCGGTCAGGAGGCGGTAACCTTTCAGCTGCGACATGAGAAAAAAAGCATCGTCACGGGTCAGGGGGGCCAGGGCGAAGGCAACATCATGAAAGAGCTCGACAAAAATTCCGCCAAGCCCAAACATGATAACGGGACCGAATTGGGGGTCGATAATGCCGCCGACGATAACCTCTGTCCCCGCTGGTGCCTGCTCTTCGAGAATCACCCCTTCTACATCCTGTATTCCCATCAGGTCATAGACCGCCGCCGCTGCCGCGGCAGCATCCTTCAAACCGAGGCGGATTCCGCCCACGTCGCTTTTGGAGCGGATTTTCGAGGAAAACACCTTGGCCACAAGGGGATAGGTAAGACCGGAGAAATCAGGAAAAGGCATTCCCACCGGGAAGTAGAGACTTGCAGGTGCGGGAAGTCCCGACTCACGGAGGAACTCCTTCAGTGCATGCTCCGGCAGAACTCTGGCTGCCGCATGTTTCTCGAGGAAATGGCGTAATTCACCTCGCCTATCCATGCATCCCTCCTCTGCTGTCCAAAAGCGCGGCAAGCCCCCGCACCGCCCGTTCGGGAGATCGATAGACCGGAATTCCGGCCCGTTCCACCAGGCGGATCAGCTTTGGTGCCACTCCACCCTGGGCAATGTGCACGACAAGCGGCTTTCCGGTCTTTTCCCGGAATTCGCTCAGATACTCCGCAAGCCCCTCGGTAACCCCGGCAACCCCTGTCAGGGCAATGACCAGAAAGCCGTCATACACATCGCGCACGGCAAGCAGGGCCTCCCGGTAATCCTCTATCCGCACCTGGCCGGTCAGATCGATAGGATTGGCAACGGTATAAAAGGAAGGAAAGACCTGGCGTAGCCCATCCCGAACTTCTTCAGGAAGTTGCGGCAGCTCCAGGCCATGACGGGCGCATTCGTCTGTTGCCAGCACCCCCGAACCACCACCGTTGGTAATGATACAAACGCGATTGCCCGGAGCGGGTCGCTGGTAGGAAACCGCCTTGGCCGCATCGAGAAGTTCATCGAACCCAGCCGCCTCATGAAGACCGAACTGCTTCATCAGCGAATGGAATACCTGGTAGTCGCCTGCCAGCCGGCCGGTGTGGGAAAAAGCCGCTGCCCGCCCCCCTTCGCCCTTCCCTGCCTTGAGGATCAGGAGGGGTTTCCGCTCCGTCAGGAAACGGGCCGCTTCGAGAAATCTTCTGCCGTCACCTACCGACTCCAGATAGGAAACCACCACAGCGGTAGTGTCATCTCCGGCCAGATATTCATAGATCTCCGGAGCATCCAGGTCCACCGCATTCCCATAGTTAACCACTTTGGATATGCCGGTATTCGCCATCCTGATCGCGTCCAGGAGACAGATCATCACGGCGCCGCTCTGGGAAACAACCGCCACATTCCCCCGTTTCGGCCTCTTCAGGCAGTCATGGGGAAGAAACATGGTATCGAGACGCTGATAGGGGTTGAAGAGACCGAGACAGTTGGGCCCGACAAGCCTGAGTTGTGACTCCCGGCCGATACGGATAATCTCATCCTGCAAGGCTTTGTTGCCAACTTCGGCAAAGCCGGCACTGACAATCAGGACAAAGCGCGCCTTGCCGGCATGCTCTTTGAGAAGCCCCGGGACTTCAACCGCCAAACGCATGATCACGGAGAGATCGACAATGCCGGGAACATCCCGGATCGAAGGGTAGCAGCGAAGGCCCAGCATCTCATCATACCTGGGATTAACCGGGTAGACGTTTCCCTTCAGCCCCATAAGGTTCCGCAGGGCGATGCCGCCAAGCTTTTCCTCGCTGGGTGAGGCCCCGATCAGGGCAACGCTTTTCGGAAAAAAAAGATAGTCGAGCTCTTTCATATCACACACTCTCGATGAACAGTAGCGCCGGATCCTCCAGGTAGCTCGCTACCCGACTGAGAAAACGGGTCGCATCTCCGCCGTCCGTGACCCGATGGTCGAAGGTCAGAGACAGGGGCAGTATCTTGCGGATGGCGATTTCTCCCTTCACCACCCAGGGCTTGTCGGTGATCCTGCCGCAGCCGAGAATAGCCACATCAGGGTAATTGATAATGGGCGTGGCGAATCCGCCGCCGAACTGGCCAAAGTTGCTGATGGTGAAGCTGCTCCCCTTCATTTCCGCAAGGGTGATGGTGCGTTCCCGTGCGCGTTCCGTCAGGGACTGGAGCTCTCCAGCAAGGTCAAGGACGCTCTTTTTCTCCACGTCACGCAGTACCGGAACGATGAGACCCTCGGCGGTATCCACCGCAAAGCCGATGTTGCAGTATTTTTTCAGGAGAATCGTTTCGCCCTCCTCATCCACCGAAGCGTTCAGATACGGATGCTCGCGGAGGGCATGCTGGACCGCCTTGATGATGAAGGGGAAATAGGTCAGATGAATTCCCCGGGCGTCAAGACCCGCGTTTTCACGGACTCGCAGGTTCCAGAGCTCGGTGACGTCAACCTCCTCCATGCCGGTGACACAGACAGTCATCTGGTGGGATTTGAGCAGGTGCCGGGCAATGGTTCGTCGCAGGCCGCGAAAGGGAATACGTTCCACTTCCCCGGCTTCGTCGCCAGCAGCCCCTCTCTTCAGACCTGCGGAAAGCAGGTCTTCGCGGGTAACGCTGCCGCGGGGACCGGTTCCGGGTATCCCCTCGAGGGAAATCCCCTTCTCACGCGCCAGCGCCCTGACCGCCGGGGTAGCGAGGACCTGGGGAGGAGTGTCTTCCTCGGCTTCGGGCAATTCACCCACTACCGATACAGAAGGGGGCTTGGGCTTATCCTCTTCACCATCTTCGACGATCGACAACAGTATCTCGCCGACACGCACCGTCTCCCCCTCTCCTCGTGGCAGAGAAAGCACCTTTCCACTCCGGGGGGTTGGCACCTCGACAACCGCCTTATCGGTCTCAACCTCAACCACAGGCTGATGCTCCTGCACCGTATCACCAACCCTGACCAGCCATTTTCTGATCTCGGCCTCGGTGATGCCCTCTCCTAAATCCGGCAAGGTAAAATCAAACGGCATGGTTCAGTACCTCAATAGTTCATCGACAGCCGCGCAAATCTTCGCACCGTCGGGGAGATAATGTTCAACAAGCTTGGCCAGCGGGACCGGCACATCGGGACTTGCAACACGCAGGACCGGTCCCCGGAGGGACAATATCGCCTCCTCGGCAATGGTTGCAGCCAACTCCGCCCCAAATCCGCACGTTTTGGGTGCTTCATGAACGATAACCACCCTCCCGGTTTTCCGTACGGAGCGAAGAACCGTTTCTGCATCAAACGGTGAAAGGGTCAGCAGGTCAATAATTTCTGCGTCGTAGGGAGCCAGAACCTTCAACACCCTTTCCAGCATGCTTCCCCAGGCAATGACCGTCACCTCATTCCCTTCCCTCGCAATGCGGGCCTTGCCCAGGGGGAGAGTATACTCCCCTTCCGGCACCTCCTCCCGGATCATGCGATAGAGCCGGGTCGGTTCCAGAAAAATCACCGGGTCCGGGTCGCGGAGGGCTGACAGCAACAGGCCTTTTGCAACATAGGGACCGGACGGTACCACCACTTTGATCCCCGGCATATGGCAGAAAAAGGCCTCGCTGCTTTCCTCATGGAGTTCAGGAGCCTTGATGCCGGCACCGTACGGGGTCCTGATCACCAGTGGGCAGGTAAACCTTCCCCGCGAGCGATTCCGATAGCGGGCCGCATGGGAGAATATCTGATCGAAGGCCGGATAGATGAACCCCATGAATTGGATCTCCGCAACCGGTCGCAGGCCGTAGAGGGCCATCCCGATTGCAGTCCCGACAATGCCCGATTCGGCAAGCGGCGTATCCACAACACGCTGCTCGCCAAAGATCTCCAAGAGTCCGTCAGTAACACGGAACACACCTCCGTCCTTCCCAACGTCTTCCCCGAGCAGCACGATGCGGTCGTCCCGCTCCATCTCTTCCCGAAGGGCCAGATTGATCGCCTGTACCATATTAAGCATCGGCATCGGCCTTCACCTCCAGTTCCCTGGCCTGCCGGGGGGTACAACTCTCGAATACCGAGAGGAAAATTTCGCTCCTCTCAGGCGGAGCGGCACTTTCCGCCGCCCGAACCGCCTGGTCAATCGTCTCGCGGGTTCGCTTTTCCAGCTCCTGCTGGTATTCCTTGCTCCAGTAGCCACGCTTTTCCAGAAATCGGCGCAGACGCTCAATCGGATCCCTTTTCCTCCATTCCGCCACCTCATCGGAGTTCCGGTAGCGATCAGCATCATCAGCCGTGGTATGGTGGGAAATACGGTAGGTAAAGCACTCGATGAAGGTCGGACCGCCGCCGCTGCGAGCCCGCTCCAGGGCCTTGCGGGTTGCTGCATAGACGGCGAAGACATCATTGCCGTCAACCTGTATCCCCTCGAAGCCGTAAGCGAAAGCCTTCTGAGCAAGTGTGGCAGCAGCCGTCTGGCGACTGCGGGGCATCGAGATGGCCCACTGGTTGTTCTGGCAGATGAACACCACCGGCAGGCGGAAAACGCCGGCCATGTTGAATCCTTCGTGAAAATCACCCTTGGACGTCGCGCCATCACCGAAATAGGCAACCACGGCAACCGGGTCGCCGCGATAACGGGCCGCCATAGCGGCTCCCACGGCATGGGGAATGTGAGTTCCCACCGAAACAGAAACCGGCAGGATAGTAATCTCATCAGGACAAAGGAGCCCCCGCTCATCCCCTGCCCAGTAGCGGAACAGCAGCTCGAGTGGGTAGCCCATGGTGACATGCACTCCGGTCTCACGGAACGAAGGAAAAACCCAGTCGCTCTTTTCCAGTGCAAAGGCGCTGCCAACCTGGGCAGCCTCCTGACCAAGGATTGAGGGATAAGTACCAATCCGCCCTTCCCGCTGGAGATTCAGGGCCCGACCGTCAAAAGCACGGGAGAGGAACAGAAGTTCGTAGAGACGCAGAGTATCCTCGCGGGAAAGGCTGGGTAGCAGCGCTTCGTCGGCATTGCCATCCGAATCGAGAATATCCAGGCGAGTAACGGAAAATGTATTGATAATTGTCTCTGGCATGCTTTCAAGCATATCATGCAACGTCCGGGCGTCAACGAACCGGCCAGTTGTGCGTTTATAATCACAAGAGTACAATTGAATGCATCGGCTCAAGTGGAAACATTCCCCCAGCGAGGTACCAAACCATGAAAATCAGACTACTTGCATTATTACTGCTGTCTTTGGCCTTTTTCTCTTCCCAGGCCTATTCCGCCGATATAGGAATGGTAAGGATGGGAATTGTCCAGGGTGACGTACAAATCTTTACCGAAGATGCGAATGATTGGGTTCTCGCTGCCGTCAATACTCCCTTGGCCCAGGGAGACCGGGTATGGGTACCCGAAGGTGGCAGAAGTGAACTCCAGGTCCAGGGAGGAGTTTTCATTCGTCTCGCCGATTTCACCTCTCTCGACATTCTTTCCCTGGTAGACAATACCTATCAGTTTTCCGTTAATGCCGGACGAGCGTATATATACAACCTCGCATCCGGCAGCGGGCTGTTGCAGTTCGACACACCTGTAAGCTCAGTCACCTGTAACGACTCGGCCACGATTATGATTGATGTGGGAAAAAACGGTACGACAGAGATTTCCGTGTTGCAAGGCGCTGTCTACGTCGACACAAGAAACGGTAGAATAAATGTACCTTCAGGAAGAACCCTCAGGATCGGAGAGGACCTGAGAACCGAGATATATTCACTCAACACTCCCGATGAGTGGCTGGAATGGAATCGTGATCTGGACCGGAGAATCAGCGAATACAGTAGCAGCAACAGCTATCTTCCAGAAGAATTGGACAGTTACAGCTATGACTTTGACACAAACGGCAAATGGCTCTATGACAACAGCTACGGATATGTCTGGACTCCTGCCATCGCAGTCTCTGTCAACTGGGCGCCCTACCATAATGGTAGATGGGTATGGATCGGCGGTAATTACGTCTGGATTTCCTCTGAACGCTGGGGATGGGCACCCTACCATTACGGCAGGTGGGTCTTTCTGCCGCGCGGCGGCTGGTGCTGGGTTCCTCCCCGACGGGGAGCGGTCTACTGGGGCCCCGGCTATGTGGGATGGGTCTATACAGCGAATTATGTCTCATGGGTTCCGCTGGCACCGGGGGATACTTACTACGGCCACGGTTACTACGGCCCGGGTAGCGTAAACATCAACACCGTACCAAACAGCAATTTCTCGGCAAATCGACACTACCGCAACAGAAATGCCCGAAACGCCATCAAAGTTGAGCATCGGGATACTTTCCTCCGTGGCAGACACGTTGCCGTTCCTGCCACGGAAAATCCCTTCAACCAAAGGAACGTGGGAATCGGTCCTCCGAGGTTCAAACCGGACAGGGAAACCTATTCACCAGTGCTAAAAACAATCCCGGCCGCCAAGCTTCCTCCGCAAAGGATTCGCACGATAAGTCCGGATAGTCTGCGCAAGGGAAGGACTCGCGCCGTCGACAAACGTGGATCCGTGATTACTCCTGCGAGTCCGACACGAGAACAGCCGTCACCATCCCGAGAAACCCCGAAAGAGATACTGCGCAAGCAGAGACCTGATACTTACAGTGACGGGTTACAGAAACGGGAGGAGGTGCAACCGCAGAAAAGAAATCAACTAAGGAGGGAATTGCCGGTGCAGCAGAACCAACCGCGAACCATAGCTACACCTCCCTCACCCAAAAGGACCATTGAGCAAAGCACACCAACCGGATCACGACAGCAACGGAAGCCGGCTACCATCAAGGTAGCACCGCAGCCGGTAGCACCGCAGCCGGTGGCACCGCAGCCGGTCTGGTCGCCTTCAAAGCCGCGACTGCCGGAACAGGGACGTTCGCCTGCTCCCCAGCAGCCGAAGCGGGCTCCCGTGACGATCAAGAGGACCATTCCTGCCGTTCCGCAAGCACCGGCACCAGCAGCACTGCCACGGCAGCTGCAAAAACCACAACCGCCTATTCGACAGGGTCAACAGACCATCCGGCAGACGATTCCAACAGTTCCACAAAGGGCAGTACCGGCAGCCCAACCACGACAGCTGCAAAAGCAGCCACAGACTTTGCGACAGAATCCGCAGACCATCCGCCAGCAAAAGCCTGTGGCAGTGCACCCCATTGCAAATCAACCTCCGGTCAGCCAGGAAACCACTACGACAGCAACTCCTAAGTCCCGGCAGCAACGCGGCCAGAAAGGCGAGCGTCCCTCGCTGCAGAAGGGCGACAGAAAAGGGGGAAATCGATAACCCCCACAACCAAAAGGCCTTCCGGAGGAAAACTCGCGGAAGGCCTTAAATCCATACTGCGCAGGGGTCAATTCTCAGGAAAGCCGCGCTTCCCCCACCGCAACTGGCTTGATAAAAATCATCAGGAGCAGCGCTGCCAAAGTTGCCAAACCCGCGCCAAAACCGAAAGCCGCTTTGGCACCGAGTATCTGCCAGATCAGGCCGAACAGGAGACTAGCCGGCAGCGCACCGATACCGATGGCAAAATTATACCAGCCGAAGGCACTGCCACGCTCCTCAGCTCGTGAGATGTCCACCAGAAAGGCCTTTTCAGTCCCCTCGGTCAAGCCATAGAACAGTCCATACAGGGTAAAAAGCAGCCAGACATGGGTCTCGGTTGTCGCATAACCAAAACCCACATAGGTCAGTGCATAGACACCCCAGCCCGTTATGATGATCTTCCGTCGTCCGATTCTGTCCGAGAGCGCACCAAAGGGCATGGTGGAAAACATTTTCACCACATGGAAATAGGCCCACAGGAGAGGGATCAACACCGGTGAGACCCCCAACCGGCCAGCCTGCAGGAGCAGAAATGCATCGGAAGAATTGCCAAGGGTAAAAATAAAGAGAATAACGATATAGCCCCTGAGAGTGCCACGCGGGAAAAGCCCGAGGAAAGTGCCGTTGCTCGGCCCTCTTTTCCGTGAAACTTCCTTCACCTTGAAGGCGATGAGGAAAACCGCCAGGATTCCCGGAATCGCCGCAAGCCAGAAGACCGTCCGCATGTCGCTGACGACAAAAGCGAGCAGGGCCGAAGCGACAAGCGGTCCGATTATGGCACCGGCATGATCCATGGAACGATGAAAGCCGTATGCCTTGCCCCTGATGGAGGGCTCCACGGAATCAGCAATCAGGGCATCGCGAGGCGAGGTGCGGATTCCCTTGCCGACCCGATCGGCAAAGCGGATTCCCAGTACCGCCAGTGGGCCGGTGGCAGCGGCAATAAACGGACGGGCAAAGGCGGAAATTCCGTAGCCGCACAGAACAAGCCTTTTACGGTCAGCCACCCGGTCGGACATGATTCCGGACACGAGCTTCAACAAGGACGCCGTGGATTCGGCAACTCCCTCTATGGCACCAAGAACCGCCGGTCCGACACCGAGAACCGCCGTAAGAAAAACCGGCAGGAGCGGATAGATCATCTCGCTGGAAAAATCGGTAAGAAAGCTCACCAGACCGAGAATCAGGATATTGCCAGTAATTCCCTTGAAAAACCTGGGCTTTTCGCTACCCCGTGACCCTTTCACAGATCAACCTTTTTCTTTCTTCCAACTTTATTCTTCACCTGCTCCTCAGGCTGGTTCACTTCCGCTGACAGGATAAGCTGGGGCGGGATCTCCTGTGCGCCAAGGAGCGAAACCATCTGCCCCAGACCGTCGTCTATTTTTTTAAGATTCTGCGCAGAGAGCTTCTCGAGCCCTGCCACCAGAAGGCCCTGCGCCACCTGGGGAGATTTTTCCACAATGCCAAGACCTTCCTGCGTCAGACTAACATGGACAACACGACGGTCTTCCTGAGAGCGCAGACGAGACACCAGCCCCTTTTTCTCCAAACGATCCAGGATGCCCACGGTGGTGGCCGGATGCAGGTAAATGCGGCGAGCCAGGTCCGATACCCTGATACTGCCGGCTTCCGCGATCACCTTAATGGTCCAGAGCTGGGGACTGGTGAGGCCGGTTTCCCGCTCTGCCTTTTTCGATTGACCATGAACAACCTGGAAGACCCTTCGCAGGTTATCTATTATTTCAGCAATTTGTTCCGATTTTTCTAACATTGTATCTCCGCGTAGGTAGTAGCTGGTAATTTCGTAGCAGTCAGTGCACAAAAAAGTTCCCTCACCTCTGCGCCAACTCTTGCTCGATTCTTTCGCACAGGGTTTTTAAAACCTTGATGCGCGCATACTGCTTATCGTCCGCCTCCACCAGGGTCCAGGGTGATACTTCCGTGCCAGTTCGATCAATCATATCGCAAACAGCACGGTCATATTGGTCCCATTTCTCCCTATTTCGCCAGTCCTCCGGCGTAATCTTGAAGCTCTTGAAGGCGGTATTTTCCCTTTCCTTGAAACGGCGCAGCTGCTCTTCCCTGCTGATGTGAAGCCAGAATTTCAGGACAATCGTCCGGTTCCTGATCAACTGCTCTTCAAAGTCATTGATTTCGCCATAGGCTCGCATCCAGTCAGCAGGAGAACAAAAGTTCTCCACTCGCTCCACCAAGACCCGTCCGTACCATGAACGGTCAAAAATTGCAAATCGACCCAAGCGGGGAAGGTTGCGCCAAAACCTCCAGAGATATGGCTGGGCACGCTCCTCGTCGGTCGGGGCAGCGGTGGGTATTACCCGGTAGAAACGAGCATCCAGGGCAGCGGTAATCCGGCGGATAGTACTCCCCTTGCCGGCAGCGTCAAGTCCCTCGAAAACGAGTGCCACGGAGATTTGGCGGAAGGTCGCCTCGCGGGTCAGCAGATTCAGCTTGCCCTGATATTTTTCCAGCGCCTCCTGATATTTCTTTTTCCCCAACTTCAGGGAAAGATCGAGTCGGTTCAAGACCGAGAGTGTATCAAGCTTCGGTATTATCGGTGACAGGCTGAGGGTAGTGCGGCTGGAACTTACAGGAGCATCAAGGCGAGACCGCAGCGCCTGAAGTATTGCCTTGCCGACAGCCAGATAGCGATACCGGGGGTCCGCACCTTCGATGATTGTCCAGGGCGCTTCCGGGGTACTTGTCTGGCGCAGCGCGTGCTCTGCAACAGTGCGGAAGCGGTCATATATCTTAAAATTCTTCCAGTCCTTTTCCGTGACACGCCAGCGGGTGGCAGGATCCTTTTCCAGGTCCTTCAACCGTTTTCGCTGACTTTCCTTGGAAAGGTGCAGCCAGAACTTCAGGATCAGCGCACCCTCATCGGTTAGCATCTTTTCAAAACGGATGATGCGCTCCATATTCTGGTCAAGCTCCGAGTTCTTGGCTTTTCGCTGGAGTGCGGCGTTGATGGGGTCGGAGTACCAGGAACGGAAGAAGATGCCGATCTTTCCCTTGGGAGGTAGAACCCGCCAGTAACGCCACATGGGTGGACGCTCCAGTTCCTCGCAACTCGGCGTGTCAAGGGCATGGGTCTCAATGTGGCGAGGGTCCATCCATTGGTTCAAGACATTGACCGTTTCGCCCTTCCCTGCACCGTCAACCCCGGAAATCAGGATGAGGACAGGAAAATCGGCCTTCTTGAGAAGGTCGTACTGGGCAGCAAGCAGTGCCTCTCTAAGGAGGGGAACCTCCTTTTTGTAGGTCGCCTTGTTAATTGCGTGACCCAGTTCCGCGGATTCGAACATAAACAGCCTCTCTTTCCTATCCCGTAGCGCACCAAGTCAGAACCATTTCTTTTTCTTGAAATAATAGACCATGCAGGCACTTATTATAGCCATGATCAAAAGAATTGCGGGATAGCCCCATCGCCACCCGAGTTCCGGCATATAGCGGAAATTCATCCCATAGAGCCCGACGATGAAGGTCAAGGGAATAAAGATGGTGGCAATAATAGTAAGAACCTTCATGACCTCGTTCAAGCGGTTGCTGGCGCTGGAAAGATAAATGTCGAGCATTCCGGAGATCACATCACGGAAGGTTTCCAAGGTATCGATGGCATGAATCGTATGGTCGTATACATCGCGGAGATAGATCCTGGTCGCCTCGGTGATCAGAGTGGAACCTTCGCGCTGCATGTTATTCAGAACCTCCCGCAACGGCCAGACGGAACGGCGGATGGAGATCAGATCCCTCTTGAGCAGGTTAATCTCTCGCAGGGTTTGGGAAGCAGGGTTCGCCACGAGAGCATCCTCAAGGGCTTCCATCCGCTCCCCGAGTTGCTCCAGAACGATAAAATAATTATCCACGACAGTATCGATCAGGGAGTAGGCAAGATAGTCGGCACCCGACTTGACAGTGCGCCCCTTTCCCGTTCTGATCCGCTCGAGAATCTTATCGAAAAGCAAACTCTCCTTTTCCTGGAAAGAAATCACGAAGTTTGTGCCCAGGATCAGGCTGATCTGCTCCGTTTCCATGGGGCAGTGACCACCGTTGCAGGAAAATGCCCGAAAGACGATATAGAGGTACTCGCCGAAATCTTCCAGCTTGGGGCGCTGGTCGGTATTGAGAATATCTTCCACCACCAGGGGATGTAGCTTGAAGCACTCTCCCAACTTTGCCACAAGCTCCACCTGGTGAACGGAGTTGACGTCGATCCAGGTTACCGTTGAAGCATCACTGCAGGAAAAACACTCAATAAGATCAGAGATTGAAGCCTCCCGGACCATGCCTTCCTTATATTCAACGACACTAACCTTGGCCTTCCCGGCACCCTTGTTTCCTACATAGACGAGAGACCCCGGTGGAAGCCCCGCTTTCACTGATCTTTTCTTCACTATCCTGGGCATCATTTTAGTCCCCGATCCTGCCCTCAGACCCTCTCATAGGGTTCGAACAGACGCTTGTACTCATCCAACGCGAAACGGTCAGTCATTCCGGCAATATAGTCGCAGATCACCCTCTCCCGGACCGTATTTTCCATCTTCTTCAAATGTTTCCGGGGAAGGAGCGTTGGGTGCTTCAGATACGCCTCGAAAAGCTGTGTCAGGTAACTCTCGGCCTTGACCCGCATTCTTTCAACCTTATGGTGACGATACAGATTTACCATCAGAAATTGTTTAAGTTTCTTGTTCATATCGGCAATCTCGGGGCTGAAGGCCACTACCTGCCGGTTGACACGACGCAGATCATCGAGGGTGCGGATGCCGAAGTTTTCGATATTCTCCAGGGTAGTGAAACAGAGATCCTTGATTAGCCGACCGATCAAGGCACTGATGACCTGGTGCTTGCAGCGTTCAGGATCAAGTCCCGGATACTGAGCGGAAATGAGAGCGTAAACATCTCGCCAGATTTCCACCGTTTCCAGCTGATCAAGGCTAATAAGACCCGACTTGAGCCCATCATCGATGTCGTGGTTGTTATAGGCGATCTCATCGGCAAAGTTAATAATTTGGGCCTCTATCGTGGGAACAATGCCCGGCATCATGTCGGCAATGATATCAGCCGGACTATCGTACGGGGATTTGTGCTTAACAATCCCTTCTCTAGTCTCCCAGGAAAGATTGAGGCCATTGAAACCCGGATAGCGTTCTTCCAAATGGTCGACGACCCGCAGAGACTGCAGGTTATGCTCGAATCCCCCATGCTCCTCCATGAGGTGGTTGAGAACTTCCTCGCCCGTATGACCGAAGGGGGTGTGGCCCAGGTCGTGCGCCAGAGCGAGAGCCTCAGCCAACTCTTCGTTGAGCCGCAGACGTCGGGAAATGGCTTTGCCGATCTGGGCTACCTCAAGGGAATGGGTGAGGCGGGTACGATAGTAATCACCCTCATGATTAACGAATACCTGTGTTTTATACTCAAGCCTGCGGAAAGCAGCGCAGTGGATAATTCTATCGCGATCCCTTTCGAATGCAGGCCGGTCGTCGCGAAACTCTTCCGGGTAGCGCCTACCCAGTGAAAGGCAACTTTTGGCGGCAAACCCTGCGAGATCGGGACGTTCTCCGGAACCAGTTGAATCCATATGATGATCCCTCCCTATGAAATTTTTATTAAACCCTACCCAACTCCTATGTCAACAACAAACTTACCCTTGACTCACGAAACCGTGTCATGCTAACTTTTTCCAGTAGTTATCGGTAATTTTCGATTCCATGATTGGGATACCTCATGAATGAAAAGCTTCTGGATATTGTTCCGGAACATATCAGGGGCATGCTGGGAACAAACTCCAAGGTTTGCCTCCTGAGTGGCCTCGATGTTTTTACCGCCCTAAAAAACGAAAACCTGATCGTGATGGCCTGCAACGCCAGGATAAAGCACGCGATTCCCGGAATCATGAGGGCTGCCGAAGAACTGGACGCGGTCGTGGCATTCGAGCTCACCACCACGGAAGGCGGTCTTGACGGCGGCTACACCGGACAAACACCGCAACGCTACGTCTCTACCATCATCGACTACGCCTTGTCATGTGGCTTCAGCAAGCCCTTTCTCATTCATGCCGACCATATCACCGTCAAAGACACCGGGGAACGCGAACTCAGTGATGCCGCTCGCCTTATTGCCGCACAGATCGAGGCAGGCTACACCTCCTTTGCCATCGATGCCTCCTTCAATGCACTTTCCGACAATATCGACATCGTAACACAGCTCAGTGAACCGATCATCGCCAAAGGCTATGGCCTGGAAGTGGAATTGGGAGAAATGCCCCTTTCCCCGAACCACTCGGCCCTTACCACTCCGACCGAAACAAAAGCTTTTTTGTCCAAGCTTATTGCAAAAGGCTGTACACCGCAACTGCTTGCCATCAATAACGGCTCGAAGCGCGGTAACTATCTAGAAGGCGAGATTGTCCGGATAGACCTTGAGCGGACAAAAAAGATCCACGAAGTCGCTCTTTTGTTTGGAGTAACCGGACTGGTGCAGCATGGCATTACCGGGACCCCCCTCCACCTGGTGGGAAAACTGGCCGAGTATGGAATCCGCAAAGGCAATATCGGAACCCTCTGGCAGAACGTGAGTCATGCCGGGCTGCCCCTTGATCTAATGGATGCCATGCGCAGCTGGGCGCGGGAAAATAGCCGGGACATCAAATACTCAACCAAAGTTTTCAAGGCGGATATCGATGCCATTCCGGGAGAAAACATCGCAATGATCCACGAGATGGCCTACCGGGAGGCGAAGGAGTTTTTTACCGCTTTCCGGGCAAAAGGAAGTGCCTCAAGACTCGCGGCCATTCTGGGGAATAATCGGTGAGGATCATAGGGGGCTCCTGCCGAGGACGACGGCTACATACCCCGCGCGGCCTCAGCGTCAGACCCACATCGGACAAAGTCAAGGAATCCCTCTTTAATATCCTTGCCGGGATGCTTGGTCCACTGGACGGATGTGCGGTGCTTGACATTTTTGCCGGGACCGGAAACCTGGGGATCGAGGCCCTGAGCCGTGGTGCAAAGAGCGCCGTCTTTATCGACAGCAGCCGGGAATCGACCACAATTATTTCTAAAAACCTTTCTTTGACCGGATTCACGGACAGGAGTCGAATAATTTTTAAGGATTTCTGCCAGGCTCTCGTTATACTGGAATCATCTGGAGAGGTTTTTCAGCTGATTTTTATCGACCCGCCGTATCAAAAGGGGCTAATCGAAAAATGTCTTGAGCAGCTCCAAAAAAGTTCGATTCTTGATGAGCAAACAGTGGTTGTTACCGAATTCTCCGCCCGCGAAGATATTGCCGATTGCCATGGCTGTCTTGAGCAAATTGATAAAAGGGTTTACGGCGATACCGCCCTGGCCTTCTATACCACAACGCAGAAAGGCTCCACCTGATGAAAAAAATCGCCGTGTATCCCGGCTCGTTCGATCCGATCACCTTCGGTCATCTGGATATTATCAATCGCGCCTTGAAACTGTTCGACGAAGTGATAGTCGCCGTGGCCAACAACGAACAAAAAAATCCTCTGTTCACGGTTGATGAACGAGTTGCCCTGATCAAATCGGTCATGAAGGACAATACGCGGGCAACTGTTGACACCTTTGACGGACTTCTGGTAGATTACGCCCGCTCCTGCAAGGCCCAGGCAATCGTCAGGGGCCTGCGTGCAATGACCGACTTTGAGTACGAACTCCAGATGGCACAGATAAACCGCGGCATTTCGCGGGAAGTTGAAACGGTATTTTTCATGACTTCGGTTTTCTACAGTTTTCTTTCCTCATCCATCGTAAAAGAAGTATATTCGCTGAAAGGCCCCATCGACGGCCTCGTTCCACCGTTAGTAAAGAAAGCGCTCGACACGAAATTCAATCGATAAAACCGAGACACATGCTGAGACATGCGCCTTCCCATACTTGGAGACAATAATGAAACTGGCAGACCGCGTACACAGAATCCAGCCATCACCAACCCTCGTCATTGATGCCAAGGCAAAGGCCCTCAAGGCTCAAGGCATCGACATCATCGGCTTCGGCGCCGGAGAGCCCGACTTTGGCACACCGATCAATATCAGGGAGGCGGCAAAGCGGGCAATTGACGATGGACATACCCGTTACACCCCTGTTGGCGGCACCGACGAACTGAAAAATGCCATCATCGCCAAGCTCCAGCGTGATAACGGTCTAACTTTCTCCCGAGACCAGATTTCCGTCGCTTGCGGAGCGAAACATTCCCTCTACAATATTTCCCAGGCCCTTATCCAGGAAGGCGACGAGGTGATCATCCCGGCACCGTACTGGGTATCGTATCCAGACCAGGTTCTCCTGGCCGGCGGCACACCGGTCATAATCCAAACGGATGAAAAGACCTCCTTTAAAATCACTCCGGAGCAACTGCAACAAACCGTAACACCAAGGACCAAGGCACTGATTCTCAATTCGCCCAGCAACCCGACCGGAAGCGCTTACAGCAAAGAGGAATTGCAGGAAATCGGCAAGGTTTGCCTTCGTCACGATTTCATCATTATCTCCGATGATATTTACGAAAGCCTCATCTATGATGGCATCCCATTCTACAATATTGCCTCGGCAGTTCCTGAACTGATTCCGAGAACCATTATCGTTAATGGAGTTTCCAAAACCTACGCCATGACCGGATGGCGTATCGGTTACGCCGCAGGGCCGAAGGATGTTATCGGTTCAATCACCAAAATGCAGTCTCAATCCACATCCAACCCATCTTCCGTGGCACAGAAAGCCGCAGTAGAGGCCCTGAGCGGCCCACAGGACGCCGTGGCCATGATGAGGGGTGAATTCGAGAAACGCCGCACCTACATTGTCGAACGCCTTAATGCCATTACAGATATCAGTTGTTTTTGTTCAACAGGGGCTTTCTATGCCTTCCCCAACGTCTCCGCACTCTACGGGAAATCTTTCGCAGGGGAAATCATCCAAAATTCCAGCGAACTGGCAGCCTATTTCCTCGATGAAGCCAGGGTGGCAGTGGTACCCGGCATAGCTTTCGGTGCTGACAATTACATACGACTCTCCTACGCCACTAGCCTTGACAATATCCGGATAGGAATCGATCGCATTGAAAAAGCCGTCTCCGACCTGAACTGAGACGACCACTGCTCTACTTCCCCTGTACCGAGGAGACATCATGATTACTAAAGACATGAAAATCGGAGAAATCTGCCGCCGTTATCCGCAGACGGTCCCCGTACTCAAGCGTTTCGGCCTTGACTGCCTCGAGTGTCAGATCGCTGACCTGGAAGAATTAGGACACGGCGCAGGCGTCCACAAAGTGGACATCGATACACTTCTCATAGAACTGAATCGTATCATCGCTGAATAATGGAGGATCTTTCACGGGACACCGGGAAATACATTCTTTCCCGGTGTCCCGTGCGGTTTGTTTTCAGAGGTAGCCATGGCACCTCTTCGCCTGCTACCAAGAACTTCCTGCCAAAATCCTCTTGCACTCAACCTCGGGAGTGATCACGACACGACTTTTTGCCGGCATCTGAACGGTTGCAATTCCAAATGCATATTTATGCACGTTCCGTCGCCTGTCTCAATGCCATTCTCGATGCCTCTTTCACGCATCGTTCCGTTTGGTTACCAGGATCAGTACCGATAGTGCCACTGTTCTGTTGGGAGGGAGTGTGAAGAAAGAATCCCGGCCTGTCATTTTCATTACTATTCTCTATGCCTTAATCGGCGGAGTATGGATCTACTTTTCCGACAGACTCCTGCCATTGTTTGTCACAACCCCTGCCGAAATTACTACCTGGAGCACCTATAAGGGCTGGCTGTATGTTGCCGTGACGTCCCTTCTCCTCTATTGGCTTATCCGCCGTCACACCGAAAAGCTTCTTTCAACGCAAAATCAGGTCCGCAGCGAACATGAACAGCTGAAAAGGATACAGGCTGCACTGGCCGAATCGGAAGAGCAGTTCCGCCAGATGTTCGCAAAGCACAGTGCCATGCTCTATCTGGTCGATGCGGAAACACTTGCCATTTTTGACGCCAACGAATCTGCCCAGAAATTTTACGGTTACTCAAGTGAAGAGTTCGTGAATTTAACGGTTTCCAGCCTGACGATGCTTTCCGAAACAGAAGCGAGAAGCGTGACCGAAAGAATCGCCGCTGAAAACACCTGCTACGGCACATTTACCCACCGTCTTGCCAACGGTGAAATGCGGGAGGTCGAAATATATTCGACCCCTATCCGTCTTAAAAATCGCCAATTTTATTTCAATATCGTCCACGACATCACCGCAAGAAAGGCTGTTGACGATTCGCTGCGAGAGAGCGAAGCCCGTTTTCGTGCACTGGTAGAGGCAACCACTGACTGGATTTGGGAAACTGATATCAATGACGTGCTTACCTACTCGAGTCACAAAGTGAAATCACTGCTTGGCTATGAGCCTGAGGAGGTTCTCGGCACAAAACCCTTCGACCTGGTATCAATGCAAGATCTTGAGAGAATCACCGCTCTTTTTGCCAATGCGAAAAAGGGGGAACGGTCTTTTTCCGAGATCGAATGTAGTTACCGGCATAAAAACGGTACGACCGTCGTGCTCGAATCAAGCGGGATACCCATCTTCGATCAGAATGGTAACTTTACCGGTTTCAGAGGATATGAGCGCAACATTACCGACAAGAAGCAGCTGGAGGAACAGCTTATTCAGGCCCAGAAGATGGAAGCGGTTGGGCAGCTGGCCGGAGGTATTGCCCATGACTTCAACAATATCCTCACGGCAATAACCGGATTTGTCTTCATCCTGCAGATGAAGCTGGAAGATGCAGAGCTAAAAAAATACGTTGAGCAGATCAAGCTTGCATCCGAACGTGCTGCCGTACTCACGGACAGCCTCCTTACCTTCAGCAGGAAGCAACTTATCTGCCTCAAGCCTCTGAATATTAATAGTGTCATTCTTGACACAGAAAAGCTCCTGTCCCGCCTGATACGTGAAGACGTGGAAATCCGGACTGACCTCTGCAAAGAAGACATGGTGGTACTGGGCGATGAAACCAAGTTCGAACAAATCATCATCAATCTGGCCACAAATGCCCGGGATGCCATGCCTGAAGGAGGGATTCTCAATATCAGGACCGATCACTGCACGATGGATGGTACAATGGAGTCGTCGATCCTTCCCGGCAAACCGGCAAGCTATGTCCATCTTACCGTTTCCGATACCGGCCTCGGCATCGACAAGAAAGCGCAGGACAGAATTTTCGAACCTTTCTTTACCACGAAAGAAGTTGGCAAGGGAACCGGCCTCGGTCTCTCCATCGTCTATGGCCTTGTCAAGCAACTCAACGGCTACATCCACATCCAGAGCGAATCAGGGATAGGAACATCAGTGAGCATCTACTTCCCCCTTGTCCAGGAATTCCCGGAAAAATCTGAGTACGTGCAAGTCAACGCTCCTAAAGGAGGAGGAGAAACTCTCCTTGTTGCGGAAGATGACCCGGATGTTAGAGGTTTTATCAGGACCGTACTGGAGGAATTCGGTTATACCGTCATCGAGGCCGTCGATGGAATGGATGCTGTCATGAAATTCCGCGAAAACAGTGATCGTATCGAAGTAGCTATCTTCGACATAATCATGCCGAAAAAAAACGGAAGGGATGCGTATCTTGAACTCCGAAAGTCGTATCCAGATATCAAGGCGATCTTCGTAAGCGGCTATACCGGTGAATTTCTTAACGAGGAGGGAATACTCAAGGAGGGGCTGCACTTCCTTCCAAAACCTGTGGTGCCCTGGAGCCTGCTGGAAAAAGTGCGGGAGGTACTCGAAACGCCCTGATAGGGGGCGATAAACCCATTATGTCTAGGGTCTTATTTCAATGGGTGTGCCGTCCGGGACAAAGGACCATATCTCGTCAATCTGGGCATTTGTAACCGCAATACATCCTTTAGTCCAATCAGTTACGGTATGCAACTCTCCCACATCTTCATAATTCCTCGGCAAGCCATGTATCATAATGTCGCAGCCAGGGGCAACACCATGGCTCTGAGCGCGGTTAATATCATCCGTATTAGGGTAGGAAATGTGGATGGAGCGATAAAACCTGCTGCGCGAATTCCGCCAGTCCAGAACATATTCACCCTCAGGTGTCTTATTGTCCCCTTGTCGAGTCTTGGTACCAACAGGGTTTCTTCCAATGGCAACGCGGTATTTCCTCAGTATCTTCACCATCTTTCATCAGCAACAGGAGCCGCTTTTTTTTGATAACAACAACCTTATCAGCATGAATGATGCTGGCAGGGGCCTGACCTGGCAAACTGCAGAGGAAAACAAACAAAACACAGAGAATTTTCTTCATAATTTCAGCTCGCTATTCAATAGATTTTTACAGCAGCAACCGTTTCTTCGGCCAGCGAAAACTTGACACTGTTCTGTCAGTTTTTTGTATATTTTTCCTGAAAATAACCTCAAAACGTCTCTTTTTCAATTCCTGAGGTACTGCAAAGCAAAAATAGTGCCTACCGTTACCAGTACATGCTCATACGTGATTTCTGAGCATCAGCTCCATGGGATGCGGTGAGAGGTAGGTTTGTTTTTGCAGATATTCCTGGCCGTATTTCCGCACATAATGTTTCAGCAGAGTTAGCGGAACAATCAGGGGAACAAGTCCGTCATGATAGTTGTTGAGGACTTCCAGAAGTTCTGCCTTTTCTTCTGCCGAGAGTTGACGCTTGAAATAGCCCATGATGTGGGAAAGAACATTGCTGTTCTTTTTAACCGTGGCGTGCAGGGAAAGAGCCCGTAGTCAGAAATTCCTGATACCGGTCCAGGAGTTCCGCCAGAGCATCGTTTACCCTCCGCAACCAGCCTGCCCATTTGACGGTAAATCTCAGGAGAATGGGCCATGACCTGAAGCTTGCGCTGGGAATGAAATTCAACCAGATTTCCGATCCTCCTGTCCCCAAGCAAAAAGTCCTTCCAATCCCGAAAAGCGAAAACTCGCTCAATGAAATTCTCCCGGATATTCATGTCGTAGAGACGCCCTTCCTCCTCAACGGGCAGAAGAGGAAAGTGCTTCACTACTGCATCAGCAAAGAGACCTCGACCGGTCTTTGCAGGCATCCCGCCATTGTAAACCTTCACGCGAAAAAGCCCCGAACTGGGGGAATCCTTCTTGAAGATAAAGCCGCACAGGTCTTCCTTCTCCAATTCCACGACCGTGCTTTGGCAGCATTCGCGCATTCGCGCCGAAAGGTCGACACCAGTCCGGTTGGTAACAAGACGCGGAGCCGCCGGGTCCCCCTCGAGTCGCATCGCCTCGCGAGGTACCGGCAACCCGCAGCCGACCTCGGGACATACCGGTACAAAGCGAAAAAAACGCCCAAGAGTGTCAGTGATATAGTGATCGTGCTTGTGACCACCATCATAGCGGACTTGTTCCCCAAGGAGACAGGAACTGACGCCAACAGCAATGGGATTCGGCATAAGGAGCTCCTTTGGCACGCATCAAGGACATACTATCCGTAATAAGCAGATCCATTCTACCGACACAAACCGCCCAAGTGGACACTTCAGAAAATACTAAATCAGCTACGGAACCATAGGATCACTGCCATTGTCCCTCTTGATGATCCCGGCTCGCTGTTGCTCATAGTCGCCGTAGGCAGTATACATCTCTTTTTCAAGACGTTCGGCGGGGGGAACAAGCAGCTGGTTCCGGGTCTGTGCACCCTCGTAGATACCCTGACTGACCTGCTTGAAACTGCAGCCCGCCAACATGATCAGGAAAACAAAAATTATCGACATTCTCATTCGGTGCACGTGTCCTCCAACAAACAGTATCATAGCCATCACAATTCAGCTGTACTCATGATCAATTCCTGCCTCCAACCCGGAGTAGCTTAGGCAGAGAACCTGCTTCTATCTTGAGGCAAATCGACAACCATTTATTTTTAAAACTATTCGAAAACGATTGCAAGAGCAAACCCTGATCGGAGTCAGAGTAATTAACAACTTGACATTAGTTTATTTTATTAGTATCTATTTATAAACTATTTCACAGGGGGTTGTATATGAAAAAATCAGTAGTAGGTGTTTTTCTCGGTATACTGGCAATTTTGCTTGCGGCGACGGTTTGTTTGGCAGTTCCTAGCGAAAGCACTGCCACCGCAAAACCAACGAAAGTGGTAACAAAAAAAGTGCGCAAAAAGTCCGCCGACAAGACCGACCCGGCTCGACATCAACAGCGCAACGTCAGCTCAACTCGCAGTCCTTCCCGGCTTAACCAGTGGGGACGCTAAAAAGATCATCGCTGCCCGCCCGTATACCCGGAAGAATCAATTGAAGCAGAAAAAAATCATCACAGCAGCAACTTATGCCGGGATAAAGAACCTTATTATTGCGAAAAGGCAAAAAAATTTGTAGCGCTTGCATTATATAAGTCTACAAAACAGGCCGCTTCTGACCCATTAAAGTGTCGAAGCGGCCTGTTGTTTCGCAGGAGCCGAGAACATGAGCACACATCTGACAATTGCATCAGCAGAGATGAGTACATGTCGACACCTTTGGTAGCGTTTCGATGCGTGGCATTACATAAAAACCGAGTGAAATAGCAAGGCAAGCTTTTCCGGGAAAAGCTGTTTGGTAAATGAATCAAATTAGGGAGCGTAGGCATCGTACCAGCAACAATGGCAAACTGGACGTTTACTCTCCATTGATTGCATGCAGCGTGAAAGCACAGCGGATTTAGGTACTACAAAACCAGGAGGAACGACAACATGGGAAAATCAACGGTTTTTGCAAATAGCCAGGGCATATCCAATACCGACAGCGGAGCTGTTGTCGTAAGCGGTCCTGATGTCTGTCTCACTCCGATGGGCAGTTCGCTTGTACCGGTGCCCTATACCAACATAGCCAAGTCCTCCTCTCTTACCGGAGGGACGAAAACGGTAAAAGTCAACGGTTGCATGGGTGCCATAGAAGGATGTTGCTACAGCACCAGCACCGGCGACCTACCTGGCATCGGCACGGGAGTATCCTCCGGCACCGTGGGAAGCAAGGCTGAGTTCATCAACTACTCTTTCGATGTCAAGATTGAGGGAAAAGGGGTATGTCGCAATTCCGACCCCATGACGCAAAACAACAAGAATACTTATGGAGAAAACCAGGATGCTGTTTGTCCTCCTACCGCCAAGCCGCTAGATGGGGAACAGCTCCCACTTAACACATTCCATTTCAAGGTGGTGGAGTATCTATCATGGGATGCCTACGATATGGAAAAGAAATGTTTTTTTCCAGGTGACGCCGCCAACAAACCGATTGCGAAAAGAGATTTAAAAATCAAAGAAATGGATGGCAGTGAGATAGACATTACTACCGATGAAAACGGAGTGTTCGAACTTAAAGACCAGGAAAGCACTGCGAAATTTGAGGTCACCATGATCCCTGAAAGCGCTGAATTGAATAACAAATACCACCTTTATTACAATAAGTGTACTCCAGTTCAAAAAAAGCTGTAAAAAATCTCTCGGAAATAAAGGACAACATAGATGGCTGACAACAATTCCGAAGAAAACGCAAAGAAAAGAGTTGAACAGAACGATCCCACAGGAGTCGAGCTGAAGTCTGTCAAGCCTGACCTGATGAGCGGGGATAAACATACGCTAAGTGTTTTCCAGCCAACCGTTATCATCGATTCTCACATGCACATTGAAAGTGGGCGTTGCTCCACTGTGCAATTCGTAAGGAACCAGGGACCACTCGCGCCGGTTCAGAGCGGCTTGAAGTTCTCCCGTGGTGGGGTTGAGGGTAGCGGCGAAATCTTCGGAGGTTTGCTCACCTTGTTTGAGTGGATACTACTAAAACCTGTCAAGATGGTATTAGACGCATTCAGCGATAAACTTGACAACCCGCAAGAGGGGTACTTTTCAAAAAACTCACTACTCGATCTTGTTACCATGCAGACAAACTCAACTGACGTCATTGCAGATCTATTCATAAACGAAAGAAAAAATGTCGTCGACAACTATTTCAAAAATCCCGAGAAGTGTCCATTTTACAAGGACGCGCCATACCTGTTCTTTTCAAGCGTCGTTATGACTATGGATATGGAATATAGCCACATAGACGGTTATTTCGGATTGAGGATATACAATCCACTGTATGAAACTGGCAAAGACATCGACGTCACCAAACCTTCCCGCTATTGGGCTCCGGCACACGGCAAATGGGTTGATGCAACCGAATGGGATCACGATGTTAATGAGATCATGTGGAGATCGTACGTCAAACTGCGAGACAAGTCTGTTTACCAAAAAATAGCTAAATCTGCGAAAGTTGTCTTAATCGACAATCATGCTGTTTTTAATGACTACAAAGAAAATGCAAAAATATCAGGCATTATCATTGGCAACAGTTGTGACCCCCAAAGCGGGGAATTAATGTCTGTAAGCATTGAAGCAGCTCCGGTTTTGATGTCCAAAGCAGAAACAAAAAAATATGAAAACTGGGAGAAACAGCTCAAATCGACAGAAGAGGCCGTCCTTAAATATCCGTTAAAATTCCTGCCGATGTTTCACTACGACCCGCGACGCTGGCAATTCAAAGGGGAAAACGTCAATGCAGACCTGATAACAAAGGTAATGGGAGAAAATGCACTCTATCTTGGCTTCAAGATGTACACCGCCCAGGGATACCGTCCATGGGACGTACGCCGTCTGCCAACCTTGAAGGATTTTTACGGTAAATGCTGCCAGAAAGGCATACCTATCCTGAATCATTGCACGCCCGGAGGCGCGAAATCCCACGAAGTTGAAGAGTACTACAACTTCGAGCACCCGTTTGACAATGAAAAGGAAGAAAATGAACAACGGAAAGGCTACGATGCAAATAAATATTTCGAAGAAAATTTCGTATCCCCCAAAGCATGGGAAAAGGTTTTGAACGCATCTGTTGAACTCGAAGACAAGAAACTTCTGAGCTTAAACAGCTTGCGCCTCTGTCTGGCACACTTCGGCGGTCCCAAAGCCCTTGCCTGGAGCCGACAGATCATAGAAATGATCACAAGAGAAGATAACGCGTATCCCAATTTGTATACCGATATTTCATCATCCTTTGCTGACGAGGGATTTCGTGAATATTTCAAAAAGATTTTCACCATGGAAGCGGATAAAGAACCGAACAAAAATCAAAACAATTCGCAGGAAGAACAGAATAATTTTGAAAAAGACACGCCATTGACAGAAAAACAAAAAAAGAAATTGAGAAACCGGATTCTTTTTGGAACTGACTGGTACATGGTATTTGCTTATGGGGCATTTAATGGGAAAAACCTTTGGGATTACTGTACCGAAACCAAAGGCTGGCTGGATTCATTCGACACAAGCCTGTGGCCATATTTCACCCAGTATAACCCGTATAGGTTTTACAAGCTGGAGACCGAGGTCCCGCGGATTGCGAAGAGTATTATCAAAATGAAAAAGGATAAAGATAATAAAAGTATTGTGAGAGGGCAGAAACCGCCTGAAACACGATAAGATTGAATTAGATAAATGAAAGAAGCTGCCTGGGTCAAAGTGGCCAACAAAGGGCATGAAAACTATGAGGAGACGTCATGAATCGCATAAAACATCTTGTCCTAACAATTGTCTGCACCCTGATTATTTTCAACTGTCGCAATTGCCTATGGAGGTAAAAAAATGGAATCCAAATATTTGTATAATGACGAAAGACTATTAAACCAGAGCTATGGCTTTACAACCACAAACATTCAAAATTGGTGGCCTGTTCGGTGGTTACCGCAACATATCCATCTTTCCCGTACCCCAAAATAACGCTGTTGGCAGCAACGACATGGGCAACGCTGTCACAATCATCTCCTTTCCAAAAGATAAGATCGACTACGACAAATATTTTCGCAATGCAGACGATATAATGGGCAGGGGCAAATATCTGCCACCAATATCATCAAGACTTGATCGGTTTTGGACAGGTTAGGGTGTTCCATCTGTTTGACTTCAAGAAAAAACTACATCGTGAATACGACATAGTCTTTCCGGTTACACAATATATCCAAAAGATCGTCATCGCAGATGTCCGACAAGAAACATTTAATCTTCGAAATAGAGTCGCAGAAGGCCGAACCCAAAGGTCCTTGGGATGTCAACGATAGCCTTCAACTTATCGAACTGAGTGGTGAAAAGCACTATTTAATCAAGGAGATACCAAAGGTGCGGAGCACCTGATGACAACCACTGGGGACAGGGTACTGCTATGGGGATTTGATGAAAGAAAATCTTAAGGCATTTGACATGAATCTGGAACCGTCACATCACCCGTTGAATGACGTTGTAAATCGCTTTAAGGATAAACTTGACATTTACAGATATTGATTTTTAAGCATCCGCACCTCACAGTTGCCGTTCTGACAGGTGGGGAACAATGGCACAACAATTATTAACTGGTCAAAGAACAAAAACAACATGCCTCACATGCTTATGGAAAGTGGGACAAATTTTAGTTTTTCACCCGATGGTAAATGGGTTGTTTATAAACATTATTATAGGATCAAGTAACTATCAAACATACATCATGCCAGTATCCGAAAAGTATCCTCAGTATCTCGGATCACCGATATTGCTATCAAATTATTCTTTCGAAACCGGTCAAGGAGCATGGACAACCAACCCCATCGCCTTTGTCGGAACAGTTCTTGACAAAATTTATCGTTGGGATTTGGAGAATCAGGATTTCCCTGAAAAGGGCAAGATGTCATTTCATGACTACATCGTACAGGAAGACTTGAAAAAGCTTACCAAGGAAAAAACGCAGGGGTTGGGCAAATAATAGGGAACTGGGAGCGCGGAACTTCATGGGTATCGTCAGACGAACAATTAGAAACATAATCATAGCGGCTTTTTTAAGTTTTTCACTGTTTCCAAGTGCCGCAATTGCCCATGGAGGTAAAAAGATGGAATCGAAATATTTGTACGAGATACAAGACTTCAAATCAGCACAATCTCTGCCACCTCAAACCTCCAAAATTGGTGGCTTGTTTGGCGGTTACCGCCACATATCCATCTTTCCCGTTCCGCATGATAACGCCATTGGCAGCAACGACATGGGCAAAGGCATCACCATCGTCTCTTTTCCAAAAGGCAAAATAAGCTACGATAAGTATTTCCGCCATGTGGAAGATTTGGCGGGCAGAGGCAAGTACCTTCCCCCAATTTCGTCCGAACTGATCGGTTTTGGACAGGTCAGGGGGTTTCATTTGTTTGACTTTAAGAAAAAGCTGCATCGTGAATATGAGATAGTATTTCCGGTTAGCCAGTATATCGATAACATTGCAATCGCCGACTCCCGTCAGAGGCATTTTCTGTTCGAGATAGAGTCACAAAAAGAAAACCCTAAAAGCTCCTTTGATGTTGATAAGATACTTCAATTAGTTGATCTGAGTAGCGAAAAGCAAGGTCTTGATAAAGGAATTCAAAAAAGAACCAGGCACTGTTTGGACAACAACGAAAGACAGAGTTTTTCTTTACAGAGTTTTCGAAAGACAATTGCTGGTATTGAATATGAATCTGGAACCGGCCCATCACCCACTGGAGGATGCGGTAAAGTGTTATAAAGACCAGCTTAACCCGATTGAAAAAAAAATCGGTTTTTCGAGGATACGACTACATCCCAGTCTGCCGTTTGCAATCCTTTATGGTGGTCACAGAGGCTCTACCTTTATTGGCTGGGATAATAGCAAAAACAACACCCCGCATCTGTTAGCAAGTGGATTAGATTATGTATCGTTTTCCCAGGATGGAAAGTGGGTTGTTTATAAATATGATCGTTCTGACCCAGCCCTAACTTACATCATGCCGGTATCTGAAAAGTATCCTCACTATCTAGGTTCTCCGATATTGCTATCAAACGACTCTTTCGAACCAGGTCAAGGCGCCTGGACAACCAATCCAACCGCATTTGTCGGCACAAATCTTGACAAAATCTACCGTTGGGACCTGGAGAATCAGGATTTCCCTGAAAAGGACAAGATGTCTTTTCATGACTATATCGTGCAAGAAGACCTGAAAAAGCTGATCAGAGAGAAACGGCAAGGGCTGGGGATAGAATAAAAGTCGGGTTTTGAATTTTGAGTTAAGAGTTTTGAATTAGGTTGTCTTTGTCTGTAAATGCAAGCTTCTAAAATTGCATAAGAAATGAGTCCTCTCGCTCATACCTCCTTCCTGAAGAAGGTATGAGCGGGAGATCCACACCACTAAGATTTCTTCTTGATCACCAAACCCTCCCCGGCTATGGAGAGATCCACAAGCACCGCATCCCCCTCGACGAATTTACTTTCCAGAAGCATGAGGGCCAACGGGTCCTGTATTTTCCTCTGAATAGTCCTTTTAAGGGGACGTGCACCTAAGGCAGGATCATACCCTTCCTGAGCAAGATATTCGCAGGCCTTGTCGCTGACTTCCAGGCCGATGTGCATCCCCTCAAGCCGCTTCTTGAGAGCCCTGATCTGTATGTCCACAATCTTCTTGATCTGGTCGAGGGGCAGCGCATGGTAGATGACGATTTCATCCACACGATTGAGAAATTCCGGTTTAAAGCTATCCTTCAGTGTCTCCATTACCATGCTCCGCATGCGCGAATAATCAGTGGCACCATATTGCTGGATCCACTGGGAGCCCAGGTTGCTGGTCATAATGATGACCGTGTTACGGAAATCTATCGTACGCCCCTGCCCGTCCGTCAGGCGGCCATCGTCCAGCACTTGGAGCAAGACATTGAACACTTCGGGATGGGCCTTTTCGATCTCATCGAACAGTACGATGCTGTATGGTCTTCTCCGAACCGATTCGGTGAGCTGTCCCCCCTCCTCGTAGCCGACATAGCCGGGAGGTGCCCCGATGAGACGGGCAACGGTATGTTTCTCCTGATACTCACTCATGTCGATGCGAACAATCGCCTGGTCGTCATCAAACAGGAATTCGGCAAGGGTCCGGGCGGTCTCGGTTTTGCCGACTCCGGTCGGTCCGAGAAAGATAAATGAGCCGATAGGTCGATTCGGGTCCGACAGCCCGGAACGGGCACGACGGACAGCATTCGCCACCAGCAGCAGTGCTTCGTCCTGTCCCACCACCCGCGACCGCAGCCGATCCTCCATCTTCACCAGTTTGGCAGACTCACTTTCCTGGAGTCGCGACACCGGGACACCGGTCCACTTGGCAACAACCTCGGCTACCATGTCGCCGTCAACCTCTTCTGAGAGCATCTTTCCTTCCTTCTGGACCTGAAGGAGCTCCTGGTTTTTTACCTCCATATCCTTCTCGATGGCCGGAATCTCACCGTATCGAATCTCTGCGGTCCTGGCAAGGTTGCCCTCCCGCTCAAGCTTCTGAGCCTCCATCTTCTTGTCCTCAAGGCTGTTTTTCAGTTCGCGCAGCGACTTGATGATTTCCTTCTCCTTTTGCCAGTGAACCTTGAGCTTAGCAGAGTCAGCCTTGAGCTCTTCAAGTTCGTCTGCAAGCTTCCGGAGGCGCTCCTGTGAATGCAGGTCCTGCTCCTTGAGAAGCGCCTGTTTCTCAATCTCCATTTGAATAATGCGTCGCTCGATCTCATCGATCTCGGTGGGCATCGAATCGATCTCGATCCGTAGCCGTGATGCCGCCTC
The DNA here is from genome assembly GCA_963717775.1 of uncultured delta proteobacterium. Classification (GTDB taxonomy): domain Bacteria; phylum Desulfobacterota; class Desulfuromonadia; order Geobacterales; family Geobacteraceae; genus RPRC01. Next base: position 115,290 of record CAVQWZ010000014.1, read on the forward strand.
ATCAATCAGGTCGATGGCCTTGTCCGGGAGGAAACGGTCGGTAATATAGCGGTCGGAGAGGGTCGCTGCTGCCACAATGGCACTGTCCTGGATCCTGATACCGTGGAACGTCTCGTACTTCTCCTTCAGACCACGGAGGATCGAGATAGTATCCTCCACACTCGGCTCACCGGTATACACCTGCTGGAAACGACGTTCCAGGGCGGCGTCCTTTTCCACGTACTTGCGGAATTCATTGAGGGTCGTTGCACCAATACAGTGAAGCTCACCGCGCGCCAGGGCAGGCTTCAAGAGGTTCGAGGCATCCATGGCCCCTTCCGCGGCCCCAGCCCCCACCAAGGTATGGAGTTCATCAATGAAGAGGATTATCTTCCCTTCCGACTTTATAACCTCCTTGATCACCGCCTTGAGGCGCTCCTCAAACTCTCCCCGGAATTTTGTCCCGGCAATACAGAGTCCCCATGTCAAGAGCGACAATACGCTTGTTCTTCAACGTTTCCGGAACATCACCGGAAATTATCCGCTGGGCCAAACCTTCCACGATTGCGGTCTTACCCACGCCCGGCTCTCCGATCAGCACCGGGTTGTTCTTCGTCCGGCGCGAAAGGACCTGGATAACCCGGCGAATCTCGTCGTCGCGACCAATGACCGGGTCCAGCTTCCCCTTTTCGGCCAACTCGGTCAGGTCGCGGCCATATTTGGCCAGAGCCTGGTACTTCTCTTCCGGGTTTTGATCCGTGACCCGTTCGTCGCCGCGCAGGTCCTTGAGGGCAGCCAGCACCGAGTCCCGGGTTACCCCGCTGTCGGCCAGGAGAGAAGACACCTTGCTGTCCTTCTCCTCGATGAGTCCCAGAAGAAGGTGTTCAGTGGACACAAACTCATCGTTCATTGCATCGGCTTCGCGCTGGGCACTGTCCAAAGCGTGATGGAGCGATGACGAAAGATACACTTGCACACCTGAACCTGTTGCCTGAGGAAGGCGCTTTAGCTCCGTCTCTATTTTAGAACGGACATATGGGGGGTTGGCCCCTATCTTCTGGAGTATAGAACCGATAAGCCCTCCCTCCTGGTCCAGCAGCGACAACAGGAGGTGCTCAGGCTCAATGGAGCCGTTCTGGTTAGAAGCAGCGAGTTGCTGTGCAGCACCCAGGGCTTCCTGGGTTTTTATGGTCATCTTTTCGGATCTGATCATGATTATTGCTCCCTTCGTAAACATTCTCTTAGTGAAAGAATAGGCACGACAACCCACTGAGTCAAGCTAACGAATGGAGTATTTCTCACAAATGGTAAAGATGTAAAAAAAATAGTTGGTGCCGTAACCATTTGCTTTCTAGAACAAAACGGATCATCGGCGGAGATACTTATGTAATATTTTGTATATATCTATAATTTATTTTTTGCATTTATATTATTTTCGCAGTAGTATGTGCAGGATTTTTTGGACATGACTTCTGTCAGTACCCGCACAAATGCCCGTTGAATGAAAGGAGGTGTTATCAGTGATAATTACGGTATTTACCGATTTATTGAAGGCCAATTATTGCAAAACATGAAGGAGGCGCGTTACATGAGGAAAAGATTGGGAAAAATTTTAATGTTCACGATGCTGCTCGCGGTGGCAGCTCCCTTGTCGGCCCATTCTGCTGACGAAGAACTCTTGCGAAGGATCGACGCTTTGTCACAAGAACTGAATGCGTTGAAACAGCAGGTCAAGGACAGTGACACCAAGCTCCAGCAGACGGAAAACAAGGTCAAGGAAACCGAAGACAGGTCAAAGCAAACTGAGCAAAAGATTGCCAAAGTGGAAAGGAAATCTCTGGGCCGCTGGCTCAGCATCAGTGGGGACTACCGTTTCCGTTACGATTATCTGCATGGCCAGGTGCCGAATTATTACCAGTACAACCCGGGACTGCCCATGGGGCCGACAAACCCGGCGCTGACGGCCGGGTTCGGAGTTAAGAATAATGCACTCTACACCAATCGTTTCGGCCTAAATATCCACGCCGAAGCAACCCAGGACGTTTCCGTTACCGCCCGACTTCTGATGTATAAAATTGCGGGAGCCCAGGATGATTCGGCAATTGACGGCGCTGGTGGCGTGGGCCCGTTTTTTGCTGATCGAGCTGGAATATTTGACGGAACTCTCGGCCACGTACCTGGCGACAGCAAGCTCGCCGTGGATCGCGTCTATGCCACCTGGAAAAACATCGCCGATCAGCCGATCTGGTTCTCCATTGGTCGTCGTCCTTCGACCGGCGGAATTCCGAGCCACTTGAGGCAGAACAACGAAAAGCCGGGCAACAGCGGCACACCTTCCCTGCTGGTCGATTACGCCTTTGACGGTGTAACTCTGGGCTGGGCACCGGATATTAAAGGACTCGAAGGACCCTTATGCAAAAATCTGTTACGGCCGCGGCTTTGAAAACTCCATTACCACGGATGCCGGAAACGGCCTGAGGGATACGGACATGATCGGCGTTCAGATCGTGCCCTATGATACAGATCGCTTCCATGCCGGATTCCAGTACAACAGGGGCATGAATATCTTTAATTCGCCCACCTTTCGTCTCCGGCAATTTTGCCGGCACCCCCTTCAGCGGGCCAAGCGTCGATCTCGGGGATATCGACTGGTATGGACTTGATTTCTTGGGTCGCGATAAAGAATGTGGGCATCGGCAATTTCAACTGGTTCGTCGACGGCGCCCTCAGCATACCCACCCCAACAACAACACCTTCCTTGGCCAGGGCCTCCTCTACAGCGTGGACCCGTTTACCGGTATGGGCAAGAAGACAAAACCGGCTGGGCCGTCTTCGTAGGTGGCCGTTACGACATCGAGAAGACCGGAACCAAGCTCGGCTTCGAATACAACCACGGCTCAAAGGACTGGATCACCTTTGCACCTGCAGCTGACGACATGTGGACGTCCAAGCTCGGCACTCGTGGAAATGTTTACGAGCTCTACGTGATTCAGGAACTGAAGCTGAAGCCCATCTCTTCCTACCTGAGCAAGACTTTCTTCCGCATCGGGTACCAATACTACGACTTTGACTATACTGGAAGCAACAACTGGGTCGGCGGTCCGAGAAATATTTCCGACCTCAACAATCCAATGAACGCACAAATGTTTGTTCCGCTGCAAAGCGCTCAGGACATTTATGCAACTTTTGAGGTACACTTCTAATAATCGGATGTTGGCGGCGGAGACAGTCGGTCTTCGCCGCCGGTTTTCCTGTTACTTAGCTGCATAAATACAAAAGGCCATGTGCCGCAAAGGAGAAAATAATGAAAAAGTTTCTATCGGTTGCCGCTCTCTTCGGTTTTGTCGCATTAACTGTTTTTTTCGTAGCAGGAACAGCGCGAGCAGATGAAATCAAGATGGTGGGAGTCATTACTTCCATCGAGATGGCGGGCAAAGATGCCACAGTGGCTACCGTAACTCTCAAGGACACTGATACGGGGAAAAATGTGGTAATAACCGTGAAACGACGAACTCACCCTCGACAAAATGAAGGATCACAGGATTAACCTGGACGATGAAATCCGCTGCAAATACGAAGTCATCGACGGCAAGAATGTCAGCACCTACTTCCGAAAAACAGCCGGTTGCTGACGCAGTATTTCCCGGCTAATTCCCGAAATATACTGAGTTTTGCCGGTGCAAGGAGAGAAATAATGAAAAGAATGACCCTGGCGCTGACCCTGCTATTGGTATGCGGGCTGGCGGCGTCAAGTTTCGCCGAGGTTCATCCAGGTAGGGAGTACATCGAGAAAAACGGCTATAACGGCCCGAAAACCTGTGAAGAGTGTCACCCTGGAACGGCTAAGAAGTTTCTAGAGACAGTTCATTGGAAACACGCTTCCAAGGTAACAAATGTCGACAACCTCGATCCGCACAAGGAATACGGCATGAAAAACCGTATTTATACCATGTGCAATGGAAACGACGTCGTTAATAACTTGAAGGAAATTCCCAAAAGCCCCGAGACCGGCAAGTCGAAATTTTCCGGCTGCAACACCTGCCATCCGGGCAATCACCTGAGCGATGTGGGCAGCAGCGGTCCCGAAGCGGAAAATGCCATCGATTGCCTGGTGTGCCATTCCAGTGACTACGATTACCGGAAACGCAAGCCTTTCAAAGACGAGCAGGGACGGATAGTCATGGGCCAGGACCGGAGTGTCAAGGCAGCAATGGCAGTCGGCAAACCGTCGAGCAAAAACTGCATGACCTGCCACGAAGCAGCTGGCGGCGGGGTTCTGGTAAAACGGGGCTTCATGTTCAGTAAAAAGACAGACGTACATGCCGCAAAGGGCATGGTTTGCGTAGACTGCCATAAAAGCAAGGATCACAAGATACCAACCGGATTCGATCCCAATAACTGGGCAAACGACGGCGTGAGAGTCTCCTGCGCCGATTGCCATTCGGACAAGCCCCACAAGGATGCCGATTATAACCGTCATACCGCAAAGATAGCTTGTCAAACCTGCCACATCCCCCGAACCGGCGGTGCGGTTGCCAAGGACTTTACCCTGTGGGAGCAGAGCTCGGATAAATTCTATGAACCGGCAACCCTGAAAAAAGAAGCGAATGAAACGGTTCCAGTCTACGCCTGGTACAATAAGACAGTCGCGAATGAGCCGCATTTCATCGGCCCGAAGGGAAGCAGGAAAGATGGCAAGAGCAAAATCTATCCCTTCAAGATTTTCCTCGGCAAGGCCTACTACAATGCCCTGAACGGTCAACTCCTTTCTATGGACTTCGCTCCGCCCATGGCCAACGGCGATACCCTTGCGGGCGTTGCCTCGGCAGCGAAATCGCTTGGCATCAAGCACTACAAACCGGTTCCCGGCTGGCAGACCATCTACTTCGGCAGCGACCACATGGTAACGAAGGAAAATGCCCTGAACTGTATCAACTGTCACGCAGTTAACGGAGTGATTCCTTTCCGCGAACTCGGATACAATGAAAAAGAAATCAAGAAACTGACAAACCCGGACATCTATTTCCGCAAGATGCTGGAAAAACAGAAGGATGAATGGTAGCAGGCATTGCCACTATCACAGCACCCTTTAAAAGAAAATGGCCTGCAATTGCAGGCCATTTTTTCTTCTTCTATTGCTGACAAGTCAGCATAATTAAAAACCGGATACCCGGCGTATTATAGATTCAAGTCCCGATGACTTTGACACATTTCGTCCCGAAGGCGTGACACATCTCCATTCTCCAGGTACTCATCAAAACCCATCACCCGGTCAATGATCCCGGAAGGAGTGATCTCCACAATCCGGTTAGCAACCGTGGAAACAAACTCATGGTCATGGGAGGCAAACAGCACTACCTCCGAATAAGAGATGAGCCCGTTATTCAAGGCAGTAATGGATTCCAGATCCAGATGATTGGTTGGCTCATCCAGGATCAGGGCATTGGCTCCAGAGAGCATCATTCGGGACAGCATACAACGGACTTTTTCCCCCCGGATAGAACACTGGTCTTCTTCAGCGCCTCCTCTCCAGAAAAGAGCATTCTACCAAGGAACCCACGGGCAAAGGACTCTCCCTCGGTGGGAGGAGAAAACTGGCCAAGCCATTCAATCAGGTTCATGTCGCTGGTAAAGTAGTCGCCATGATCTTTCGGGAAATAGGTTGGAGTGATCGTTATTCCCCAACGGAAGCTGCCGCTATCAGGCTCTAGCTCCCCGGCAAGGATCTGGAAGAGGATCGTTTTCGCCAGGCTGTTGCCGCCGACAAAGGCGATTTTGTCTCCCTTGCCCACCGTCAGTGTCAGATTGTTTAAGACCATGACGCCGTCGATTGATTTGGAAAGTTCTTTGATCTCCAGAATGATATCGCCACAGGCTCTTTCCGGTTTAAACACCACATAAGGATATTTGCGTGACGAAATAGGCATATCTTCAATAGTGAGCTTTTCCAGCAGCTTTTTCCGGGAGGTGGCCTGCTTCGCCTTGGAAGCATTGGAGCTGAAGCGCTGGATAAACTCCTTTAATTCGTTGGCCTTGTCGGTAACCTTGCGATTTTCGTCCTGCTTTTGTTTCAGATTCAGCTGACTCGCCTGATACCAGAAATCGTAGTTTCCCACATATACCTGGATTCGGCCAAAATCGATATCGGCGATATGGGTGCAGACTTGATTCAGGAAATGGCGGTCATGGGAAACAACAATGACCGTATTGGGAAACCGGTAGAGGAAATCCTCCAGCCAGGCAATGGATTTCAAATCAAGGTGATTGGTCGGTTCGTCCAAGAGCAGCACGTCCGGGTTACCGAACAGGGCTTGGGCCAGCAGAACCCGCACCTTTTCTCCCGATTCGAGCTCCTTCATTGTCTTGGAGCGTAGCTCCTCGGGGATACCGAGACCATTGAGCAGCACAGCCGCTTCGGACTCCACCTCGTAGCCGTTCATCTCGGCAAACTCTCCTTCCAGCTCAGCGGAACGGATGCCGTCCTCCTCGCTGAAGTCTTCCTTCGAGTACATCAGTTCCCGTTCCGCCATGATCCGGTAAAGCTTATCATGGCCCATGACAACGGTATTGAAAACAGTCTCTTCATCAAAAGCAAACTGGTCTTGGCGGAGCACAGCGATTCTCTCTCGACTTCCGACAGAAATCTCCCCCTTGTCTGGCTGAATTTCACCGGAAAGGATCTTGAGAAAGGTGGACTTGCCGGCACCGTTAGCACCGATCAGCCCGTAGCAGTTGCCCGGATTAAACTTCATGGTTACATCTTTAAACAGGACCCTTTTGCCGTACGAAAGGGTCACGTTGTTTGTACTGATCATTCTTTGAAACTCCCTTTTTGAAAAATAAAAAAACCACAGGGTCAGTCCCGGTGGTTCAGGTGATATATCTTTATACCATTTTCGGCACGAACGGGGCAACCTTTATTCGAAAACACAGCAAACCCTGGATAAAAAGACAGCTATCAGGGAAAAACCCGAGGGTCAGTTCGTGGTCATGACAACTGCATTCCAGGCAAAATAAGCCATCATCCCCGCATAGAGAACTGTGGTGAGGCAGCTGCGCCAAAGCCTTGCAGGCAATCTCTTCTCATCAGTAAAGTACCTGTAGCCGTGCAGCATGGCAGCCTGAAACAGGTATACTGCGTACCCGAACAGGACCAGGGCCTGTGCCTTTGCCCCCCAGTGCAGAAAAACCGGAAGCAACCCCATGAATCCAAAAGCAAGATTTGCAAACCCCACCTCAAACATCCAGTCAGGCCTGTCGGTCTCCCACCCTAACCTCTTGGCATCAGATTTATGGAAGAGTACATGACGAACAAAAGCAATAACACCGGTAATCCCGACAGTTGTGGCTGTGACGATTGCAATAGCTGTCTTTGGGTCAGCAGAAAGATAGTAAAATCCGAGATAAATACCGACCGCACCAGGAAGCATATAAAGAATTGGTACAAGTCGCGCCATAGTGTTCCTTTCCGTTCTTGGACTAAAGTTCTTTCTGTACTACCTGAACTGCTCACCACTGTAACCCGTCCGTACAGCCTCCGGCAACCCAAATGAGGGGAAAAGCAAAAAATGTCGGGCCAAGGACCGATTAATCTGTTATAGTAACTCATTCCGACGCATTTCGGTCAGCGTCGCACTTCGCGGTCACCACCCAGGCACACCTCGATTTAATCCCCACCAAAGAATTCCGCCTAGACCGACCCGGCATTGCCCGGGCAGGCCATTCCAGGAGCATTATCACAGATGTCATTTTCCAAACTCGGCCTTATGGCCGAACTAGTCCGTGCTGTATCTGACGAAGGCTACACAACCCCAACACCCGTTCAACAACAGGCGATCCCGGTGATCCTTGAAGGCCGGGACATTCTTGCCGGAGCACAAACCGGCACCGGTAAAACTGCCGGCTTCACCTTGCCGTTACTGCAACGCCTTCATGCACGAAAGCTTGCGGACAAGCGCAATCCGGTACGGGCATTGATCCTCACACCGACACGCGAACTTGCCGCCCAGGTCGCTGAAAGCGTAAATACCTATGGTAAACATCTACCGCTCAAGTCAGCGGTTATTTTCGGCGGCGTGAGCATCAACCCACAGATTGCCCAACTACGCCGCGGCGTGGACATCGTCATCGCCACGCCCGGACGTCTGCTCGATCACATCAGCCAGAAAACTCTCGATCTTTCGCAGGTGGAAATCCTCGTCCTCGACGAGGCCGACCGGATGCTCGACATGGGGTTCATCCGCGATATCCGCAAGATCATCGCACTGCTGCCGGCCAATGGCCGCAACGGTCGCCAAAATCTGTTATTCTCCGCAACCTGCTCCGATGAGATCCGTCAACTCGCCAGCGGCCTGCTGCATGATCCGGTTCACATCGAAGTGGCACGCCGGAACACCACCGTCGAGACGGTGTCCCAGGTCGTCCATCCCGTTGACCGGACACGCAAACGCGAATTGTTGTCCTGGCTGATTGGTTCACAGAACTGGCGTCAAGTATTGGTATTCACACGAACGAAACATGGTGCCAACAAGCTTGCCGAACAGCTCGCCCTCGACGGCATCAACTCGTCAGCCATTCACGGCAACAAGAGCCAGGGTGCCCGTACCAAGGCATTGGCAGACTTCAAGAACGGCAGGGTGCAGGTGCTAGTGGCAACAGACATAGCTGCACGCGGTCTGGATATCGACCAACTGCCGCATGTGGTTAACTTCGAACTGCCCAACGTGCCGGAAGACTATATTCACCGCATTGGCCGTACCGGACGTGCCGGCAATGAAGGTGAAGCAATATCCCTGGTGTGTATCGACGAGCGCGACTTTCTCCGCGATATCGAACGCCTCATCAAACACGAGATTCCAAAGGTGGTTATTGACGGCTATGCACCGGACGCAAAAATTGCGGCTGAACCGATTTTCAAGCAGCGGCAACAACGTACACCACGTACCGGCACTAGCGCAAGAAATTCTCGACCGGCGGGTTCCAGCCAAGGAAAGACTGGTGTTCAAGCCGCGCAGAAACCAAAGACAACATACGGCAGCAATAAGCCACGCAGCGGCAGCGCACAACAACCTGCTGCCGATCAGCGCAGCCGTCCGCAGCAAAGCCGTCCGGCACAGCGCCCTGCGCAGAGACGTTCAGGAGTACAGTAGCATTCAATAGTTAGTCTCCATCCGGAAACTCCGGATGAAAACTAGTTAGAACATGACCGGGTTGAGTTATCACAATTCAACCCGGTCACTATTTTCTTTTACTCGAAGCTTCCGCAAGATTCAATCGGAACAAAGTTCCTCACTATTTTTCTTTTCACTCAGCAAAGACAAACCTACTTGCCCACTTCTCTGCAAACATTATTTCTCTCCGCTGTTGTTTCACTCCTTGTTTGAAACAGATACTCATTGTTGTATTACACGATCGACTGTAACGTTATTGAGAGTAGGCGAAAACATTAGCCATCACTGGCATCCTTCTCTTACCCGACTCTTTACGCGACTCTATGCAGAGATGATGTAGAAAAGCGCAGGCGAGGAATACCTCGCCTGCGCACCATGGGGTAACAGTTTATATCCTGGAATCTCTACCTTAACAGAAAACTGAAACTACTTCATGCTACACTTTTAGAACAGGCTTACAAAGTCAAACATGTTCGTAATTTCAGGTTATGTCTTGCCAACCAATTTACGACTTTTTTAGCAATTATTTTCCCAACTACGCTATCTTTTAAGTAGGGAATACTCTTCCGCTCCGTACTACAGTCATAAAGTCTCAGGTTCAATGACGTGCGGGATGGGAAGGAATTTAACACGGAGGACCAAACCATGACTGACAAGTCACTTAAATCTAGTGAAAAAAAGGATGGTGACACCTGCGAAACTTGCGCTACGAAAACACAGTTTTTCTACTGGTGTGAGGTGTGCGAGAAGACAGTCGCAGAAAAGCGCTGCCCCTCCTGCGGTCTGAAAGCGAAGAAGATTCGCTGACCCAGCGAAGCATTGGCAGCCCTGCCCGACTCTGTGGAGATCCGATGCTGATGCAAAGCGATATACTTCGGATTCTTTCTTGCTAAGCAGCTACCATGAAGGTATTTTAGTCACCGTGTCACACCCTGTAGAGAGAGAAGGAATATGCCAGAACTACCCGAAGTTGAAACAGCCCGCCGCGGCATCGAACCATGGATACTGCAGCGGGAAATAACCCGGGTAGAGATCCGCGTGGCCAAGCTGCGGCATCCGATTCAGACCGATCTTGACCGGCAGCTGGTCGGTCAAACAGTTTGTGCGGTTGAGCGGCGTGGTAAATATCTACTGATTCGCTTAACCAGCGGCAGCCTGATTCTTCACTTGGGTATGAGTGGGCATCTACGTATTCTCCGAAAACCTGTGTCAGCAGGACGCCACGACCACGTCGATATCTGTTTTTCCGGCGGCATCTGCCTGCGGCTCAACGATGTCCGCCGGTTCAGCACCCTGGTGTGGACCAGCGAAGACCCACTTTTTCACCCGTTACTCGCCGATCACGGTCCGGAACCTCTCTCCGGAGCAATGAGCGGCGACTATCTTTTCCGCTGTTCCCGTAATCGGCGCCTGGCAGTGAAATCCTTTATCATGGACCACCGGGTTGTGGTGGGAATCGGCAACATCTACGCCAACGAAGCACTGTTCCGCGCTGGCATCCTGCCGGCCCTGCCTGCCGGGGGCTTGTCCCTTGACCGATATCGCACCCTGGCTGCTGCTATCCGCCAGGTACTGGAAGAAGCCATTGCCGCCGGTGGCACAACCCTGCGCGATTTCACCGATGAAAAAGGCCGACCCGGCTATTTCAGCCTGCAACTCAAGGTCTATGGCCGCGCCGGTGAACCCTGCGAGGTCTGCGGCGCACCCATCGAGAGTTCTCGCATTGGTCAACGCTCAAGCTTTTATTGTCGTCACTGTCAGCACTAAACAGCTTTACATTTCATAGAGGAGATGGTTTGATGGCGAAAAATAGTGCTCTAAAAACTTTCGGCTACTTCCTTGCAATTCTGATACTGGTAGTAGGTGCATCAACAATCTCCTCTCGAATCCAGGGAGGAAAGCCGGAAAAACTGCTCATACCCCGTACTCTGGTCATGGCAAAAGTGATGACGGTCGGTCAGTTCGGACAGTCCAACAATTTGTCACCAGCCCTTTTAAAAGAAATATTCACCCTTGCCTCCCCTGCCGACCTTGAAAAACAGATAGGTGCATACGGTTCCCCGGAACAGGTTTCTTCACTGGTCACCAGGAAACTGGCCCTTGCCGCAGAGCATGCCAGTAAAAACTGGTTCAAGATTCCGCTAAAGTTTGCTCTCTGGTTTATTTTCATGTCAGCCGTTTTCATCTCTTTAAGGAAACGAAAGCTCACCTCAACCCGCAGGACTTGGCTGCTTTGTATAGCGGTTACCTTTTTCGGCATACTATTGGGGTCGGATCCGAGTCCCATGGGTACCGTGAAGGATGCAATTCGTCTCTACGGCACCGCACAGGTAATCTTTCCGCCGCGCATGATCGCCCTAACGATCTTCCTCGCAATCGTGCTGCTGGCCAATAAATATATCTGCGCCTGGGGCTGTCAGGCAGGGACACTGCAGGAACTGATTTTCCGCATCAATTACACTGAAAACAGGAAACCGGGCATTGGCTGGCAGTTCAAACTGCCCTTTGCAGCGACAAACACCTTTCGGGTGCTGTTTTTGGGTCTATTCGTCCTCGTCATCTTTGCCTGGGGGACTGATATCATCGCCCCTATTGACCCGTTTAAAATCTATACGCCAGCAGCTCTCGGTCTCGCAGGCGGTATTTTTATCGGCCTGCTGTTGCTGCTTAGTTTGTTCATCTACCGGCCTTGGTGCCACCTCTTCTGCCCCTTCGGCCTGGTCGGTTGGCTTCTGGAGAAATACAGTCGTGTAAAAATAAATGTACAGTATGAAACCTGCATAGCCTGTCAGAAGTGTGCGGACGCCTGTCCGTCGACGGTGATGGCAGCAATTTTACGACGTGACAAGAAAACCATTCCGGATTGCTTTTCCTGTTACACCTGCAGGGATATCTGCCCGACCGGCTCTATTCGCTTTTCTGCACACAAGCGAACGTTACCGCCAGGAGATCATTTTCGGAAAAATGTACCGTGAACAGCGGAACGCTGAGTAGCGTATGGCACTAAAATGGGCATACTTCGACCGGCCAAGAGTGAAACAGTCCTCACTTTTCCATACCATTTCCCGTTAATTCCTGCTATTTTTCGCGCAGGCAACGTAATCTGAAACGACATAGGAGATACCTCATGAGCATCGTAGCTGTATTTCTGCTGGTACTGATTGTCGGAGTTGTTGGTGCCGTATTATATGCGATTGCCGCGTACAACCGGTTGGTGACACTTCGTAACCGCTTCAAAAACGCCTTTGCCCAGATCGATGTCCAACTCAAACGCCGCTATGACCTGATTCCCAACCTGGTCGAAACGGCCAAAGGCTACCTGAAACACGAGCGCGAAACTCTGGAAGCTGTTATTGCGGCCAGAAATCAGGCTGCCGGAGCCGCGAAACAGGCCTCAGCCGCACCGGGAAATCCACAGGCTATGGCCCTGCTTTCCGGAGCCGAAGGTGCCTTGACCGGAGCATTGGGAAGACTGTTCGCCCTGGCCGAGGCATACCCCGACCTGAAGGCCAACCAGACGATGATGCAGTTGAGCGAAGAACTCACCTCAACGGAAAATCGTGTCGCTTTTGCCCGCCAGGCTTTCAACGATGCGGTGATGGTCTACAATACCGCCCGGGAGGTTTTCCCCACTGTCCTGATTGCCGGTGCTTTCCAGTTTAGCGCGGCCAGTCTGCTTGAAATCGAAACTGAGGAACGAACCGCGCCGCGCGTCGCCTTCAGCTGAGAACCCGACAATGAGAGATTTTTTCGCTTGTCAGGAAAATGCCCGCAGACAGACAACCCGCCTGATTATTCTCTTCAGCTTTGCCGTGCTCGGCGTTGCCCTGGCAGTCTATCTGGTTGCGGCCTTAACCTGGCTGTTATCCTTGAAGCATCTCGCCCACGGGATTACCTTCTGGCATCCGCGTCTCTTTCTCTGGACCACGGGAGGAACGCTCCTTTTTGTCGGGCTCGGATCTTTCTGGAAAATCCAGGAACTGAGCGCGGGAGGCTCCCATGTCGCCACCATCCTCGGCGGTCGGCCGGTACCGCTCGACCCCCAGGACCCCCGTGAACGACAACTGCGCAATGTGGTAGAAGAAATGGCCATCGCTTCGGGAATTCCGGTGCCGAACCTGTACCTGCTGGAGCGCGAGCGCGGCATCAATGCCTTTGCCGCCGGTCATGACCTGAGCGACGCGGCGATCTGTGTGACCAATGGCGCGCTCAAACTGTTGGACAGGGATGAAATGCAAGGGGTTGTGGCCCACGAAATCGGCCACATCCTGAACGGTGACATGCGCCTGAACTTGAACCTGGCAGGTTGGATGAACGGTATTCTCATGGTAAGCCAGATCGGGGAAATGGGGCTTCGGGGGGTGCGTAGAACGGGGGGGCGAGGTACCGCTGCAATCGCAGTGGTCTCCATTGCCCTTTATGCGGTCGGCTATGTCGGCTACTTCTTTGGCCGCCTGATCAAATCTGCCGTGTCACGGCAACGAGAATACCTTGGCGACGCTTCAGCCGCCCAGTTTACCCGCCACCCGGAGGGGCTTGCAGGCGCCTTGAAAAAGATCGGCGGGCTGGCGATGGGCTCCCGGATTGATCATCCCAGGGCAGACGAGATGAGCCATCTCTTTTTCGGCAATGCTCTGCCGGAGGCCTGGCTGCATGCCCTCGACACCCACCCGCCCCTGATTGAGCGAATCCGTCGACTTGATGCCTCCTTCAACGGCAAATTCCCGGAGGTAACACCACTTCCGGCGCCGCCACCCAACGAAATATATCTCAATCCTCAACCGCCCAAAAGCGCTTCCAAGCCGGTTATTACACTCTCAGGAGCTGCGGTGGCCGCATTACTCAGTCGCGCCGGCGATCCAGTGCAGGAGCATATCGACCGTGCAAGACACCTCATCAACGAACTTCCCGAACCACTGACATCGGCCATACGCGATCCATTCGGCGCCTGTGCCGTGGTCTACGGCCTGCTGCTTGACAGGACACCCGCAATCCGGGCCAGACAGGAAGAAATTCTCACTGCACAGGGGAATCAAGCCTTCCTTGAAGAAATCCGTACACTCTTCCCGGCCAACAGCACCTTGCCTCCCGAGGTTCGGCTGCCCCTGCTGGAACTCTCGCTCCCCGCCCTCCGCGCCTTGAGCCGGAATCAATTTATCGAATTAAAAGAAACCGTTGCACAGTTGAGCGCCGCTGACAAAAGGACCAGTCTCTTCGAGTTTACCCTACGCTACCTGCTCCTGAGACACTTGGAACCCAACTTCACACAACGCCCCAACCGGACGGCACAGATTTACGGACTGCGTGGCGTGCAGCAAGAGTGCTCCTGCGTACTAACCAGAGTGGCCAGAGTCGGGAACCAGGACGAAGTTTTGGCGCAACAGGCCTTTGAGCGTGGCCTGATTGTTCTGCAAGAGGCAAAAACCGAATTCACCTTTCTCCCGGCAGCAGAATGTGGCATTGCCTGCCTGGAACGGTCATTCACTCTACTTGAAAGTACCAGTCCACTGATAAAACGTCGACTCCTTGGCGCCTGTCTTGAATGCCTGAGACATGACGGCAGGGTGACAGTGGCGGAACTCGAGCTGTTTCGGGCAATTGCCGATGCCATCGGCTGCCCGCTCCCTCCTTGGCTCAATATATTGCAAGGGCAGACGGTTGGTAAGGAATAAATACTTACTGGTTAGCTTTCGACATTTCACGATAAAATGATCAGTGTTAACTCTCTAGCAGATTAACCAGCACACGACCGCTCAGCTGCCCTTTCAGTATTGCGCTGATTTCCTTCTCCAGATTTTGAAGCGTACACTCCTGAACAATAGTTTCCAGGTTTTCCAGCTTCCACTCACCGGCAAGTTTTTCCCAGACAATACAGCGGGATTCCATGGGGCATTGGACAGAATCGGTCCCCAAAAGGCTGACACCCCTCAGGATGAACGGCAGCACATTAACAGAAAGCTCCCGCGACCCAACCAATCCGCAGCAGGCAACACTACCTCCATAGCGGGTCGACTTTATGGCAGCGGCGAGCATCTCGCCACCCACAACATCCACAACTCCTGCCCACCTTTCCGGCATCAAGGGACGTTCGGCCTTCAGCAAAACCTCTTCACGACCAATCACGTCGGCGGCACCAAGAGAAAGAAGATAATCCTTCTGCGAAGATTTTCCGGTCGCAGCAATCACACGATAACCCGCCTTTGCCAAAATTGACACAGCAAGGCTGCCAACCCCGCCGGTTGCTCCTGTAACAAGTATTTCGCCCTGCTCCGGTTTTACGCCATGTCCAACAAGTTTCTCTACCATTAGACCGGCAGTTAATCCTGCGGTGCCCAGAATCATACTCTCACGAAGACTGAGCCCATCAGGCAGCGGTACGACCCATTTTGCAGGTACTCTGATGTATTGGCCGAACCCCCCGGGGGTATCCATCCCCAGATCGTAGCTGGTGACAATCACCTTGTCGCCCGGCTTGAAAGCGCTGTCGCTGGACTCGACAATTTCACCGGCAGCATCAATGCCCGGTGTATGGGGATAGTTTTTGGTAACACCGAACTGGCCGGTAGCAGAAAGGGCATCCTTATAGTTGAGTGAAGAATAATGAACCTTCACTAGGATTTCACCGCTCGGCAGGTCTTTCACCGATCTCTCGCCTATCCTGATCGGGTAGTTTTTATCTTCCGTTTCTTCAACGATCATTGCGATAAAATTGTTAGCAGTCATTTCCACCCTCCATAATACTAAACCACCAGTTTTCCTTCATCTAGAAGGATATCCCTTGTTCCATCCTCGAGAATTGCCGTCACGGTCGGGCCATAAAAGACATAGTCCTCGTGAAAGGGAGTGCTCACCTTTCCACCAAAGCTCGAATTGTCCCCAAAGGCGATGTGAATGGTGCCGAGAATTTTTTCCGCCTCCAGGATATTATCTGGTCGACTGGCACGATCATTGGTACCGATGCCCAGTTCGGCAATGTTTCGATTCAAGTGACTATCGGGAAAACTTCTCTTCAAGAACAGCACGGAACGGTTCGTCGCCAAGAATCTCCGTGACTCTGCCTTCATGCACGATCAGTTTCAAGGGAGAAGCCAGCTTCCGCATCGGGGCATATTCAAGGACCATCACACCCTCGCTAGTCCCTTCCAGGGGGGCGAAGTACACCTCCCCCGCAGGGAGATTGCCAAAGCTTCCCGGTGCTGTCAGCAGTCCGTCATCACCCGCTGCCACCCTGCCCCTTTTGCCGAAACGCATCTGTGTTCCATTCCCGCACTCAACCCGAATCTCGACTGCACGATTGATACGCTCGGCCAGGGAGTTCGTCCTTTCGGAAAGCTGGTGCCAATCGACACGCATGGAGGTAAAGAACATCTCCGGGTCAAAGTGGGGAAGACTGGCAAAACGGCTACCGGTATGGTTCAACAGAGAGCGGAAGCGGGTATGGCTTGTCGAGTTATTGGACAGGGCAATCACCACATTCGCCACGTTTTCCCCTCCGGCAAGCACGATCTCCTCTGCCCGCGCCACCTGTTCCACGGTCGCCTGCTTGGCGAGAAGTGCGGGAAGAATTTCCTCCGCTATGAGCAAATCGACCACAATGTCGCCGAAAGCTCCACGCCAGAGGAGTTCCGGAGGTTCCGCACCTGAGGCCGCAGTGGCGGCAAAGGATATGAAACGGCAATTCCCGAATGCCGTTTCCGCGTACGCTGCCGCCTCCCGGGCCACATCAAAGAGTCTCTGTCGCCGATCACTCTCCGAAGGAGTGGAATTTTCGTCGGGACGGATAGTATCGCTGAATACAAGTATTTTCTCACCGGGGCTTACCCCCATGTTTACCTCGAAGAGTGATTGAAAAGCATTTGCCATTGAATACAATTTATTGCCCTCCTTCATGGAATCATAGCAGTATGCCGTCATCAGACCACAGAATCAAGTAATGATCCCCGGAAAAGTTGAGACAGAAGTGAAATCCTGTGCTAAAATTTTCAAATATTACTCAGAATTGCTGCTCATCCGAAGATGAGCTATCCCCCAATGTTTGAAAAGTACTCTCGTACCGGACTGACAGAGGAAAAGTGTATGAGCTCACAACAGAAAACTGTAGCCATTCTCACCGGCGGTGGTGATGTGCCCGGTCTCAACCCCGCATTGAAGACCTTGGTAACCCGCGCCGTTGAAAACGGCTATCGCGTAATCGGTATCCGGCGCGGCTGGAAAGGACTGCTCGACTTAAACCCTGCAGACCCGTCCTCACATGAGAAGAATATCGTCTATTTGGACTGCCAGACGGTTCGCACCGTGGACAGGTCGGGCGGCACCTTTCTCCACACCAGCAGGACCAATCCCGCCAAGGTGAGCGCCACGGAAATTCCGGAGTTCCTCCGAACGGAAGAACACGACCTCTCCTCAAATTCCAAATATGACTTTACCCCTCACATCCTCTCGGTTCTTGACCACCTGGAGATCAATGCCTTGATTCCGATCGGCGGTGACGACACCCTGAGCTATGCGGAGCGGCTTCACCGGGAAGGGTTCCCCGTCGTGGCAATCCCCAAGACCATGGACAACGATGTCTTCGGGACCGATTTTTGTATCGGATTTTCCACCGCAGTCACCCGCAGCGTCAATTTCATCCACAATCTGCGCACGAGTGCCGGTTCCCACGAGCGAATCGCCATCGTTGAACTGTTCGGGCGCAACTCCGGAGAAACCTCACTCATCTCCGCCTATCTTTCCGGTGTGGATCGAGCCTTGATCTCGGAAGTACCCTTCGACGTAGAGAAACTCGCCCGTTTCCTGGTGGACGACAAGAAAAACAATCCCAGTAACTACGCCATGGTTACCATATCAGAAGGCGCCACCATGATCGGTGGGCAGATCATCGAATACGGACAGGAAGATGCTTACGGACACAAAAAGCTCGGCGGTATCGGAGTTGCGGTTAGCGAGGCGATCAAGCAGCTTACGGGGTCCCACATAATCTACCAGCAGCTCTCTTATCTGATGCGTTCCGGCGCTCCGGACTCACTGGACCTGATGGCTGCCTTCAACTATGCCAATATGGCAATGGACCTAGTTATTGAAGGAATGTCCGGACGCATGGTGGCCCTCCAGGGAGGGACATATACCCATATTCCCATCAGCTCCATCATGCAGGGGCAAAAGCGTGTGGACGTGACGGAACTGTATGATGAGAATGAATACCGACCTAAAATTCGCCATGTGCTTGGAAAACCGATGTTTCTTTATTGACTTTCACTTCTTGATTGCCGGAATTTGGAATAAACACATAATATAATTTGAAAAGGAAAGCACACAGCATGATCAAGACTAACAATCTGAAAATCAGGAGTATCACCCCGATTATCGCCCCCACTGACCTGAGGCAGGTCTTCCCCGTCTCGGACGAGGCAGCGGAATTCGTCAACATGAGCCGACTCCACATCAAAAACATCCTACGTGGCCTTGACCCGCGGCTTATGGTAGTGGTGGGTCCCTGCTCCATCCACGACCCGAAGGCTGCCATCGAATATGCCGAAAAACTGGCCCGCCTCTCGGAAGAGCTTTCCGACAAACTGTTCATCATCATGCGGGTCTATTTCGAAAAACCACGCACCACCGTCGGCTGGAAAGGTCTGATTAACGATCCAGACATGAACGGGACACATCAGATTTCAAAGGGACTGGGAATCGCCCGGAGCCTTCTCTGCACCATTAACGAAATGGGACTGCCCGTTGCCACGGAAATGCTCGATCCGATCACGCCCGAATATCTGGCTGATCTGCTTTGCTGGGGCGCGATAGGCGCTCGTACCACCGAGTCCCAGACACACCGCGAAATAGCCAGCGGCCTTTCCTTCCCCGTGGGCTTCAAGAACGGCACTGACGGCAATCTTCAGATAGCCATTGATGCCATGAAGTCGGCGCTCCATTCTCACTGTTTCCTCGGCATCAATAAAGAAGGGAGAACAGCGATTATCCAAACTACGGGTAACACCGATGTCCATATGGTTCTTCGGGGCGGAACAAAGAGACCGAACTATATGCCTGAGGACATCAAGAAAGCCACCGAGTTGATGCTAAAATCGGAAATTCACCCCAGTATCATGGTGGACTGTAGCCACGGAAATTCAGAAAAAGACCATGAAAAACAGCCATTTGTTCTGGACCAGATCATTGAGCAGATCGAAGCGGGCCAGGGGAATATTTCAGGCGTGATGATAGAGAGCTATCTCGAGGCAGGGAACCAACCGATACCAAAGAATCTTAAAGAAATGAAATACGGTGTATCTATCACCGACAAGTGCATTGACTGGCAAACAACGGAAGAAATGCTTCGCCGTGCCCACGTTCGGCTTACGGCCTGTGGCGGAAGGCCTGTGGCGCAGTAGCCTACTTAATGTTCGGCAGGAGAACAGTGGGCAGCTTAGCAAAAAAGTCATGTCCAGCGCTGGCTATTCTTCGTTTACCTTTCTTCGGTCCCGCCCTTGGAATCTGATTTCTCGAACCGGGTCGATACCTACCCGAACCCAACCATCGGACCGGAGGAACGATTTTACCCGACCAGAAGTGATGAGGGCGTTAAGCTGGGCTTCTTTCACAAAACCCACTGAATCGTCATTAAATACAACCTTGATATCTTTCATGAATTCCTCCGGAAGATTCGATACACGTCAGGGTACTGAGCTCTTGCCAAAGGATGGCAGAGGCAAGTCACCTAAAGCGTAAAACCGATGCAGAAAGTATATCCGAGAAAAGGTTTGCTGGCCACCCAGCAAACCTTTTCTTTTTTCTAAACAGACGAAAAAGGTGCTCACGGATAAGTACTGAGCCCTTGTATGGATTTTTTGTCCTCAGAACCTAGCTGGATGGACCTGACTTAATCCCCGGAGGGTACACCATCTCGACGCGAAGAGGCTCTGCACTGTCGAGATGAATGTCACGTTGGGGGAACGCAATAACTATGTTCTCCTCGGCAAAGCGCTTGTCAATCATGAAACGAAGATCGCTGGCCACCTGCAAAGGGTTTACCTCTGGACCGTAATCTATCCAAAAGTAGAGAGCAAAAATCAGGGAATTGTCGCCGAAATCATCAAAGAGGGCCTCAGCTGGCGGATTCTTCAGGATCAGGCTATGTTCATTTGCGCACTCGGCAAGGATGTCACGCACCTGTGTTGTCAATGAACCGTAGGCTACCCCGACCCGCACAATACGACGCAGCCGGGCATTGGTGTGTGTCCAGTTGGTCACCTTGTTTTCCAGAAACATCGAGTTTGGAATTACCGTTTCAACACCATCAAAACCGAGAACGGTCGAGGCCCTGATGTCTACCGTTACGATCCTCCCCACCACGCCATCCACGTCAATGGTATCCCCTACTTTTATATTGCGCTCCAGCAGAATAAGGATACCGCTGATGAAGTTCTTAATAAGTGTCTGGGTGCCGAAACCCACGCCGATGGCCAATGCACCACCAAGGAAGGCGAAAACAGTGAGGGGGATGCGCACAAGGTTGAGCGAGATGATCAACAGGATGAATACGGTCAGTGCCAGTAGCCAGCGGCGAATAACATTGGACTGATGCTCGGCTACCCCAAAGCGGGTAACCATCACCCGTTGGACTCTGCGGCCTAAATACGCCGCTATAAAGTAGCCGACCAGAAAAAGGAGGAGCGCGCCAACAGTCTTGCCAACCGTTATTCCACGTGAAGTGACAATTTTCTGCCCCGCAACCTCCACGGAGTCCTCGACGGCGAACAGTTCGAAGCGCCATACACGCTTGACTATATCCGAAGATTCCCCGATCCAGTCACGGACCCGAGCCGTGATGCTGCGTGACTGCTGGGCACTTTCAATATCCTCCAGCCACACTTGTCGTTCGAAATCCAGCTGCTCGACGGCGAATTTCTGCCGCTCAGCCAGTTCCCGTTGTAAATGTAGTGCAGCAAGCAGGTCCAGTTCAGCGGCTCGGAGAGGGCTTCCCTCGTTGATCTTGACCAGACGTGACTCTTGCTCACGCTCCGCCGCCTGATGCAGTTCCAGCTGTTGCCCAGTGTATTCCAGCCAAGGTTTAAGCTGATCCCGGCTCTTGCGAAATTCCTCTACTAGAGCACGCTGCTTTTCTGCCTCTTTCCCTGTAATTGCGGAATAGCGTTTATCCCAGAAGGTGGAGTCTGACTTACTTATGGCGATGAGCGATGTGACAACCTCGGTCTCAAAGCGCAAACTCTCCACCCATGCCAAGGCAGCTTGATTTCGGGCTTCAAGTCCGTCACGTTGCGCCCCTATCGCTGAGGTATCGTCACTTTTGCCGTGACGAAGGATGAAAGTGTTCAGCTTCTCCTGCGTCCGTGCCAGCACGCTCCTACGGTGCGAATCACGAGCCAGTGAAGCGTCCAGCTCCTGTTCGAGGCTAACCCGGCTTGACTTCAAGCGAGCCTGCACCTTGTTCAGGTCTGCCTGGCTGAAAACCATCCGCTTTCTGGCTTCCGCCAGTTGACGCGTCAGCAAATCGACCTCTACCCCTGCAACACCAAGTCTCTCGCCAAGCACCTCATAGCGCAGGGCTATTGACTCCGCTATGGCATCGGCATTACGAGTCCGAAGTCCTGCAAGCTCATTTTGCCACGAAGCAGCCAGACCCTCTCCAGATGACTGAGCGCTCACAAGTTCGTCAGCTGCCTGGCGTTCCATTTCCTTGGCATGTTTTGCCAATTCCCGATAGTGTGAAACCTGTTGGGAAAAAAGCTCCTGGTTAGAGGTGAGCCCCTGCACCTTGGCGCGGGCAATCAGCAGTGAACCCATTAACTCATCAGCCATCAAAATAGAATAGGGTGGCGGCTCCGGAAAGCCTGTCCAACTCTGTGCTTCTTGCTCGGCGGCAGATCTGGTGCTCGCAATTCTTCGCGTTCATTAATCAGGCTGAGTTGGGAGCTAAGGCTAGTAACCAAGCCATCAAGAAGACGGTAGCGTTCTTTTACATCCTGCCGGGAAAAGCCAGGTGAGGCGACAAGCGCACGGGCCCGTTCCTTCTGTGCCTCCGTCAGCGCGCGTTTGGTAATTTCACGCTGTTGCTCGGTGGTCACCACCTTTTCTGCCGTTTCGCTTTCCTGCGTATCCGATTGAGTGACGCTCAACACCTTCGGTATCTGGGCAAAAGCTGGCGAACCGAACGCGATAGCTGCCAACAGAAATACCGACAATACCGTGATGAACGCCCCTTTCCAACGGGCCAAGAAAGCCGTAATAACAGTGATAAGATCAATCATGTAATGTAATCCTCGAAGGTTGTCAAATCTCTCCTACTGCATATGGGTAGAAGGGTATATATATATCCACCCTTGCGGAAGAGACAACAGAGTCCCATCGCAACTAATGTGCCGGATGCATCCTGAAGGCGGATAAAACACAACAGACTGATTATATAAGGTAAAATGAGGAAGCAGAGAGGTGGGAAGGTGTAAAGCCGTCAACTCTACCCGCCATACGTTGCACATCTGCCATATATGACGGCTTAATCTGATATGATTGAGGCTTCTGTTCAGGTTTATCAACAAAAAAAGGCCACTTTTCCTTAGTTTCCATCCGGAAACGGTCTTTTTTCGCCCTGACTGCGTCAATCATCGGTTTTGTTTGTGTGACGTATAGTAGTGGCGTCCCTGAGCGGATGATTTCGATAACGGGGAGATAGGTCATTAGTTTAGAAGGTTATTTCAGATCTTCCGCCTATACTATTAAGTTTATTAATCCTGCTTTTCGATCATTTCTCTCCTGATGGTATCTTCCAGTTTTTCCAGGAACTTCCGTCCTCCGACCACAGTCATGACAATGGTTATAGCTCCGAGTGTTATAAATATTGTGGCAAATCCTATTATGATTATTTCCCGCGCCACATCCAGTTCGACCAGAGATATTGCCGAAAAGAAAACAAGGAGGATACTCTTGATAAACTTGGCAATGAGCGATGCTCTTGGAATTTCCTCGCGATGTAAAGACTTGAGCACCGATACCTGAACCCATGAAGCCAACAGCCATCCAACCCCAAAAATTGCGACTGCAATTATCATCTTCGGCAGGAACAGAATGCCTTTACTTAACAAATCTGACAGGATATCCATTTTCCAGGTTAAGAGCGCATTATCAAGAAAGATCAAAAAGATGATTACGAATCCGATATTTCCGATCAGCTCGTACAAGCCGTAGCGCACATCAGCTTTTGAAACCTCTGCTTCAAAACGCGTTCGTTTCAAAAACCGGTCAACCCTCAGAATAACGCAGAATTGCACCAGAATCCTCTTGATCAGCCACCCCGCCAACCATCCGGTGAGGATAAGTGCCAATCCTCCGATAAAATTGGGTAGATAGGCTAGCAAACTGTCGGTCAAGCCGACAAACTGGTCTTGAATCTTTGAATCCATGCTTAGCCTCCATTACTGTTTTTCGTAGTAAAAATAGAATGCAAGAAAGACTTTCTTTCCTCGTATTCTTTTAACCATAAGACGGGACAGTCCACGGATTCCGTAATTTCCCTGGCCACGGACTTCGAAAAAAGCAGTTCAAGGAAGTCGCCCGACTTGCCACCCATCACAAGTAAATCAGTGTATTTCGCCATCTTCAGAATTCCGTGCAGAATATCGGAATCCGTAACTATTTTGATTGATGCACTTATATTTTCATCGGCAATGTCTCGTTTAATCTGTTCAGTTATAAGCTTCCGGTTCTCTTTTGACGTTCCGGGATCGAAAACGACTGCTATCGTTAATTTAGCTCCATAATGTTCCAGTAAGGCAGGTGAGATTTCAACTGCCAGACGAGTATGAATATCTCCGTTGTAAGGAATAAGTATTTTTTTAATTCGGTCATGATGAATATCCCTATGCAGGATGGCGACCTCAACAGTCGTTTTCTGCAGCACGTTGTCGATAGCTGACGAAAAGAGCCGTGAAGTGAAATTGGTATTTTTATTACGACCTAGCAATAAAAAATTGCACTCTTCCTCTTGAACCGTATCCACGATCCCAGTTGAGATCCTGTGTGATATTTTAATTATTGCTTTTGATGGCACCCCGGCTACTTCAGCGAAGTTCTGCGCCTCTTCAAGCAATGCTTTCCCGCGACTAGTTTCTTGCAGACCAATCTGTAGCTTTTTATCCTCACCAAGCTCAATAACGTGAAGAAAAATTATGGTTGCATTGTGTTTCCTGGCTATTGCAAAAGCAATATCCGTTATGCTTTCGACATTTTCCGATTCCGACAAACACACCAGGATTGTATAATCTTTCTTCTGAATCCGCTCCAAGGTTGCAATTTTCCGCTCATGCTCAGTTTCCCGGCGAGAAGCATAAACACGGTAAACCGCAAGGCCCAATGCCACCCAGATAATCGTAACGATCCAGGCCGACAAACTGTAGTCGAACATATAAATAGCCAAAAAAAGTAATGACAAAATTCCCACAATCGACAAGTAAGGGAAGATCGGCACCATAAACCCTCTATCAAGATCGGGGCGTAATTTCCGCAGCTTTATCATAGCGACGTTAACCATCAGGAACAGCACGAGGAACATGATGTCCGCAGCACTTGCCACATCTTCGATGGGCAAAGAAATCGCCATGAGAACAACCAATATCAGAGTACTTATTATACTCCAATGGGGAGTAAGGTTATTCCCATGAACTTTACTGAAGAAACCGGGGAAATTTCGATCACGACCCATTGCAAAGGCAACTCGTGACGATGAAAATATCGTAGCATTCAATGCCGAAATTGTTGAGATAAGTCCGCCAAACAGAAGTAAGACTCCCCCGCCAACGAAGAAATTCCTGGCTACATCAACAAGAGCTGTTTCTTTTTGCTGTGCCAGATAGTCCCATGGCGCCATGCTCACCGGACGGCACCGTTCCTATAGAAACAAATGCAACGAGAATATAAATAGGGATTACGATGATCAAGGAGAAAAAAACAGCTCTGGGGATGTTTCTGCGTGGATTCTTGATTTCTTCCGAGCTTTGGGTGATTACTTCAAAACCTTGAAAGGCGATAAAGGTCAACCCCATTGCCTTAAAGACTCCTCCGGCACCATTGGGGAAAAATGGGCTGAAGGTTGTTTGCCAATCTCCCTGGTGAAATATGAGTTCAAGACCGAATCCGATAAAAATCACCAGTATAACGATTTTAGCTATCGTAACAAAATTTCCGATTTTGCCGGTTTCCGAGGCACCACGAAAATTAATATAGGCGAAAAGAATGGCTACGGATGCCGCAAGTATCTTTTGGGGCGAGAAAAACCCCCAGTGGGGCAATACCAGAGAGAACTCACTGAGAACAAGCTCAAAATAGGCACCAAAACCGAGTGCGTATAAACTGCAAGCTACCGCATGTGCTGACCAACTCATCCATCCAGAGAGGAATCCTGCCCATTTGGGCAGTGCCTCTTTCACCCACAGGTAACCTCCACCTGTTGTGTGATAACAGGATCCCAATTCAGCATAGGACATTGCCGTCATAACTGCGATCAGTCCATTCAAAGCAAAAGCAATAATCAACGCAGGACCCGCAACACCAGCGGCAATGCCAATAAGAACAAAAATACCTGCACCAATCATGGCGCCAACCCCTAATAGAGTGGCATCAAAAGTCGTCATTTCCCGTGCAAGCCGGATTTCCGCATCATATTTTTTCATGAGATGTCTCTTTCAGGGGTAAGGTTTATGGTTCGACATCAGAGTGTTACATTCAATCGCATTACCCAATATATTTTACTCCCCGTTTCAGTAACAACAAGGGGCTGCAAAAAACATGACCCCTGATATAGCAGTTCCTAATCATTTTTAATACCCTTAAAATGCGACTCCTCTGCTGGACTTCTGAGAAAAATATGCGTGGACCAGCTGAGAAACCCAGTCTTTCCTTTTCAACATTTTTCGCCAGGTGTCACCCATACGTTACCCAAAGGATTAACAAGTCTCGTTACTCCCTTGTTTTAACTACTTTTAAGTGGGGTAGTAAAAAAAAACGGAGCAATCCTTTCGTTACAGGGATTGCTCCGCTTTTTAAGCCATTTTGAACAGCCACAGGTAAATCGGGAGGGATTATGTCGCAGAAAACGGTTGAGCGGGTACTTGACAGGAACGGCGACCTTACCGCTTTTAAAGCGTGGTTTCTTGCAACCAAACTTGCTTTACATCAGACAGGCCACACGGTTCTACAGGTTTCACCAGACCTGCATAGACCGTATCGCTCTTGCGGTAGCCATCGACGCAACCGATTTCGCGCCAGAACTGTTTGACGAATCACAAAAAACGCTCATCATTTTTCATGCCCCAGAAGTGTCAAGAAAACTAGGGGCGATTCAGTTTTTAATAACAAAGTCCATTCTGACCTATTGAGCCAGACCCATTCGAACTGGCTTTATATAGACATATGCGACTTACAGACTACAGGTTCTTGAGACCCTTACCGGCAGAAAACTTGCCAGACTTAGATGCTGGGATCTTCATTTCTGCACCAGTCTGCGGATTGCGACCAGTGCGTGCTGCACGCGAGGCTACCTCAAATGTGCCGAAGCCCGGGAAAGTAATTTTGTCACCAGCTTTGAGTAGGTCAGTTGTGACCTTCAAAAAGGCGTCAACTGTCTCGGCTGCAACGTTCTTCGGCACTTCAAGCTCTGCTGCTACTGCTGCTACAAATTCTGCTTTAGTCATGGTATCTCCTTTGTAGTTGATGATGACAGGTGTTTACCACCTGTTGACTTGGATTAGTATCACATTTCTGAATAATTGTCAGTTGCGCTTTGATTTTTTTACGCGGCCAGCCAGTTTAATGTGTTGCATTTCATCCGTCCAATATGGGGTAGCCACATACTCGTCGGATGCCGGAAGCAATCATGTTGGAAACGGCTTTGGCGCATTACGTCACTATTCACACTAACAATAAAAAGGCACTCACAATTCTTATTGTAAGTGCCTTAATTTTAATGGCGTCCCCGAGACGATTCGAACGTCCGGCCCCTTCCTTAGGAGGGAAGTGCTCTATCCGGCTGAGCTACGGGGACAAAATAGATCTATTTTTATATACCAGGTGCTCCTTTTTGGCAAGGAGTTTTCCTGCGCGTACAGTTAGCACCCGTGCAATAACTGCTAATAGGTAAGCAAAGAAAAGACCTTGTTTTCAGGAAGCCGCTTGCGTCCTTCAAGGAAAGCCAACTCGACCATAAAACAGCAATCAACGATTTCACCGCCCATGCCGTTTACCAGCTCCACAACCGCTGAAATGGTACCGCCCGTGGCAAGAAGATCGTCGGCTATCAAAATCCTTTCGCCTTTCTTGATGGCATCCACATGAATCTCAAGGGTGTCAGTACCGTATTCCAGCTCGTAACTTTTCTTCACTGTTGCTCCGGGAAGTTTGCCCGGTTTTCGTACGAGAACAACCCCTGCGCCAAGCTTGTACGCAAGAGCAGCGCCGATTATGAAACCACGGGCCTCAACCCCCACGACCTTATCGATCTTCTGCCCAACATAGCGATGGGAAAAGAAGGTCCACCATGCGCTGGTAGGATGGTGCATCGGCAAGCAGTGTTGTAATATCCTTAAAAAGGATTCCTTTTTTTGGGAAATCGGGAATATCCCTGATTATATTTTTCAGATCTTCCATACAGTTCTCCTAATCTCAAAGCTATAGTTGCACCGTACCCCCTTGCATACAAGGCTCCGGATTAAACCTACGCGTCTGCACCGTTTTTTGATTCACTCAACTGGAGCAGTTTTCTCAATTTTTCCAGAGACTTCGCTTCTATCTGGCGTATGCGTTCTCTGGTAACGCCAAAGCTTCTCCCAATAGTATCAAGGGTCTGCGGCTCTTTGTCGTCGAGTCCAAAGCGCATGGCAATGATCTTCTGTTCGTTTTCCGAAAGTTGACCCAGCCATTCTGAAACCATCTCGAACTTGTTGACGTCCTCAAGAAGGGTCGCTGGGGAGTGATTCGAGGTATCCTCGATCGTGTCGATCAAGAAATAATCACTGTTTTCGCCCATCGGCATTTCGATGGAATAGGTCTTCTTCAAAAGAACCAGCAGTCTTCTCACATACGAAGAATTCACTTCCATCCTGGTTGCGACTTCTTTGGTCGCTTGGCTCGCGGTTTAAATCCTGAACAAGCATCCTGGTGATTTTCAGCATCCGGTTGATGTCATCGGAAACATGGACCGGAAGACGGATGATCCGCGATTGATTCACCAGAGCCCGCTCGATAGACTGACGGATCCACCAGGTCGCATAGGTTGAAAAGCGGCATTCCTTGGAAAGTTTGAAGCGCTCCACCGCCTTGATCAGACCGATATTCCCTTCCTCAATGAGGTCGATAAAAGGAAGGCCACGATTAATATAGCGTTTGGCGATCTTGACTACCAGGCGTAGATTTGATTCGATCATCTTATCGCGAGCCGCCTTTTCGCCAAGATCGATTCGCCGGGCAAGAGCCTTCTCTTCCTCTGCGGTCAGTAGGGTTGTTTTCTGAATTTCCCGCAAGTAATGCTTTATTGCATCATCGTAATGACCGTCATAGACCACCTTAACCACCTCTTCCGGCTCGTCGGCCAGAGTGTCATTAGGTTCTGCCGAAGAGGTTGGTTCTGGCTCATCTATGGTTTCCGGCTCATCAACTTCTTCGAGAAGTTTATCGCTCACGCTGTCCCCCCCCCAGGCATAGAAATATCCGATAGAACAAATGACCCAGCATATCCTCGGGTATCCTGCCGTACTGAAAGTCCGAAAAGAAAAAAAAGAAAAGCTACTCTGCCTCCCAGCCATGCTTACCAATTAATTTCACAAAACGACAACCAATTGACTGTTCTACTGATACGGCCCCATCCACTCCCTTGCGAACGCGGACCAAGGTTTGAGAGGTCTGGCTGCCGACCGGCAAAATCAGGCACCCCCCCGGCGCCAGCTGCGTAACCAAGTCCTCGGGAATCTCAGGCGCTCCAGCCGTGACGATGATGGCATCAAAGGGGGCTTCCTCTTCCCAGCCGCAGGTTCCATCATCGATTTTGATATTGACATTCAGAAGCCCAAGACTGTCCAGAACCTTACGCGCTCGCATGGCCAGAGGGCGAATTCTTTCCATGGTGTAGACCCGGTCGGCAAGAACGGCAAGCACGGCAGCCTGATATCCCGAACCGGTTCCTATCTCGAGAACCCTTTCCTTACCCTTCAGCTCCAGAAGCTCCGTCATCAGGGCCACCATATATGGCTGAGAAATAGTCTGTCGCTCGCCAATCGGTAGTGGGTTGTCATTATAGGCCTGCGCTGCCATGGCCTCCTCGACAAACAAATGCCGCGGGATTTTAAGCATTGCATCAATCACGCGACGGTCCCGAATCCCCCGCCCGACAACCTGGCTTTCTACCATTCTTTTTCTTGCTATATCGAAATTCATTCCACTCCTCAAATCCAAACTGCGGAGTGAGATTTATACCAAAGAAGGACGCAAATGTCCAACATAACGGTTTAGCTTCAGGAACTACTTCAGACCCCAGCCACGTAAGACCTGAAAGGACGTGTAATTCGTCAAATCCAGATGGAGAGGGGTAATGGAAACGTGCCCCCGTGATACTGCATAGAAATCAGTTCCTTCAAGATCGAGAAACGACAATTCAGCACTTCCTATCCAGTAGTATTTTTGCCCCCGGGGATCTAGCTTGCCGACAATATTACCCTCATAGCGTCTTCGTCCCTGGCTGGTAATGCAGGTGGCTAGAAGCTCGTTAGAGGGGATATCAGGTATGTTCACATTCAGAAAAGTATCAGCTGGAAGCCCTTTCTCATGGACCTGGCAGACAAGCCTGGCCGCAAATTCTGCTGCCGCATCGTAGTGCGTCCCCAAGCCTTGAGCAACCAGGGATACGGCAAAGGCGGGAATCCCCATCAGTGTGGCTTCCATTGCCGCAGCAACCGTCCCGGAATAGGTCACGTCATCCCCCAGGTTTGCCCCGCGGTTTATGCCGGACACAACAATATCAGGTTTGAACGAAAGGAGATTGTGTATACCCAGGTTGACGCAGTCGGTCGGGGTTCCATCAACGGCAAAAATATCAGGACCCAACTGCAGGGCCCTGAGGGGGTGGTGAAGCGTCAGGGCATGACCGACAGCACTCCGCTCCCGGTCAGGAGCAACCACGGCAACCTCGCCCACCTTTCTAAGCGCCTGAGCAAGGCTCTGGATGCCCGGTGCGTGAATTCCGTCGTCATTGGTAACAAGTATTTTCATGGAGTGACAGGTCTTCCTCAAATGTTATCCATGGAACAAGAACAACTCTTATACCCTGGACCCGAGTTGTCAACGCCCCACGGATGTACAACAGGGTTATTTACAGTTCCCCAGGCGTTTTCCCTTGACCTTCATGGTCATATTCTGGCCATGGCTATTCATCTTCATAACCGATGAATAAGAATCACTGCCAAAAACAGTTTCGCCGGTCATGGTCGCGGCATTCTCACCAGTGCACTTCATTTTCCAGCTCACTTTGTTAGCGGATGTCTTCATATCGGTAACGGTACAGTTCTTGTCACGGGAAATGATCTTTTTCTGGTCTGAAACGTCATTTTTCGTATAGCAGTGTTTCATGACCGAGGGTGGCATTTTCATGGGCATACCCGGCATCTCCATCTGCGTTGTTATCTCCCAAAGTCCCTCGTGCATTGTAGCAGAGGCAAGGGATACAGTAGGCACCAGCAGTACCGCAAGGATAGTGATAATTGCTTTTTTCATGGTGATCCTCCTTCGATTAGGCTCGTTGTGTCAAACAAAGTATGTTTTTCAGAAACAATTACGTTATTCAACAACTGCCATCCGCACTGAACACGGTGTAGAGGTTTTAAAAATATCAATTTCAGCGCACTATTTCAATTAATTATCCTCAATCTTATATAAAAATCACTCTACTGACTCCAGGCGAAGGGCAAAGGTAAGATCAAGGCCAGCCAAAGGATGATTCCCATCAAGAGTCACCTCAGTGTCACTCACTTCTGTCACCACCATCACTCGTGAACACCCGGCAGAAAACTCAACACTCAGCTTTTTTCCGACTTCGATAGACTTACCGGACGGAAACAATGGCCGTTCAACCCGGATGATGTTTTCAGGTAACCTCGGCCCAAAGGCCTCCGCAGCGGGAATAATGATGTTCTTGGTCTCACCCGGAGCCATGCCGAGAATTGCCTCTTGCAAGGCGGGGAAAATTTCATCGGACCCGAGAACGAACTTCAATGGCTCTTCGTCCGGAGTGCTGTCGAATATTTTACCGTTATCAAGTGTCCCGATATAGTGAATGGTTACCGTACTGCCTTTGACAGCCATAGTCATATAGTACTCCTTGTATCCCGCTGAGATTTTTTAGCGCTAACTCAGTTTGCAAGATGCTCGCCATCCTTGCACCACTGTATTTTCTAACATTTCCCGGCAAAGAGAGCCCCAGTAACAACATTTTTGCTATTTAATGAGGCAGCCCCTCCAGGTCAAAGCAATTCGAAGCAGCTAGTTTTATTGTACAACTCTTCATCGCACTTAACTACGGCGTGCCAAACCCAAATCAGTATAAAAAAACCCCCGAAATTCCTATTCTGGAAAACGGGGGCTTTTGCTTCTTTGTCTCTTCAGGGGCCTGTCACTCTCCCAGGTAGGTATAACCCTGGAGGGTCCTGTCAAGAAGTTCCAGAAAGTGGCTGCTTTCTTCAATGGATATTTTTCGCGAGGCGACACTTTTTTCCAGGTTATCCCGGACAGTCTTCAGAATCTTGCTACCCTCGTACTGGACATATTTGAGACTTTCCCAAGTAGCATCACCATTGATCACAGTATCAATCTTGTAATTGGTCTTTTTGTTAAAGGTAATGTGCACCGCATTGGTGTCGCCAAAAAGGTTATGCATGTCGCCTAGAATCTCCTGGTAGGCACCGATCAGGAAAAAGCCGATGAAGTATTTCTCGTCGCTGCGAATTTTATGTATGGGGAGATATTTGGTACGACCGTTCTCACCAACAAAACTGGTGATCTCCCCGTCGGAATCGCAGGTAATATCGGCGATAGAGGCGATAACATCAGGTTTCTGGTTAAGGCGCTGAATTGGCACAATGGGGAACAGCTGGTCAATGGCCCACGAATCGGGAACCGACTGGAAGAGCGAAAAGTTGGCAAAGTAGGTTTGACGCAAGCTGAGCTGAAAATTCTGCAGTTCTTCGGGGATCGGTTTGATCTTTTCGACGATACTGTTGATTTTCCGGACGATCTTTGCGCAAAGCCATTCGGCCAGGGCCCGATCGCTCAGGTTCAGGTAGCCGAGATTGAACAGGCTGACGGCCTCCTGAATGAGCTGGATGGTGTCATGGTAGTCTTCGCGAAGTGAGTGCCGGTCGATACTCTTGTAGATGGCCACAAGCTTCTTGACCGTAGGGGAAAGCTTCTCAGGCTCCTCCAGCATGGACTCATAATCCGGCATGATATTCTGGGTATTGGTATCGAGAACATTGGTAACCAGCACCGAATAGTGGGCAACCGTCGCCCGCCCTGATTCGGAGATGATATTCGGGCACTCAACGCCCGCTTCGTCACAGATATTCTTGATCTGGTAGACAACGTCGTTGGCGTATTCTTCGATGGAATAATTGACACTGGAAAAATAGCTGGACTTTGACCCGTCGTAGTCGACACCAAGGCCGCCGCCAATATCCAGATACTGCAGATTGACTCCCAGTTTTTTCAGTTCCACATAAACGCGGGTTCCCTCGATAAGGGCATTCTTGATCTTATCAATCTTGGTTATCTGGCTGCCGATATGAAAATGGAGGAGGCTGACGTTTTCAACCATGTTATTTTCACGCAGGATCTCGACGGCCGCGATAAGCTCGGAAATCTTGAGTCCGAATTTTGCATCCTCTCCCCCCGAAGTGGCCCACTTGCCGGTACCTTTGGAGGAAAGCTTCACCCTGATACCTAACTTCGGAGTAATACCGGTCTTTTTGGCAAGGTCGATGATTTTTTCCAGTTCAAAGAGCTTTTCCACCACAATGGTGATGTCGTATCCTACCCTGGTGGCATACAGAACCGTTTCGATAAACTCCGTATCTTTGTAGCCATTACAAATAATCGGCAGACCGTTACCAGTGGCAAGAGAAATGGCCGCAACCAGTTCAGGCTTCGATCCCGCCTCCAGACCTATTTCAAACTTCTTGCCGAACTTGGTAATCGCCTCAACCACCTGCCGCTGCTGATTAACCTTGATCGGGTAAAAAGTCTGGTATTTTGCAGGGTAGTTATTCTCCTGAATTGCGTTTTTAAATACCCGGTTGATACTGGCGATACGCCCTTCGAGGATATTCATGAAGCGAAGAAGAATGGGGGGCTTGATCTTTCGCTTGATCAAATCGTCAATCAGAACCCGCAGATCGATCGAATGCTTGGAATTGGGAGATGGGTGAACACAGATATTTCCCTTTTTGTTGATGGAAAAAAGATCTGAACCCCAATTATTAATGTTGTATATTTTTGCAGACTCATTGATCGACCAGCGTTCCATAGGCAATTCACCAACCTTATAATGAAATAGAATCGTAAGGGCGCTGCTTGCTGCACCCTGTTTTTCAATCCGGTAAGGATCTACTGCCCTTGCTCGCCAGGCAACTCCGGCAGGCGAGAGCAGCGCCCCTACCATATCACATCAAGACAACCGGCCCTTGAAATCTTCGTAGGTAAAGCTTTTAACAACCGTCAGCTCTCCCGTATCCGGCTCGAAGGTACAGATGTGCGGGTGCTGGATACCGTTGAAAGTAGTGGTTTTGACCATGGTGTAATGGGCCATGTCAAGGAAAGCCAGGCGTTTACCGGGCAAGAGCGGCTGATCGAACGACCAGTCGCCAATAACGTCACCAGCCAGGCATGACGGGCCGGCAAGCCGATAGGTACAATCCTTTTCGCCCGCATCAAAACCACCCCGAATACCAGGCCGGTACGGCATCTCCAGAATATCCGGCATGTGACAGGTGGCAGAGACATCAAGGATCGCGATATCCATCTCGTTCCGCACCACGTCCAGCACTTCACTCACCAGGACACCTGTGCCGATGGCAATGGCCTCACCCGGCTCGAGGTAAACTTCCACATCATACTTTTCCCGAAAATACTTGATCAGCTCGACGAGGGAGTCGATATCGTAGCCTTCGCGCGTAATATGGTGCCCGCCTCCCAGGTTCAGCCATTTCATCCGCGGCAGGAACTCGCCGAACTTCTCCTCGAATACTGCGGCGGTCCGCTGCAACGGCTCAAAAAGCTGCTCACAAAGGGTATGAAAATGCAGTCCCTCCACCCCGGCCAGGGAACGCCCCTCGAATTCGGCCCGCCTGATCCCGAGTCGGGATTTGGGTGCACAGGGGTCATACATGGCCGTATGACCCTCCGTATGCTCAGGGTTAACCCGCAGACCAATGGAAACGCGTCCTTGCTCCTTTTCCCATAAGGGACGAAATCTCTCCAGTTGCGAAAAGGAATTAAAAACCAGGTGATTCGAAATTCCGAGCAATTCCCTGACATCGCAGTCCTTGAAGGCGGCAGCGAAGCTGTGTACCTCGCGTCCGAATTCTTCGCGGCCGAGTCGTGCCTCCCATGGCGAACTGGCGCATACTCCGTGCAAGGTTTCCCGTATGAGGGGAAAAACACTCCACATGGAAAACGCCTTCAGGGCCATAAGAATCTTCGCACCACTGCGTTTCTGGACTGAATCCAAAATGGCAAGGTTATGACGAATTCGACCCAAATCCACCACGTACGATGGAGAAGGGGCGAGTTCGAGGATTTTTTCGATATCAATTCCGATCAAAGGAGAAACCTTTTATTTGCCACAGAGGACACAGAGATCACAGAGAAATTTGTTTTTTCAGCAAGATGCTCCAATGCATTTCCGAGTAAGACTGTCGGGTTTTGCACCGTTTGCTTTTCCTCTGAGTCCTCTGTGACCTCTGTGGCAAATTGTTTTATCTTTATAGTTCAGGCCATTCGCCTTCTACCACCGTATGCGGCAGCCCCATGACCGAAAGCTTTTCAAGAAACGGTTGCGGGTCAAACTGCTCCATATTGAAAACCCCTTCCCCTCTCCAGGCACCAGTCATCATCATGATGCCACCCACTGCAGCAGGCACACCGGTGGTGTAGCTGATGGCCTGGGAATTAACCTCTCGGTAACACTCTTCATGGTCGCAAATATTGTAAATGTAGACTTGCTTCCGCTTGCCGTCCTTAACGCCACGGGCGATGATGCCGATGCAAGTCTTCCCTTTGGTAAGAGCGCCAAGGCTACCCGGATCAGGAAGCAGCGCCTTAAGGAACTGCAGGGGAACAATCTTCTGGCCGTTGAACTCTACTTCATCGATACGTGTCATTCCAATATTCTGCAGCACCTCAAGATGCTTCAGATAGTTATCGGAGAAGGTCATCCAGAACTGGGCTTTCTTGATGGTGGGAATGTGCTTGACCAGCGACTCCATCTCCTCGTGGTACATGCGGTAGATATTCATCGGCCCGATACCCTCGGGAAAATCGAAACTCCGCTTGGTAGACAGCGCTCCTGTCTCCACCCAATCGCCATTCTCCCAGTGACGGCAGGCAGCCGTGACCTCGCGGATGTTGATCTCGGGATTGAAGTTGGTGGCAAAGGGCTGGCCATGGGAGCCGGCATTGGCGTCGATAATATCCAGTTCGTGAATCTCATCCAGATACTTCTTCGCTGCCAGAGCGGTGAAAACATTGGTGACGCCAGGATCAAAACCGCTTCCCAGCAGAGCCATGAGCCCTTTCTCGCGGAAACGCTCGTGATACGCCCACTGCCAGCTGTATTCAAATTTGGCAGTTTCAAGAGGTTCGTAGTTTGCGGTATCCAGGTAATCGATGCCAACCTCAAGACAGGCATCCATAATGGTCAAATCCTGGTACGGCAAGGCGACATTAATCACGAGACTCGGCAGCTCCTTCTTCAGCAACGCCACAAGCTCGGGCACGTTATCAGCATCCACCCGGGCCGTCTTAATGGGAAAATCTATCTCCGCCGCAATGGCTTTGCACTTGGATTCCGTGCGGGATGCGAGGGTAATTTCCGTAAATACGTCAGACGCCTGGGCGCACTTGTGAACAACCACCCTGCTAACTCCGCCGGCTCCTATAATCAGCACTTTGCTCATTGTCAGTTCTCCTTTTCTTCCGATCAGTCGCGTTCAATAATCGAACGTGGGGGGGGTAACCACCCAGAGTATTTTTGCATCTGTTTTGCCGGGATTTTTTACCGAATGCTTCTTGTCGCAACTGAAGTAGAAGCACTCACCCTTCTTTACCGTATACAATTGGTCATCGAGTTGCAAGATGATCCTGCCAAGCAGCACATAGCCGAACTCTTCCCCTTCATGATAACCCTGCTCCTTCATTTCCTCACCCGGTTTGATCGTAACCAGTGCCGGGTCCATCTCACGGTTCTGGGCGCCGGGAACCAGGAGCTCCACCTTGATGCCGTCATCATCACCAGTGGACTGGACCCGGGAGTCAGCACCATAGACGACATCCGCACCCCGCGACGGCTCGGCAAAAAACTCTTCCATGGTAACGCCGAAGACTTCAACAATATCCCTCAAGGTGGCAATGGAGGGGGACGTGGCATCGTTCTCCAACTGCGAGATGTACCCCTTGGTAAGGTCGGCCCGGCTGGCGAGCTCCTCCTGGGTCAGGGAATTTATCATCCTCAGCCTTTTTAAACGCTCACCGATTTTCAAGAAATCTCCCAAGTTTAGTAATTGTAAACTTTTAGTTTTGTGCTCAGTTTAGCCATTCTAAACTTTTTGTCAACAAGCGTGTTTAGTAGTTCTAAACTTTATGTTTAATCATAACGATCAGGGGACAGGTTTATAATACATATTTTACGGACTGTCAAGCATTTTTTCACCAACAATCTTTCAGCTACCAGGCTGATATCGTTCATCGTTTACCTAAATACATACGACAAGATCTAACAGCTTCCCAGACACGTACGACCAGCTCCACAATTTTTGACATAACACACATTTCGTCAGCAGCAGCTTTTAAGAAAGCACTCATGATAATTGACTAAAACTTGATTTACTATTTGATAAACCGGGGACTTTTGCACGCCCTTACGGGAGAGAACACCGCTCTGCCAGACATACACTTAGCAGATTTCAGACCCAAAACACACACACGAAAAAGCCCGCATAGATGTCGTAATATATTTGGCATCTATGCGGGTTCCGTTGTTTCCATTCATGGCGGGGGACGAAATAAACTCATGATTTATTTAGATATTTTTTACAGCAAACCGCAAACAAAACCAAGTCTACAGCATGCAACTATTGCTTTTCACCAGCCATCGCTACAAATAGATACTCACCTTGCAAACGTTACACATAATTATATATATCCATATAAATAATTATTCGTTAGATACATGTAAAGCATTTTTTACCGCTAAAGAAGCAAGAAATCAAACTACACAAAACAAGAGACAGCAGACCACAAACCTTTTACTGAACTTTTCAAAAGAGACGATCACTAACGCACAATGCTCACGCGAAACAACTAGAATCAGGCACAACAATCACGATGGACACTCCCTTTTCAAAGCACGTCGCACGCTTGCGCCTTTACCCACAAAACACACTTTTAAATTAATATCACAATATGAACGATTTTCTTGTTGCATTTCGTTATCTATATTGCTATATAACGGATGGATATTCTCCCATATCCATTTTTTCCTTTGGCCCCATGTTGCCCAGCATGGGGCCTCCCTTTTTCAAAGAAAGGTGCTGACACAGATACTTTCACAAGCAAGCATGGCGCAACAAAACAACTGATGGGCCTCGTCTCCCCGAAAAAATATTTGGACAGTGACCCTGAATACCCAGCAAAAACAGTGAGCCAAAGACGCATCGTAAAATAGCAAATTAACCGAGGCAGAGATGTTAGTGACGGAAACTCAAAAACCTTGAAACACTGCTATGAGGAGCATACTATCTGCATCCTCACAAATAAAGGAATCGCAGCCATGTCAGACAGACGAGTTGATATGTCCGGGAAAATATTTCTTCAAATAACCAACCAGAAGCCCTTAGATATTGACAGTATATATTTTCTGGAAAAGGTAGCAGACCATGGCTCAATAGCCCAGACAGCCCGTGAGATCGGCATCAGTTATCCAAAGTTGTGGCACACAATAGAAAACCTGAACAAACTGTCTGACAAACCCTTGGTAATAAAGACCGCAGGAGGCAAAGGGGGAGGAGGAGGAACCACCCTAACGGAAGAGGGCCGCAAGTTCTTGAAGAAAATAAAGGAGATCCAGCAAACTCACAGCAAGTTTATTCGTAAACTTGAAGACAAATGGGATTCAGGTAAGTAAGCTTATTACTTTTCAGCCTTACTCAACACGCCACAAAAA
Organism: uncultured delta proteobacterium; assembly: GCA_963717775.1. Classification (GTDB taxonomy): domain Bacteria; phylum Desulfobacterota; class Desulfuromonadia; order Geobacterales; family Geobacteraceae; genus RPRC01. Next base: position 153,921 of record CAVQWZ010000014.1, read on the forward strand.
GCCAGAACCACGGCCTTCCATCGACTCCGAACACCTGACATATCTTAGTAACGACAGTGGCTGCATTCATCGTCTTGGCAGCGCGAGTGGCCATAGCCACTGCCAGCAATACCCCCTTCATACTTCCACACCTTAACACTGCCTTACTTTTCAAAAGATGCCCGGGCATTTTGGCGAAAAACTCAACACCATTCTTAGCCCCTACTAACTGAGCCGGCAAAACAGCAAATCCTAACGTAAGTTCGTCAAAAAACTCACGAGACTTCGCAATAAAACTGTGTAATCCATAAAAACAGATACAGGCTTTTACTGCATTTATGCTATAAAGCATTAAATTTTGGCCGCTGGCAACAGTTGCTAATATCACTATATAATATATATGACAACGTAATCAAATAAATATGACCATAAATGTTTACCTGGTTAGACCCCACAATGCCTTGACATGACGTACCTTCAAAAAAAAAACACAAAGAAGTTTTCTCACCAAGGGATGATGACATAAATATGCCGCAGACAATTTCAGAGCAGGTACTGGTACCTTTCAATGAAAATTGCATCTTTTGAATTCAATCTACGAGAACTTTCCGGGTCATTAGGCAACCTGGGCACTTTCCTACCATTGGCGGTCGGCTATTTCGCCGTTTGCGGTCTCAACCCTGCAGGGCTTCTCGTAATGATGGGACTCGCCAATATCGTTACCGGTATTTTTTATCGACTCCCTATCCCTATCGAACCAATGAAAGTAATAGCTGCAGCAGCCATTGCGCAACAATGGAGCCCGTCCATGGTTTATGCTGCAGGTTTTTCCATGGGGTGCATCTGGCTGCTCTTCGCTATCTCTGACATAGCATCCCGAGTAGCCAAAATGACTCCAGCGGCTGTTGTCAGGGGGGTTCAGGTAACGCTCGGCATTCTTCTGGCAATTCAAGCATGCAAAATGCTCGCAACGTCCTGGGTTGTAGGCGGCATCGCTCTCTTGGCAGGACTGGGACTCCGAACCAGCCGCCGCCTTCCGGCAGCCGTAGTACTCGTTCTTCTTGGCATCGTCATCATGGCGGCAAAAAATCAGCTGGGAGCCATCAGCACCCCCAGCTTCACCCTTCCCCCTCTCACCACATTCAGCCCCAAGGAGGTCTGGGAATCCCTTATGCTTGCAGGTTTTGCCCAGATTCCACTCACGGTTACCAATGCAACCATCGCCACTTCCTGCTTGATATCTGCATACTGGCCAGACAGAACAGTTTCCCCACGAAGACTTTCCGTGAGCCAGGGGCTCATGAATATCATCCCGCCCTTCTTCGGCGGCATGCCCATGTGCCATGGAGCCGGTGGCTTGGCAGGACAATACTATTTTGGCGCTCGAACAGGTGGAACAAATATTATCGAAGGAGTGGTTCAGCTCACCCTCGGTCTTTTCTTCGCAGCATCGGTGGCGGGCCTCTTCTCCGCTTTCCCTAAACCTGTTATCGGAGTCATGTTACTGCTTGTCGGCTTTGAACTTATTAAATTTGCGCGAGACGTCCAAGGGAAAGGCAATATTCTGATCCTGGCCATGACTGTTTTTCTCTCCCTTGCGTCAAACATGGCCATTGGTTTTGTTGCCGGGATAGTCACGAGTGTTGCACTTTCTCACCGCCAGCGATCAAGCAAAACGTGAATCAGAGCGGCAGGCACCTCTTTGCGCCAAAACTACTTTCCACTCTATACTTCTTGAGCGATAAAATTCTGCCGATCTGGTTACTGCGGGGAATGCTTCCCGAGCAAAACATTGCTGTCAGAAAAAAACGATAGGAAGCCTGCTGTTATTGATACAATAATATGATAATCTGCTCTCAGGAACAACTCGTCTACATTCTTCGAAATAGAGCGTTTTAACTGGCCAAGACAAAGAGGAGGATACTATGTTGAAGGAAAAGAAGTTCGGTTTTATTGGAGGCGGTAATATGGCTGAAGCCATCATCAAGGGACTTCTGACAGGCGGAGTACCTTCCTGCAACATCATGGCTGCAGAGCCGATCGAACAACGAAAAGCATATCTATCCGAACACTACGGGGTCGGGACAACGGGCAATAATAGCGACGCAGCCATATATGGCGACATCGTCATCCTTGCGGTAAAACCACAGGTCTGCCTGGAAGCATTGTCTGCCTTGGACAAGAAATCCACGGAAAGAAAGCTTTTTATCTCCATCATGGCCGGCGTCCCCACAAAAACCATCGAAGCCGAACTCGCGAAGATAGCCAGGGTAATCAGAGTGATGCCGAACACCCCTGCTCTCGTTCTCGAAGCAGCTTCCGCAATCGCCCCTGGAACAAATGCCACGGAAGACGACCTATCACTCGCCCTTGAGATATTCAACCTTCTTGGGACAGCCAACTCTGTTCAGGAAAAGCTTCTGGACGCCGTTACCGGCCTCTCAGGAAGCGGACCGGCTTATGTTTTCACTTTTATCGAGGCCCTCTCCGACGCAGGCGTAAAAAACGGTCTTCCTCGCGATGTGGCAACACGTCTTGCCGCTCAGACAGTTTACGGCTCCGCAAAAATGGTGCTGGAGACGGGAGATCATACAGCCCTGCTCAAGGAAAAGGTCACGTCTCCGGGTGGAACAACTATTGCTGGCATGCATGTTCTTGAAAAGGAGGGTTTTCGCGGTATTGTGATGACTGCGGTTGATGCGGCGACCACTCGGTCCACCGAACTGGGGAAGGGATAGAACAGAATGAGTATTGGCTCTGGTCGGAGTTTCCGGATGGAAACTAGAACATCATCCCATATTCGCGCTCCAGGAACTGGAAGGCCCGTTTGACACGGGTCTTCAGCGTCACTTCATTGACAGGTTTGAAAATAAAATCGAAGAAACCTTTTTCAAAGGCCTTGGCTTCTTCTTCTGTTTCAGTACTTTTGCTCACAAGAATAATCGGGATATGGCGTGTTTCCGCAACATTGTGCAGGGCAACAAAAAGGCCATAGGCATCCAACTTGGGGACCACCTTCTCAGTAATAATAACCTGAGGCATTTCTGAAATCACCGTTTTATAGGCGTCCATGCCGTCTGCCGCAACCTTTACCCGATAGCCATCCTTTGTCAGAATATGGCTCCACATGGTACCAAGCAGGTTATCGTCCTCTACAATTAGAATCGTCTTCTCATGCTGGATTGATAGATCCTTGCCCAGATATTGCCGGCAAATTGCCGCGTTTATATCATTTTTTGTTGCAATAAAAGGAATAATTGTCAGGCCGTGGTTAGCAGCGATATTCGAAACAATCTTTGTTTCCGTGGGATCTGCCATGGCCAAGGCAAGTTTGCCATCCTCTATCTTCAACGGGAATAACATATTCTGCATGGCCACATCAACGGGAATCAAATCGAGAAGCTTACGGGCATAGCTATGTCGGGCAAAATTCCCGATCACTCGGTAACCGAATTGCTCAGCCAGTGCACTAGCCAACTCATCACCACTAATCAATTCCATCTCTTCGAGAAGAGTGCCTAATCTCTTGTGCAGCCTTTTGGCTCGGGCCAGTGTCCTCTCAAGAGTTTTGGTGGTAACAAGACCCTTCTCTACAAAGATTTCGCCCAGCAACTTTTTTTTCACCATCACAACTCCCGGCCGCGGTCAGATCCGCGGTTAACCAACAGGGCACATTGTAGCTCTAATGCCGAAACAAATCCAGACCGAATTTCTCAAAAACTATCCGCCATTCCACTACGACACGGAAAGCAAATCAAAGAAGCTTACTTGTCCAAAGCACTCTGATAATAAAAAGACGAAATAGATCGGTACGTCATGAGGGGAAGAGAGGGTCAAGCCCCTGAATCAGGCTTATTGATTTTTTCATAGAGATCTATCTGCTCCTGCAAGGAAAGTTTTCTGCGCGAGCTACAACTCTTACGAAGACACATCCCGCACCTGCTGTCGCTGCACCACTGGCAACAAAGGCAGTCGGGACATGGGTGTTTTTTGGGAGCATCAGCCACAGTCGGGCCTCCCCATACCCAGAGAACTCACACTAGAAACCACACTGCTCCGACCGGAACCGTCAAGAGCCTTACGTACACTAACAAGAAGTTCTCCGGGTGTCAAAGGCTTCGAAATGAGCGCTAAGTTCTCAGCAACAAAACCATGATTGGCAATGACTTCATAGGGATTGCCGCTCATAAAGACAACCTTGATATCGGGGTTAATCCTCCTGGCATCGTCATAGACTTGTTTACCGTTTTTCTTCGGCATTATTACATCAAGAAGCAGTAGTTGAATAATTTCGGCGTTTTCTCTAAATTTTTCAAGAGCATCTTCCCCATCCACTGCCTCAACCACAAGGTATCCGTACTTTATCAGAATGTGTTTGGTCAGCATGCGGACAAATCTATCATCTTCCGCAAGAAGAACTGTTTCCCGATTCCCCACGGGCAGCATTGTCGATTCCATTCTCTTCCGCTCCACCTGTGATTCTATCAGAGGAAGATAGATGGCAAATGTCGTTCCGTGACCAGGTTCACTGTCAACTTCAATATAGCCTTTATGCTGCTTGACAATTCCAAACGTCATTGAAAGACCAAGCCCGTTCCCTTTGCCCACTTCCTTGGTAGTAAAAAACGGATCATAAATCCTCTCCTTTATTGAGGGATCAATTCCCATTCCGGAATCGGAAAGAACCAGCTTTGCGTAATGCCCGGGACGAATCTCTCTGCGACTTTCCTCAGGAGTGTCGCCTATTGTCGCCAGCTCAGTTGTCAGACGCAAAACTCCACCATGAGGCATCGAATCCCGTGCGTTGGTTACCAGGTTGATAAGCGTCTGCTCTATTTGTAGTTGATCTGCTATCACAACAAGCTCTTCCGGCGAAGTAACGATCTGGAGATCAATTCTCTCACCAACAAGCCTCACGAGCAGCGTATTGATATTGAGGATTGTCTCATTGAGGTCCAGAGGTGCCGGGTTGATAACCTGATTTCTGCTAAAGGCAAGAAGTCTGCGGGTCAAATCGGCAGCCCGCTCTACACCAGCCACAATCTGGTCAACGTAGTTGCGGATATGACCTTTTTTCTTAACATTGTCCTGGAGAAGGAGAGCGTATCCTTCAATAGTAGAAAGGATATTATTGAAATCATGAGCAACACCTCCAGCCAGAGTCCCTATGGCCTCCATCTTGTGCGCCTTTCTCAATTGCTGTTCCAGGTTCCCTTTTTCCGCTTCTCTACTTTGAAGAGATTCCGCCATGGTATTGAAAGCTGTAGCCAGCTTGCCGATTTCATCCTGCGTTTCAACCGGAACCTTCTCCAATGGGACGCCACTCCCCATTACCCGGACCCTCTCCGTTAGCCTGTTAAGAGGCTTTGTAACCCCCTTAACAACAAAAAAGACAATACCAACAGAACTTGCTAGAAATACAAATGCTATCAGGCTGCTGTTGAGAAGAATCTTTTTAAGGGCATCATTCAGTATTTTCTTGCCCAGCACAACCCGCACAAAACCGACGGTAGGCTCTCTGTTTTCAAAAAAGTTGTCGGAGTAAAAGAGTGCTTCATCATCAGAAAAACGGGAACCCGCCCTGACAGGTGCCCAGACCTCCAAGGCATCAAAGCCCCGATTGACGTACTGAGTACTGTTAGTTCTCCTGAGACGATTGAACAAATCCTGCTTTTGCTTATTATTCAGAAGAGATATGTATTTAGGTGCTTCGACACCGCCCTTTCGCTTTTCCTCCAAGAGTTTCCCCTTGGAATTGTACACTGAAACCTGTCGCACCTCGTCATTCAGCAGGACACCGTCAACGGGGTCTTTCAGCAGGTTGCGATTCTCGGCAAAGACACCAAGTCGCACGGTATATGCCAAAGATCTTGCAAGGACCTCTCCTTCACGGACCAAAACATCAGTCAATGATTTCAGTTGGTTATGCACAAAAAAAACGGTAAACGAACCAGACAGGAAAAGTACCAGCAAAATGATGACCAGAAAAATTTTTGCGGCAAAAGTTTCGCCCAATTGTCTTATAAAATCAAAGGGTTTCATTCTGTCATCACCTCAGAAACCTTGCCTTGCCGCGAAGGTCTTCGTTAATGGGCACCTTGAGTTTTCGGGCAATGGGCTCATTGATAACAAGGTTTGCGCTATCAGCCTCAACCGGCGAGATTTCTGTCACTCTCTTCCCCGAAAGAATTTTAACCGCAAGCACTCCAGCTTGCCTGCCCATGTCAGAGGCATTGATATCCAGCGACATAAGCGCTCCAACTTCGAGATACTTGGTTGAGAAGGTACAGACAGGAACCTTGTTTTCCAGGGAAAAGAGCATCATCAACTCACTCGTATCCGGTGTCACAACTGTTGTGTCCGGAATCATCCACAATGCGTCGATCGCTCCTTTCATGGATTCAAGCGCAGTTGGAACAAATCTGGATTGGTTGACCTCCTTCGCCAGGAGATCGATCTTGAACTCCTTCGAGGCATTCTGGGCTCTTCTCACAAAGGATCCACTTTTTTTCGGATCATAGAGAAGCCCAATTCTTCGTGCCAAAGGTAGAACCCTATGGATCGCTGCCAACTGTTTCTCAGGAGAAAGAGTCATGCTGACGCCGGTGGCGTTTCTTGACTCAGATACAATTACAGAAGGGTTCAGTACCATAAGGTATACTATCGGCACCGTGGAGAAAACCTTTACCTTCTGCAGAGCGTCCATCCCGATCGCAAGAACGAGGTCCGGCTTGCTCCCGGAAAGATACTCAACCGCTCCGTTGCTGTTACGAAAAGTATAGTCGACGCCACTGAACCGGTTGTTTACCAGTGCCTTGAAGCCGGAAAATGCATCACTATACGGCTTAATTTTATGGTTCTGGACAACGAGTATTTCCTGCGGGGAAGCCTCCGAGACATTAAAAAGGAACAGGAGGATGACTAGGAATGTAAGGAAGATTTTCTTGGGCATGATTCAGTTCGTATGGACAAATGTTTAATGCTTTGATATGTTTCAAAAGCTGTTACACACAACGCGATATTCAACCGAAGGAAGCTACAACCTTTGCAGCAAGACAGCAGAAAAGGCTAAAAACCGAATCACTGATACTGAATGGGAGTAAACAAGCTTGTCAAATTACCATGCTTTCATTATGCACAGTTATCCCTTAAAAACAAGCCTTCTCTTATTCTGTTTTTACCTGGTACTATCCTCTTTTGCATCCCCGGCCCAGGCGCAGGTTGATGAAGAGATGCAGGTCCTCCAGCTCTTTTACCAGGACAATGACCTGGTCGTTTCATCCACGAGAACCGAGAAGTCAATCTCCCAGGTCGCGGAAAATATAGCCATTGTCACAGCCGCTGATATCAAGGCAATGAATGCCCACACGGTTGCCGACGTACTGAACACCGTCACCGGACTTCATGTGAGCAATTATACTGGCCCAGGGAGCCCTGCAGGCGTCATGATCCTGGGATCCGCCACCCGACACGTAACCGTCATCATGGACGGGGTGGTCCAGAACAGTATCAGCGACAGTTTCGCCGATGTTGGCAGCATGAGGGTGCAGCAGATTGAGCGCATCGAGATCATAAAAGGGCCGGGCTCTTCCTCCTGGGGTTCATCTCTGGGTGGCGTCATCAATATCATAACAAAATCACCCGATGATTCTCGAAGCTTTGGAGGAATCCTCTCTGCCTCGATTGGCAGCCAGAACACCGGCGACTACCGGGGGGAAGTATCCGGAAACGTCGGCACTCTTGGATACTATCTGACCGGGGGCGGACTCCTTTCCGACGGCCTGCAGCCCCATACCATGCTGCAAAGCGGTAATATTTACAGCAAATTCAAATGGCAGCCATCTGAAGCCTCAACCCTGACCCTTACCCTCAACTACTTCAACGACTCACGTGGCTTCGGCGAGTTTCCCCTCTATGGTATTTCCTTTTTCAACAGGGACAACCATTTTTCCTCGACACTTGCCCTGAATCAAAAGCTGACCAAAGAGCTGAGCCTTGACTTGGCCTTCCGGACGCTACAGACAAAGACCGAGATAAAGATGTCTCCCTACCTCAGCGATGCGGAACTACAGAATACCAGAGATGACGAAAGCACCTTTGGTGGCAGCGCCCGGCTCACTTGGGATCAGCAATGGCACACGCTGGTTTTCGGCAGCGACTTCGATTTCGGCACCTCTGATTCGCAGCTTTACCGTAGTGGTTCGCAACGCCTCGACAAATGGGCCCTCTATATCAACGACACCATGAAAATCGGCCGGTTTTCCCTCACCCCGGGCGTCCGTTACGATAACACCAGCACTAACGGTGACTTCTGGAGTCCGAGTCTGGGTGCCACCTGCACCATTGCCGACTCCACCGTCATTAGGGGTTACGTGGCACGGGGCTTCAGCATCCCGCCGCTCGGCTTGACGGCCGGGACCGGTTTCTACTCACTGCCGAATCCCTCGCTGAAAATGGAGCAGGTCTGGTCCTATTCAGCCGGTTTCGAAACAGCAGCCGTCAAGTACCTCTGGATAAAGACCAGCTATTTTCGCCATGAAATCTCCGATGCCCTTACCTCGGTCACCTTGCCGGGTGATTTCTTCATGGCTGTCAATGGAGGCAAACAACTGCGGGAAGGGGTAGAGGTGGAACTCAAGACCACACCGGTTTATAACCTGTCGCTCACGGGCGGCTTCACCTTTATCAATGCCAAAAACAAAACAACCGGTGAGATCGTGAAAAACGTGCCCCGTTACTCCTATGATATCGGGGTTCAGTACGACAACAGCCGCATCATCAAGGCACTCCTCAAGGGCAGGTATGTTGACTGGAACTCTTCACCGGAGGATGAGGGCAAACACGACGCCATGATCTGGGATCTCAATCTGTCCAAGAAAATACCCCTCTCGGACACTGTCACCGGTGAAGTATTCTTCACTGCTCACAATCTCTTTAATGGCGCTCAGTACGCCTCTTTCCTCTACCAGAATCCGCGACGCTGGTTCGAAGGCGGACTCCGGTTCTCCTTCTGAGAAGCAGACTAACGTATAGCAACTGGAGATGCACTCTATGAAAATACTACTAAGCTGCCTTTTCCCGGCCCTGATGATCGCCGCCTGCCACACCGGAACTCCGCAACTCAGGAAGCTTCCACCGGATGCCGTGGTTCTGGCTTTCGGCGATAGCCTGACCTACGGTACAGGAGCGCTACCCGGCCAAAGTTATCCGGCTGACCTGCAAAAGATAATCTCCCGCACCGTGATCAACGCCGGCGTCCCGGGTGAAACTACCTCGGAAGGGCTTGCCCGTCTGCCGCAGTTCCTTGACAAATACCATCCTGCACTGGTCCTGCTTTGTCTTGGAGCCAATGACATGATTCGCGGTCTTGACGAGGGCGCAGCAGCGGAAAAGCTCAAAGAGATGATTCGCATGGCAGAAAAGCAGGGCGCTCAGGTAGTTCTGATCGGCGTTCCCAGACCGACTCTGCTCGTAAACACTCCAGAGTTTTACCGCCAGATCGCCGAAGAGTTTTCCCTTCCTTACGCGGAGAATATCATGCGCGATGTCCTGAAAAAGAACTCTCTCAAGTCAGACTTTATTCACCCGAATGCCAAGGGTTACCAGAAACTGGCAGAAGGAATTGCCGGCTTCCTGCGAAAAACGGGCGCCCTGTGAGTTTTGAGGACTCATCCTGCTTTGCACCAGACCCCAGCTACTCTTTAACGGAATATAGCGTGGAACAGTCCTTCCGCCCCAGCCTTTCACCTGACGAGTCAAAAAAAAACCTTTCCACCCTGCTCGTCTGCGGGACAATCCAGAGCTCTGCCTTAGACAGCGCAATCAAACGTCTCGATAAGCGATTTCAAAGCTACTGCGCCCTCTACCCCCATGGTCTTTGGGCTCCCGGTCTTGTGATAACAGGTGAGATGCGAGGAATCACCGAACAGTATCTTCCCATGACCGAAATACGGTCTGCCTTCCGACACTTCTTTTCCCTGGCACTCCGCTACCCTCTATCAGACGAGAACAATCCCTTTCGGGTAGCAACCAACTGGCTCGACCTGCTTCAGCGTCTACGCCTCTCGAAGGAAGCGGTTAACCCCGCGGTACTCCTTGAAAAGCTGATCGTTGATGAATCCTTTCGTATCCGCTTCGTTTTTAGCGCATTACTCCCGAACCATCATGGCGGCACCTTTTCCCGATACCCAGACCAGCTCAATTTCCTTGAGGGCTGGATCGCCCCGAGAAAGGACTTTCTTTCCCAGGAGGCACGATGCCTTGATGCCGCCTGCGGAACCGGCGAGGGCGCATATGACGTTGCAGGGTTGCTGCTTAAATGCAGCATTCCCTCCCGCGCGCAGCAGGTGCACGGCTGCTCTCTCGAACCACTGGAAGTTTTCACTGCAGCACATGGCTACTTTCCCCATGAGCCGGAAAGGGGAGAACGGTTCCGCAGCATAACGGGACAGCTCTTCACCGCGCAGGCAACCTGCAGGATGCTTTTCTTTCAGGACAACATCATGCGGCAGCCGACTCAGGAAGAGAAGCCCTATGACATCATCCTCTGTAACGGCCTCCTCGGAGGCCCATTTCTTCATGGACAAGATATGCTCGAATGCGCAATAGCTGCCTTGACGAAACGGCTCAAGGCGGGGGGAATACTCCTTGCTGCGGACAGATTTCATGGGGGGTGGAAGAAAGACAGCCCACCAGGGCTCATCGAACTGATAATGAGAAGCAATGGGCTGGTGGTTCGTCAGGGAGGCTACGGTTTTGCAGCAGAAAAAATATGATCTGATTAGCCTTGGTCTGGCAAGGGTAATCCCTTGCGCCGGCCAGAAAAAAGGGCACCCACAAGTGGATGCCCCTAAAGAAATATGGACCACGGGAAAACTACCGTACCAAGAGGCTTGAGCCTGTCATCTCCGCCGGTTTGGGAATACCGAGAATCTCGAGCACTGTGGGCGCAATATCCGCAAGGACTCCGGAATGCAGGTGAAGTCCCCTGCCCGCATCACCAACGAGAACCAGAGGAACCGGGTTACACGTATGCGCGGTGTAGGGCTGACCGTTTTCGTCAACCATGCTCTCGGCATTACCGTGATCAGCAGTGATGAGCAGGCTTCCGCCCAAAGAAAGCACCTTGTCGACAACAACTCCCACACATTCATCAACTGCTGATATTGCCTTCATCACCGCTTCCAAAAATCCAGTGTGGCCGACCATATCAGGATTTGCAAAGTTCAGAACAATGAAATCGAAGCGCTTTTCTTCCAGACGACCGACCAACTCTGCAGTTACCTGAAAAACGCTCATTTCCGGCTTTAAATCGTAGGTGGCAACTTCTTTCGGGGAAGGAACAAGCAGCCGTTCTTCACCTGGAAACGGAGTTTCATTCCCTCCGTTGAAGAAGAAGGTTACATGGGCATATTTTTCCGTTTCCGCTATCCGAAGCTGATGGAGACCTGCCTTGCTGATCACTTCGCCGAGAATGTTCTTCAGTTCCTCCGGGGCAAAGGCAACCGGCAGGCCAAAGGTTTCGTCGTACTCCGTCATGCAGACGAAGGATGTTAACTTCGGCCTGAATTCCGGTGAGAATCCTGTGAAAACGGAATCCGTAAAAGCCCGGGTTATTTCGCGTGCCCGGTCAGACCTGAAATTAAAGAAGATAAAACCATCCCCGTCCCGGATCGTGCCAACAGGACCGTTCTGGTCGCAGACCACAGAAGGTATCACAAATTCATCGTTAATGCCCTGGTCGTAACTTTCCTCAATAGCTTCGAGTGCGGAGTCGCTACGATTTCCTTCTCCGAGCGCCATCGCATTATAGGCCTTCTCGACCCTTTCCCAGCGATTGTCCCTGTCCATGGCATAGTAACGCCCCATGATGGTGGCGATCCTGCCGACTCCGATTTTCTGCATTTCCTCTTCGAGGGCAGAAATATATTCGGCAGCGCTCTTGGGTGGGGTATCACGTCCATCGAGGAAACAGTGGACAAACACCTCCTTGATGCCTTCCTGCCTGGCGAGCTGGAGGAGTGCATAGAGATGTGTATTGTGGGAGTGGACCCCTCCATCGGAAACAAGGCCTGCCAGATGAATCCTGCCTCCGGAGGCACGGGTTTTCTCCAGGCAATCCAGCAAAACGGGGTTGCGGTAAAATGAGCCATCGGTAATGGCTTTCGTAATACGCGTCAGCTCCTGGTAGACAATTCGGCCCGCCCCGATATTGAGATGCCCCACCTCGGAATTCCCCATCTGACCATCAGGTAGCCCAACCGCCATTCCAGAGGCCTGCAGTTCCGTAAACGGGTACTCCCGGCAAAGCCTGCTCATTACCGGCGGATTTGCAAGTGCGATGGCATTGTTTTCTCGATGTGGACTGAGACCCCACCCGTCAAGAATCATCAGAATAAGCGGTTTCGACATTATTCCTCCAGGGAAAGGGTAGTATCCGAAAACATCTGCTGCACTACGGTGAAATGCGAGAGCCGGTTTCCAGAAAGTTTAAACGGGGAAAAGCAATGTTTCAAAGGGTTTTGCCGCATCCAGCTCAACACATGATTTAATAGCAAAGGAATCCCAGGTGCCGCAAGATGGACAGAAGGAAGCCCATTCGAGCTGCTCGTGTCCGCAGACCCTGCAACCAAAGGGGATACGATGGGTTTTGCCAATACCAAGCGCTTTTCGATATTCTTTAACCGCTTCATCAAGGTCATCGGTGCGCCGACAGGCCTCTGCCAGGAGGATGTGAAGACTGGGAAAATCGATTCCGCTCTCAACTATGGCTTTCAAATGAATCAGCGCCTCATCGGCCATCAACATCCGGATGCAGAGTTTACCGTAAAAAAAACGGAGTACTAGATCATGAGGATTATCGTGAATACTTCGCTTGTAAAAATTCACCAGTGCCGCGATCGTACCCGGCTCCTCCTGGCAAAAATAAAGATCCTCCAGTTTGATGAGAAAGATCGGATGTCGCAGCTCCTGAAAAGCTTTTTTCAGAAGATTTGCAGCAGCTTCTACCTTCCCTTCCAGTTTGAGAGCTTCCGCTAGAGAAACGTTGGCAGGGACGAACGAAGGCTTTTCACCCACAATCTCTCTCATTTCAGAGGTTGATTTTTCGGTGACGCCCAAAGCAAGAGACAGCTTGGCGCACTCATAACGGAGAAACAGAAGCCGCTCACCTTCCGCAGCCTGTCTTTCAGGCGGCATCAGTTTCAGATAGCTCTTCTGAATTTCAAGCGCTTCCCTCCAGGCGCCCTGGCGACGATACAGCTCGCGCAACCCGGCCATGGCACGGCGGTTCGAAGTATCCAGTGAAAGAATCCGGTGGTAGAGAGTTACGGCTTGTTTAGTATCGCCCTTTACCTCGGATACGGACGCAGTCCTGAAAAGCAGTTCGAGATTATTCTCATCCAATTCCCGTGCCTTGCTGAGGCACTTCAGTGCTTCATCAACATTCCCTTCCTGTTCTGCCAGTTCTGCCAGCGCAGTGTAGACAGGTGCACTAAAGGGGTCTTTTTCCAGGGCTTTCTCCAGCAGGAATCTTGCTCTTTTAAAATCTCCTGCTCGAAGGGGCACGAGCCCCTGCCTGAGGTTCTCTTCGGAATCTCTGATGCCCTTGGTTCGGCGTCCAATTCTCCAGTTCAGGAGTCTCAACTTGCCGAAGCCCACAAGGTTGGAGCAGACAACAATCAGGGCTCCTGCAAGAAAAGATACAAGTGCCAGAAGCGGAATGGTTGTCTCGAAAACACCGTTGGGAAGGAATATCGTGATATTCTCTTTATTGAGGAAAGAGAAGTAGAGATAAACGGCAAGCAGCAGGATAGACAGAAACAACGACTTCAAGAACATGGAATCTCCTCTCCGCGAGGGATTGAGCGAAGCAAACACTCGAACGGTTTCAGAAGGAATCCGTCAGTGGTGATAGGGCTCTCGGTTCAGGATGGTAAATCCCCGGTATATTTGTTCCAAGAGAAAAACCCGCACCATCTGATGGGTAAACGTCATACGCGAAAGAGCAATAGAGGTATCTGCCCGTGAACGGAACCCCTGAGAGAAACCGTACGCCCCGCCAACGGCAAAGACAAGTTCTGGCACCGCAGCATCTCGGTTTTTGCCGATGAAATCGGCGAATTCCGGGGAACTCATCAAACTCCCCTTTTCATCAAGCAGAACCAGACGACCGTTTTTCGGCAACAGCTTCGTCAACCGATCACACTCCCGCTCCCGCATGATTTCTTCCGCGGCACCTTTTTCTTCCCTCGCCTCGAGGATTTCCAAGGGCAGATATCGCCTGATCCGGGAGGAATAATCCTCTATCCCTTCCCGCACCCATTCCTGCTGGGTCTTACCAACCCAAAGGACTTTCAGCCTCACGCCCTATCCGTTTCCCACTGGTACTCCGCGGGGATCTCAACCAGCGGTGCATTACTCCACAGCTCATCCAGGTTGTAGTAGCGGCGCTGATCTTCCTTGAAGGCATGGAGAATCACATCGCCATAGTCGATCACGACCCAGTTCCCCTCTTTCAAGCCTTCGATATCAAGGGGCTTACCGAGCTTCTTTAAACCGCTCCGCACAGATTCGGCTATTGCCTGTGTCTGTTTGTCCGAAAGCCCCGTTGCCAGGACAAGATAGTCAGCTATGGTGGATATGCGCTGTATATCGAGAATCTTCACATCAAGGGCTTTTTTGTCAAGTGCGAGAGCGGCACACTGAATTGCCCTCTCCAATGATGTCAGTTTTGTACTTGTAGAACTACTCATAGAACCTCTGTTGTTTGATGTATTGTTCAACCGTCGCCGGCAGAAGGTATTTAATTGATTTTCCCTGCCGGAGCAGAGAGCGGATCGCGGTGGAGGAAATATCGAGCTGGGTCCCTTCGATACTATAGACAGAGTATCCAGAGCGGTGGGAAAGCCTGTTCTGGGACTCATGATAACAGAACTCATGGGCTATATCAACTGGCAGAGCCTGGTTCAGGAAGAGGCGCGTTCCAGGCCTCGAGATAGTAACGATGTTGCAACAGGAAAAAATCGCCGAGTAGTTCTTCCAGGACTTGAAGTCGGCGAAAGAGTCGCTGCCCATGATAAAAAACAACTCGTCAGTGGGATACTTTTCCCTGAAGACTCGCAAGGTATCAATGGAATACGATTTTCCCTCCCGCTGCCCTTCCAGATCCGAAACAGTGAAATAAGGGTTGCCCTGAACTGCCAAGCCCACCATTTTCACCCTTTCGGCAAAGGAGAGATCATCGGCGATCGGTTTATGGGGGGGAGTTGCCGCAGGAACAAAAATAACCTTCGACAGGGCAAAAGTTTCCCTTATTTCCTCTACGATCCGTAGATGGGCAAAGTGAATCGGGTTAAAGGTGCCGCCAAAAATTCCAATCTTCATGAGTCCTCAAGGGATCTATCGTAACGTATCGAGAAATCATCTTACGCCCGTATCTGCCCATCTCCATACACAATGAATTTTGTCGTGGTCAAATCTTCCAGCCCCATGGGGCCGAATGAATGGAGCTTGGTTGTCGAAATCCCGATCTCGGCACCGAGACCCAGCTGGTTGCCATCCGAAAAACGGGTGGATGCATTAACCATAACTACCCCGGAATTGACCTCACGGATGAATTTCTGGGCATTCCCGTAGTCGGAGGTGATGATTGCCTCGGTATGGAGAGAGCCGTAGGTATTGATGTGTTCGACTGCATCATCAAAATCATCAACGACCCGGGCTGCCAGTATCAAGTCGAGGAACTCTGCGGCCCAGTCCTCCTCGGTTGCCACCTTCGCCTCTCCGGCAAATTGACGAAATGTCTCGTCAGCTCGAATCTCGACCCCCAGTTTCGTGAGGGTTTCAAAAATACGCGGAATAAAGCGCTCCGCCACATCCTTGTGAATCAAAAGCGTCTCCAGGGCATTGCAAACCCCCGGGCGCTGGGTTTTGGCATTGATGATGATCCGCTCGGCAACGTCGAAATCAGCCGAAGCGTCCACAAAGACATGACACACGCCCTTGTAATGCTTTATCACCGGAATCTTGGAGTTTTCCACAACAAAGCGGATGAGGCTTTCCCCTCCCCGTGGAATAATAAGGTCGATGAATTGTTCCTGCTTGAGCATCTCCAGCACCCCTTCCCGGTCCACAAAAGGAATGACCGAAAGGGCTGCAGCCGGAATCCCGGATTTTTGCATCGTCTCCCGCAGGATCTTCGAGATAGCCACATTGGAATTAATGGCTTCGGAACCACCGCGCAGGATGACAGCATTCCCGGCTTTGAGACACAATGCCGCAGCATCAGCCGTGACATTGGGACGTGCCTCGTAGATGATCCCTATCACACCGAGGGGAATCCTCATTTTTCCGACCATTAGATCATTGGGGCGCTTCCACATACGGGTCACCTCACCAACGGGGTCAGGAAGAGTTGCCACCTCGCGCAGTCCATCGGCAATGGCCTGAATGCGGGTCTCATCGAGCATCAAGCGATCCAGCATTGCAGCCGAGATACCTTTTTTCTCAGCTGCCGCAAGATCTTTGGCATTTTCCTCGACAAGATGATCGCTATGCGCAATAAGTGCCGCAGCCATATCCAACAGAAGAGAGTTTTTGGCCGGGGAAGAAAGCTTCGCTATGGCACGTGAAGCATGGCGGGCTTCAACCGCAATCGTCCGAATCTTTTCAGCTATGGTCATATTTTTCCTCCTCAACTCAATTTCTTGCCAGTGGTGGAATCCGCAGGAAGCCGTTCAGAGGATAACCAGGTTATCCCGGTGAATGATCTCGTCTCCATATCGGTAGCCAAGGATCGACTCGATGTTGCAGCTCTTGCAGCCAAGAATCTTTTCAATTTCCTGCCGTGAGTAGTCAACAATTCCTCGTGCAAATTCGACCTCGTCCAGTCCGCAGACCCAGACGCAGGATCCTCGTTCGAAATCCCCTTCAACCCTGGCGACACCTGACGGGAGAAGACTCTTGCCGTTCCGTGAAAGTGCCACAAGTGCACCGGTGTCCACGTAGATCCGCCCACGGGGACGAAGGGTATAGGCAATCCAGTGCTTGCGGCGATTCAAGCTCGCGCCTGAGGGAAGAAACAATGTCCCAACCTCTTCCCCGGCAAGTGCCTTTGCCAGCGTGCCCGGTTTTTTCCCGTTGATCAGCAGGGTGGGGACACCGTAGCGACCTGCCCGCTTAGCCGCGGATATCTTTGTGATCATACCGCCGGTTCCGACAGCGGAACCGCTACCGCTCGCCGCCTGCTCCACGGATCGCGAGATGGTGCGCACCAGCGGAACCAACCTTGCATCAGGATTGGACCGAGGATCAGCGTCATAAAACCCATCAATATCGCTCAGGATGATGAGGAGATGTGCTTCCACAAGACTGGTAACCAGGGCAGAAAGGTTGTCATTGTCGCCGAATTTAATCTCTTCCACCGCAACCGTATCATTCTCGTTGATCACCGGGACAACTCCGTAGGAAAGGAGAGCGTCCAAGGTTGCACGGGCATTCAGAAAGCGGAGACGATTTGCCAGATCATCACCGGTAAGGAGGACTTGGGCAACCTTGAGGTCCTGACGGAAAAAAGCCTCCTCATAGGCCTGAATAAGTTTCGATTGGCCCACCGCGGCAGTAGCCTGCTTCTGAGGTATGGTTTTGGGACGCTCCTGCAGTCCCAGAGCACAAATCCCGGCGGCAATTGCACCGGAAGAGACAACTACCACCTCACAGCCTTTTTGGCGAAGCCTCGCGATGTCAAGGGCCAGGGAATCAAGGAAAGCTGAATCGAGTCCGCCATTTTCGGCGGTGAGCACTCGACTGCCAATCTTGATCACAATTCTTTTGATCTTTGCCAGAATTTCTGTGCGCACTGAGAAGTCCACCTCTAGCGGAATACCAAAGGGAGTAGAAAGCATCATTCGGAAGTCAGAATAAAATGAACACGGGACGTCTGAAATACTACCATGACAGCTCTATCAAGGCAATCAATCAGCCCCATTTGATGAGTCGCTCCAGAGACGGCCCGCAATTTCATCGAGAAGGGAGGGGATGCCTTCGCCGGTAACGGAGGAAATCGGGAAGAGCCTGATCCCTTTTTCGACAAAGTACGGAGCGATCTGATCGAGATTTTCACGCACGTGGGGAAGATCGATCTTGTTCACTACAACGATCTGTGGTTTTTTCGCAAGTTCTTCATCAAACAGCAGGAGTTCGCGATTCAATGACTCATAGTCATGAATCGGGTCACGATCCGGCATGAGGGAAAGATCAAGAATATGAAGAAGCAGACGATTCCTCTCCACGTGCTTGAGAAAGCGATAGCCAAGCCCGGCGCCCTGGTGGGCTCCTTCAATAAGCCCGGGGATATCCGCAACAACAAAAGAACGGAAGTTTTTATAATCTACAACCCCGAGGTTTGGAGTCAGGGTAGTAAAAGGATAGTCAGCTATCTTCGGGCGAGCCGCCGATATCTTGGTGATAAATGAAGACTTGCCGACGCTGGGAAAGCCGAAAAGTCCAACATCAGCCAAAAGCTTCAGTTCCATCCTGATGGTCCGCTCCTCTCCCGGTTCTCCAGGCTGAGCGAATTTGGGAGCCTTGTTGGTGGCGCTGGCAAAACGAGCGTTTCCCTGTCCGCCCCGTCCGCCGTGCAACAGCACAAACCTTTGACCCGGCTCCGTGAGATCCGCCAGAAGCTCATCCGTATCAGCATCTTTGATCACCGTTCCCGGCGGTACGGTAATACAGAGGTCATCGCCTTTTGCGCCATGGCGATTTTTTCCCATGCCATGGGAACCGCGCCGCGCTTTCTGGTGAGGTCTTTGGCGGAGATCAAGGAGCGTGGAAATATTCCCCGAGACCTCAATAACGACATCGCCACCTTTGCCGCCATCACCACCGTTAGGTCCTCCGAAAGGGACAAACTTTTCCCTTAGGAACGAGACGCAACCTGCCCCGCCATGACCTGCCTGGGCGTGAATTTTTACTTCATCAATAAACTGCAAGGTATCTACTCTCCTGGAAAGAGCAAAGCCTGAGGCAGAATAGCCTCAGGCTTTGCGTATCACTTCATGGAGTGTGCTTCAGAAGCCACCGTACACGGACAAGGTCCGCGAACATCCTGGTGCTTGCGTCTGTTACACAGGGTACACGGAAACTTTTTTCCGATCCCTGCCCATGCGTTCAAATTTCACGATTCCGTCAATCAGTGCGAAAAGGGTATAATCCTTACCACATCCCACATTGTTGCCGGGGTGTATGCTGGTGCCGTGTTGACGATAGATGATATTTCCAGCCCTCACCGTTTCGCCACCATATTTTTTACATCCAAGTCGCTGGCCAGCTGAGTCGCGGCCGTTCCTGGTACTACCGCCTGCTTTCTTATGAGCCATTTTGTAACCCTCCCAGTTACCAGGGAAAAACCCTTACGTGTTAATCTTCTCTATCTTCAAAACGGTTCTAAGTTGGCGGTGTCCGTTCAGCTTCCTGGAGTTTTTTCTCCGCTTGGCTTTAAAGACAAGAACCTTCTTGTCTTTCCCCTGTTCAATGATCTTGCCGATCACAGAGGCACTGGGCACTAAAGGTGTTCCGATTGTAACCTTTTCGCCGCCAACCATCAGGACTTCAGTGAGCTCGACGGTATCACCTACCGCGCCCTCTAGTTTTTCGACCTTAAGCAGGTCGCCTTCGGAAACTTTATATTGTTTCCCTCCGGTTTTAACAACTGCGTACATGTACTTCACCACCTTTACAATCTATTTGACATGAGCATCTCAAAATAAAAAATAAAACGCATTGTGTCAAGGTTTTTCTGCTAACCACTGGAAGATCACCTTCCCGCAGGAGAAGGAGATCACCCTTTTATTCCATGCGAAGTATAACTTTATGAGCAGCCTTTTCGGCCCGCTGACGTGCTTCATCGGTATCACAACCAAGCGAAAGCGCAACGCCCATCCTTCGTCCCGGCCGTGAGTCCGGCTTTCCAAAAAGGCGAAGCTTCGTCTCAGGGACAGAAAAAGCCTCATCCAACCCGTCAAAAGCAACCAGCTCTGATTCCCGATCTGCCAAAATAACATGGGAGGCTGCGGGACCCATACTTTGGATCTCAGGAACCGGAAGTCCGAGGATTGCTCGCACATGAAGCTCGAATTCGGAAAGATTCTGGGAAATCATGGTAACCATGCCCGTATCATGGGGACGAGGAGAAACCTCGCTAAAGTAAACCTGGCTGCCCTTGACAAAAAACTCAACCCCGAAAATACCGTAACCGCCCAGCGCGTCAGTCACGACTTTTGCCTGCCGCTGAGCCTCGCCCAGAGCCTCCGACGTCATCGCCATCGGCTGCCACGACTCATGGTAATCCCCCTGGACCTGAACATGTCCGATAGGAGGGCAGAAGCGCGTGCCCCCGGCATAACGAACTGTCAGAAGGGTAATCTCATAATCAAAGGGAATAAACTCTTCGATAATAACCTTATCAGCCGCGCCTCGGGTGCCTTTCATTGCATAATGCCAGGACTGCTCGATATCGGCCTCCGCCCGGACAACACTCTGGCCCTTGCCGGAAGAACTCATGGTCGGCTTCACCACACAGGGGAGACCTATTTCCTCAATGCCCTTCTTGAACTCTTCCAGATCAGAAGCAAAGCGGTATCCCGCTGTGGGCAGTGCCAGATCTTCCGCCGCCAGCCGCCGGATCCCTTCACGATTCATAGTCAGATTGGTCGCTCGAGCCGTTGGAATAACCGTATAGCCTTCCTGCTCCAGTTCCAGCAGCGTGCCGGTATTGATCGCCTCGATCTCAGGAACAATGTAGCGGGGTCGCTCGCGGCGAATCAGCTCCTTTAACGCGTCTCCGTCCAGCATATTGATGACATGGCTTCGATGCGCGACCTGCATGGCAGGGGCATTTGCGTAACGATCAACGGCGATGACTTCTATGCCAAGCCGTTGCGCTTCGATGACCACCTCTTTCCCCAACTCACCCGACCCCAAAATCAAAAGTCGATCGGCATTTTTCCCTAGCGGCGTTCCTATCATCACTACCCCCTCTCAAGACGAAAGCTAATTGGTTTTCATCCGGAAACGGTCTTTTTTCGCCCTGACTGCGTCAATCATCGGTTTTGTTTGTGCGACGTACAGAAGTACGTCTCCGCACAATCCCTTGATTTCCTTGTTAGAACAAAAAAATCCTCGTTTCCAAATTGGAAACCGCTTGTTTCACATCCGGAGATTCCGGATGGAAACTAATTGATCGTAATCTCAAACTGCTCCTGATGAAAACCTGGCTTAGCCCGGACAGTTATCCTCTTTTTGAAGCATTTTTCAAGTTCCTCAAGCCCCCTTCTTTCCTCATCGTAGAGAAGGTCTGCCACCTGCGGATGAACCGTCAGCATGACCTTGGAACCCTGAATGTCGAGCATCTCCCGTCGCAACTCACGGAAAATCTCCTGACAAACAGAGGTCTTAGATTTTATATAACCAAGCCCCTCACAATACGGGCAAGGCTCACACATGAGTCTCCCGATACTTTCTCGCACCCTCTTCCGGGTCATCTCCACCAGCCCGAGTTCCGACATCTTGAGGATGTTTGTTTTCGACTTATCGGCTTTCAAGGCTTCTTCCAGGGCCGTAACCACCTTCTCGCGGTTGACTTCCTTTTCCATATCGATAAAATCAATGATGATAATCCCACCAATATTGCGCAGACGCAACTGGTAGGCGATCTCCTTCACCGCCTCCAGGTTTGTCTTCAGGATAGTGTCTTCCAGATTGTGTTTACCCACATAACGGCCGGTGTTTACGTCAATTGCCGTTAGGGCCTCGGTCTGCTCGATAATGATATAGCCACCCGATTTGAGCCAAACCTTCCGCCCAAGCGCCCGACTGATCTCCACCTCAAGACCGAAATGGTCGAAAATAGGTTCGTTTTTGTCATATAATTCAATGGAGTATTTGCTTTTAGGCATGAAGGTAGAAAGAAACTGTACAACATTGTCATACTCAGGTTTCGTGTCCACAACAATCCGGTCAACATCCTCGCTGAGTATATCGCGCAGCACCTTTTGGGTAACTTCGAGATCCGAATGTATGAGGCAGGGAGCATGGGCCTGCTCGTTCTTTTTCACGACCTCTTCCCAGAGTTTAGTCAGATACTGGATGTCCGACAGAAGATCGTCCTCACTCTTTCCCTCTGATACGGTGCGGACAATAAAGCCGCTGGAATTGGGACGTATTCGTTCAACAGTCTCTTTGAGACGCTCCCGTTCCACCTCATTTTCGATTCGCCGCGAAACCCCGACATGATCAACGGTCGGCATGTAGACGAGATGCCGGCCCGGCAAGGAAATATAGGAAGTAATCCGTGCGCCCTTGGTCCCGAGTGGTTCCTTGGAGATCTGCACCAGAATTTCCTGCCCCTCCTGGAGAAGATCCTCGATGGGATGCATCGGATTCAGGGCATGCTCGTCCCCCTCCTCCAAGTCTTCCTTCTTGTCGTTACCGTCAATGAAAGTCTCGAAATCTTCAATCGCCTCAAGTACATCTGCCACATAGAGAAAAGCCGCCTTCTCCATTCCGACATCCACAAAGGCTGCTTGCATGCCCGGAAGCACGCGAATTACTTTTCCTTTGTAAATGTTGCCCACAATCCCCTTGACCCTGCTGCGCTCGATGTAGAGTTCGGCGATTGTGCCGTTCTCTATCAAAGCAATACGGGTTTCATGGGACATGGTGTTAATCACCAGTTCGTTTGGCATTCGCACCTCATCAGTAACAAATTTTATATATGAATTAACCGTGAAAACAAGGTACGTAGTTTCCATCCGCAAACTCAGGATGAGAAACTACTGGTTTCCGACTCGGAAAGCGGGGATTATTTCTTCCGGCAAGCAAAGCCGAAGACTGATACCACCAGGGGAAAAAGCACCCATTCCGGACGAAAACTAAATTTTCCTGAATAGCATAAATCTTCCGCTCGTTGCAGAAACTGTTATTCCCGAAGAGATTCTGATCGGGAATCCAGCCTCTAACAGACTGTACTTATGGATCCCCGATAAAGAAATTCGAGGATGACAATCTTCAAAGCGGAAGTATAGTGCTAATCAGTATAATTTTGAATCAACAAGCTTAACCGGATTTAATTCCCAGTGCAAGCGTTGAGAGCGAGACTTAGGAAACTTGCCGAAAACAAACCTCTCGTTTCTCGATTTTTGATGAGCGAAGTTCTTCTTCGGGAATACCGGTGATTGCCGCGGCAAATTCGAGCGGTTTTCCCCTCTTCAGCACCATTTCCAGTGTATCGGCTATCACATGAAGCTGCGAAAGCTCCTGCCTGAGATCGATCTCAGCCACCTTTCCCTTCTTGATCCTGCGATGGATAAAGGTTTCCAGACGAAGAAAATCTTCGGCCTTTTCAGGCAGATCAGGAACCAGCCCCTCAGGCAAGACCACCCGGTAGCGCACAGCCTCGATAAGGACGCTGAGCGACTCGCTCCGCAGGGGAATCTCGGCTGCCTCGAGGATTCTTATCCCCTCGGGCAAAGATGCATTCAAGGAGGCCTGGACATCTTGAGAGTCGAGTCCTGCAGTAATTTCCATATCGAAATACTCAGCCCAGGATTCCACCCCCACCGACAGTGCGGTAGCAAAGGAAAACTTGGGATGAGGGTGAAAACCAAGCGAATAACGAATCGGAATCCCGGCTCGACGCACGGCACGGGTAAAGAGATGAAGTAGTTCCAGGTGACTTAAAAGGCGCATGGCACCGGTTTTCGAAAAACGGAGCCGTATTCTTGAAACATCGGCACCTTCTCCGCTCGCCACTGTCTCCTGCAGAATGGCAGGTTTTTCCGTTTCTGCACCATCCCCCTGCAGCTCTCCGGCCCGAACAGAGGGATCCACCGGTTTCGGATGGTGAAGCCTCATGCGAATTTCGGAAAAATCACAGACGCCACATTCCGTACATGACCCGTCACGGCAATCTCCGGTCAGGATTTCCTCATGGGATTTTTTCACCTCTTCCAGCAGAAAATCATCGGTGACCCCGCAATCAAGGCGGGCCCACGGCAGAATCTCGGTATAATCACGTCTTCTCAGGTAAAATTCCGGATCTATCCCTGCAGTTTCAAAGGCCTGCTGCCACTTCTGGAAATCATGGTGCTCACCCCAGCCATCGAAGCGACAACCCAGCTTCCTCGCTTCCAGAAGGACCTGCGCCAAGCGGCGATCCCCTCGCGCAAAAACCCCCTCAAGGAAAGAGAGACTGGCATCGTGCCACTTAAAGGCCAATTTGCGTTTTTTCAGTTCACCACGCAGAAATCGCTGCTTTTCAACAATTTCCCCGTAGCCGATCTGAGGCTCCCACTGAAAAGGCGTGTGGGGCTTGGGGACAAAACTGCCAACAGAAACCGTCACATCACCGCCATGGCCGGTCCCTTTCCCGGCCCGCTTCACCTGAGCAGCCATCTCGGCAATTCCGAAAACATCTTCCCGGGTCTCAGTGGGCAAACCGATCATGAAATAGAGTTTTACCACCCGCCAACCAGCCTCAAAAGCGTTGCGAGAATTGAGGACCAGATCCTCCTCGGTGATTCCCTTGTTTATGACTCTGCGCAGGCGCTCCGTTCCCGCTTCAGGCGCAAGAGTAAAGCCGGTCTTCCTTACCTTGACAATCTCGTCGATAAGGTCACGCGTCAGGCTCCCAACCCGCAAGGAAGGAAGAGACACTGCGACCCGCTCTGCCTCGAACGTGGTCATGAGGTTCTTGAGGAGATCCGAGATGCAGCCGTAATCGGCCGAAGAAAGGGATAGAAGTGAGATTTCATCATATCCGGTGTTTTTCAACACGGCTTTGATTGTGTCCATTACCTTTTCCGGTGATCGCTCGCGAACCGGCCGGTAAAGGTACCCGGCCTGACAAAAACGGCAGCCGCGGGTACAGCCACGAGCAATCTCCATGCTGACACGATCGTGAACCGCTTTCAGGAAAGGCACAACCGGACGCGTTGGATAGGGAAGTTGTTCCAGATCCGCTGCGATGCGCCGCTTCACCTTCTGGTAACCAGGCTTGAGCGCAGCAATGTCCGAAATTCTCCCGTCCTGGTTGTAAGAAACCGAGAAGAACGATGGAACATAGACCCCTTCAATCCCAGAGAGCCGATGAAGGAGGTCCGCCTTTGTTCCATGTTCTTTCTTCCAATCCCGATAGATCTCTGCAATCTCTAGAATCGCCTCTTCACCGTCACCGAAGAGGAAAATATCAAAGAAGTCAGCAAGAGGCTCGGGGTTGCCCACGCAGGGGCCACCACCAAGAACCAGGGGAAACTCCTCACCACGTTCCGCGGCCAGGAGCGGGATTCCCGAAAGCTCGAGCATATTCAGAATATTCGTGCACGACAGTTCATACTGAAGGGTAAACCCGAGAATATCGGTTCTGGCCAGAGGTGTGCCGGTCTCCAGAGTGGTAAGGAGTTCGCCGGATGCCCGCATGGCATCTTCCCTGTCCGCCCATGGGGCATAAACCCTCTCAGCGCCAATCCATTCAACGCTATTCAAGATAGCATAGAGAATCTGGAGCCCAAGATGGCTCATTCCGACTTCATAGACATCGGGAAAAGCCAGCACAAAGCGCACATCAACATCCTCTTTGGCAACCGAACCAATTTCACCGCCCATGTAACGTGCGGGTTTTTCAATGGAAAGTAGTGAATCGTACTGCAAATGACCTCCAGAATACTGTGCATGCATTCCCTGCCGGGCTAGGATGGCTTTTCACAAGGAGCGGCCAATCAGCAAATCATACAGCAGAGGAAAAACGGCATTTATGATAACGGAAATTTTAGATCTCACTGAGAGATTCCAGGCCGAGGACTTGCGAAGCATACCGCAAATGAGGTATTAGCTGGAGGATTTGCGGTTGAAATAAATTTACCACAAAACCCGGTCTCTCGGAAACATCCTTTAAAATCAAGACTATTTAAACGTTTTTGACCTTGGCATGCAATATGCTCAAGAGAATATACAAAACATCACCAAGGAGGAAGTACAAAATGAAAAAAGTTGTTTCCACAATCGTTGCAGCCATGGTAGCCGTTGCTTTCGCAGGTATCGCTTTCGCCGCTGAGCCGATGACCCCTGCAGCACCCCCTGCAGTAGCAAAAGAAAGCAAGATGCCGGTGAAGAAACACCATAAGAAAGTTACTGCAAAGAAAACCGTGAAAAAAGAAGAAGCCCCTGCAATTCCGGTAGCGAAGTAATCAAGGCTTGTTCGAGTAAAAAAGCCGCATCAACCGATGCGGCTTTTTTATTTCAGAATCAGGGTTTGGCCTTTCCAGCGTACATCCAAAATAATTGATATTTATATCATGAAGAGCATATATTCACAAGACCAGTTCGCTGCTTTCCAGGTATTAAATCGCATCTCCCTCACCAAGCTCCGTATATCTAACCTCCGCCTGCGCAAAGAGTTGCAGTATCGGCCCCTAGCAACACCACCGACAGAAACAAGAAAGACGGCGCGGTAATCAGCCACGCCGTCTTTTTCAGGAAATAATCACTGTATGAATATTTTATTACTTCGGCAATTAAACATCACAATCCTGATGTAGGGGCACGGCGCGCCGTGTCCCGATTGGGCGAGGCACGCCTAGCCCCTACCATTGATATATTTAATTGCCCCCGTAATACTTCAAAAAAGGTTACGCATGCTTTGACAGGTAATCGGCCACTCCCTCGGCCGTCGGCTTCATTCCAGCTTTGCCCTTCCGCCAGTTAGCCGGACAGACTTCCCCATGTGCCTCATAAAACTGAACAGCCTCAAGCATCCGTATTGCTTCGTCAACATTCCGGCCAAAAGGAAGGTCGTTGATAACGGCATGGCGGATTTTACCGTTAGGATCTATGAGAAAAAGCGCCCGCAAGGCGACAGATTCGTCAAACAAAATACCATATTCCCGGGCTATGGATTTTGTCAGATCTTGAACAATTGGGTACTGAATATCACCGATGCCGCCGTTCTCTAGTGCTGTTTTTTTCCAGGCCAGGTGAGTAAATTTCGAATCGACAGAAACCGCGACAATTTCGCAGTTCATTGACTTGATCTCATCAAGTTTCTGGTTGAATGCAATAATCTCTGAGGGGCAGACAAAAGTGAAGTCAAGGGGGTAAAAAAACAAAATGACATATTTCCCCCTAAGCTTTGACAGAGTAATCTCGCCAAAACTATTATCAGGCATCACTGCCTCAGCGGAAAAATCGGGAGCTTCCTGAGTTACAAGAGTTGTAAGGGACATAGCTAAATCCTCCTTTTCATAGTGCCATCAATAAAATCTATAAATTTTTTACCAGTGAGGAGAACAATTGTCAATAGGATAATTTGTATCTTATTGGTCTTTTTGCAAATATATCTGCTCTGCGATGGACTTACCCGTCGCAGTCTGGAAGATTTTCCCTATCATTTTAAGGGTTTTAACGTCGTCCTTCAGATCAAACTCATCACCCAGGTTCACCAGCCAGTCTGCGTCCCAAATGATACGAAAATTGTCCGTATCCACTTCACCAGGAGAGTGATGTGATGCTATAATTTCGCAAACCTCGGCAATAACAGACTCATCAAAGGCCAACTCAGTCAAGATTTCGCGAGCGACGGGCGGACCCTCCCTTTCCTGCAGGTCACCGGCGGACGAGCCGTATTTTCTTTCCGCCTCACGAATTCCGATATCGTGAAGGAGTGCAGCGGCAATCACCACAAGTCGATCACCCTGCTCATGTCTCAAGAGCTCTTCGGCAAACCCGGTAACCCGAAGAGCATGATCAATCCTCCGCAGATCAGTACCGAAATAGTCCCTCATTACGGCCTCAACCCTGCCCAAAAGCTCCAACATTGCGCTCCCCTTCCCTTGATAAAGGCTACTGAATTGTACCATCAACACCGATAGTTACAACATTTAGGGGGATAGTCTTGCCAGAAGCAACCAGCGCCTTTTTTGCCGCCGCCTCGATGCCGCCACAGCAGGGAACCGACATCCTCACAACGGTTACGCTTTGTAGCGTGGCATTCCGAAAAATATCCGTTAACTTATCGGTGTAGTACTCATTGTCATCAAGCTTCGGACAGCCGACAAGAAGAGCCTTGCCAGCCAGGAAATCCCTATGGAAATCGGCATAGGCAAAAGGCACGCAGTCGGCTGCGATCAATAGATCAGCATTCTCAAAAAAGGGCGCATCTACCGGAACAAGGCTCAACTGCACCGGCCACTGTCCAAGGCTACTCTGCCGACTGTCACGTTCTGTTCCTGGAGTTTCGGCTGACGTAGTTTTCCGGGTCATCAGCCGCGAACCAGGGCAACCACCCCCGTGATGTCCGGCAGCAGAACTGCCATGCTGCACGGCAATACCCGACCCAACAGTCACCTTGGCCTGACTTGCCGCCACCGCCTGCTCATCAAACTCATCCGCATCGCGCTCGATGATACGGATAGCATCCCGGGGACATTCACCGAGGCACGCGCCGAGACCATCGCAGAGGTTATCAGCAGCAAGAACAGCCTTACCGTTTATGATCTTGATCGCCCCTTCGGCACAGGAAGGAACACAGAGCCCGCAGCCGTCACATTTTTCCTGATCGATCTCAACAATATTTCTTTTCATAGCCTGTATCTCCTTGTCCGTAGAGGGGTTTGTCTTTAAGTTTCGTCCTTGTCATAAGGTCTTATCAGCATCAAATGATGATTGCAGAGTAGCAGAGCTACCGGAAGAAGGTTATGACCCATGTCAAAAAGTGGCAGGTTTCTCTTCTCCTTTTTCGGATGAGAAACAAGAGGTTTCCAATTCGGAAACGAGGATTTTTTTGTCCTGGCAAGAAAATCAAGGGATTGTGCGGAGACGTACTACTGTACGTCGCACAAACAAGACCGCTGATTGACGCAGTCAGGGCAAAAAGGACGTTTCCGGATGGAAACAAATTAGGGACTGGACCCATAACCAGCCTCTGTGATATCTTTTTCAGTCCGAAAAGACCGAATCTTCCAGAATGCTGCCGTGTAGTGCGGTGCAGGCAAACTGATAGCAAAGGAATATGAATATGGACTACGTATCGCACGGAATTCACCATGGTTATACCAACAGAATACTCACCATCGACCTGACAAAAGAGGAAATTACCGCTCCCGACCTGGATCCAAAGGTGAGGGACTACTTTCTTGGCGGGCGAAGCCTTGGACTCTACCTGCTCCACAGCTCAACGACCCCCGAGACAAGGGCCAACAGCCCGGAAAATCCACTCATTCTTGCAAACGGACCTTTGGGAGGAATACCGCAGTTTCCAGGGGCTGCCAAGTCGATGGCCATCTCCCTTTCCCCGCTCACCGGCATTCCGGGAGTTTCCAACTTTGGGGGTTACTTTGGGCCATACCTGAAATATGCAGGTTTCGACGCCCTGAAGATAACAGGAAAAGCGGCGCGGGAATCCTTTATCGTGATCGACGGGTTCGCCGGAAAGGTAACCATTGAAGAGGCGCCCGACCTGAAGGAAGTATTCGAACTGGAACGGGCCATAGCCGAGAAATTTACCCAGGCCGGCTTCGACAAGCGCCATATAGCGTTCATGTCAACGGGAATCGGCGCCGATCAAACCTCTTTTGGCTGCATCAACAGCCACTACTTCGACGTCACCAAGCCCACACCTACCGGACGAGGCATCTTTCGCACCAAGCAAGCAGGCCGCACCGGCATTGGCAGCGTTATGCGCGATAAAAAGATCAAGGCCATTGTCGTACTCTCAGACCACCCCCATGGCGAAAACCCCTTCGGCGCCGCCGATTGGGAAAGGGTCCGCAGGGCCGGCACGAAACTGCACAAGATCATTAAGGAAGTTGATCCAAAATCGCTGAAAATGTCGCGCAAGGGAAGCGCCGGCCTTATTACCTTCATGAATAAGGAGGAATATCAATCCCTGCCCGTGAACAACTTCCAGAAGGGATCGGACCCGCGAGCACCCCACATATGCGGCAAGTTCTACGCAGAGAACCTCTTCGAGCATCGGGGCATGGACGGCTGCTTTCCCGGCTGCAACCTGCAGTGCACCAAAGGTGGCTGGGTTACTTTGACATCGGGGGACCACACCGGCGAAAAGGTCTGGGTTGATGGCCCCGAATACGAAACAGCAGCTGGCTTCGGCTCCAATCTGGGTATCTGGAACGCAGAATTTATCATGGAAGCCAACTGGCACTGCGATAATTACGGTATTGACACCATCACCACCGCCACCATTATGGCCTTTCTGATGGAATGCGCCCAGCGCGGTTTTCTCACCAAGGAGGACGCAGAGGGATTGGAACTGACCTGGGGCAATGAGTCCGACGCCCTCTCCTTCATTCACCGGTTGGCTCATGGCGAAACAGAGTTGGCCAGGTCAGCCGGTAAGGGTATGTCCAGCCTGGTCGAATGGGTAGCAGAACGTTATCGCCGGAGAACCGGATCAGAGGAGGTCTCCGAGCTGCAGCTTTTCGCCATGCAGACGAAAGGACTGCCCTTCTCCTTCTACCGGACCCACCGCTCTCTCTCCATGCAGGCATCCTATGCCGCTGCCAGCGACATCGGCGCACATCATGCGGCCGCCTGGCTCATAAAGGTAGAACTCTTGGGAGCATTACCGACCTTTGAAGACAAAGCGTCGGCGCTCATGAGCTATCCGAGAGTCCGACTCGGCAATGACAACATGGGGGTATGCAAGCTTCCCTGGGTGGATGTCTTCAATCCCGAATCGGCACTGCTGGAAAATCCGGATATGCACATCAACCCGGCAACCCAGGAAATTTATGCCGAATTTTACAATGGTGTCTTGGGAACCGAAATGACCTGGCAGCAGATCTTCGAACAGACCGACAGAGATATCAATCTGCAAAGGGTTATGAACGCCATGGTGTATGGCTCCGAAACAGGCGCTATGGACTGGATTCCGGACCGTGCCATCGGAGCCACCGACGATCTTCTCTATGAAAACGAGCAGGATTACAACGATCAGCAACTGGAAAAAATCCTCGCCAAGTCGCCTGAAGAGGTCCGACAAATAGCAACAGCGGAAAAGCGGGAAACCCTGATGAGTTTCAGGAAAGGGGAATTGCAGCAACTGATTGACATCTATTACCGGATGCGTGGCTGGAATGAGCAGGGGATTCCGACCGTGGAGACACTGAAAAAGCTCGGTTTATGGGAATTCCTGAACGAGAAAACCAGGGAAAGGATTGTCGAATTGACCAGCTAGACGAGTTCGAGAATTTAAGTTTGAGTTACTCGCACTTTGTCATTCCCGAAGCGATTCTGATCGGTAATCCAGTTTGCACCCTGCTGAAATCGTGGAGCCCCGATCCAGTCATTCGGGGTGACAACGAGGATTTGCAAATGCATCAAGTTTTACCTACAAAAAGAAGAGGGGGTTGTCGTTTCCGACAACCCCCTCTTTTACTGCATTGTTTCAGCCGCCCGGTTACGCGGCTTCTTCAGCGTGCTTCGGTCCTCTACCCAGTGCGATCAATTCAGCGCCGACACCTTCGGCAATCTGCTTCAATTCGCACATGCGGAGATGCTGACCATAAACCTTAAGGTCGAGCCCCGAAACCGCCACCAGGATGTAACGCGGTTGTTTCGCGCCATCCGTCATCTTACTTCTTTCCCGGTAAAAAATTTTGCCTGACATGAAGGGGTTCCTCCTTCCTATTTTTCCTCCCTGGGTACTTCGGAGGGTGTATTTAAAGGATATACCCCTATCAGCAGGATGTCAATAACCCTGCCGGGAGTCTGTCGGACTTAGGAAATCGAAGCGAAAGTTAGGCTGGATGAGGGCAGATTTTGTCGATTTTGCAGGGCAATAGTTGTTCTATTACCCAATAAAGCGGCGGAATATGGACTGTCCAGACGGATTTGCAGCAGATTTACCCTAAGTCCGACAGGCTCCTATGCGCGGATAGTGGTGCCCACATTCTCACCATTCAGAACCCTTTCAAGGGTGCCCCGCTTGTGGCCGTTAACGATCTTGATCTCCTTTACGCTCACGGTGTCTCGAAGAAGAAAGAGGATCTTCCTTTCCATGACCATGTCTTCCATATCCCTTTCAATGAGTTCGTCCACCGTTATTTCCTTGATCAGTTCTGCATCGGGGTTGACGCGTGGATCCTCAGTAAGAGGCCATCCACGTTCTTCACCAGGATACAGCTCTTGGCACCTAACACTTCCGCCATGAGCACGGCACCGGTATCGGTCCGGTGGGGAGGAATGAGTCCCGATTCCGGCGGATGTTCGAAAAGCCCGTAAGGCGGGGTCCCATGGATAACGGGCAACAAGTCCCAAGTGGAGCATAGTGGGTAGATCGAGCAGGTCACCCGGCTTGACCCGTGAACCATGCCACTTGGAAAGCAGCAGCGTGACGATCTCAGCATTCTGTTCACTGATTTTCGCCGCAAGCTCTGCCAGAACGCCGGTGGGCATTCCCAAATCAATCCCGATGTCGAGGATATGCCGAACCCTGACCCCGCCGCCAGTAACCACCATCATCTGGTGTTTTCCGAAAGCTCGCCGATTTCCTGCATAAGAGGGATGACCACCTCTTTACCGTAATCAATGACGCCATGGCCCCCGATTTTAACCACATTGAGCTCCGGTACAAGACGGAGACGCTCAGCACCGGCATGCTTTTTCATCAACCCCTTGCGAACCAGGGTCTCCCCCTGGAGTTTATTACTAATATCAATTCTATTGTGCATTCCGACTATCCCCCTTTTGAGTACTACTTCAAAAATCATCAAATCCAAACCGCTTTAGAAACTGTGGAGTAAGGATAAAAGCCTTGGCCAGACAGGGTTGTCCATAGTAGACTGCTCCCATGCACAGCCTTACATCCGCACGAGAAACCTGTCGCCTCATCCTCATTTCCCTCTGCCCCGAAAGCGTCAAACACATCGACTATTGATTAAAATGAATAGCGATAGGCATAAACACTATAAAACATACTATACAATTGTAAGCGAAAAAAAAATCCCCCCCCATCCTCACAACCTCGATATTTCAGGGTTTCCAAGTTGAAACGGTGAGACTTTTTTTCCCCGACACCTACGCTCTGGCCGCTCCGTTTCTGCTCTTCCGCATGAAGCGAAGGGGATTTTCATCCAGCCTGGTTACGGTACAGGACGGCGGGCTGTTGCTGACAGCAACAAGGTAATCATCGCCACCAGAGACTACGGCAAATAGTCCGATGCTTGTTTCAAATCGCGCAGTCGCTGGGATCACCCTGAATCTTGGCAACAGCGTGGGGAATTGCCTCCCAGACCGCCTCGATATTTTCCACCGCACCTTTCGGACTTCCCGGCAGGTTGATAATGAGAGTCTTCCCCCTGATCCCGGCAACTGCCCGCGAGAGAGCCGCGGAAGGGGTCTTGGAAAGGCTCCTGAACCGCATCAACTCCCCCAGGCCGGGGATCACCCGCTCCAGGATCTTCATCGTGGCTTCCGGTGTCACATCACGTGGAGAGACCCCCGTGCCGCCGGTTGTCAGAATAATATCCAGCGCCCCACTGTCGGCCCAATCGGCAAGCTTGTTCGAGATCAGCTCCATCTCGTCAGGGATCATCTCATAGGCGGCAGTCTCGACACCACGAGAGCGCAGCCACTCCGTAAGGGCCGGACCGCTCAGATCGGTTCGTTCACCACGGGCGCCCTTATCGCTCAGCGTCAGGATTCCAGCCTTCACAGCTTTACCTCCCGTTTGTAGGTACCACTCTTGCCACCCTCTTTGAAGAGCAGCGCCACTTCGCCGATACGGATCCCTTTATCTGCCCCTTTGCACATGTCATAAATGGTAAGGGCCGCGACCGATGCAGACACCATGGCTTCCATTTCCACCCCGGTTCTTTCGAAGGCACGTACCATGGCCTCCACCCGAACAGTTCCAGACTCCAGGTCCGAGGTAAAGTCAACCGTCACCGCATGGAGGGCAAGGGGATGGGAAAGCGGTATCAGGTCAGGGGTTTTTTTCGCGGCGGCGATTCCGGCAAGGCGCGCAACACCGAGGACATCGCCCTTTGCCACCGTACCGCCAACAATTTTTTCCAGGGTTTCCCTCTTCAGGAAAACAGTGGCCGTGGCAATAGCAGTCCTCAAAGTGGGGGCCTTGGCGCTAATGTCCACCATGATTGCCTTGCCCTGATCGTCAAAATGATTGAAGCTCATAAGTTCTCCCTAGCACTATAGCTATGTATTATGATTTTCAAGTATGCATGTTTTCCAAACTTTATTTCAGTCCAGCAGATGGACATCCACCCGATCGCCAGCTTTAAGATCTCCCTGATCCGCAGGGATCACAGCAATCCCGTCAGCAAGAAGCAGAGTCTTCAAATAGCCGGTCTCCTGCTTGCCGGCGCTCTGGACAACAAATTCTCCATTTTCCTGCTCCACAGCCACCCGAACGAAATTGACCCTGCCCGTTTTTTTGCGAACCCCCTCCTTGAGGGTGGCCTTAACCATCGGCCTCAATACTCGAGAATGGCCCATCATCTTAAGGAGCGCCGGTCGGACAAATTCTTCAAAGGTGAGGAGACTTGAAACCGGATTCCCGGGAAGAGAAAATACCGGTTTTCCATCCCGAAGACCAAAGGCGGTGGGGCGGCCTGGCTTGATATCCACCTTCCAGAAAACCTGGGTGACCATCATTTCGCGCAGAACATCTCGAACATAATCACAGTCACCGGCAGAGACACCTGCGGAGGTTATCAAAACATCGGCCCGCAACCCCTCGACCAGTTTTTCGCGGAGGCTATCCCGGTTATCCCGAGCAATTCCAAGCATGACAGGAATACCGCCGGCTTGGATAACCGCTGCGGCAAGCGCCAGGGAGTTGCTGTTGATAATTTTGCCGGGCACCAGCGCCTCACCCGGTTCCAATAGCTCGTCTCCGGTGGAGAGAATAGCAACACGCACCCTGCGATGGACCGGTACGAAAATCTTGCCAAAGGAAGCCAGCATGCTGATCTCCGAGGGCCTCAGCAGAGTTCCAGCCGGGAGAACCATCTCGCCGGTCTTCACATCCTCACCCTTGAAACGGATGTGATCTCCCGGTTTTACCGCCGTCTTTATGAAAACCTGGTCACCCTTCTCCTCCGTCTCCTCGTAGGGAACAACCGCGTCAGCACCAGGAGGGATGGGGGCGCCGGTCATGATCTTCACCGCGGTACCACGTTCAACCTCTTCGGTCATATGATCACCGGCAGGAAGGAAACCGGCAAGTTTCAGGGTGGCAGTCTCCGGGCAGTCATCAGCATGCAGCGCATAACCATCCATGGCCGTATTATCCCACAAGGGCATGTCCCAGGGAGCGGAAATGTCCTCGGCAAGCACCCTGCCGACTGCAGACAAGATTTCCACTTTTTCCACTCCCAGGGGAACAACACTGTCGAGTATTATCTTTCGCGCTTCTTCGAAGGTAGGCATGATAGGGGACTCCCTGGTTAATAGAATCAAGCAAATTCATTGGCAAACTAAATGAGCCTTTCATTTAACAGATAATACTGTATTCCGTCAAGTGACTGTGCCATTTCTGCCGAATGATTGCTGTGTTCCATCCTACCGTTGAAAGGAAGAACATGATGATGAATCAAAGCTATTTGAGCGCAAAAAAAGGGAGCCGTTTCTGGTAACGGCTCCCTTCCAGAAAATATTGTGTCATAAATACAGGGGTGATTAAAAAAGCAGAAAGCTATTTGCCGTGAATCAGGTGAACGGCAGTTGCCTTGAAGGAAGGAAAAACATTTTTTCCTTCTTTGAGCTCAAGCATGGTAAATGCTTCACGAGTAACATAGGAGACAAGAGGGAAGCCGCAGTCAAGGGTAAGCTTAAGAAATGGTCCCAACGAAGAGATGTCACGAATCACTGCCGGAAAAACATTCCTTGCACTGGTGAGATCATCAGGATGAACCAGTTCAATGGAGACATTTTCCGGGCGGATACAACAATAAACCTTATCACCCGGCGTATACGTTCCGACAGCATCAATCTCCCCACCAGGAACTGCAACAGTAGTAAACCCTTCCGTTGATTTCACTACTTTGCCCTCAAGAATCGTATCCATCCCGACAAAACTTGCCACAAACTCGTTAGAAGGATTATTCATGACCTCAAGGGGGGATCCCTGTTGAACAATTGAGCCGCTGTTCATGACCACGATGCGATCCGACATGCGGAGTGCCTCAGACTGGTCATGGGTAACCATGATTGCGGTAATGCCGGTTTGACGGAGTATCCTGTCCAGATCATCGGTAAGGGCGTTTCGGGTGGGAGGATCAAGCGCGGAAAAAGGCTCGTCAAGGAAAATGATATCCGGTTCGATGGCAAACGCCCGGGCAAGGCTTGCCCGTTGAGCTTCTCCGCCGGAAAGCTTGCGTGCCGAGCGAGGGGCCAGATGCTCGATACTAAACCATTTCAGATAGCGCATTGCCCTTTCCCGAACATCTTCTCTCTTAAGTCCCCGTATTTTCAGACCCGAGGCTACGTTTTTATAAACTGTAGTATCGAAGAGAAGCGGCTCCTGAAAAACCATGGACACCTTGCGCCGGTAGTTAAAGACATCATCACGGGATTCAATGGCTTCATCGCGGTAGGTAAGTCCGTCCCTGCACAGGGCGAATAAGACAGTTAAGCGCGAGGAGCAATGTTGACTTGCCGCTGCCATTTGGGCCGACAAGCGAGACGAATTCCTTCTCACGGACAAAAAATGAAGGGATGTCCAGTATCGACACCCCACCAAGTTCCACCTTGAGATTTTCTACTGAAAGAATAATTTCCTTGAGGGTCACCGTGGTCTCTCTCTTTGTTGAATGAGGGTAAATATATAATTAACGATAAACACGAGCAACAGGAGAATGATCGACAGAGCGAATGCCACGTCGAAATTGCCTTTGCTTGTTTCCATTACTGTAGCCGTTGTCAGGACGCGAGTATAGTCCAAAATGTTACCGCCCACCATGATAGAGGCGCCAACTTCGGAAATAACCCCACCGAATCCGGCCATAACGGCCGCCATGAGAGGAAGACGTGCCTCACGAATCAGAATCCAGACCATCTGCAGCCGAGTTGCTCCGAGAGAAAGAATCTGCAGTCTCATCTTGGCAGGGAGATTCTGCAGCGCGGCAATGGAGATGCCCATTACAATCGGTGTTGCAATGACCGCTTGAGCAAGGATAATGGCTGTCGGTGTATAGAGGATATTCAGAAATCCGAGAGGGCCGTTCCTCCAAAGAAAAACGGTGACAAAAAGACCGACAACAACCGGGGGAAGCCCCATGCCGGTATTGACGACACTAACTACAAATTTCTTCGCCGGGAAACCGGGTAAGGGCGACGACCATCCCGCTTGAAATCCCGATAACACGCTGATGAGCGTCGCCAACCCCGAAACCTTAAGCGAAAGCCAGGTAATCCCAAGCACTTCCGGATCCAGCGAAGCGATCAACTGGAATGCCTTGACTAATCCCTCAAGAATCAAATCCATCTACTTAACGCCCAAAGACGCAGGATCTTTGCCAGCATCCGGGAAGAACAGCGGTGAGCCGAATATTTCGGTTTCGTAATTTTTAATAATACCCTGGGCCTTCTTCGCAACCATGAACTCGGCAAAAGCTTTTCCACCAGCAATGTTTATTTTCGGCCACTTGGCAGGGTTTACCTCGATCACATGGTACACATTGAGTAGCAGTGCATCGCTCCTCAACAATAATTTTCAGTCCGAGGTTTTTCTTCAGAGCAAGATAGGTTCCGCGGTCGGTAAGGGTATAGCCATTTTTTTCAGCAGCGACATTAAGGGTTGCTCCCATGCCAAGACCGGTATCCTGGTACCATTTCTGTCCAACCGGGGTGATACCCTGCAGCCTTCCAGATTTTTTTCTCCTTAGCGTTGGTGCCGGAATTGTCCCCACGAGAAAGG
This sequence comes from uncultured delta proteobacterium, assembly GCA_963717775.1. GTDB lineage: Bacteria > Desulfobacterota > Desulfuromonadia > Geobacterales > Geobacteraceae > RPRC01. The sequence continues at coordinate 191,851 of CAVQWZ010000014.1, forward strand.
AATAAAGAGCCAGAGGCGGCAATATTATTGAACGCTTCTTTAACTGATTTCGCATCAGCGATTTTTGCAGGATCGCAGGCAGGGCCGACAATAACAAAATCGTTGTGCATGACAATTTTCCTGGTTACGCCGTATGCCTTCTTCAACGAATTTCTTCTCGGCAGTCAGGTGAGTGCACGAGAGCACATCGGCTTCGCCCTTTTCGCCCATTTTCATGGCCTGTCCCGAACCAACCGCAATGGTTTTCACCATATAGCCAGTCTGTTTTTCAAACATCGGAATCAGAACGTCCAAGCAGACCGGAGTCCTGGGTACTGGTAGTGGTAGCCAGAATAATAGTCTTGTTGGCGGGTTCCGCCTGGGAAGTGGAGGGGGCAAAGGTCGCAAAAAGTGCAAACGCAAAAGCCACCAGTGAGAATGACACTGTCTTGAAAAGTTTCATACATTGTTCTCCTTTCGTTGGTTGGTTTCCTCAGATTGCAGTTCGCCCTGGAGAGACTGCCATTCCATGGAATCAGGAAAGAACAGCGCACAGTATAAACGAAAACAAAACGGAAAAAAATGCTTTTATCGCAAATCCCTCCATTGCGAAATGTAATGGATATTTCAAAGCATTATAAACTTCATACTATATCGATAGCTAAAAAACGGGGGAGAGAATCTTCCTCCCCCCCACACTATCAAACATGAAGAAGGCTCGTGCTACAAGAGCCGGTTGTGAACCTGTTTAGAAAATAATCTGTACCTGTGCGCGGTACTGCATGTCGTCTTGCGAAGCAGCGAAGGAACCCTTCTGTGTGTGAATATTTCCCACATCAGCCTGCAGCTTCAGAGCGTGCTTGCTGAAGTAGTAGGAAACAGCACCGATCTGTTCGGTCTGCATGTCACCGCCGACAGCCTGTTCGGATCATACACGGAATAACGCATGGCAAGCCCGAGTTCCGGAAGTAATATTGTAGCCAACCTGACCAAGATAGCCAACAGAGCACTGCGTGATATTAGTGAGTTATTCTGAAATTGGACAAAATCACCCTCGGCCATCACAGACACACCCATCCATTTGAACTGGGCGTCAAAGCCATAGTTGTTGAATTCATTCTTTGTCCCGGCGGGAGTCGGTGGAAACGTCTTGGCATAGCCAGCGGTAGAGGAACCAGTTGCTACTGTGTTATTGAGATAGTCGGCCCCGATGGAGAGGAGCGGCTTCTTGCTGATAGCAAGATCAGGTTCGTCGTAGCGACATAGTCCAAAGGGGTTGACTACAACTCTGGTTGAGAACATGTTGTCGTTATCTGAAGAAGTATTAGTCTGGCCATCGCCATTGGTAGCAGCAAGGGTGTACTCGACAAGACCTTTGGCAATCTTGCCATGAACATAAGCGCCGATGTCATAGCCATGGGAAAGATATCCAATGTAGGGTGCACGGTCAACAAACATGAGCGCGCCATCAGATATGAGATAAGAGCGGGTATTTCTGGCCTTGGTCTGGCCGACCAGGAGCTGCACTTCATCCATGAATTTGTAATTCAGATACGCGTCAAGAAGTCCGCCTGCGGTACTTTTGTCGGCACCTTGCGCAAGCTGCCTGAAATCTGCTTCCAACTTATAGGTCAAGTCCTTGCTGTAGGCATAACCCTGAAGGATCAGCCTGATACGCTTGGCGTCCCAGGTGCTGTAATCCGATTTTATGCTGGCTGAATCATAATCATAAAAAGTGTAGCGGAACTGCATGCGCCCGCCTATGGTAAGCTGGAACTTCTCATCCGGCGACGTGAAGCGTAAAACCCTTGCCCAACTTGTAGTCATAGGGTTTGACCTTGGTGACTTCTTTGTAGTCCGCCTCGGTGATAACCCCTTTCTCCTTCAGGACATCTTCGAGGGTTTTTGCTTCTACTCCCTGAACTGCCATAAAACAGGCACCCAGGACAGCAACAACTGCTACCAAACTCTTTTTCACGTGCTCCTCCTTTTTTCTTGCATGGTAAGTTTGCACTGCAGGCCTCGAATCAGCCTGCAGGCACGACAAAACATCAAATCACATTGTGCTATATACATTAATATATATCGATAACAAAAAATAACCCCTATATGCTAGGGGTTATTACCATAAAATCTGTTGTAAAATAAAAAACAACGCTCCGGAAGTCAAGCTATTTTATTTTAAAATTACAAGTCCTTAGCCCCTTGAGAAGCCAATCGTCCAATTTAATGAGACTTTCTATTCACGGACGTAAATATCCTGATCAGATTCATGAACCATTCCCATCACATAGGAATATTCTGCCGCAATCAGGTCATAGTGCTTCTGTGTCTCCCGAATAACCCTCTCGAAGATGCCGCGAACAAGTGGGTCCACTATATCATGGGCGAACTGAGAATACCTGTCGATCAGGTACTTTTCCTCGTGCAAGGCTATCTCGAGAGCCTTCTGTTCATGGGTCTCCCGATCGATGGCTTGCTCCAGCGCAGCATAGTTTGCCGACGTCATATCAGGTGGCGTCAAAATGTAGGACGAGATATCGCCAAATTCCTGCCCTTTGTAATGCGCGAAGAAGGACCTAAGGTGAGCATCTTCCTCGCTGGCAAGGAGATGAAAGACTTTTTTCGCCCGGTCGATCACACTCATGACGCTGCTTTCAGATAGAAGTCCATGCTGTCTTTTTCAGCCTTGATTGCCAGTTTGAGAGCTTCTTGCAGTGTATACTCCTTCCCCATGGTGATCCTCCTTGATGCGTAGAGTCGGCCCCCTGTGGCCGCTCAACCTGGGCAGGCATGTGCTTACGCTCCGAAGCGCTTCAGCGCACAGGCTCGGGGCCTGCCCCTACGTGACCCAACAACATTTTATTAAATTATAGAATAATTCTCGCAAAAGCATAGTCATTGATCGGTCAGAACACATTATTCCCGAGCCAGGATATCGTTTACCGCCACGCCGGCCATGGTCAGACCGAAAATGGCCGGGATATACGAGATACTTCCCAGGGTAATACGGCGGTGTCTGCAGGAAAATACCTGTTCATCCTTATTGGGGCAGATGCAGTCCTCCTTGCAGATATTTTCATTCAGAGCGAGCTCGCGGAATTCCTCGGTTGAAAACACCACTTTCACGCCACGCTCAATGCCCCTTTTTTTCAAAAGCTTTCGAATGATCTTGGCCAGTCGGCACTTGTGGGTATCAGCAATATCGGCAACCCGGATCAGACTCGGATCAACCTTTGAAGCAGCCCCCATGCTGGAGAGTATCGGCAGGCCTCGTTCACAGCAACTTTGTATCAGGTGCAGCTTGCTGGTGATGTGGTCGATGGCATCCAGCACGTAGTCATACTTCTCTGACAGCAGAAAATCGCTGTTCTCGGCAGAATAGAAATCCTGGCACGGGACCACATCCACAGCAGGATTTATGCGTTTCATTCGCTCTGCCATAACAAGAGCCTTGGACCTTCCAACCGTATCATCCAGTGCAATAATCTGGCGATTGATGTTGGTGAGGCAGACATCATCGAAATCAACAATAATAAGACGGCCCACCCCGGCACGGCAAAGCGCCTCAGCGGCATGCCCCCCGACACCCCCAAGACCGAAAACCGCCACCGTTGCCTGTCGCAGTTTCTCTACCCCTTCCGGACCGATCAGGATCTCGGTCCGTGAAAAACGATGTTGTTCTGTCATTATCTTTCTCCTGTTTGTAACTATTCAGCCAAGGTAGTACGGACAGCGGGACTTTTCTTCCCCTCCCTTGACGGGAGGGGATTGAGGGGTGGGTGAAGCTGCAACAGAGTCAATCATGAGAAACGCCCCCACCCCTAACCCCCCCCGCAAGGGGCGGGGTGATATATCTTGAACTTTCAGTAGGTGACAAATAAAGTTGCGTTGCGCAAAGTTGATGCTCTCGCAAAAAACAGATATACATCTCATTATGTCATTCCGACCAAAGGGAGAGATCTGTTTTTTCAGTGCGTACCAAGATCCCTCGCTACTGGTCGTGATGACGGGCTACACTATCCGAAAAAGGCGTTCGGCGTTGGCAGTCGTCACCTGCGCAACCTCCTCAACACTAATATCCCGTATTCTCGCAACTGCCCGGACTGTTTCAATGAGGAAAGCCGGCTCGTTTACTTTTCCTCGATAGGGTTCGGGCGCCATATCCGGAGAATCTGTTTCCAGAAGCAGCTGTTCAAGCGGCATTCGTAATGCCACCAAAGGAGACTTTACCGCGTTGCGGTATGTTACTGCACCGGAAAGCGATATCAGTAGACCCTCCTTACCAAAGAGGCATGCCATCTCATAACTGCCGGAATAGGCATGCATGACCCCCCCTACCTGACGGACGCGTTCTTCTCGCAAAATGTGGAGAAGGTCAGCAAAAGCCTTCCGACAGTGAATTATCACCGGAAGCCCCATTCGAACGGCAAGACGAAGCTGGCCGCGAAAGGCAGCTACTTGCACTTCGCGAGAAACTCCGGACAGAGCATAATCAAGCCCGATTTCCCCCATAGCTATGGCTTTCGCAGCATACCTGGCAAGCTCTTCCAGAAGCTGCTCGTCATAGCGGGCTGCAAACATAGGATGAAGGCCGAACGCCGCAAAGACTCCCGTTGTTCCGGCCGCTAACCGGGCAATCCCAGCCCATTTTTCCGGAGAAACTCCCGGAACGATGAATCTATCCACACCTACTTTACGAGCCGAGGCAAGGACTTCTTCCAGTCTCGATGCAAGTGTTGGATGGTCAAGATGGCAATGTGTGTCAACATACATAAAGCGGCTCTGTTTCCTCTGAAACCGGTCTTTTCCTGCGGGCAATTCTACACTCTGCAAGGACGAAACGTATACAGATATTATCGAAAAAGTATTGCCGCGCATAACTAATTCAGCAAAGTGTTGCTGAAGCCAAGAATGTAGCTCCCCTCCCTTGAGGGAGGGGATGAGGGGCGGGGGGGACTATCCAGCAATTTCAGTATGTGCTGAGTAGTTACTTCCTCGCAAAGTACAAAAGACTCGTCCTTTTGCCCAGGAACCGAATCCGCATTGACAAAGTTTTCGTCATTATTTATAGTTATTCTTTGATTCCAGGACAGTCTCCGGTTCGGCTTCTTCACGATTTGCTCCGCCTAACCACCTGCGCCCGGTACGATAAACTTTGACACGACAGGGGTTCATGCTACACTTTTCAGCAGCAAGATCATGATAGTACACTTTTCTCACCACACCCTCCCAGATTCCGATGATGACCCCTCAAAAAGCCCTCCCTCACCAGGGAGACACTGACCGATGGCTTCGGGGATACGGGCCATTATCTTTGATCTTGACGGCACCCTCTATTTCAGTGATGGTTTCGCCGATGAAATCAAAAGAGGTGCAGCACTCTATATTGCTAACCTGAAAGGCATAGCCGCTGACACTGCCGCTCTCCTTATCAGAGAAACACGAGAACGCCTTTCTCGTGAAAAAGGCCAGGAAGCAACCCTTTCTATGGTTTGCATAGAATTAGGAGGAAGTGTCGCCGGTTTCCATACCACTGTCACGCCGCTGCTCCACCCTGAAACGATCCTGAAGCCGGATTGTCGGGTAACAGACCTTCTTGCAAAATTGGCGGAACGCTTTGATCTCTATCTGTACACAAATAATAATCGCACCCTGACCGACAGAATCCTGAAAACACTCGAACTTTCAGATCTGTTCGGCAGGATATTCACCATCGAAGATTTCTGGCAACCGAAACCGGATCGGGATGTATTAAACCACATTTTCTCCACCATCCTCAAAAATCCTGAAGAGTGCCTTTTTGTCGGCGATCGCTATGACGTTGACCTGAAGCTTCCGGCAGAGATGGGAAGCGCACACTTTCTCGTTTCGAATACGCAGGAGTTATTGAGGCTGGAGGGGTTTCTTTCCAGGTAAAATCATGATCGGAAACCTCCGCACGTCTTCTCTTTCAAGGAAAACCAGATGATAACAAGAACAGAAAAAGATACTCTCGGAACACTAGAAGTCCCTGCTGATGCCTATTACGGTGCTCAAACGGCACGGGCCATCGTCAATTTCCCCATATCCGGGCTCAAACCCCACCCTGCCTTTGTTTGGGCCACCCTTACCATTAAGATGACTGCTGCCATGGCCAACATGGAAACGGGCAGACTCCCGCGGGAGATCGGTGATGCGATCATCCAGGCAGCCAAAGAGGCTCTTTCCGGCACGTACGACAGCCAGTTTGTCGTAGACCCTTTCCAGGCTGGCGCGGGGACTTCCCACAATATGAACGCAAACGAAGTCCTGGCTAACCGCGCAGAGGAAATTTTGGGGGGCGAGCGGGGCAAATACTCGAAAGTCCATCCCAACGATCATGTCAATATGGCCCAGTCAACCAACGACGTTTTCCCGACAGCCATGCGGCTCTCCTCACTGCGCATGATCGCGGAGCTGCTAACCGAAATGGAGGGACTGAAGGATTCACTCCGAGCGAGGGGTAAAGAATTTGACGGCATTCTAAAATCCGGCCGCACCCACCTCCAGGATGCGGTACCCATCAGGCTCGGACAGGAATTCGAAGCCTACGCCGTCGCCATTGAAAAAAACACCATTAATCTTGGCAGCTGTCGGGAAAACCTCTATCAGCTTGGTCTCGGTGGCACCGCCATCGGCACCGGAATGAACGCAGAGCCACGCTACATTGAACAGGTCGTCAAAATCATTCGTGAGGAAACAGGACTTCCCGTCGTGAGTGCCGCCAACCTCATCGAGGCAACTCAGAACATGGACCCTTTTGTTGTCCTCAGTTCCGGACTAAAAGGAACCGCCATCAATCTAACGAGAATTGCCAATGATTTAAGGCTGTTATCTTCCGGGCCCATGACAGGGCTCAACGAAATTAATTTGCCGCCGGTCCAGCCCGGTTCTTCCATTATGCCGGGCAAGGTAAATCCCGTTATCCTTGAAATGGTAAACATGGTATCATTTCAGGTGATGGGTGCTGACACGGTGGTTACCTGCGCGGCGCAGGCAGGACAGATGGAATTGAACGTAATGATGCCGGTCATTATTCATAACATCCTGTTTTCCATCGAAATAATGAAAAATGCCATCCGCAAACTGAGTGAATCCTGCATCGCCGGGATAACTGCCAACATAGCCCAATGCTCCCGCTATCTTGAGAGTTCACTTGGCATGGCAACCGTCCTCGCTCCCCGCATCGGCTACACTGCGGCTGCCGAAATTGTCAAGGAATCCCTCAGAACCGGAAGAAGCACAAAAGATATCATTGTATCACGTGAGCTTCTCTCGCCAGAGGCGCTCGCGGAAATAATCGATCCCTATCCCTTGACCACACCGGGGATTTCCGGAAAGAGAAACACAAAACAAAAGGAGGAATTATAATGATCGAAGAAGTCAAGAAAGTGCTTGAATCCATTCGTCCCGCCCTCCAGGCGGACGGCGGTGACGTGGAATTTGTCGAACTTACTGAAGATGGTATTGTAAAAGTAAGACTCGTTGGCGCATGCGGCCACTGCCCCATGTCAACCGTGACGCTGAAAAACGGCATCGAAAAAACTTTGATGGCGAAAGTACCGGGCGTGAAGGAAGTTGTCCGGGTCTGATATTCATCAACAAAGAGGCGCGGGCATTCCCCGCGCCTCTCTTCTTATCATGGTATTGATATGCCTATGAAGCATGCTTCCTATCGTCCCAAAAGAAGCTCTGGCATCTTCCGAACTCCCCGTTTTCTTCGACGGTTCAGGAGAAACACGCAGGCAGTCTCCTTTTCCGGAAACAAAGTCGAACTATACCGGGATGGAGGCGACTTCTTCCCCGCCATGTTCCACGAGTTTGCCACTGCAACTCGCCATATCTGCATTGAATTCTATATTTTCCGCAACGACCGGATCGGTCAACTCTTCGCCGATGCCCTGATCAAAGCGGCTAAGCGTGGTGTCATCGTTTATCTCATGTACGATTATTTTGGCTGTCTCGAGACTCCCGGGTTCTATTTCCGTCACTTGGAGGATGCTGGCATAACGTGCATCCAATTCAACCGTCCTTCTTTCACACGCGGTCTTGCCTGGCTCGACAGGCGCAACCACCGCAAATTTGCCGTGATAGACGGCACCAGAGCTTTTCTTGGTGGAATGAATATCGGAGATGAGTATGCCGGTTTTGGCGATAGCATCATTTCTTGGCGGGATGTGGGTATTCGCCTGGAAGGTGCCGCTGTCGGACAATTACAAAAACTTTTCATCGCCCTTTGGGAAAGCGAAGCAGGAACCTCCCCGGCAATACGTCCCCCCTCTCAACGCTTATCACCAGCAGGAGACGCCGAAGTCATGGTCGTTAGCGGCGGCCCCCATCACAATGCTTCCTTCATAAGAAGTTCATTCAGGATGACTATCGCCGGTGCATCTAAAAACGTTAGAATCGTAACCCCCTACTTCGTGCCCGGGCCACGCATCGTCAGGTCATTGCTCCGCGCAGCAAAAAGAGGGGTTCAGATACAGCTTCTGCTGCCGGCTATCAATGATGTGCCGCTGGTAAAAATTGCCAGCAGAGCCTACCTTTCCCCCCTTCTGAAAGCCGGAATTGAGATTTACGAACGGCAAGGAACAATACTCCACGCCAAGGTAATGCTGATAGACAGCTGCTGGGCTACCGTTGGCTCCGCCAATTTTGACTTGCGAAGCTTTCACCGTAATTACGAAGTAAATGTGGTCATCGACAGTCCCGAATTCGGCCGTCAGATAGACGAAATGTTCACTGAAGACCTCACACTATCACATCGGCTAACCCTACTGGAGCACGAGAAGAGGCCCTGGTTCGAAAAAGCCCTCGAACGATTATGTGACCCCATCCGCAGATTTTTGTGAAATATGTAGGGGCAGGCCCCCGTGCCTGCCCGCTGTAACTTCGGCGTGCAAACACATGCATGCTCATACCAAGGGCAACCACAGGGGGTTGCCCCTACGAGGAACAACCAAAATTCCCTCCCCCCTGAAACGCAAAAAGCCCCCCTGCCCTTTACAGGCAGGAAGGCTTCTTTTTCCGCGACGCCCGCAACCAGATACGGTAGCGGGCTACATATGGCACCCCTCTTTACAATGGGTTACCGGACGAATTCTAAAACGTGAAGTCCACATACGTCAGCCCTCCTTTCTCAGGATTTTTTCGGGATTAGCGTAAACTTGTTATACCTAATATAATACTCCCACTATTGAATGTCAACCGTGCATACATCTTATTATATGTATTTTTTTATTATTCGCAGCAGCCTGCCCTCCCTGACACCGAGAGCGTGCTCCGGGCAAAGTTCGCGACAACAGAAACAGCGGATACACCGTGGATAATCGATAAGAAGAGAACCATCCCGGAACTCGATCGCACCCGGGGGGCAGGCATCTCGGCATATGCCGCAGAGCTTGCATTTCTTGGGAATCGGATACGGGTAGGCCGTAAAATAATGACGTATATGCCTGGACAAAAAACGCGGCAAACCAAACTGGACATCGGAAATCGGCGGCAACTTAAAATCCGAAATTCGAGCTTCGCTAACGGGATAGCCACTGATGTGTATCGACGAGCGATCCACCCCGGAAAGCGCCATTTTTTCGGCGACCCGTTCCAGATACAGAAGTTTCTTCGGAATAGCGAGAATTTCCGCCGCGACAACATCAACCGAAACAGCATTTGCCCCGGCAATCAAAAGTCCGACATGGCGAGGGTCACCGCCACTGGGCCCATCCCCTTCCATAGCGGTAATTGCATCGACGATGTTCAGGTCCGGCGTCCTGAGTTGGTAAATTTCCAGCAACATCTGTGCAAAAAGATCGCGATCTTCACCAGCCCTCAAATGCCAGGCAATCTTTCCGGCACCAACTACCGCTCCAAAAAGATTTTTCACCGCACAGGTCATGGTCATCATGCCGTGCGTTTTAAGTTTGGGCAAATTGATCACCCTGTCGGCCTCCAGGTAAGGCTTTGCCAACTCGAATCTTTTGAAAAATCCTGACCCGGCAACCTGCACTGGCTCCGTAAATTCTACAAGCTCCGTTCCGGTTTCAACAAGGACCTGAAATATCCCACATTTCTCCGCAACACGCTGCAGTTTTCCGATGCCCGGACTGTCACCCACAAAAGGTATGGCGCCGGCCTCGCGAACCAACTCGATAACGGCCCTCACCACCTCCGGATTCGTCGTTACCGCTGCTTCGGGCGTTTTAGCCGAAAGCAGATTCGGCTTCAGTAGAACCCGCTCTCCCGGCCGCACAAAAGCCGCCATACCACCAAGTGGAGCAAGGAGACGAATCATGGCATTCCGCACCTCTGCGCGCGAATATCCATACGTTTTTTCGAGGACGACGTGATTCATTTCAGCAAAACCTTTCCTGCAAAAAAACTCCTCAAAAAGGGGCCAGCAACAAAACCTTTCCTCTAGACATTTTTTTTTGCCTATGATATTTTCGTTTTATAAATTATATCTGGTAAATAAACAAGGGGAGGTGAATATCTTGGCTTATACCATTTCTGACGAATGCATCAACTGCGGTGCATGTGATGATTCTTGTCCGGTTGGTGCAATCACTGAATCTGACAGCAAAAGGGTTATCGACGAAGAAGGCTGCATCGATTGTGGTGCTTGTGTTGATACATGTCCCGTAAACTGCATCAGCGAAGGCGTTAGCGAATAGTCTAACAAGTATCGCAAATCCAAAGACGCCCGGATGAACTTCCGGGCGTCTTTTTTTATTCACTCTACCCAACTGGCGTCATCGGGCATTCGATCCGAGCGGGCTCACCACCTCGGCGCCAAATTCCTTGGCACCCATTGGCACATCCTTGAAAACAATTACAAAAGGAATCCCCTTGCCGGGCGGCACCTGGAAGTTCGCCAGGGTTTCTCCGAATTGATTGTTCATCACCTTCACCATGCTTGAATACGGCTGTAAGGCCAACTGCTCTCCGGAAAGAACATTACCGCAAAAGACCGTCTGCTGCACGAGAACCTCGCCTTTGGACCCATAGACCTTTCCCCTTACCTGAATCGTTGCCAGAGGCTTTGAGGAAACATTAAAAACATCACCTTTCAAAACGAAAATCTCACCCGCTTCCCTGTTGGCAAGGAAAGTTCCTTCCAGCGAACGGATTTCCACCAAGCCACCGGCTTTCTTGCCGAGCCCTAACATGGCTTTTGCAGATTCCGGAAGCAAATCTGTCAAGCCGCCACTCTGGGTAGTAAAAAAATAGAACCCTGCTCCTGCCAAGAACAGGACCAACAGAATTCCCAGCAATATCGACAGATAGGGGGACCCTTTCCTGCGGGAAGAGATGGAAAGCGGAGAAAGATCACCATCCTTGGCCTCTTCAGCTATTGAATCAGCAGCCGGCCAGACATGTTCACGGATCGAAAATGGTTGCTCTGACTCCCCGGGAAGCGGAGGTTCCAAGGGAACGTCGTTTGCAACAATGCTGTCAGCTGAAGCGCAGACTTCTGAATCATCATCAACCCGCTGGTTGTCTTTAACAGGGAAACTTTCGAAAAGGCTTGAAAGCCCTGAACTTCCCCGAGCGTCCTTTTCAACCGTAACCTTTTCAGAAGGATCAGAATCCGGTGGCATCTGAAACTGGGGAAGGCCTACACCTTTTCGCAGCAGATCTGAGAAGCTTTGCTCATGGATTTCCTCCTGTTCCGGCTCGGCGTCTTCCTCGTTAGAAACCACTTGGGATTCAAGAGAAGAAAACTCTGATTCCTGCTCCGACTCCGGCTCCGGCTCATCTTCCACAAACTCCTCAGACTGTGGAGAAGCCGTCTTCTCCAAGGGCTTGTCTGTTGAAAATCCGCCAAGCGGGGGAACATTTTCGGCATCCTGCCCAGAAGGCTCTTTTCCGCCAAGCCCCTGGAGAATGGATTCAAAATCAGAATCCTCCTCAGAAGCCTCCCTCATAACAACAAAGGTATGACTGCACCGGGAACACCGCACCCGAACTCCGGATTCGGTTATCCGGGAATCATCTAGCTTGAATCGCGTCTTGCATTTTTCACACTGAATAATCATAAAGGCTATCACCGGATTAGGTTGAAGGTTCAAGGATCAATGTAAATAGTCGAGTTAAGTATCCGCACTCGAGATAACAACTTCATACAGAGCCGGCAGCTCACGGTAGCGTTGATCCATATCGAGTCCATAGCCAACTAGAAAACCGCACACATCGCTAATCCCCACATAGTCAGGTTCAATGGGGTGGCTGCGTCGCTTTCGGTTGTCAATCAGCGTGCAGACCTTCAGACTTGCAGGACCCCTCTGACCCAAATCCTGCAAGAGCAGAGAAAGGCACAGGCCTTGGTCAACAATATCCTCCACGATTAGCACATCCTTCCCGTGCAGAGTCAGAGCAGTATCTTTTACCATCGTTGTTTTTCCGGTTGAATCCATGCCGCAATAGCTGGAGATTTCCAGGAAATCGACAGTAACGGGAACTGTTATTTTACGGAGCAGATCAGCAGCAAAAATGAACGCTCCTTTAAGGATTACCAGGACAAAAAGTTCTCTACCTTCGTAATCAGCGGAAATTTCTTGGGCCAGGCGCTGGACTTCCCGAGCGATGCGCTCTTCGGAATATATCTCCTTCAATGTAAAGTCCATAGTTAATAACCCTGTTTTGTACGCTGGATTCTCCTATGCTTCTATAACAAAAAGGCACTAGTAGTGTCAAATCAATATGGCTAGCAAAATTTGTTTATGGTATAAAATATAGAGGATAAAAACAAACCTGATTAGCGTCAATCTTCCGCCAGTTCCCAAAACTGTCATTCCCGAAGCGATTCTGATCGGGAATCCAGCCTCGTGATTTAACAACATCATCCATTAAAGGAGATCACAATGAAACTCGGATTATCAATGGCAACAGTTCTGGTTGCCTTACTTTCCCTTACCGGACCAGCCTTGGCCGGCCCGCAACTCACCTTTGATAAAAGTGTGTACGATTTTAAAAATGTAATTCAAGGAAAGGATGTCACACACTCCTTCACTTTTCGTAATACCGGCGATGCACCGGGAACCATAACCCGCATTTCATCCTCGTGCGGCTGCACGGTCGCAAATGTTTCCGACAAGGTAATTCCTCCTGGAAAGTCAGGCACCATAAAGACATCCTTCGACTCCAGCGACTTTTCCGGCCCCGTATCCAAAGAAGTCTTTGTCTATCTGGCTAACCAGCAAAAACCGGCTTATACCCTAACAATGAAAGGCGTAGTTACCGAAGAACTCGTTATTACGCCAAGACAGATAAATCTCGGTTCCGTAAAAGCAGGTGTTCGTAAAGACGTTACTATGGAGATGGAAAACCAAGGGAAGAAAACGATTAAAATCAGCAGTTTAAAAACAGCATTGCCGCAGACCACCATCAGCTGTCGTAAAAAAGTGCTTAAACCGGGCGAAAAATCTTCTTTTAAGGTGTCGGTAATACCCCGAGGCGACAACCGTTTCGTTAACGGCTACCTGACAATATCAACGAACAGCCAGGGGAAATCCGAAAAAACCATCCCCATCTTTGGAGTCCTGGAAAAATAACGACATCCATCTTCAAAGTGATGGCTATTAATTATCTCAGCCATTTTAGCCTTGAGAATACTGGCAAAATGGTGTAGTTATAATCTCCTTGGGCGGTTAGCTCAGCTGGATAGAGTACAGGCCTCCGAAGCCTGGGGTCGTGGGTTCGAATCCCATGCCGCCCACCAATTTCTTTAATATCAAATAGATAGAACTCCGATTTTTGGATTTAGCGTTTTGCATGCAAGACTGCTAACATTTTCGGAGTTTTTTTATGAGCTTATCTCGCCATCTAGTACGCCGCAAAAGCCGATTTCCCTTCGTATGTCGACTTCCTGTTGACCTTCTTCAACTATTTCCTCAAAGTACCATATCAAAATCTCTCAGGACCTCTGATGCAAAACACATGCGACTATTAGCAGCAGCTGAAGGACATCGGACACTACAGCCATTCACTCAACTGAGGTCAGGCATGCATGACGTTACCTACTCTTGCTCGCTGGCCACCCACCTTCTCCTGTAGCGCCCTTTGTGCCTCTTCCCCATAGGGTTTTGCCCCGACTTAGACACACGTCCTGTCCTACGATTGATTTTCTCTGTTTTTGGTGCACCTATACCGCATAGAAGAATTTTGAGTTTGGTTCCTGCGGATTTCACAGGAATAGCATCCCCATCAACTATTTTGGAAACCGTAGCTTCTATGGGTCGTATGATTTCTTAAATAAAGTTGTTTCAATTGGCCCGTCATATATGGCAGTTATATTAAATATGACGGACCACGTTTACGGTTTTCACTTCGCCACGCACTCCCCTATTGCAGTCCTCGTTACAAATCCCAATGATTTCATAATCTTAAAGAACCATTTCTTTCAACACAGGTCTTGGCACAACCTATGCTAATAATCTTATATGAGGAAAAATCAAAGATACGGGAGGTAAGTCATGGAAACCATACTTATAATCGTTGTTTTGCTATTTATCTTCGGCGGTGGTGGCTTCTATTGGACGAGGCGGGGTCGTTAGACACTAACAATGATAACTGCTGCTAATGCGTCAGTAGTCAAATCGAAATAGTTAAGGATGGATAACATGAAATCAAGCATAAAGGACAAAGTGGAAGGTACATTTCACGAAGCGAAGGGTAAGGTCAAGGAAGTAGCAGGAAAAATCACCGATAATCCCAAACTGGAAGCCGAAGGTACTAGTGAAAAGTTGACTGGCAAAGTTCAGGAAAAGATCGGTCAGGTCAAAAAGGTTTTGGGGAAATAGTGAATTGAGAGTGGCGTATCATGCACCAAAGTGCCATTGTCCACTCGACTGAGGTTAAATGATACACGGACAAGGACTCCCCGAATGGCATGAGGTTTTCGGAGCAAATTGAGTTCCAAAAAACAGTACCCACAATAAAGGAAAGCACATGAAATCAAATTTAAAATCAGTAAGTTTTTTATGCGGAACTCAAGTAGCAGACAAAGCAGGTGAACTTCTGGGCAATATCGAAGACTTCATGGTTGATCTTACCACAGGCCGTATCTTGTATGCAGTATTGTCTTTCGGTGGATTTATAGGCATAGGAAGTAAATTGTTTGCAATCCCGGTTAACGCCTTAAAACTCGATCTGGATGGAGAATCCTTCATTCTGGATGTCGATAAAGAGCGATTGGAAAACGCTCCGGGTTTTGACAAAAGCAATTGGCCTGACATGGCTGACTCTAAGTGGGAGAGCGAAGTGCATTCCTACTACGGTGTTCGTCCATATACCGGCAACCCCTTTAATTTATAGGTTTGCCAAATAGAAAGTAGGTAGTTTCCATCCGGTGTTTCCGGATGGAATCGAATTAATAACGGAATGTAATTTGGGGGATTGAGGTGAAAAATGTTTTGTGTTAGTAATACTGCGAAATAATTGCCGTACATTTTGCAGACATTTTAGTAAACCTGCAAACACCAAACAGGATTGTATCTCGTAATTACATCATGTTACAAAGTCGGTTGGTTTCCCCATGGCGCCTACCAACTACAAAAAAATATGCCACCTGCCGGGCAAATATTCAAAAGCCGCTTTTCCCAAAGCGGCTTTTGTTGTTAAAAAAACCACTCCGCTTTTATTCACCGCTAAAGTTTTGCTGGCATCCAGTCGTTGGTATTACGACTTCCAGAAACCAATCAACGCACTAAACGCGCCATCCCTCTTGACAAAAATTAGCTATAGAGATATTAAGAAAAAAATCCCCCCAGAAGAAAAAACAACCCACTAATCTTGCTTAGAAATAAGATAACCAGTGCTACTTGACAAAGCTTTACATAAAAGTATCATTGAAATCAATGAGAGAATAAACAGCGTTTGACTACAACAAACATCAACACATCGCATAGTGATATTGCCGTTCCTCGATTTACAAACCTGCCAAAATCGTCAAAGCAAGGAGGCCTACATGGTACGACTAAAAGACAAAAGTTTTAACCCAATCCGTATACTGAAAACCCCCAGAGGACAGACACTTGTTGAATACGCATTGCTACTCATTTTGATAGCGGTGGTCGTCATCGGAGCGGTTACCGTGGTCGGTCAAAAAACAAACACTAAATTTTCAGAGATCGCCACTTCCATACCGAACCCCTGAGTAGGACAGGGTACTGAAACACCCGCAATAAGGGGGAGATGAGGCTTCAAAGCTGATCAAGTTTCACCTGAATTTGTTAGTTTCCATCCCATCATAATATTTTTTGACAAAAAGGAGGTGACCAGCTACTATTGAGGCAGGAAGCCATGATTGACAAAACATCTAACCCAGAAACATGGGTACTATCACAACGAAAGGAGAACTGAGATGACGAATTTCTGACAGAAAAGTATGTAAAAATCACGAGCCGGCTCGCGAGCTTGCTCAAAAAAGAAGAAGGACAGACATTGGTCGAGTACGCCCTTCTCCTGGTCCTTATCGCCATCGTGGTAATTGCAGCTGTAACGCTTGTTGGACAGAAGACAAATAATGCCTTTAGCACAATCGGCGCAAGCCTCGGTTAACACGGCCACAAACCATTCGATTGTGTTTAATGTTTTTATCAATAATTTTATTTGGGCTAACACACTTCTAAAGGTGGTCAGCATGTCAGACGAATGGAAAAGATATCAGAGCATCCGCGCACAGTTCTAACAGGAAGTCTCTGAAGGAAGTACTGCCGGATGCTCTAATTTTTCACCTAAAACATAAAAAACTTTCAACGAAAAAGTGTTGTTTTGAAGGGACATACCAAACAATGAATATCCATCCCGCCGACCGGATGAGGTTACTGCCGGTGCGGGGTTGAGAAATACACGAGGTGAAACGCGATGAGAAACCTACGAATGAACGGAATGAATTCCAAGGGTCAGGCACTCGTCGAGATGGCAATTATTATCCCACTGCTAATGCTTCTGGTTATGGGCATCTTCGAGTTTGGTCGTGCACATGTATACAAAGAACACCTTGACCCAAGCTGCACGTTCTGGAGCTCGAGCAGCTGTGGTACAGAACTCCTTATTTCACCTTATTTAGAACAAAGTATGCGGCGACGCATCCATTGTTGTTCAAACAACGTGTAACAGCTTATATAGTGGAATAGACAAAAACGATTCCGGATTAAAAATAAATGTAAAAGTTTTTGCCCCCGGAGATGACCCAGCAACTGCTACACCGAAAACAACAAACGCAACCACTCCACCTTCACCTGGTGATACAGTGGTAGTACAAGTAGACATAACCAATTTTCGTTCTAAATACAGAATTATTCCATTTATTCCATTGCCAGCCACACTTACTGGAACAACCGCAATGCGGTACGAATAGCAGCAAGTTTCATATCATATTTTGAAGTAACAGACGGAGGGAGGGCATATGACACGCCAGAAAACAGTAATCATCGTCACAGCACTGGCGATAGTTTTTGCGGTAGTCGCGGCATGGCTGATGTACAACTACCTGCAAAAACAGGAACAGCTGAAAACAGGGGTCTATCAGACAATCGTGGTAGCGGCCATGGAGATTCCCATCGGCTCCAAGATAACCGACACCATGGTTAAAACTACACCGTGGCCCAAAGAAAGCGTGCCGCCTGGTAGTGCCACGGACCCAAAGGCACTGACGGCTGCCGGGCGTATCAGCATCAAAAATATTCCTGCCGGTGAACCGATTACCGAAGACAAGTTGGCGCCGACCGGAGGAGTCGCCGGAGCAGGCTTCATGACCTATGTCGTCCCACCCGGACACCGTGCGGTAACCGTGGCTGTCAACGAAGTTGCAGGCGTCGCAGGGTTCATTACCCCCGGCAACAAAGTGGACGTGGTTCTCACGACCCCCCTCCCCGGATCTCCCAATGAAACCATCAGCAAGATTGTCCTTCAGAATGTCCCGGTTCTCGCAACCGGTCAGATAGCCCAGGAACAGAAAGACGGCAAGCCGATTGTCGTCCCAACCGTCACCCTCGACCTGACTCCCGAAGACTCTGAAAACCTCGTCCTTGCCGCCAACAAAGGTCCCCTGCAGCTCCTTCTGCGCAACTACTCGGATTCCGACGAAGTGGTAGGTCGCGGAGCGACCATCAGGAAGGTACTTGCAGGATCACAACCGCCAGAGAAAACCAAGTCCTCGCCGACCAGAGTGCGGGTAATCCGGAAATCAGCGATTCGCAGGTCTGCACCGGTACCGAACTACTATTCGGTCGAAGTCATTAAAGGCAAAGATCGATCGACGAAACAGTTTTCACCGTCAGGAAACGCACAATGACGATACTTCAGGAAGCGAGGTGACACAATGAGACTCAACGTACACAGATCAATTTTCACCGCTATTATGGCGGCAATCATCTTCTCCGCGGTATCGGTCTTTGCCGGGATACCGACCCAGGTTGCAGTCAACAAAAGCATCCTGCTGAACCTGAACAAACCAGCGGCACGAATATCCATAGCCAATCCGGCAATTGCCGAGTTCCTTTTGCTGTCGCCGCGCCAGGTTCAGCTGAACGGCATTGCCCTCGGCACAACCAACATGATCGTCTGGGAACGGGGCGAAGCAAAACCGATCTTCTTTGATATCAAGGTCGGTGGTGACGCCAGCTCCATTGAAGCGATGATCCATCAAATGTCACCAAAAGACGACATCAATGTGGAGTTTGCTAACGATACGGTTGTCCTCACCGGCAAGGCAACGAATGAACAGACCGTCCAAAAAGCGGTGGAGATTGCAGCAGCCTATTCACCAGGCTCCAATGTCACCACCAGTATGACGGAAAAGGAAGGGATTAAGACCACCACTACCAGCGCCTCTGCCAAGGTTATCAACCACATCATTATTGACGCAACCAAACCAGGTTCTTCTCCAGGTGAAGGTTGCTCAAGTTGACAAGACTTCCCTCAAAAAACTCGGCATCAGCGCTATCATCAAAGGGCAAACCGCCGAAGGTTTCTCGAACCTGATCGGGGCCGCGAGTGGAGGGGCAACGTCAAGCTCAAGCACCACTGGCAACGGTCTCAGCAGTAGTCAAGTTGGATCCGGCAATGGCATCTCGGGAAATGTACTCGGCCTCGGCTCCTTCAACCCTCTCGACACCTTCCAGCTCGGCGTATCCTATTTCCCGGCAGGCATCGGTGCAGTAATCCAGGCCTTGGTAACAAAGGGTCTCGCCAAGATACTCGCCGAACCTAACCTGCTAGTGAAGACCGGCGAACGTGGAGAGTTCCGCGCCGTAAGCAAGATACCTTACACCGTGCTAGAGAACACCGGAGGGTCATCCACCAGCACCATAGTCTTCGAAGAGGTCGGGGTTAAGCTGTTCTTCAACCCCGAGGTACTTGACAACGGCTTGATCCGGCTGAAGATCGACCCAGCCGAGGTGAGCAGCATAGCGGGAACCCTGCAGGTTAACGGTTATCCAATTATCGACACCAGATCAGCCAGGACCAATGTGGAGTTGAAGGATGGCGAAAGCCTTATTATTGCCGGACTGCTCTCTGAAGAAAACGTCAATACCATGTCCAAGATTCCGATCCTCGGCGACATCCCAATCTTAGGTGCGCTGTTCCGCTCGACCCAAAAGGATATCAAGGAAAAGGAACTGGTCTTCTTCATCACTCCGAAACTGATGAAACCGACCGAACCTGGAGTCAAAACCGAACTGCCCACTGACAAGCACCCGACTCCTGCTGAAGAGAAGGAACTGAGGTGGGTTCCGATTCCGTAGAAGATTGGATGAAATCAAAGGAAGGGTGCCACACTGTGGGTGCCCTTCTTTGAGGAAGCATAGTGATTATTCAAGATGAACCTCTGCTGGCAATAAAGATTGAAAAGAAATCGCACCTTCCAGGCTGCACCTATACTGTTAAGACTTGGGAAAGGAGTGGAAAATGAAGACTCCAACACTACTCAGTAAATATATCCGGAGAGGAAACAACCATGGAATTGCGGTGCTTTATATTGCACTAATGATAATCGTATTGTTTGCCTTCGTCGGACTTGCCATAGACATTGGATATATGTATGTAGCAAAATCTCAGTTACAAAATGCCGCAGATGCAGCGGCGTTGGCCGGTGCAAGAGTACTGAATGAAAGTAGCAAGTTGACAAATCAACCAGCATCAAGAAATGAAGCATGGAAAATTTCCTGCAAAAACAAAATGGTACCTAGCGATTCCCCAGTCTTTCTCGTTTCGGCTTCAGCCGACTGTACTTCACCACCTACTGATCTGAATAACACAAATAATTATCCTGACGGTGACATCATCTTAGGGCATTGGGATACAAACACAGGCTTTATTCCTGGGCAAACCTTAAATAACACAACGTATATCAATGCAGTTAAAGTCATAGCAAGAAGAACCTCTAATTCAGCAGTATCCAATGTTAAAATTGGCAACAATCCTGTGTCTATTTTTTTTGGAAAACTATTAAGCTTGCTTCCTGGAGGGGGTTCCGGATGGCCATTTATGAATGTTTCAGCTCAAGCTGTTGCTGTTAGAAACGCTCCTCCTCTGATTAATTTGACATTATGCACATCAAGTTGTGGCTACATAACTCCTATTACAACTATTTCCCCGAACCTAACACCTGGAATTAGATTTTATTTAAAAAAGACAGAGATCCCCTTGATCGGTTGGACAACTTTTTTTGACAAAGACACATCCGTTACTAATATCAACAATTACCTATCAGGTAATAAGCAACCTCCCGACTTATGCAATTTGCCATATCCAAGTTGCCTTTATACTACAAATGGCGTTGACAATCCTGTCATATGCACCCTAAAGGGTATCATCAACGATAAAGGCGCTGATTATGTCGTAAATGGCGCTACAATTCACGGGTATAAAGTGTTTATACCAATAGTTGACTCTACTTCAAACCCATGCGAACATAAAGGGGTAGCTTGCATAACCGACCCCACCTACCAACCCGGTGATGCATTCCCATTTTATAGTTATGCTGAAGCAATAATAACTGATTCAGTCCCTCAAGGTAATTGTCCTAAAGTTAGTGGGCAGCTTGCGGGAGGCACCCCTGGGATTGTGCTTATTGGGACAATACCTGCTGGTGCAGGACTTTCAAGTGTAGGATGTTTTAACTGCGACACATCTAAAGGCCGATTCACAAATTCAGTTAGACTAGTTAAATAATCATTCACTTAGTTTTCATTTGCTTGAGATTACTTTTAAACTGAATCAGCAAATATCTATAGAGGAGTTTCAAGACTCATATGCCTCCACATATTTCCATGGTCATCATCGACAGCGACAAAAACTCACGAGACCTGATTGCGTCCATCGTGCAGCCGTTTGCCGACACTATCAGAATAGAAGGTTCGGTCGACGACTTTGGCGAAGGCCTGAAAATCATCCAGAAAAGCTCTGCCAATATCGTCATCCTGGAAGTTAGCGACCTGAACCGGGGAGTCGAGGAGATTCAATATCTGCTCGCGAACCATCCAAAACTGTCGGTAATTGTCAGCTCCTTTGAAAAGAGCACGGAATGGATTCTAAAGCTAATGCGGGCCGGTGCCGTTGAGTACCTGCTGCAGCCCCATTTCCCAAGAGGAACTGATCCAGGCTCTGACGAAAGTGGGCAGGTTCTGGTTCACAAAACCGCCTGTCGAAACCAAGGCGGGAAAAATTATCGCCGTCTACTACCCGACCGGGGGTGCAGGAGTAACAACAGTAGCGGTCAACCTGGCTGCCGGACTTGCCTCTGAATGCATCAAGGTTGCATTGGTGGACTTGAACCTTTTGACCGGAGACATCTCAACGTTTCTGGATGTGAACCCTTCCTACACCCTGAGCAGCGTCACCAACAACATCGCCCGACTGGATGCAAACTTCCTCATGGGGGTCATGACGCAACATTCTTCAGGTCCCTATGTTTTGACAGAGCCGACCGAGGTGGACGAGGCAATCGACATCACCCCTGAGCAGGTCAACCGCCTGCTGCATTTTCTCAAGGGTATCTTCGACTATGTTGTAGTGGACTGCGGCGGACAGCTTGCAGGCTGTACCATGACCATTCTGGAGAATGCCAATCTGACCCTTTTCACCATGGTACTGAGTCTACCGACCATCAAGACAGCAAAGCGCTACCTGACAGCCATGGAAAGAAAAGGCCTCAGGAAAGATCGGCTGAAATTGGTTGTAAACCGCTACATGCCAAAGTCTGATATTCAAATCAAGGATGCGGAGCGTGTTCTCGGGCATAAGGTTTATATAACCCTGCCAAATGACTATGAGGATATTATTTCATCCATCAACAAGGGAATGCCGCTTATCAAGCTAATGCCCCGTTCCCCGGCAAGCAAAGCCTTTGAAAACATGGTCAGCCTGTTGAAAAAAGACTTGGGAGAATAGCATCCGTCCCATCTTGATAGGGCTGAGCGCTGACGCACTAATCTGAACAGGTGGGAGAAATAACAACTATTGTTTTCATTACAACTACCCCCACCCCCCAACCCCCTCCCTCTTTCGCGCCGTAGCGCTTCAGCGCGCAGGCCCGCGAGGGGCGGGGGAGAGAAAAACAGTTAGTTCACATTCAAACAAGGAGTCTCGTATGGCTTTCGACACCCTACAAACTAATACGGGAAGCGCAGCTAAAGACAGAGAATTTTACCAGGATCTGAAGACCCGTATCCACCGACGACTCATAGACAAACTCGACCTGTCGAAAGTTGACTTGATAGGAAGCAATGAACTGGTCCGCGAGATCGGGTACATTATCGAGAGTCTCATTGTCGAGGAGGGCGTACCCCTGAACCAGGTGGAGAAGGAACGGCTGATCGTGGAAATCCAGCACGAAACCTTCGGCCTTGGCCCCCTGGAGCCCTTGCTCGCCGACCCGGAAATCTCCGACATCCTGGTAAACAACAGCTCACAGGTTTATGTCGAGCGATTCGGCAAGCTTCAGAAGACCGATGTCTGCTTCCGGGATGACAAGCACCTGCTCCAGATTATCGAAAGGATCGTTTCGAAGGTGGGCAGGAGGATCGATGAGTCGTCTCCGTATGTGGATGCGCGCCTGCCCGACGGCTCGAGGGTTAACGCCATTATTCCACCCCTTGCCATCGATGGTCCGGCACTCTCCATCCGCCGTTTCGGTATGGAACCGCTGAAGATGAACGACCTGCTCCGTTTCGGTACGTTGGACAGCCGCATTGCCATGGTTCTCCAGGGTGCTGTGAAGGTCCGCTTAAACATACTGATCTCAGGCGGTACCGGCAGCGGGAAAACAACCCTTCTGAACGTACTTTCCGAGTACATTCCTTTCGACGAGCGCGTCGTTTCCATCGAGGACTCGGCAGAACTCCATATGAAGCAGGAGCATGTGGTCCGACTTGAAACACGGCCACCGAACATCGAAGGGCGTGGTGAAGTATCACAGCGCGACCTGCTGCGAAACGCCTTGAGGATGAGACCGGACAGAATCATCATCGGAGAGGTGCGCGGCGGTGAAGCCCTTGACATGCTTCAGGCCATGAACACCGGTCACGACGGTTCGCTCTCCACCATCCACGCAAACACTACCCGGGATGCCATGGCACGCTTGGAAACGATGGTTCTCATGGCAGGCATGGATCTGCCGGAGCGGGCAATCCGTGAACAGGTAACATCGGCTATCGATCTCGTCATTCAACTGGTTCGTTTCTCGGACGGCACCAGGAAGATCACCAAGGTTTCCGAAATTACCGGCATGGAAGGCGCCACCATCGTTATGCATGATGTCTACGTATACGAGCAGCGGGGTATCGACAAGGATGGAAACGTGATAGGCGAATTTAAAGCAACCGGTGTCAGGCCATTCTTCGCCGAGAGATTCAGGGTGTACGGTTACGACATCCCCGAGGGTACATTCGAGTAAACAGGAGGTAACCCGTGCTGCTGATTGCATTGATCATATTTATTACCGTATTTTTTCTCGTTCTTGCGGTTTATCTGAACTTCATCGCGGTGAAGGATTCACCAAAGGCCCATCTGCGAAGAAGGCTGCGCCATGTCGCCATGACCAAGGGAAGCGACAAGGCTGGCATGCCCCAGGATGTGCGCGCCGACATCCTCAAGGAAACCCCTCCCCTCGAGCTTTTTCTGAACGGAATACCCCATTCTTCGCCATCTGGATTCAAGACTTGAGCGTTCAGGCCTTAAAGTGACGATGGCAACCTTTCTTTCCATTGTCATCGGTCTCGGACTCGGCGGTTTCATCATCTGCTTCATCATTACCAGAAACATCTACATGAGTATCGCGGCTGGGATCCTCATTCTTTGTGTCCCCTTCTTTTACATGGAATATAAAAAACGCGAGCGGGAAACAAAATTCACAGAACAGTTTCCCGACGCTCTCACCATGATCTCCCGCTCCCTGCGATCGGGGCACTCCTTCACCAGTGCCATCGAACTGGTAGGCAACGAAGTATCCGATCCGCTTGGGGGCCTGTTCAAGACAGCCTATGATCAGCAACTGCTCGGGCTTCGCATCAACGACACCCTCAACAACCTGAACAACAGGATCGACAGTCTCGATCTGCGTTTTTTTACCACCGCCTCAGATATCAACAGGGAGGTAGGTGGCAACTTTGCCGAAATCCTTGACAAACTGGCCGAAACGATTCGGGAAAGGATCAAGGTCCGCCGTCAACTGAGGGTGCATACCGCCCAGGGGCGCATGACCGGATATATCCTGGCAGCCATGCCGATTGGGGCTTTCTTTCTCATGAATTTCATGATCCCGGGCTATCAAAAGCGTTTACTGGAAGATGACTTTGGGCGAATGATCCTTATTGCTGCTGCTATCATGCAAATAATCGGTTTCTTTGTAATACGACGCATCATCAACATAAGAATCTAGGGGGTGGAGGCTATGGTCCTCATCATAACACTCGCAGTTTTCATAGCCGTTGCGCTGCTTGCCTGGGCACTACTGCTTCATTTTTTCGGTGGCAAGAGTGAAGTTCAGGAAAGGCTGGATAAGCTTAATCCCACAACCGAGTTTACAATTGAGCGAAGGGGGAAAACCCCCGAATTCAACAAAACCCTCTCCGCTTTGGGATCGAAAATTCCTCTGTCTCCAAAAGATCAGTCCAAGTATGCGAGAATGCTGGTGGCTGCCGGTTTTCGAAAAGAGCACGTCTACCCCTTAATGGGCAGCAAAATAGCCCTGACAATTCTCCTGCCGCTTCTGTATCCGATTTATCTGGTTATGACCACCTTGCATGGAGAAACTTTTCGGGAGGCTTTTTTCAAAACACAACCGCTGCTCGTTACGATAACCTTGGCGATTATCGGTTTTCTCCTGCCGAGCTACTGGCTGTACTATGTGAAAAACAAGCGGCAAACCCAGATCTTTCATACCCTGCCGGATATTCATGACCTGCTGACCGTCTGTGTCGAGGCAGGCCTCAGTCTGGACGCCGCACTCATACGGGTAACGGAAACCCCGCAGTTCGAAAATGACCCACTGGCACTGGAAATACGGATTGCAACAAGGGAAACGCGTGCCGGCAAACCGCGCATGGATGCGCTGAAGGACATGGCAGAAAGGACCATGGTTGAGGACGTCAAGTCATTCGTCATCATGCTGGCGCAGACAGAAAAGTTCGGCACAAGCCTCGGCCAGTCACTGAGAGTTCATGCTGAGTCCCTGCGTACGAAACGTAGACAGCTTGCCGAAGAAGCCGCCGCAAAAACGACCATCAAGCTCGTTTTTCCCCTGGCACTCTTTATTTTCCCGGCACTACTGGTGGTAATGCTCGGTTCCGCACTGATTCAAGTGTTGGGCATATTCGGTTAACTCAACCTGAAGGGAGGTGTGCTTATTATGGACTACAATTCTATTATTCTCCTGGTTATTGCCATTGAATTGGCCCTTATTTATGTCAAGTTGGGCAAACAGTAGAATTCTACTGTTCCGTTGCATTTGAGGGGGCGTAACGTTTTTGGAAAACGATATGCGCCCTCTTTTCTTTAGATTAGACAAGTCGTTACTAACTGCCAATCGCATTCTGTAATGACGCCCCCCTGTGTCTCCCCCTACATGATCAATACTATGTATGAACAAATCCCCCTTGCCCCATTTTGTCAAAGGAGGTGAGGATGCCTATTGGATACATTGTCAATTTGAAAAGGGGACTTTCTCCATGAAAGCATTTCTTCCTGAAAAAGGAATTGAACTGGGAAACGATATAACCCTTGCAGCAAGCCTGCCGGCACGGATGAAGGGCCTCTTGGGGAAAGATAAACTCGATGCGGGAAAAGGGCTTCTGATTCGCCCATGCAACGGAATTCATACCTTTTTCATGAAATTCCCTATTGATGCAGTTTTTCTGGGTAAGGACAATCGGATCGTGGCACTAGTCCGCTCGTTCCCTGCCAACCGCATGACTCGCATCTATCTGAAGGCAGTCTCCGTTCTGGAACTGCCGGCAGGTACTCTTGGTCTAAGCGTTGTTGTCGGGGATGCTATAGAATTTATCTAAAACTATCTCAACGGATGCCAAGTTGTATGCCCATTTTCCTTTTTCTGCTCACTCTTATTTCACGGCTTCCTTTCACCAGCAAGTACCTATATCATATGGACTCAGGGCATTTCGCACTTGCCCTGCAAGACTACAATATTGTTCTTCATCAGCCCCACCCACCAGGCTATTTCCTCTATGTAATGCTTGGGAAACTCTTGCATCTGTTTATTTCCGACGCCAATACAATTTTTGTTCTCATCAGCATTGTTTTCAGCGGTCTCACGGTTGCCACCATATATCTGCTCGGCAAAGAGATATTTGACGCCAGAGTTGGGACTATTGCCGCACTTCTTGCGCTCACAAGTCCAGATTTTTGGTTTCACGGCGAAGTTGCGCTTACCTACTGCATCGAAGCATTTTTCAGTGCCATCATTGGTCTCTTGTGCTGGAGGATACACCAAGGCAAGTCGAAGTATCTCTGGCTTTCCATTTCTATCCTCGCACTGGCGGGAGGATTTCGCCAGAATAGCGTCTTTTTTCTTTTTCCCTTATGGCTCTTTTCGGTAAGAAAAGAATCGATACAAAGGATTTTAGCCGGACTGGCACTCGGGGGATTGGTTGTTCTCGCCTGGTTGATACCTATGCTCATCATGACGGGCGGAACGGACAAATACATAGCGGCATTCGGGGAACTCTGGCGCTTTAATACCGGGCATAATTCGGTATTTGAACGAGGCTTTTTACAACTGTTTTCCTTCTGGCGAACTTTGCATAGCTTCCTTTTCTTCAGTCTGGGGGCGGCCTTGCCACTCCTATTGTTGGCATTTTACGCATTGGTCCGAAACGGGAAGTCTGCCGTTCTCAAAGGTCCGAAAGCTGTTTTCTTCGCCTTCTGGATACTTCCTTCCGTCCTGTTCTACCTACTGATCTTTATCCACCCGGCTAATCCAGGTTATGTTCTGATCCTGCTGCCACCACTCGCAATTGTCTGTTCAGTGGCCCTCTTGTTTCTGGGCAGTGAATTGCTAAGGTTAACAGGAAAAGATTTCAAACAGGCCCTTGTCCTGATCGTGTTGCTGACGAATACCGGCATCTTTCTGCTTTACCCGTTACCCGTAAGTCGTGAGGAATTGAGAATTCACGATCGGAACATTGCAGCCATTCTCAAGGAACTCAGCACCTTTAACCCGAAGACCACCACCCTTTTCATCGGGCCCTATTCCTTTTACAGCTATCGACACCTTATGCTATATTTACCCGCATTTACTGTTTATCAGGTGGACGTCAGAACCAGTGAGACCGGTGAGAAAAGAAAGCAGTTCGGGGGAGTGAACCAGAAAACCTTTCTCACAGAAAAGATCCGTCCATCAAAGTCGATCAAGCTCTTTGCGGCCGTTATTGTGGATGACCCTCAAGATCCCCCCCAAATTCCACCCTGGTTAACTATTACCAGAGTATCTCCGGATATCATGATTGTGTCCGGCCCAGTGGACAGAACTTGTGATCTCTATCCACAATTGCGGTCTATCTGGAATTCCGCCAGTCAGACTTCCATAAATGTTCAACCATGAATAATTGCACCGACATCCAAAACAGATGACGGAGGGGGATAGGAAAAGAATGCCAATCGCCAATGGAAAACCTCAATCATTCTGCCCGGACAAACCTGTTGCCTCCGTGAGTGGCCTCCTTTCCATTGTTGTTCCGGCTTTCAATGAGCAGGAGGTACTACCTGCTTTCCATGAAAGACTATCCAATGTTTTGGATTCTTTGCTGCTTACAGTAGAAATCCTTTACGTGAACGACGGCAGTCAGGACGGAACACTGGAAGTCATGAAGATTCTTCGTGCCCATGACGAAAGGGTGGCTATACTTGACCTGAGCAGAAATTTCGGCAAGGAAATCGCGATGACCGCCGGACTTGATCATGCGAAGGGACAAGCTGTTATCGTGATTGATGCCGACCTCCAGGACCCTCCGGAACTCATCCACGAGATGGTAAAACACTGGCAGCAAGGATGGGACGTAGTGTACGCCCAAAGAGTAGAGCGCCGAGGGGAGACTTTGCTAAAAAAGCTCACGGCCCACTGGTTCTATCGGCTTATGCAGCGGGTTGGTCGTATCAGAATCCCTGAAAATGTAGGAGATTTTCGCCTCCTGAGCCGAAGAGCCGTTGACGCCCTGCTCCAACTTCGGGAACAGCACCGATTCATGAAAGGCCTTTTTACCTGGATTGGGTTTCCTCAGATAGGGGTGCCTTACCACCGTGATCCACGCTTTGCCGGCAGATCCACCTGGGATTACTGGCGGCTATGGAATTTCGCCCTTGATGGGATAACTTCTTTCACCACCACACCACTGAAGTGGGCAACCTATTTGGGACTCCTCACCGCTTTCGTATCCTTTCTCTACGGTGCGGTTATTATCATGCAGAAACTCCTCTACGGGAACCCGGTAAAAGGATATCCATCCTTAATGGTTGTGGTGTTGTTTCTGGGGGGGGTACAACTGGTCTTTCTTGGGATCATCGGTGAATACCTGAGCAGAATGTTCGATGAAACCAAGGGGCGGCCACTCTATTTCGTATCCTCGTTCGAACCTCCTTGCAGACAACCTCATGAGCTCGAAAAAAGCACCAAGGACTCCGTATCGTGAATACAAATCCGAACAAGCACCAACATAGAATCCACCTTCTCTGTATCGCTGTTTCGGTGCTGGTCGTCTATATTTCGGCAATTCACGCCGATTATCTCCCCATTGATGATGGTGGCATTCTACAAGCTGTTCAATCCGGCACATTTTCGATCTCAGATCTCTTCCTCAGGGGAGGAAAAGAATATTATCGCCCCTTGGCAATCCTATCTTTGCGGGGAGATTTCTATCTCTTCGGCGGCAAAATCGCAGGGTATCATTTAGTCAACATACTGATTCATCTATGCAATGCGCTGCTGGTGTACCAATTGGCGATGCTTTTTCTCAAGGAAGAGAAGACTGCGCCATTTTATTCATTTCTTGCGGGTCTTCTCTTTGCCCTCCATCCGGTTAACTCCGAGGCAGTCGTCTGGATTGCGTGCCGACCTGACCTGCTGTGCTGCTTCTTTTCCCTGCTGTGCCTCTTGGCTACCTTTCGGGCTGAAAAATGCAATGGCCCAGTACTTTTCACGTATCTGTTCTTCTTCTGTCTCTGTTCCTTTCTGGCAAAGGAGGCAGCGTTCTTTCTTCCGATTGTAATCGCATTCTATTTATTCCAGGAAAGAAAGAAAATCGGCCAACAAAAAATTGTTGTAGCCATAGCAGCCCTTTCTTTTGCCGTTTTCGCCTACCTGCTGCTGAGAAAGGGCTTGCCACATGTCTCTGCGTTGATACAGGCCATTCCGTCTAAGCGTGGCAATGTTTCGAGCCTGACCGTCATTGATGCTGTTGCGGCTTTCGGCTTCTATCTCCGCAAACTTCTCTGCCCCTTCCCCCTGAGCTTCACCATAATGGAAATAAATTCGCTTCTCTATATGAGCTTATTCCCCGTTTTTACGGCAACTGCGCTGTTCCTGTGGAAAAGAGACTCGGCTTTCCGCTTCCCGACAGTCTTTCTGGCATCTTCGCTGATCCCACCCGTCGGAGCCATGCTCATGCTGCCTCTCTGGGCACCTTATGCAGAGCGGTACCTGTATCTGCCGTCCGTTGCTTTTGCCCTCTTTGCCGTAGTACTGCTACGCTGTTTCGGCAAACAAATACCCCGTTATTTCGTGGTTACCTGTGTTCTCGCTCTTGCCCTGCCGACCGCCTTCCGGGTACGGCTCTGGACACAACCACTACCCTTTTGGCAGGAGGCGGTTGAAAAAGCACCGAACTTCGGTACCGCCCGGTTAGTACTTGCTTCGGAATATCTTAAGGCTGGGCAGTATGCCAAAGCCGACGAAAATTTGCGAATAGCTGTCCGATTGGGTCTTCCCAGGAAAGCGCGGGAATCCTCCTTGGAAATCAGAAAACAGTTGGATGAGAAGACCGGAGTGTCTGCTGGTAAGCCGTTGAAGGCAGGCCCGCCCATTTCGACCCCGGCTAAATCTCTGCTGCGATGACGGCAATTAATCGGTAACGGAGCCTTTGAACATGAGCCTGAAAAAAAAGTTCTTTATTCCCTCACTCGCGGACATGCTATTTCTGTCCATTTTTCTCTTCCTTTGCATTAGCAAGGGCGCTCAACTTCTCGGAGACTGTGACACCGGCTATCACATTCGGGCCGGTGAGTGGATTCTCGAAAACTTTTCCATCCCCCGACACGACATTTTCTCTTTTCATACCCCACCTATCCCATGGACAGCCCATGAATGGCTGTCGGAAGTGATCATGGCGTTGATCCACCAGGTCTCCGGACTTACAGGGGTAGTAGTCTTTTTCACTTTCCTTCTTGCTCTCACCTTCTACTTACTGTTCCTGAAGATCCGGGACACAGGTGGAAACATACTCATTGCCGTTTTTGTCGTTCTGCTGGCAACCGCGGCCTCCCAAGTTCACTGGCTTGCCCGACCCCATGTATTTTCCCTGCTCCTGTTATTGCTGTGGTACTGGATTCTTGAAGAATATTGCAATGGCACACGAAATCGACTCTATTTCCTTCCCCCGATAATGCTTTTGTGGGTTAACCTGCATGGCGGTTACCTGTCAGGCTTCATGCTTCTTGGCATCTACCTGGCAGGTGAACTCCCTGCTATCCTTTCACGGAATGCTGAGGACAAGGCAGACGCTTTGCAACGGACGAAACATCTCCTGATGACGACTGCCATCTGTGTTCCTGTTGCATGCATCAATCCATATGGCTACCATATCCTTCTTTTTCCCTTCACCCTAGTGTCAAACAAGTTGATCATGGACAATATTTCGGAGTTCATGTCACCTAATTTCCATGAGCCGTCACCCTTCAAGTATCTTCTCATGCTGCTGATAGCCGTCCTTGCCGCATCACGAAAGAGGCTTGGTTTTAAGGATTTGCTCCTTGTCCTTGTTTTTCTGAATATGTCTCTCTATTCGGTCCGCTACATTACCCTGTTTGCCATCATCGCCGCGCCAATCCTCGTGCGCCAAATCGACGCCCTGCTGCATGACTCCCAGAGTCGCTTCGCGGAAATAGTGAAAAAGCGGTCGTGGAGTATCGCCGAAATTGACAGGTCTGCAGGTGGAATACTCTGGCCGATCCTGGCAGTCCTGGCCATAGCAGGAGCGGTCAGTGCTGGCGCTATTCACTACCAATTTGATCCAAAAACCAAGCCGGTGGCAGCTGTCCGGTTTATCGAAAAGGCGAACCTCACAGGGAACGTGTTCAATAACGACGAATTCGGCGACTATCTGATCTATGCGTGTTGGCCACGCTACAAGGTTTTTTTCGACGGGCGCTCTGATATGTACGGGAAGGACAAGTTGAAAGAGTACCTACAAATACGGTCATTTAATGAAGGTTGGGAGAAAACCTTAGACAAATACGGAATAAACTGGATCTTTTACGACACGAATTCAACATTAGTTAGATTTCTAGAGGGAAGAAAAGACTGGAAGCTGATCTATCAGGACAAGGTTGGATCCATTTTTATCAAGAACACGCTACAAAACTATGAAATTATTAATAAGTATCAGAAAGTACCAAAAAAGGACTCAACTTATTCTGACACACTAGCTTTGAAAAGCAATGAAGAGACGTTGCCACAGAAATATACGCCACCATGATTGTTATGATTCTATACATTGACCATGAAAATTAGGTTACTAAAATACCCTGAAAACATTTATGTGAACAATTATTTTTGCATCTTGCTGCTTGCCGTCTCTGCAACATTTTGCATACTGCCCTATATTTTCCACCAAACACTTTTTGTGGGGCATGATATTAAATTTCATCTATTTCAATCCGCTCAATTTTACAAGTCGCTCGCATCAGGCAATCTCATGCCAAAATGGGCACTTGATGCTAACAATGGATATGGCAGTGCGAATTTTCTATTTTACTCTCCCCTCAGTTATTATGTAGTGTCCCTTTTGCATTCCTTTATACCGTCAATCATCTCCTCTATCATTGCCGCAATCTGGTCCAGTTTTTTTCTTAGCGGTGTTTCCATTTTTTTGATGGTCAGAAAAGTTACAGGTAACACAATAAGCCTTCTATGCGCTTTTCTCTACCAGATTCTTCCCTTCCACACCCTTGATCTTTATTTGCGAGGCACTCTAGGCGAGCTGTTCGGATTTATCTGGCTTCCTCTCATATTTTCATATTTCAATGATATTCTTTCAGGAAATAAAAGCCGATCAGCTTTCATAGGACTTTCTGTTTCTTATGCAGGCCTTATATTGACGCACTTGGTGTCAGCTTTTATTGTTTCTATCATAATTTCAATTTATTTAATCATAAGTACATATTACATATCAGACAAACGATGTATTTTTAACTTAATTGGTTCAGTTGCGCTCGGGCTTGGTTTAGCTTCATACTTTATCACACCTATATTCTTTGAAATGTCATTTATCAAAATTGATTACATACACAAGTATGCTTTTGCTAATTATAGAAATAATTTCTTATTTCAAATCAATACCATGTACTCTGATTTGTTTAAAATCAAAGCAACAAACAATGTCGTTGGAATTCTTAACATTACTGTGGTACTTGAACTGCTTATATTTTTAATCTTAGTGGTTGTCCTATTCAAAATAACCAATAGATTATTTGAAGATAGATACCTTATTTTTTCAGTATATATGTTCTTGCTTTCATTTTTCATGTCCACACCATTATCAAAATGGTTATGGGATCTATTGCCACCCTTGAATAGCATTCAGTTCCCTTGGCGCTGGGTTACTTTCATGGAGATGGCGCTCATTTTTCTGATAGCAATCTTTCTGAATGAAGCTAAAAACAATAAGAATCTCACCAAAACTGTTAAATTCAGATGTACTGTATATGTACTGTCTACTTTAGTTCTGATATCGATATTTACTATTTTCATTAGCAACCACGAACTTCCCAAACAGATAATAAATAAAATACTCTTCCCAGAGAAATATGGGTACTACACAGAATTGCCACGGGAGTACACCCCTGTTTGGGCCACTGATCTTGGGAGGAGATTGTCCATGCCAGCTCCTAATCGTGTCACAGTAGTTTCCGGCACTGCAATAGCTCAACCGGTCTCCTGGCAACCTGAGAAAAGAATTATCAACGTTGAAGCGGTTTCTCCAGTGGTGTTGCGTATAGCAACCTTTTATTATCCTGGATGGATGGCGGAATCCGATGGTAAAAGAAAGCAGGTTTTCATCGAAAAGAAAAGCGGTACAATGTTAATTAATCTGCAACCAGGCAAGCACGTGCTGACCCTGAAATTCGTTGACACACCTTTAAGGCGAACAGCTAAATTCTTATCATTGATTTCTTGCCTTATTCTTTTCTTGTATAGTGTGAGAATTAGAACTCGACATGAATGATTTAGGGGAGCGTACTGCTCTTTGGTTCTGAGCCAACGCCGATGTGTACCATATATGTTAAAACATTCACCAGTTAGACTAAAAGAAGATCTTATTGGGTCCATCGAATCATCTATGGATGCTCCCCTGTGGCTTCTGCAAAAAGACGACACCCGATTTCTGTACATATCTATCCTTCTATCCTTGGCCGTACACATCATTCTCTTTATTGTCATGGCCGCAACACGTATTTTCCACCCTTTCGCGGGTACTTCACAAGAATTCGATCTTGTCTGGTTCTCTCCAACACCTATTAGCTCCCCAGTGGATTCATCCTCTCCAAAACCATCCGTTGCGAAACAACGAAGGATCAGCAAAACGCAAAAAAAACCGGCAACAGAAACAAAACTTGCTGCCAGCGTGCCAATAAAAGCAAAGATTCAACCACCTCCACCTGCCAAAACGAGATCTCAGCCGAAAATCATTCCGCCTCAGGCACCCCCGGTCACCACTCAGGTCCAGACTTCCGATGAAATGCCGATTGAAAAACCCTCGGAAATGGTAATCTCCCGGTTTGGCGGCAAAGTCGTCGAGGTTGTGGACAAGAAAGCGGATGTTCCCACCTTTACCGTAATGAGCAGTGTTAAAATGAAAAGCAAGGCTGCACGGGCAGTTGTGCAGACTATTCATGTAACCGGTCAAGAGACACCGAAAACTCGGCAATCCGCTCCAAAAGCAAAACCTTCCGAAAGAACAGTGGTGGCCTCTCTTCCGAAGAAAGAGCCAACCGGGAAACCGGAGAAAACCAATTCGGTCACAGCGCCCCAAGCAAAGCAGCCCAGCGGCGCTGAGAACATAAGCACGCAACAACCCATCCAGGGAAAAGCATCGTCTGCCTCGGTTGCAACCACTCCTCAGCAACCCAGCACCCACCCGCCAGTAAACAGGGATATCAATTCTTTTGCCGCGGCGTTGGAGGCCCTTTCCGCGGCAGGAAGCAAGCTGGCCGCAGAGGAGCAGGCTGCAGGGGAGAAGGCTGCACAGACACAGGAAAGCAGGGAGACAGGCACAGAGAAGAAAACAACCCTTCAAGCACCAACGGAGGCAACGCCGGCCACCCGGCCACCTACTGTCGAGAAACCTGTTGAGCCGGAAGTAAAACAGGCCCCCCAGGTACCGCCCACTCCGCAGCTAATCCTTCAGCCACCGGTGGCCGGCGACCTGAAACTCGTCATTACCGGTGACGTGGATGTGAAAGTCGAAGTTTCCTTCATACCATTCCCAAAAACGCGCAGGAGCAAGCCATTTACGCGAAGGGAAGCGGAAGTTCGCCGCAGCATAGTACCGAAGATGGTGCGTACCAAGGAAAATGTCCATGAAGCAGTGGTGGAAATTACTGAAGAGGGAATCTACTCTCTCGTGGTGCGTCCTGGTAACGGGAAACAGGGTACCGCTGAACTTGTACTGAAGATCAGGGAATCCCATCCAGGGGCCTCAACGAAAAAGCTCGGTTCACGAAAAATTGACGGTGCGTCCGAGGTTGCCAAAGTGCTCATGCCGGAAGGTATACTCTGGAATGACGACTCGTATTTTAGCGGGAACATGGAAGACGCCGACAGCATTACCAAATTCAACTCGGAGTCAGGCCTTATGTGGCGGGAATACAAGTAGGGCCAGACCCCACAAATTTATGCGGCAAATTGTCGTTTTCTGCGTATTAAACCGAGGGGTTGAATGATGGCCATCAAGTGATACACTAATGATAATAAGATCAAAGGATTTCAACGTGACAGGCTGAAGATTTTCGCAGAAAGTCACACAATAATTCAGAGAACCCATTCTGTGAGCTGGAGGGCACCACCATGAAACAGAGGCGATTTCCCCGAATACAGCTCGACTCAAAGGTTTTCCTTCGAACCCCCGACCATTCGTTTTCCGCAGACTCACTGAACTTCACTCTCCAGGGGATTTTCATCAAGACCCGTGAAAAGATAGCACCGGGAACTGCCGTGGAAGTGGATATCACAATCCCGTGTACAACCCGCAATCCTCAGATGAAACTCCAGGGAGTTGTGACAAGGGTCGAAAGTTCCGGACTTGCCATCGAGTTTGTGCGGATGGATCCGGAAATATTTCAATGTCTGAAAAATATTCTCCAGAGAAGATCGACGCACCGACTCAAACCATACATAGCCCCTTGAAAGAATTGGAGGAAACTGAAAAATCAGGCTCCTTACCAGGGCAGAATAGACCAAAGAGAAAGCCCTGAACTTATTTACAAGATCACCTTTGACACTTTTAATATACGACAAGGAGGAAACTAATGCTTGACCCTCTTGGTGAAAAACTCCTCAGAACCGGGATTGTAGATGACAAACAGCTCGATAAGGCTCTGGAAAGACAGAAAATCAATGGCGGCAGGCTCGGCGAAAACCTGATCGCTCTGGGATACCTGGACAAAGAAACCCTGGACAAGTTCTTCAGGAGAAACCCTCCCAGTCCCATGACAGTAGCCGAAACAGGTCTTGAAGTCACCCAGATTGAAGACCTGCTCATGAAACACATGCTGTCCATGGGTGATTTCAAGATCGTCGATCTGGCGGAACGCAGTAAGCTCTCCCTTGCCGTCGTTGAGACGGTAATGGAAACATTGCGAAAAGAAAAGTTTGTCGAGGTAAAAGGAGGGACGGGATATGCGGCAGTAACCTACACCTTCAAAATATCAGACACGGGTAAAAACCATGCCGGCGAGCTCCTGGATCTCTGTCGATATATCGGCCCCGCCCCGGTTACGCTGGAGGACTATCGTCTCATGGTGCAGACCCAGACCATAAAAAGTGCCATCGTAAGCGCAGAAAGCGTGAAGAAAGCCTTTTCCCACCTGGTCCTGAATGAAAACGTCATCAGGAGACTCGGTCCGGCCATCAGTTCAGGGAAGGCCATGTTCATTTATGGCCCTCCCGGCAACGGCAAAACCGCCATCGCCGAGACCATCAGCAGGCTGATCCCCGACTCGATCTATATTCCCTTTGCGCTGACCGTGGGTGGAGAAATCATCACTGTTTTTGATCCTGTCAATCACATTCCGGTTATGAAGGAACTGGACGACACCATCGACAAGCGCTGGATCTTGGTCAAGAGACCGGTGGTGATCACAGGCGGCGAACTAACTCTGCGAATGCTTGATCTGGATTTTAATCATATCTCAAAATACTACGAGGCCTCGCTGCAGATGAAGGCCAACAACGGAATCTTCATTGCCGACGACTTCGGCAGACAACAGGTGGAACCGCAGAATTTCCTCAACCGCTGGATCGTGCCCCTTGACAGAAGGCTCGACTTCATGACTCTTCATACCGGCATGAAGTTTGCCATCCCCTTTGATATGCTGACGGTCTTCTCCACAAATCTCGAACCGAAG
The DNA here is from genome assembly GCA_963717775.1 of uncultured delta proteobacterium. Lineage (GTDB taxonomy): Bacteria > Desulfobacterota > Desulfuromonadia > Geobacterales > Geobacteraceae > RPRC01. Next base: position 229,207 of record CAVQWZ010000014.1, read on the forward strand.
AACCTTGTGGACGAAGCATTTTTGCGGAGGATTCCTTACAAGATAAAGATCGACCATCCGTCGGAGAGGGAGTATGAGGCCATTTTCAAAATGTACTGCAGGGACAACGGAGTTGATTTCAATCAAGATACGTTCGATTACCTGCTGGATTCGTACTACCGGAAAAACAACGTCAAGCTCAACGCCTGCCATCCCCGTGACATCATCGAGCAGATCATCGTCAACGCCCGGTACAATCGCCTACCGCCTAGGATGAGCAAAGACGCAATCCACGAGGCTTGGACCAACTACTTCGTGGAGATGTGACTATCTGAAATCCCCCCCGGCCCCCCTTTCTTAAAGTGGGGTGATCAGATTACCCTTGTCGTCGCTGCTTATATATAAGACCTGCCAGGTTTCGAAAACCTGGCAGGTCTCTTACTTACTTGATTAGCGCTATTTTTTCGCTATAAAGATTGTCATCCCCGAAAGTCTCTATCGGGGATCCATGATTTCAGTCGGCTAGAAGCTGGATTCCCGATCAGAATCGCTTCGGGAATGACCGTTTTGGGAACTGGTGGAAGATAGACGCTAATCAGGATTAAATATATCGATCTATTCCTACCAATAAACTCCCTCAGAACGACTATTATATGCTGTTTGATCACCCCACTTTACGAAAGGGGGGTGATCAAACTGCTCTGGTGCCCGCTGCTTAGAATAAGACCTGCCAGGTTTCTAAAACCTGGCAGGTCTTTTACTTACTTGAATAGCGCTATTTTTTCACTATAAAGATTGTCATCCCCGAAAGTCTCTATCGGGGATCCATGATTTCAGTCGGCTAGAAGCTGGATTCCCGATCAGAATCGCTTCGGGAATGACAGTTTTGGCAACTGGCGGAAGATTAACGCTTATCAGAATTAAATATAACGATTTATTCCTGCCAAGAAACTCCCTCAGAACAACTTATATATGCTGCTTGATCACCCCACTTTACGAAAGGGGGGCCGGGGGGGGGATTTCCCAGCCCTTGCCTTACGCCTTCAAGGATGCTTCCGACCACTGCATCGGTATCCCTCAAAATCTGATCATTGGTGAATCGCAAGACACATAAACCTTCATCGGCAAGATACAGATCTCTCTCTGCGTCTTTCTTCGCATGCACGGTTTCCAGATGTTGGCTTCCATCAGCTTCGATGACCAAGCTAGCGCCGGGGGCAAAGAAATCGACGATAAAAGGGCCGATCGGTTTCTGACGATAAAACTGCACGCTGAGCAGTTGTTTTCCTCGTAGCCTCGACCATAAAACTCTTTCGGCCTCCGTCATGTTTTTGCGTAGAATTCGGGAAGTATCTTTGAGGCAAGCTCTGTATTCACGCATCACTATAACCTTTCAAATCCCCCTCGGTCCCCCTTTCGCAAAGGGGGAGGATTGAACACCCGGATGATCATCCTGTTGATAAAAAGGAAGCCGGGGCTGTCTGTCACTTTGAAATATACCGATCTATTCCTACCAAGAAACTCCCTCAGAACGACTTTTATATGCTGCTTGATCACCCCACTTTACGAAAGGGGGGCCGGGGGGGATTTCAAACAGAGCGGAAGCCTAATGTCAAGGAAGTTACCAGATAACAGTCACTACCAGATTATCGCTATACTGACCGGCTTTCAGGTTCTGTCGCGCCGGAACCCTGCCATAAACCGGGAGATTCAGAGGAGAATCCTTGTAGATATTCCCCCTAAAAACAAATGTACTACTGCTTCCGTCTCCCCAGATCTGCGTTCTCGATGAATTGAGAAACAGGTAGTAATTCATGCGATCAGCGCCGGCGGCTCGTTGCATCTGCCTCGGAACAAAATTGCCTGAAAGGCCGCTGCTGATGGAAACCTCAATCGGGATAGTTTTGTTTTGGGGAGTGTGACAAGTAACGGAAATCGTTCCAGAGGTATCCAACGGATAGGAAGCGAAAACGTCATAGGGACCGAAACTCACGGGCGTCGTTGCAACATCGCAACGATCTGCATAAACATCAACGGACATCAGCAACAGCAAAATGGCCGAAACAACCATGATGGTAATCTTCATGACGTTTATCCTCCTGTAATAGTAGATGAAGCAGTATTGTACGGCAAATTACGAAAAATAACATATTGATTTCAAGCCCCTGTTCCAAGAAATTCTAAGAACGACTGCCCTGTCTTATTCCGACAAGGATACTCTCGATCACTGCATCGGTTTCCCGCAAAATCTGATCATTGTTGAATCGCAATACACATAAACCTTCATTGATAAAATTCAGATCTCTCTCTTCGTCTTTCTTCGCATGCTCCGTTTCCAGGTGCTGGCTACCATCGGCTTCGATAACCAATCCAGCAGCAGGTGCAAAGAAATCGACAATATAAGGACCAACCGGTTTCTGACGATAAAACTGCACTCCAAGCAGTTGTTTTCGACGAATCCTCGACCATAAAACCTGTTCGGCCTTCGTCATGTTTTTACGAAGAACTCGTGATGTTTCCTTCAGGCTGGCTATATATTCACGCATGAACGTAACCTTTCAAATCCCCCTAAATCCCCCTTTCTTAAAGGGGGACTTTATCGTCGCACAAGAAAAGCCCCACCTGCCTTGCCGCGCAGATTTTACTGTGCTACGGGGATAACAACCTGGCCGAGGTCCATTAACAGGTCTGCAGAGCTTGGTATAATCATGTTGAAGGTATGGCGAGTACCTTCATACGAGACAGACGCCTGATACGTACCGGGTTTCAGGAAGCCGCTCATGTTTTCGCTGATAGACGAGCAGCCGCTCTCTTCGGATTCCAACATTTTTTTGAATCCATCTGATTGGCTCAGATCAATATCAAACTCCCCGCCCGACCCGGTCGGAAAGACAACCTTCCTGCCGTTCACATCAAGAACAACTTCCTGGAACTCAACAGGTTTTAGTTCTCCATTTTTTCTTATTGCAAGGCGTCCAAAAAACATCTGCATCTTCTTCACGACAAAAGGAATACACGAGCCGCTACGCAACGGTGGCGATACAAGCTTTTTAATGCTCGAGATGTAGTAATCCATGGGAATATCCCGGTCCCGGATTCCCACCTGGTTCTGGGTATACGAGCCCAGGTTCGGAATAAACAGCTTGCCCGAAGAATCCGTCGAACCGACCTCCTCGGAATTGAGCAGGACATTCACACCTTCAAGACCACCGGTATTCACGAGACCGAAACTGTCATATACCGGTCGGGTAGCTCCAAAGGTTTTGCCAAGATACACCAGGGAACCGGCAACGGACAGATGATATTGGCTGTCTTTCACTCCCTCGCTGCTCCACCCTTCGAAGCCGCCAGAATAAATGCCGTAGCGTCCGTTATACTGGAGATAGGGGTTGACCCTCCACGTTGCACTACCGCCTGCCTCCGACCTTTTAACGCTCGCACGATAGCTGAGCCCTTGACCAACCGGGGGGTTTTTCTGCACGGAAACGATTGCGTCTCTACCGTCTTTCGTCTGTTCATACCTGGTAGAAACGTAGTGATTTCGTTTAGGGGTGTAATTAAACGATAGAAGAAATTCATTCGAATAACCATATTCCCTTACACTTCGATAGGTAGCCGTTATGGAAGTTTGCGCTGTGATACTTCGAGTATAACTTACCGTGCCGACATCCCTGTTGTCTCCAATATATTTCCTGACAGTAGCAAGGTTCAACGACAAAGAACCCAGTAGCGGATCTCCGTAACTCAACCCGCAACCAGCGCTGTACTTTGTCCTTTCACCGGTCTGAGTATCGGCAATGGTCTTATAGTTCCTGGTATACCCAGCCAGGGAAAGATTGATTCCGAAGTTCAAACCCTGGTACGAATACGTGGCAATTCCCGCCACACCGCTACTGGAGCTCCGGCCGAAACTACCCGCCAGCGAAAGCGAAACCAGGCCAATCCTACCTGCTTTAACTGTCAGGTTAGGTCCCAAATTATAGAGATCACTAACCGCCTCGGCAGCAAACCCCATGGTAAGATCATCACTGAAACCGTGGCGATGAAAGGCAGAAAACGCAAGTGTGGAATAGCGGTTGCTTTTGGTTCCGTAATCTTGACGGGTAAATCCAATGTCATAACTATATTCGTTAAAACCTTTCTTCAACATTAAAGAGTCCGCAAAATAAAAAGGATAATCCAGGCGCTGTTCCCTGCCGAACGAATCGCGCAACACAACCTCGACCGTTCCCGCTGCGCCGTATGGGGTGAGGTTTTTCAGTTCAAATTCCCCCGGTGACAGTCTTTCCGTTTTTATCAGCATTCCGTTGAGATAAATTTTCGCTTCTGCAGGCAATGCCGTCTGACCGGCAAGATTGAGCGTGGGATAATACACATAGGAGGGATCCATACGGTAAACCTTGCGAAAACTCAGGCCGCCCAAGTTGAGACTGCTACCGAGAACGCCCGACGAAGCAAAGAAATCACCGGCAATAAAACGTCGAAACGTCAGGCGGTCATCATGGGTAAAGCTGCTTTGCAGACGGATGAATCTATCTTGCGTCTGATCCTTGGTAAAAACGGAGTCGGAGAGAAACAGGACGTCGCCCATCCGCATGCCGAGCTGGTTGGTCAGATTGAAGCTGGTAAAGGACAACCCGTTTCCGGATTGGTAATCGGCTCCATAATTCAGAAAGACGCTCGTATCATGGGGATAGTATACATGCTCTTTCTGTTCGGACTGAAAGTCGATTATTTCCTTTCCCAAGACGGAAGGATTCGCGGTAATATCAAGAGACAGGTTCGCCTCATTAAAGACATACGTAACACCTTCCATTGAACGCAACGACAGGCAACGCTCCCCGTTAATTATCGAAACGGCACCGGATGGAGAGCGAAGTCCGATGGTTTTCAAATCATCGGACTTTACCAGGAAATCACCGTTCTCCCCTTGATGGACAAAGAGATCGCCCTTGTCCTCCTGATTCAGGACGACCTTGACGATCAGCTGTTCGGCAGCAGCAGGAGCTGGGACCGCGAAAAGCAACAGAACCGGAATTAATAAAAGGACAATCAGCCTGAATATTTCAATAGAACGCCGTGATCCGTCAAATGTCCGGAATAAGGAACACAAGTTACGGCAGACATTGAGACGTATCCACATTCATTTGCCTATTGAGCGTAATTTTCGTAGTGGTTGACACTGTCAGATCGAGTTGCTTGGTTGAGGCGCATTTCCCGGCCGGGATTGGAATTGAGTAGACGCGGCCAACACCCGCCAACAGGTACCAGCCGTTGACCTTTTCGGTAAAGGTCTCCTGACCCTTGCCGTCACTACCCTTCACGGTTACTTCTGTTATTCTAAAATGCGTATTACCGGTGTTTCTAACATTGACGCTCATGACACCTTTTGTGAGCGTTACGGACGCCAACTCGGCCGCCAGTTCCTCCTTAAGAGGCTTTACGAATACCGGAATGCCGAACCGGATCGCCACCGTTAATTGGGTAGCTCCGGCGGTCTCGGATTTTGGCTGGGGTATTTCTTCGATGAACAGCCGATAGGTCTTCTCCTTCGATACAGCGGGAACTCGTATCCCGGTACGGATTATCTTCTGCTCTCCCTTTTTCAGCATGAGTAATCTGGGAAAGAAGAGCAGTTCATTCGTCTCCCGGTAAACATCCTTCCCTTCCGAATCCTGGGTCCACTCCATCGCCTTGCCCTGCAGATTCACCGTCTCCTCGCCGTCGTTCAAAATAGTAACGACGCTGCTCCTGGCCCGCTGATCAAGGGTGATCCAGATCGGCGCCACCCGCCACTGTCCCGAATAGCCAATAGATGGAAAAACAAGAAAAAACAGCAAGCCGACACAAAGAAGAACACGCGGCACTACCGACATCGCAACACCATATTTATCAAATCCAGCCATCATACCTGTCTCCTGTTGTCCATGCCGGAATAAGCCGTAAAACTGATCAATTCCGTTATTTGAGGGCAAACCTCTCGGCATGGTATACAGATTAATCAAAACATTGTAAACACCTTTGTATTATGGATCTATCTCCAGAGTAACTGTATCCATATAGGTACCCGCCGGAGCAAGCCTGTAGTCGTTGCCCTGGATATGCGCAGTTATCGGAATGGTAATGGCTCTATAGGCCCTACCGGTAGCGCTTGTGGGCAAATCCAGGGTATAGGGAATTAAATCGGAACCTTTTGTAAGAGAAAGTGGAGACGGAGTGGCCTGGGTGACGCCAACCGTAAAACTGCCGGGGAAACCAAGACACCTTACGGTGACGCTTCCCTCAGCCTGAACATTTTGCGGATCAAGGGGATCAAGATTGCCAAACGCTATATTCTGCGTACTGTTAACCCAGCAATAGCCCCAACTCGTAACGTATGCGGACACGGCCAGGTCGCCACTGGATGCAGCATATCCCGGAACGGCAATCGCCATGACCAGAATGATGAGTAGTAGTACTGTTCGCAGTAGCGCCATTGGAATTCCATGCTTTGAAAAATACCGGACATTGTTCCTCATGGAAGGACGGCCGGCAAGAAAGCCGCCCTTCCATGAGGCAGGAGAGAATTGCTACGGAGTGACATCGTCAATAGGATCTTATCGGCATACGAACCGGCAGGTGCCGTGTCATAGGCACCCGCGGCGATCTCGCCAGCAATGCTAACTGTTTGCTCGGTACCGGTACCGGGCCAGCCACAGGAAGGGTAACCGAGTAAGGAATAGAGTTGGTGCCGAAAGCCAAACGTTTCTGGGTACCACCAGGATAAGTCCCCATCGTCGCCAGACAAATTATAGTCTCGCATCCTTCGTACACGTAATTTTTATGTCGCCAGAGCCCGGCATTACCCCACCAGTCGATTGGATCCAAGTCTCCAAATCAAGATTTCCACCAGTCATGGTGCAGCTCGAGATAACTTTCGCAGCAACATCAAGATACGCGGTATCCGCCGCCAAAACCGTTCCTGCCATTGCCGTGATTGCCACTGTTGTGATAATCGCCAAAATTTTCTTCATTTTGTTTCCTCCTTTGTGTTTTGAGCCCGAATTAATTTTGTACCGAAAAAAAAAGCACCCATATCAACAACGGAGATGGGCGCTTCTTTACCGGACATGACATGCACATCCGGTTTCGCCTTACTCCGCAAACTCTTCGGTAACCCGGCGGTCCGTTATCGTATTCCCTGGGGAAACGTCTCGGATCCGTAGCTTTGCGTCACTGGATTACTCCAGTTTTGCCTTTATCGGAGTTAAGTCTTATGAAATTTTGTCGCCGTGTATCACACAGTCATATTTCTACAAATAAAAAACCCGCCTTTGATACCAAAGACGGGTGTAATTATCTTGATACGGACATTTGCGTCCTGATAACTACACTCTCTTCGGCAGCTCGGCCATCCGCCAGGTTGCTGCGGATCCGTAACTTTGCGCGACCAGGTTACCCTGGTTATGCTCTTATCGGAGAGTTATGAAACGCCTGTCGATACCAGACGAAAACTAATTAAATCCCTACGCGTAAACTGCGCGAGAAACTAATTAAAAACTACAGTTGAGGGGTACAAAGCAGAATATGTGCCAAGTGGGTAAATTGGGGCAGGTCAAATGTGCGGAGTTGTTATATCATATATTTTTCAAGAGCTTGCTGACGATCATTAAACAATAAGTATATTTTCATTAGAGCGCTATAGTGCCCATATTCGTCACTTTTTGTTCCAAAAAAGTCAAAAAAATGACACAATCCTCAAGGAACCTTATGGTTGACCTCGGACCAAACGGTGAAAATTAATTACGTGCAGACCATGTAGCGATCACATGGGAATCACCGAAATAGTCAGGGGCCAAGGATAGGCGCCCGGTTTTATGTTTTCAGCAAGGATGAAACGGTAGTTGAGATTTATCCTCACCTCCTTCCTTTCCATCGCAAAGGGGACAATACTGGAGCCGTTGCCAAGCAAGGCCGTTTTCCCTAATCCATCTATCCGCACCTGCTTGAAAATTGCATCAGAACTTTCAACGGAGAGGTAATGTCCATCCCGTGAATTGCTTTTCACCTCAATGGAAGAGCCCACCGGCACATCCACATATCCCCGGGAAATATCAGTTTCAGTAATTATAAGCATTGTGGACTGGTTGTGGATACTCATTTGCGTGTATGGCAACACGGTCGCGCTTACCCGTTAACTCGGCACTTGCAGATTTGGCAGTAGCAGCTTCAGCATCAGGCATGGCGGCGAGAGCAAGCAGTGCCACTAATATGGAGGTCAGGAGCTTTTGCTGAAGATTGAATGCCTTGCCTAACATGCTGCGGCATGACATATCCCTCCTCGATAAGAACCTCACCAAGTTTTTTCCGGGAATGCGTCTGTTTATTCAGTGCAAAGTCAAGTTGCTCGCGAGTAATATGCCCCGAAGCTACCAGGATATCACCCAATCTCAGTGGGTTGCTGGTTGATCGTATACCGTCCTGCCCCTGTTGAAAGTCGAGCAGGGCATCCAACTGCCGTTTCGTGAGGAAACCAAGGCGTACAAAGATTTCTCCGAGCTTTCCCCCGCATTTTTTCTGCTCAGCTATAGCCTGTTCAAGCTGCGCCTCACTGATCTGGCCTGCCTGAAGAAGTAGCGCACCAAGCATCTGGCGAACGCCCGCTGCTGCCTTAACCGCATCTTCCAGACAAACAAGCTGTTCCTGAACAGAAAGAGCCACCTTGAGATCAGCCGGATCAATGACCCCCATCCTGGTAAGCACTTGGCCGAGGAGCTCGTTCGTATTCCTCTGCTCCTCCAAAGCGAATTCCAGGTCATGAGGGGATACGAAGCCGCCATCCACCAATATCTGGCCTATGTAACGTCCGGCCTTTACCTGTAAAGCCATCTTGGTCCCTCAGTGATCTTGGCCATATCTCGCAATTGTCAGTTCTTTGTTCATGGCTCGTGCTTTACAGAAAGCACCGTATCCCAACGGGAATCTGCCGATGGAATCCGGCAGGCAACCCTCTTTTGTATTAATAATAACGGCAATTTCCCTAAAATCAATGAACAGGCCCATCGAGACGCCGTAAAGCCACATGAAACATTGCGTACAAGCCGGGTCCATGGTCTTTCTATCTTTATCGGCACGCTTGGTAAAAACTTTAGATTTTTTTTCGGGAGTATAAAAAGAGTAATGAGGAGGGAGCAAACACCTTCACAGTAAACTATAAATAGTAAATTATTTATAGTTTACTGTGAAGATATTGCGACACAGGATGACGTGAAATAGCGGAACAAAAATGGAAAGGATATCTGTTGACTGCCTCTGAAACCGACTGTTGTTTGCAGTGTATCCTGTCCATCCAGGAGTTTCCGGATAAAACTACGTAGTTTTCTTATCCACCGTATTGAAATTTTTCAGCAGGGAATGAATCAAACTTTTCCGGTCAGCCAATGGGCCAACTTTTTTCCAGGTCAGGCGGATAAAAGTTTTCCTTGGTACGGTTGAAGTACCCGAACTGGATTCGGGGATATTCCTTCTTTATCCGTTGGAGCATATGGTACATGCCGAGTCCCTTCCCGGAAAGCCCCATTCTAGTGTTGTAGAAGTCCGGGTCAATGGAAAGATTCCTCATCTGGATCATATCCACCCCGGTATCGCCGATGAGTTTCAGAAGCGCATCTAACTCCTCGCTCGTGTCGTTTAGGCCGGGAGATACGAGATAGTTCATCATAACGAACAGCCCCCTCTCCTTCGCTATTTTCAGCGATTCTATCACATTGGAAAAAGTATAGCCCACCGGCCGGTAATACTTGTCATAGTATTCTTCCTGCGCCGAGTTGAGGGAAAAGCGCATCGAATCCATACCGGCATCGCACAGCATCCTGATTCGGTCCGGTATGGAGCCGTTGGAATTGAAGTTTACCGTGCCACGGCTGGTACCCTTTTTCATCTGCCTGGTTGCCTCAGCAACCACATCCGCCTGCATGATCGGATCTCCTTCGCACCCCTGTCCATAGGAAACGATGGGCTCCGGGGCTTCCTGCAAATGAGGAAGTGCCAATTCGACAAGCTCCTCCGCTGTCGGCACAAAGTTGATGCGCTCATGGTTAGAGGGACAGCAGTCGGAGGGCTGGAGACTGATACAGCCGAGACAACGCGAGTTGCATGCTGGCGAGGTGGGAAGAGGCGCTTCCCAGCGCCGATAGAAGAGGTTTTTCGCCGCAAAGCAGTGGTAGTCGAGGGCACAGCGCGCAAGCTGCTCCAGAAGCCGGTTATCGGGCATTACTGAAAGAAGGCGCCGCACCAGGGGCTCAAGCTCACGGTCGTCGTAGTTGCAGGGATTCCAGTTGTCATTGGTATCAACCCGACTGGCAGCCACCACAAAACAGTCCTGCTCTTCATCCCAGCCAACGGCGGTATACGACCAGAGGGGAAGATGCACTTTTTTCCGGCTGTAATCGCAGGCAGGAAGCAGCGTCCGCATATAACCGGGCGCCATAAAAGCAGATACGGCCTGGATCGGCACCCTACGCTTCCCCTCCTTAACTGAATCCAGGGTGACAAATTGTTTCCGCTTTTCGTCCCACGCCATGGGTGGAGTATCGGGAATTGTAAAGATCCGGCTTCCCTCCGGAAGCGGTATGAGTTCGACAGCTTCCGGGAGGACTGCTTCCGGGCCATTCATTCCCGCCATGCAGAGTTCCGGATGATCGTATATATTTCCCTTTGCATCCGCATAGAGAAGCTTGGGCTTTGATTTCGTTCGCATTGCTTTACCTCCGCCACAACCCTAACAAAAAAAGCGAATTCCGGCAAGAAATCCCCCTCAATCCCCCTTTCATAAAGGGGGAAGACCTAAATCTCGAAGACCACGCACATCTCAATTGTTGACCATCTGTTTCACAAAAATGCTCTAATGGAATTTTGCGTCGACCATTTTATTAGTGACCTGCCAGGTTTTCAAAACCTGGCAGGTCTGGCACTAATGCAGCGCCCACATTCTCTTGCAGAATAAACTTAACTTCTGCTGTCCATGACCAGCAATCTCCGTTACAATATCCAGCATGAAAGTTCTACTGACTACCCTCCACGCGAAATATATCCACGCTTCCCTGGCTCTCCCCTACCTGAAAGCTGCCACGAACGGTATCAAAGGAATCCGGAGCGTCATTCGGGAATTCACCGTCAACGAACACCGAACAGCGATTCTTCGCGAACTTATTAGTGAGGAGGCAGATGTAGTGGCATTCTCCTGCTATATCTGGAACGTAGAATCCATTACACGAATTGCGGCAGACTTGAAAAAGGTGCGGCCGGGAACAATCCTGGTTGCAGGAGGCCCCGAGGTTTCCTATTCCGCAGAAGAGTTTCTCCGGGACAACAGTGCCTTTGACTTTGTCGTCTGCGGAGAAGGTGAAGTTACCTGGCAGGAATTCCTAGGTCTCTTGGTGAAGAAAGGCGATTCACCGCTTGCCACACTTGCAATCCCCGCTGGCATAGCTTACCGAAACAGAGCAGGTATTGTAAGTGCACGGGAAAGGGAAGCCATCGGAAATCTTGATACTATCCCCTCCCCCTTTGCCATGGAGTTGGTGGACACTACTAAACCGCTAGTCTATTACGAAACATCTCGAGGCTGCCCCTTTAGCTGCGCATTCTGCCTTTCGTCACGGGAAAACGGAGTCCGTTCTTTCACTATGGAAAGGATTCACGCTGACATCCTCTATCTGATCAAAAAGGACGTCCAGGTAGTGAAACTGGTGGACCGGACATTCAACTACGATGCCAGCCGGGCAAATGATATCTGGGACTTCATCCTCGCTCACAACAAATCGAGCACGTTTCATTTCGAGATTGCCGCAGACTTGCTAACAGAGGAAAACCTGCGGAGACTGGCAAAGGCCCCGTCAGGAATGTTCCGGTTCGAAATCGGAGTTCAGGCTATCGGCAAGGAAACTCTTTCGCGGGTAAACAGAAAAAGTGACCCGGACCTACTCCTGGCCAATGTAAAGCGGCTTACCGAAGAAACCGGAGTGACGGTCCATCTGGACCTGGTTGCCGGACTCCCGGGTGAAGACTTTCCGGGATTCCTCGCCTCATTGGGACGGCTCTTCCCGGTCAACCCGCATCACATCCAGGTTGAACCGCTAAAAGTCCTCAAAGGTTCTCCCATGACTGAGATCGCTATCAGGGAGGAGTACGCCTTTTCCGAAACGCCACCCTATACAATTTTACGTACCCCTGATCTTTCTTTCAACGAAATTGTCCGCATTGAGGAAATTTCCCGTCTACTGGATCTTTACGTCAACAGTGGCCGCTTCATCCACTCACTTGCAACAGTCGGGAACTATGTACCACTGACAGCTTTTTTTGACAGAATGGCTAATTTTATAGAATAAAGAGCCCGGGACCGGGCAGGTGTCGCTGAAGAGTCTCTTTGAACGGATATGGCATTTCAGTGAAAGTATTCTGCCCATGGAAGCGATCTGTTCTTTCCGGGATGCTCTTTGCTACGATTTTTGCCTGGGTGAATATCTATCGCCAGGAGTTATCCCGTCCTTTTTCACTGTTGCCTGGAAAACAGGAAGAGAATCACTGCCACGTCACACCATCGATGAAATCCTGGCCGGGGTGGAAAAACCCACAGGCAGCAGGGTTCGCACTATTACTGCTCGTTTTAGCAACGATTACAGAACCATTCCTCCGACTCCAGGTCTGGTCGACCTGATCTTCGTTTATGTATCTGCTTCGGGACAGGGGCTACGGGTGGAGGTTTTCTCCGCACCACCCGCTGCCCGAGAGTAAGTTTTTCTACGGCACGTTAGCAGCAGCCGCAATCCCCGTACCAGCCTGACAAGCTGGGCCTGAAAACGGAATCGATCACATGAATGACACCATTGGAACACTCAATGTCAGTCGTGGTCACGTTTCCGTTATCAATAACCAGCACCCCATGCCTAACTCTGACAGCCAGAGTTTTGCCGTTCACAGTGGGAGAACAATCCATTGCCCGGAGCTCTTCTTCCGACAACTTGCCTTCCACAAGGTGATACAGCAGTGTTTCTTTCAATAATTTACTGTCGGCCATGATCTCATCGACACTCAGCTTCTCGAAGCCATCATTATCGGCCGCAAACAGGGTAAATGGCCCCGCCTCTTGCAGGGTCTCCACCAGTCCCGCTTTTTCCACAGCAGCAACAAGGGTTCGGAACGAATCATTCGCCTGCAGGGTTTCAAAGATATCTTTCATTACTTCCTCCTCTGCCGAAATACATTACTTGCGCCATATCCGGTCAGTCATTGTCGTGTTTCTTGACTATAATTATAGCCTAGCACTCTGATATTTTCAATTATATCCACAGTGATTCAGTTATGCTTTTCTATAGACAACAGTGATGGCTTCGCAAAAAGTGATTCCCCCGCCCTTTACGGGAGGGGGCTGGGGGTGGGTGAAGCTGCAACCTGCTGATATATTGGCAACTTACCCCCCACCCTGCCCCTCCCCCGCAAGTGGGGAGGGAACTGTTTGGAGAATTGTGAAACAACCACTGACTGGCTACACCTGCATATTTTGACGCTGCCCAGGGAGGCCTGCCTTTAATTTATAAAACTATTTAACCTATTACTGATTGTGTGCTATACAATATTATTTCTTTGTAATATTATAGGCAGTATTATATTTCATGGAAATACAACAACCTCCTTTTCACATAATTTCTCAATCATTACGAGTTGTTCTAAAGGATGTACACCATGCAAGTACCGGTAACTGAATCAAAAGATATGAAACTGGGAGAAATTTTAGTGGCCTGCCAGCTCATTACGGAAGATGAGCTGGCCAAAGCGTTAAAAGTTCAGACACAATCAGGTGAACATCTCGGCTCGGTCCTGCTTGCACTGGGATATCTTAAGGCGGAGGAACTGCAGGAACCACTTGGTACACAATTCGGTCTTCCCACAGTAAATCTCTATAATATGGAAATCGACCACAGAGTAATAAATCTGCTTCCATTCGAAAAGATGAAGCAGCACGAAGCTCTGCCCATAGCTGCTAACAGCAAAAGTATCATCGTTGCCATGGTTCGCCCAAACAATTACAACGCTGTCAAGGAAATCGAGTTTTTCATCGGCAGGAGTGTGCAGCCGGTCGTAATGGCCTCTATCCAGATAAACGCCGCGCTGAAAATAATTCAAGATCTGGGTGGAAAATTGTCTGAGCCACTCAGGGGTAAGGACATTGAAACGCATGTCAGAAAGCAGCACCATCTTTCAGATCTAACCGAACTCAAACAGTTGTTTGCAATGCTTGTAGAACAGAAAGCGTCAGACCTCCTCCTGTCAGCAGGGGCGCCACCCTGTCTAAAAAAAGACAATGATGTGATCAGGATATCAAGTACATTTCTGACCCCCGAGGCTACTCTCTATTATGCTCGTGAACTTATGAGCGTGACACAAAGGGAGGAATTCGAGCGAATGAAGGAGCTGGACTTTGCCCACACCTATTCGGATATTGGCAGGTTCAGAATCAATGTTTATCTACAAAGAAGCTCCGTATCCATAGCCGTTCGCCATATCAATGAAACAATTCCGACGATCGGAGAACTCGGCTTGCCACCCTGGATTGAGGAATATGCTCTTAAGACTCAGGGCCTTATCCTCATAACAGGTCCTACGGGGCACGGAAAAACTACCACCCTTGCGGCCCTTCTTGACCTTATTAACAGGAAGAGACACTGCAACATCATCACCATAGAAGATCCTATAGAGTATCTTCACAAGCATAAGTGCAGCAACGTGAACCAGCGAGAGATCGGATTGGATACAGACTCATTTCATGAGGGACTACGGCATATTTTCAGGCAGGCCCCGGATGTCATTGTCATCGGTGAAATGCGTGATCCGGAAAGTTTTGCCATAGCAATCCAGGCCGCCGAAACCGGGCATCTGGTTCTCAGTACCATGCACTCCAATACCGCCACCTCTGCCATTGAGAGGATAATCGACGTTTTCCCTCCTCAACAGCAACAGCAGATCAGGGTACAGTTGGCGGAAAGCTTCGTGATGATCCTGAATCAGCGGTTGGTCCCAAAGAAAAACAAAACAGGCGTCGTTCTTGCGCTAGAAAAGCTCATAGGTAGTGTCCGCTCCAGGAACCTGATTCGAGAGGGGAAAACCCACCAGATAAGAAGCATGCTCCAGCAGTCGTCTGATGAGTATGAATCCATTGACATCGCACTGGCGCGGCTCGTCAGAGAAAACAAAATTTCGCTGGAGACAGGACTTAAGTTCTGTGAAAATGTCGTCCATTTCAAGCAATGCGCAGGCACGAATAAGTAGGGGAGAGAGAAAGTAGTAAGGGAAACCAGTTGTTTCACATCCAGCGTTTCCGGATGGAAATTATCTAATGCAGATCCTGCGCACTTCATGAATATCCGTCAAGTGCTGAAAAACCTTCAGGATACCATCCTGCTTCAAGGTAGTCATACCTTCGAAAATAGCCTGTTGGCGGATATCTTCCGCCTCAGGCTTTTTCTTGATAAGTTTTTTGACCTCATCGGTGCATTCCAGAAGTTCATGAATACCGAGGCGTCCGCGATAGCCCGTATCACCACATTCCTCACAGCCAACCGGCTCGGCCATGGTCAACTCACTCGGCACCAGGCCGTTGGCACGAAACTGTTCAACCCCGTACTCGGCAATTATCTCTTCCAGTTGAGCTTCCTCCGGACGGTACACTCGTCTGCATTTCTTGCAAAGCCTTCGCGCCAACCTCTGGGCAAGAACGCACAGGAGGGAATCCGAGAACGCGAATGGATCTATCCCAATGTCCAGTAGGCGGGTTAATGTCTCAGGAGCGGTGTTGGTGTGGAGGGTTGAAAAAACCAGATGACCAGTCAGAGAAGCCTCAATGGCTATGGACGCGGTTTCTTCATCACGCATCTCTCCAACCATGATGATATCGGGGTCCAGACGCAGAAACGAGCGAAGTGCAGCAGCAAAAGTAAGGCCGATTCTTGGGTTTACCTGCACCTGCCGCAAGCCTTTTTGGGTGATCTCGACCGGATCCTCTGCGGTCCAGATCTTTCGTCTCCGGCTTGTTTATCCTGGCAATCGCCGAGTGGAGGGTGGTTGTCTTTCCCGCACCGGTTGGGCCCACAACGAGAATGAGACCGTACGGTTTTGTGATCGCTTTCTCAAAAACCTGCTTATTCCGTTCGGTAAGACCCAGACTTCCATAGGCAATGGGGTCACCGGTGTGAAGAATCCTGATAACAATATCTTCAAGCTGCCCGACCGTGGGCATGGTGGCAATCCTTAATTCAACGTCTATCGGTCCAAATTTCTTGAAATTTATCTTGCCGTCCTGCGGTTTTCTCCTCTCGGCAATATCCAGATCCGACATAATTTTGATGCGTGAGGGAATGGCGTATTTATATTTGTAGGGGATTCGCTGGTAAACCTTACAGCGTCCGTCAATTCTCACCCTGACTATGATATCGTTCTTGCCGGGATATGGTTCGATATGGATGTCAGATGCCCGATTCTGGTAGGCATCATAGATAATTTTATTGACCAGCTTCACAATAACGCTGTCCCGTTCCGTTACCTTCTTAACCTCGTCTTCAATATCCGGTTCATCGTAAAAGTCAGTCTTGGTAAGGATATCCGAAATACTGTCGGGGATATCAAGGTTCATTTCTTCTTCAATGGAGCGGGAAGAGGAGGCTTGCTGGAATTTGTACAGTTGCTGTTGTGCCGCCAGAATTTCAGACTCAATGGCAACAACGGGAATTATCTTCAGTCGCGTTGCCGTTTCAAGCTCCTTCAGTTCAGAGAGCTTGATGGGGTGGGTCATGGCAAGGGTAAGGGTACTGCCGATCTTGGAGATCGGTACGATCTGTTGTTTTTGGGCATAACTGGCGTTAATGAAACGTGCAAAATCAGGATCAATCTGCATAGTGGCGAGAGAAACAAACGGCAGATCGTATTGGGCGGAAATTGTCCGTGCCACCTGCTCTTCTGTCAAAAAGTTAAGTTTGACGAGAGATTTCCCCAAGGAAAGGTTATCCTTCTTGCTCGAGACACGGGCCTGTTCAAGCTTCTCCTCGGTGACCATACCGTCTGCAAGCAGGATATCCGCCAGTTTTTTTCGTTTACCCGTCTGCTCAAGGATATAGTTGAGGTCAGACTCCTTGAGAAAACCGAGTCGGCACAGAATCCTCCCGATGGTTTCACCGGGAAATGACTTCTGAAGTTCGAGAGCCTCATGAAGTTGCGGCTCGGTTATCAGGCTGCTCTCAAGAAGGATTTCACCAAGTTTCTTTAATGACATACAAAATTTCCTGTTGCACCATCGCCCGTTGGCGTCATTGCCCTATGACATCGAACCCTTTGAATCGGGCAAGTTCTCTCACAAGTGGATCTATGGGGATATTTGTCAGCAACCTGCGCCCACCGTTTCGGCCGCGCCCCTCCACAGCAAACCCGGAAAGCTGAACGTTGAATGGAGTCTCGTCTTGCAGCCAAAGAGGCTGCATTCCGTATAGCGCTGGCAACCCTAAGGAAGAAAGCACTTTTTCAGAAATCTCTCTGAAGTCGTCTTGCGGATTTAGCATAACAACCCGATACCCTTTGAGCTCGAGAAGCCTCAACAACGTGTACTGTACAGGGTTTTCTTCGGTAAAAGAAATAACTATTTTCCTATTGTTACTCTCACTGTAACGGTCGGCCCGAACAGATAGTGTAACGCCGCTCAGAGCCCCGTCATCAAGCAGCAGCGCCTTGTTTTTCTCACAGGGAGTGGAAAGTGCCGAAAACAGTTCGTCCACGATGGAATCCTGGTGGCTCCCCTCAATGATATACAGCGCCTTACGCCCATCCGGCGCCTCTGGAAAAGCCGGAGAGGAGTCAATTACCTGGAAACCCTCTTTAGCAAGGAAAGAAAGTAAGGGCAGTGGCAGGCCCATACGCCTTTCGGCTATATTTACCAGGACGACATCATTTTTCAGCAGACTTTCCGAGGTCTTCTCTATCTTAAAATCAGAAGTCACTGTCAGTTTTGGGTCTGAACCAAAAGCTACGGAAAAGTTTTCTTCAACTGAATAGAATTTTGCTGCCGCAAGCAAAGAGGAGAAAAATATCTTCCGGTCAGCAGGGTTACCCGTCACTATTCTGATCCCGGGATCTTTCTCCCGCAGAATGTTTTTCACTAGTGAAGACAGGTTCATCCCCACATCAATGACAATCTTACCGCCATCGGCAGCCGGAAGCACCGGATATTTTATGGGATCAAGCGAAAGGGAAAAGTTCTTCCCCTGAACAACCAGGGGAGCATTTTCATGCCGAACGGGTTGGAGAATACGGTCCCAAACATCTTTCGTCCACTGAATTCCGCCAGCCCTTCCTGCCACCTTGCGAAAAGAGTGTGCAAACATCCCTGAGGAAGCAGTTGGAGACACTTGCGCCCTCTTCACAGCATGACGCTTCTTTGCCCCTACTACGGATTTAGATTTTCGAAGTGGTTTCGTACCTTGCCCCGAAGATACTTTTCGAGAGCTGTTTTTGGATTCAGGCGCCGGCTCAACTTTTTTTGGGGCACTCTGATTCTTGCTGCCAAGGGCCTTGGTATCGAGTTCGAACATGGGATCCAAGGCAAAGGAGTCGCTGCCACCGAGTGCTACCGAAATAACCATCACACAAAACGCAAGAAACAGTCTCAAGGTGTACCGCTTCACGCAACCTCCCCCATTAATGAACCAGCAGACAAATTACCCTCTTGAGAGAGGATTCGAAGACTAAAGTCAGAAGGCACCAAAGTGCCTAATGGATATTTCTCAGGAAAACTCCAGGACAAAAGCCTTTATTTGTGTACCACCCTGCTCATGGTAGGTGACGAGTTCAGCCACCTCTGGAAACACGATAGTTCTTCACTAGAAGACCGTTACTTAAAACTTCTTTGCCATCCGGTAAAGGTCCGTTGAGTCCGGCCTCTTTCAGGACCTGGGCCAGCAAAGCCTCGGAAAGTCCACTACTACTGAGGGAAATTCCCTGAAGAGCTTTTATCACACCCTTTTCCCTGAAGAGCCTGAAATCAACCTCAGGTGAAACATAGCGCTCCCATCCGGGATGCTGCGATGTATACTGAACATCGCGCCACTCGCTGTGCACAAAAGAAGGCAATCCTTTGAAACCAACCTTGAGTTTTGTCGCTGGTGAGACGGGAAGGTCCGCATTCGATTTGGTCGATGCAACCGGTGTCGGCGGGGCAGGAATCTTGCTTTCGCC
Source organism: uncultured delta proteobacterium (assembly GCA_963717775.1). Classification (GTDB taxonomy): domain Bacteria; phylum Desulfobacterota; class Desulfuromonadia; order Geobacterales; family Geobacteraceae; genus RPRC01. The sequence goes on from CAVQWZ010000014.1 coordinate 248,440, forward strand.
ATTACGAAACATCACCCAGTAGATACCGCCCCCGGCCACTGCCAGCAGGAAGAAGGCGATTAAAAGCTTTCCGACAAATCGACGTTTCGACGAGCAAACACCATTCTCCAACAAAGGGTCATCATAAAGATTTTGATAGGCGGGGAAGTCCTCTTCCGTAACGATGTCTCTGTCCAACTTCAAAATCTCAGTTTCAGAGAAACCACTTTTCAGAGGGGCTGATACTTCTTCCGCATTGCCAACCACATCAAATGCAGACTCGTCAACCCGTCCCTGTGGGGATACAACATCTTCAGAACCCCCTCTCTGAACTGCGAGCACCTTGAGCTTTATCGGCAGGACAGGAAGCGGTTTTTTCCATCTCTTTATGGATTTCCCGCCAATCCTCAGGAAAGTTTCGAGAAATAATCTCTATAAAATCCTGCTGCATCTGCTGCGCCGAATCGCTGACACAGATCCAGCCATCACACCAGCTTGTCCCTTTCGCGCCGTTACTATCGCTGTCACCCATGAAGATAATCCGCGGCGAGTCAGATCCAAGAAGCGATTTTATATGCCTTGAAACTGTTTCGCCAGAGACAGTTCCGATAGTGCTCTGTATGAATACTACCGACGGCCTATTTTCGAAAACTTCCTTCAATCCGTTGTCAAAGTCGGACGCACAACGTATCTTGCTTTTAAAAAAAGGCTGAAAGTGTCCAATGAGACTCTCAACCCGTTTATCACTGGAAATAACAAAAACATTAAGCATACAGACCCCTCACATTTAGGCATAATCACACGTAACTATCTTCAATGTCAATGCTTTTTAATTATTCATTTGCTGTCTTTCTGCTTTCCATACCTATCCTATCCATATTTTTTTCAGGCGCTCAGTCAAAAAAATATATCACTAGGCGAAGCTAGACAGTACCAATTATCTCTAGACGATTCCCAGCAGTGGCGATTTTCCTATCAATTCATTTCATGTCAAAGCCAAACCTGATTAGCGTCAATCTTCTGCCAGTTCCCAAAACTGTCATTCCCGAAGCTATTCTGATCGGGAATCCAGCTTCTAACCGACTGAAATCACGGATCCCCGATAGAGACATTCGGGGATGACAATCTTCATAGCGGAGGAATAGCGCGAACCTGGGGCAAATGCTCAGCATATTAGCGGTGTGGAGTTAAGAGGTGGCCCCGGTTGACAGGACAGGCTGGCGGTGGAAATAAGGTGTAAAGTCTTCTTACAAATGAGAGCTCAAAACAGACGATTATCTATAACATAATGCCTGTTTGATTTTTGATGAAGCGGAGAGGATTTTTGCAAGGAGAGACGAAAGGACGCTAGGAATCTGTCGGGGTTAGGAAGTCGATGCGAAAATTTGACTGGGCGAGGTCAGATTTTGTCGATTTTGCCGGGTAATAGTTGTTCTATTGCCCAAAAAAACGGCGAAATATGGACCGGCCAGATGGATTTGCAGCAGATTTCCCCTAAGTCCGACAGACTCCTAGGTTCCCGAAAGCCGGAGGAAGCAGTCGCCCCGATACAGACTTGCATCGGGAGCCAAGGTGGAATGAGGGTATCGTTCCAGGAAACTGTTAAACCCGTCAAGAGCTTCACGATATTTCCCTTTGGCAAAACTGGCTGCCGCCTGCTCATAAAGCTGCCGCTCGGCAGATGAGACCTCACTCTCACCAGTGTCTTTCGGAATGGCTCTATTCTGGTATCGAGTAGCAGCGTGAGTCCGGGACTTGACCGGCGGAACTCTAGTCGGGAGTAGTTGTTTTTTTAATGAGTGGGGTTCGGAGAGAGGAACAAGCAGTTCTTGGCCGGCGAAAATCAGATCAGGATTACGGATTTTATTAAACAGGAGTATCTGTGAGAAATAGCTGCCTTTCCCGGAGAATTGACGAGAAAGGGTTGTCAGAGTATCTCCCCACTTGATGGTGATCTTCTTCACCAACACACCTTCTCCTGGCAGCGGAGGCACAGCCTTCTCCACAGAATTCGGTAGATAGAGGAGATAGTCATCTGCCAGTGCGAGGGAATACGGCACAAAAAGTACTAGACCCAGCAGAATTGTCGCAGGAAACCAGAACCTCACAAGGGAAGCAATTCCGGATTGCACCATGGCATCAGTTTCTGGAATATTTTTCCTGGCGGTCATGCTCTCCCTCATCCGAAGATCCTGTATGTGTTATAAGTAGCTGGACACCTGTACTGCCACGCAAGAACTGCACGTAAATCCTGAAAATACTGCATACACGGAAAACACACCCAAATTGGAAACGAGGATTTTTTTGTTCTGACAAGAAACTTTTGCTTGCAAAAGTTGACAGCGAAGGCTGCCCGTAGGGCGAGTCCTCCGGACGAGTCAAAATCAAGGGATTGTGCGGAGACGTACTACTGTACGTCGCACAAACAAAACCGATGATTGACGCAGTCAGGGCGAAAAAAGACCGTTTCCAGATGGAAACAAGTTAGTCAGTACGAATTGCCTAGCTGATCCTTGTATCTGAAGCGGTTTTCAATTTGAAGATTTGTCCCCGCTGCCACACCCGGCCGCACTCGATACGCGAGCACGATGCTGCGCTTCTCTCCCGGGCCAAGCTCGGAGAATTGCCAGATATGTTCGCCCTTCTGCCCATCGCTAGCCACAGGCTCCGAAGCAACAACATCAATTCGCTCCGGCAACAGGCTCATGACTTCAACGTCTTTTGCCATGCTCGAACCACTATTAACAGCAGTGAGAACAAGGTGAGCAATTTCACCCGGCTTGAGGCGTCCACTCTTTGCCTCCATCTCCAGGGTTACTACAGGGCGAGAATAGACGAGGTGGACTAATGCTACTGCGGATTTATTCCGGTCGCTCTCCGGTTCAAAAGTAATAGTAAAAGACGTTTCAGATTTATCGGTGACACTGGCAGGAACAAATAACTCGATTTTAAGTGACACCTCTTCCCGCGGGGAAAGGGAACTGAGAGAGCCAGTAACAAGCTCGTCCGTCTGCTTGACGCCGCTGCCTCCGGTTCTGTAAATTGCATACCGCATCGAAGAAGGAATGGAAGTCTTTATTGTGAGGTTTTCCCGGAGATTTCCCATGTTGACCACACTGACAGGAATAACAACCCTTTCTCCCGGCAAGACGGTTCGCCTCTCGTTCTGGACCCTGACCACCACCCCGGCTACCTTTCCGACAACGGCAGCAGAAGAGAGAAAAGCTTCCGACAACTGCAGAGCACTATTATGCAATTCTGCCCGACAAAACAGCTCCTGACCGGCAAGTGCTTCGTCCCTCAAGCGGAATGAGACTGTGAATTCTTTCTTTCCCCCGGAAGCGACTTCCATCTCATCGACAGCAAGGCGAGACATTCCGTCACGCCGAAATCCAGCAGGAAGCGGCTCGACTGGCTCATATTGGGCAGGATAACTGAGTGAGAAAGATATTTTCTTCGCGGTTGCGCTTCCGACATTCAAGAGCGCCATTTTATAGGTGACCGTTTCACCCGGCAGAACAATTTCCTTATCGGGCCTTACTACCATCCTGAGCAGCGGCGCAGAAAAAACCAGTGATATTTCCTTTGATAGTGAAATATCCCGATCAAACTTTGAAACCAGCCTGATAGGATAGGCAATTCTTTGCCCATCAACTATTGCAGCAGGCACCGTCAGGGCCACAATACCGGCAAAACTCTCACCAGGCGCCAGTTGAGGGGTTGAGGCAAGAGTTAACTCCGGATGGGCTACTGCGGCAATCCGAGCTTTATATTCGGTGGGGAACCCCTCCTCGAGTATAAAACTGTCTGGTCCGTTACCGCGGTTGACGACTTCGAAGGGAACTGAAATATTCATACCCGCTTCGCGGCTTTTGGTAATGGGGCGCACGGAAAAATCAGCTGCTGCATATTGGCCAACTTCAAGATTTACAATGTTGGCAGTATTTCCGCCACCTGTTCCCCCGCGCAGAGTTTCTGTCACGCGGCCAGGCTTTCTGTCGGGAGCAGGACTCCCTACTTGTAGCCCTTTCAGCCGCTCCGCAGCAAGTGAAGCAGCCTGTGTTCCGGGAAACTTCTCCTGAACCGACTGATATTGCTTGATCGCCCGCTCCTTCATGGTCAGAGAAGGTACCGTCCTCGCAGACGCAATGGTTTTCGGAGTGGTGCCGGTAACAGGCACCGGAAACGTTGCTGCGCCCCGTTGCTCGGTCCGGCTCTGCTCGGCAACCGCTCTTACAGCAGGTGCAGACGCCACTATGGTCTTTTGGTCCTTCGCTTCAGTGACAGGCTTTTCTTCGGCACATACGATGATAGACTCACCCTTCTCATCGTAACTTCGAGCAAGCGCGATCAACTCAGGCTCTGCGGCGTTCCGCAAAGGGGTATCAGGGTTTTCTTTCAGGAACAGCGCCATATAGCGCGCAGCCTCTCGCTTCTCTCCGAGACGAAAATGAGCTCTCGCAAGCCAGAAAAGGGCCATATCGCGCAAAGGAGTGTTAGGATATTCCTTGAGAAACTGCGACATTTTGCTAGCAGCACCTTGATAGTCCTGGTTCTGGAAGGCAGTGAACCCGCCAATGAAGACCGAATACTCATCCAACTCAGCTGCCGGGGTGGACACAGAAAAACACACCAGCACAACGAGCGCCAGGACAAACCGTACCCAGTGAGTATGTACTTGATGAAGAAACACCTTTCCACCCTTTCCAAAAACCATTTTACTTTATTTAATCGCTGATACATAGCACCTTCATCATGGTATTGTCAACGATGAAAGACCTTCTCAGCCCTCTGTTACAAGCCTTTCCAATCAAACCATTTATGCTCAGGCATACCACTTATCAGTATCTCAACAAGAAAAGTATCCCGTTACTGCGAAAGTTGTGAAAGTAAAATGAATTACACTGTAATGGAATGAGGTTCGATCATAGTGTGGGAATTGCATTACTTGAGGCGAGTATTTGCACCATTTCCTGATGGACACGTCCATTGCTAGCAAGAATTCGGTGATCTGCGATGGAGTATGGTTCGTTGGCATGATTTGTCACGGTCCCGCCCGCCTCCTCAACCAGAAGCTTGCCGGCCGCAACATCCCACGGATTGAGTTTGCACTCCCAGAAACCGTCCAGCCTTCCGGCAGCGACATAAGCAAGGTCAAGGGCCGCGGCGCCTGCCCTCCTGACGGCCCGAGCAGCGAGCTGGAATTGCACAAAATTGCTAAAATTGTTTTCGTTGTCTTGAGTCCGGTCATAGGGAAACCCAGTTGCCAGCAGACAGCTTTTCAATGGTTGCCGTCTTGAAACAGAGATCTTCCTACCGTTAAGCCAGGCACCACGGCCACGCACACAGGTAAAAAGCTCGTCCATCATCGGGTGATAGACTACCCCCAAGTGGATTTTGCCAGAAACCTCAAGAGCAATGGAAACGGCAAACCAAGGAAAGCCATGGGCATAATTTGTCGTACCATCCAAAGGATCAACAATCCAGCGCAAGGAAGCCCCAGTGCCTAAAGCACCACTTTCTTCAGCAAGCACATCGCAGGCGGGGCATGCAGCGCGGAGTATACGAAGGATGACATCCTCCGATAGCCTGTCAACTTCCGTCACGAGATTTTTTTCGCCCTTGAAATCGATGGAATAATCGCCCCAAAGGCTCTCTCGCTGAATCTGCCCGGCCGCCCGTGCCGCCTGAATTGCGGTATCTAGATAGTCAATCTCCATACCGTATCGCTACAATCTCCGCAGATTGCTGAACTCTGCCCACTCCAGAAAATACTCCGGTTTCAAAACATATTCGTAGAGATTTTCGACGATAGTGTAGTGTTCCCTCTCTTGACTGAGAATCGTGGTTAAAACTTGTTTTACGCCCTTGTCCTCTATTGTTTCCAGGATACTTTCGTAGAACTTGACACTTTCTGACTCAACGTGCATAGCGTGACGGTAGCTGTCCAGGCTTTTCTTCAGCTTCGAAGCCGGAACCGTATCACCGAAAAAAGCGCCAATCACTTCCTTCGCTGCGCTCAAGGCCGGAGAGTCTGCCGGCACTTCGCATTCAATCTCATTTTTCATGGCCTGTACAGCATCAAAGTGTCTCTGTTCATCAGCAGCCAGAAGCGTAAAAATATTTTTAACCCCGGTGTGTGATGTTTCCTCTGCAAGTTTTTCATAATAGGTTTTGACTTCTTGTTCCTTTTCCATTGCAATTTCAAAGACGTTCATAACTAGCCCTCCAGACTGAAGAATGGATCGAATGTATTTAATGAAATTTTCAACTAATTGTTACCATGGATTAAAGCAAAAACACCTACCCGGACGATTACTGCAGCGATATTACAGCAACTCTTCACCCCGAACCAAGTCCCAGCAAAGAGGCTCTAATCTTTCAATAGGCCAAAGTTCCGGAAGCAAGATTTATCTATAGTATCAGAAGAAAAGTGCCATGCAAGAGGGAAGCTATACGTTACAACATGGGAAGGAAAGCTGCCAGTACAATTTTAAGTAACCAGCAAGGCAGGATGAGTTCAGCGGCATCAGAGAGCAGGGAATACGACTGTAAAGCAGGCACCTGCTTCTTCCGAACTTTCTGCCTGAATGCTGCCATGGAGGCGTTCGACATTATTCCTGGTAACGTACAGACCGAGGCCTGTCCCGACACCTGTCTCCTTGGTGGTATAGAAAGGAGTGAATATCTTCTCTAGGGCATCTTGAGAAATTCCGGGACCGGAATCCCGAATACGAACTCTAATCTTCATCTCTGCGGTAAGAGAGGAGTCAACCGTCAGGCAGCCACTAGTGCCCATTGCCTGGAGCGCATTCACGATTAGATTAAGAAAAATCTGCTTCAGCAGATTCTGGTTGGCGTTAACAAGAGGAAGATGAGGATCGAGTTCTTCACAGACAGTGATTGAGCGTTTCTGAATCTCGTATTTAAGAAATGTCAGGACTTCACGCAAGGAAAGATTTATGTCCGACTCGCCTTCGGCACTGTCTTCTTCTCGAGAGAAGGAAAGAATTCCGCGAGTGAGTTGCGACAGACGCTGAACTTCTTGATGAATCCGCTCAACCATCTCGGTTACGGCTTCCGGAAGGTCCGGCTCACAGAGAACCATCTGCGAGGCAGCTGCTATTACCGAAAGGGGGGTATTGATTTCATGAATGATTCCTGCGGAAAGACGGCCGAGCTCCGCCATTTTCTCATTACTTGCCAAACGTCTAAGCAGCTCGTCTTCTGCATGGCCATCCCGCGGCATATGTTCGGCAAATGGTTTGTCCATGGCAATTCCAGTGGAATAGGAGAGAGTTGGTGGCATGGTCTGCGACATGGAAAGCCGCCCACAAGGACGGCTTTCCATGTCGCTGCAGTCATACTGTCCCGTTGCCGGGAACAGTTGGGATCGAGCTTACTAGAGGTTGTAGCCGGACTCGGAATGCTGAGTCTGGTCGAGGCCGATAATTTCATCTTCTTTGTCAACTCTAAGACCAATTGTTTTATCAATTACGAAAGCAATAATGCAGGTTACCACAAAAGCGTAGACTGCTGAAGCGGATACAGCTATGACCTGGGAGACAAACTGCGCGGTGTTTCCCATAATGAGTCCGGTTGCTCCAACAGTTGCAAATGCGCCGGTTGCAAGGGCACCAAAAGCTCCGCCAACACCGTGGATACCAAAGGCATCAAGGGAGTCATCATACTTGAGCTTGGCTTTCATGAGGACGGCCAGGTAACAGATGACACCTGCGCCAACACCGATTACCAAGGCCCAGGCGGGGGTTACAAAACCGGCAGCCGGAGTAATGGCAACCAGGCCGGCAACGACACCGGAAGCAAAACCGAGAGCACTTGGCCGGCCGGCATGAATCCATTCGGCAAACATCCAGGCAAGACCAGCTGCTGCAGGTGCAACAGTTGTGGTAGTGAAGGCCAGCGCAGCGGTTCCATTAGCTGCCAATGCGCTACCGGCATTGAATCCGTACCAACCGAACCAGAGGAGACCTGTACCGAGCAGTGTCAGGGGAAGTGAGTGTGGCGCCATACGCTCCGTAGGGAAGCCTTGCCGCTTGCCGAGAAACATGATCAGCGCCAGGGCTGAGATACCAGACGAGAGGTGGACAACCGTACCACCGGCGAAGTCAAGTGCTGCCGGATTAAGCTGGGAAAGCCAACCACCACCCCAGACCCAGTGGGCAATCGGATCATACACAAGTGTCGTCCAAACCACCGCGAAGACACAATAAGCAGAGAACTTGATTCTTTCCGCAACGGCACCGGAAATCAGCGCTATAGTAATAATGGCAAACATAGCCTGAAACATTGCGAAAACATACTCAGGAATAGTGCCGGAAAGGCTATCAATGGTAATGCCACTGAACATCACTTTGTTCATGCCACCGAATAAGCCTCCATGGTCATCGCCAAAACCGATTGAATAGCCGACAACCAGCCACTGAATGGCAACCAGACCCATAACAACAAAGGAATGCATCATGGTGGACAAAACATTTTTCGACCGAACCATGCCACCGTAAAACAAGGCAAGGCCAGGCAGCATCAGGAGTACCAGAGCCGACGAGATAAGCAACCAGGCAGTATCACCGGTGTCCAGGGTCGGGGCTGCAGGAGCAGCCACTTCTTCAGCGAGTGCGAGAAGAGGAGTCATGAGAGCCAGGGAACCGGCCATGACTGCGGTTTTTAATGCTTTTACCTTCATAATTACCTCCATTTGATTTCTCACAAGTATCGTTACACTAGACATTTTTTGAGAATTCGCTTGACTGTGTTTTTAGAAATTAAATGCTGCTTTGACGCCAAAAATGCTTTCGTCACTTGCGTTAGTTATAGACCTTGATTTATGGGCCAGTATGTTTGAGTATGTATATGAAGCGGAGGCACTGATGTTGTCGGTAAATGCATAGTCCAGCCCAGTACTCAATTCATAATTGTGCCAGGTATTACTCTCTTCATTTCCTGTAACAGACCAGTTTGACTGGTTGTAACTGATGAGAGCACCCAAATTTAAACTAAGATTTTTTGCAAGTTCGAAACTGTGACCGACTGAGAAAGTATAGAAAAGGCCAGCGTAGTGGGCCTCATCGATATCCCAGTAAATAGAAAGGGTCGGAGAAAGAAGGGTGTTCACTGTGGTTTTCAAATATAACTCGTCAGTATCAGACATTCCTTCGAGGGAGTAAAAGGTATTCCCCACATTAAACGTCAGCAGTTCAATGGGTGCATACTCGTAGTTCAGAGTTATATCAGTTTCGGTGATATCCCCAGCCCCATACCCATCAACGTTACCAGCAAAACCTTTAGTGAGCAGGTTACTCCAGTAACTAAGGGTAAATCCCTTATAACCCAAGTCGGCCCCGAACTGGGCAACCCACTTATTGTCGCTCAGGTCAATACCCCTGAAAGACATACTTGTTATACATACCAGCATAGACATCCCCAGAAACAGCAATTTCCGCCTTTGCGGTAGAAATCATGGTAACCATACACAATGCACACGCAACAAAGAAAATTCCGAACTTTTTCATTAATAAGTCTCCTTTTGGTCATTAAATAATAAATTAAAGTGCTTCTCCGCCCTTTTCGCCCGTCCTGATACGCACAGCTTCTTCCAACGGCATGACAAAAATCTTTCCGTCTCCAATTCGACCGGTCTTTGCCGCATTTTCGATTGTTTCAATGACTTTCGCCACCATGTCATCAGACACAGCAATCTCGAGCTTTACTTTCGGGATAAAATCAACAACATACTCAGCACCGCGATACAGCTCGGTGTGCCCTTTTTGCCGGCCAAACCCTTTGACCTCGCTCACGGTTATACCCATGATACCGAGCTCGTTCAGAGCATCCTTTACTTCATCCAGCTTGAATGGTTTAATAATTGCTTCTACCAGCTTCATTTCATACCCCCGTTTTCTGGAATTTCTGCTTCGTGATATCAACCGAATCTTCAAACGTTCTCCGGTCCAGCGATCTAACGAAATTCGCAGCCCTGAAACCACCAGTGATCTCCCTCAACACCTCAGGAAAATCTACCCAACCACCCTTCCCTCTTTCCCCCTTTCGCAAACAAATACCGGAAAATGTCCACCTCCAAGGTTTTTGTGTTTGGTTCTTACTGGTCAAGGCAGACTCACAACGTTTTCTTTGTTAACGTATAATCTTTACCAAGTGATTGCATTGGCTATGCCAGCAAGAACAATATTTTTATTACCATTAGTTACAGCATGTTACAGGTTTACCTAAAAACTGTACCCCATACTATCAATGGTATCCACATCAGTACTGCCCATTATTTAAGCAGCAGCAGCTACATTCTCAAACAGGACCTGGTGTTCCATACAGATAAAATATTCGACAATGACTCGCATTTTTTCACAACAGATCAGAGCAGGCAACGAGTTCTAAAGGGGCGACCAAAGGCGGGCTACTGACTCGGTACAGACGTCGCAATTCGCGATCCTTCAGAGGGCGCCTCATCTCCTGGGACTTTTCACGAACCCGTTCCATCAAGCGGGCAGCCTCTTCCCGTGACAAGGCAATTCCCAATTCTTTGTAGCGCTCCAGGAGACTGCTGGTGCCAGAATGCTTTCCAAGAACAAGGTATCTGCTCAGGCCAACTTCGGCAGGGTCAAAGCCCTCATAATTACCGGGATGCTTAATTACGCCATCAGCATGGACTCCAGACTCATGGGAGAAGACCTTCTTCCCGACAACCGGCTTCCAATCCGGGACAGGACGACCGGATGCCGTTCCCACAAAACGGGAAATTTCATGAAAACGGTGCGTCTCTATGCCAGGATCAATTCCACAGGCAAGCTTCAGACCCATGACCACCTCTTCCAGAGCGGCATTTCCCGCCCTCTCTCCAAGGCCGTTCACTGTCGTGTTCACAAAGCGGGCACCTGCCCTGATCCCTGCAATTGCATTGGCCGTGGCCATGCCCAGATCATTGTGCGTATGTACCTCGATGGGAAGCTCTGGAACCGCTTCTCTCAAAGCCCGAATCTTCTCAAACATGATAAACGGATCAAGAATTCCCAGGGTGTCGCAGAAGCGGAATCGGTCAGCGCCGAGTTCTTGGGCAATTCCCATCAGTTCAACCAGAAATGCGGTATCCGCCCTGCTGGCATCTTCACCGCCAACCGACACATACAGGCCATGTTCTTTTGCAAAGTAAACAGCGGTCCGCAACTGCTCAATGACCCAAGCCCGATTCTTGCGCAGCTTGTTGGCAATCATCATATCGGAGACAGAAAGGGAAAGATCAACCGCAGAAACCCCACAAGCAATGCTCGCGCGGATGTCGCCTATCACGGCCCGATTCCAGGTAATGAGACGCGCATTCAGACCCAAGTCCACCACGGCCCGGATTGAATTCTGTTCTTCTTTACCCATTGCCGGAATTCCACACTCCAATTCATGGATACCAATCTCGTCCAGCATCCGGGCAATCGCCAATTTTTCCCGTAGGCCAAAAACCACTCCTGCCGTTTGTTCCCCATCACGTAGTGTCGTATCATCAATAATGACTGTGCTGTCAGGTACTGCAATCATGATAACCCCTCGCTAAAAAAAGAAAAGGCCCCGGAGAATTCATCTCCGAGGCCCCATTGCCTCATCCTTGATTGTGGTGTTAATATCGGGAAGTAAAGCACAAGCTATGCCAGCAGACATACCACTACAATTACAGCATGTTACAATTATTAATTGCATTTTTGACACACAACACAGTCACTTCTGCACAGAAAGAAGGCAGTAGTCTGCCTATTTCATGAGAGAACCAGTTGATAAGGCATAGGAGTAGAGCAAGAAAAAAAGGGGGGGGGACAAAAACGGAATTGCGCATAGGTATGCACTAACGCGCTTCGGGGCAAGAGACGATGGGACTGACCCAGCAGACAAATAGCACCTTGATTATAGAATAGAAACGGTGGGAATAATGGGAACTTACTACCCTATCAGAATCCTCCCATGAACAAAATGGTAACATATTGGGATATAGCCGTGAGAGAATTGGTAAAAACCAGGATACCGACGATAATCAGGAATATGCCAGTTACGATTTCGAAAATTCTTATCAGCTTCTTAAACCGGTTAAACAGAACGAGAAATTTATGCAATGCCAGCGATGCGATGAAAAATGGGGTCCCAAGGCCTATGGAATAACTGAATAGCAGGATCATACCATGGTAAACTTTTTCCTCAGTGGCGGCAATCATGAGGATTGAGGCAAGAATTGGTCCAATACATGGGGTCCAACCCGCGGCAAATGCCACTCCTACCAGAACGCTGCCCGCGTATCCCGCTGGCTTCTTATTGAGTCGTACCCTCTTGTCTCCCAGGAGGACACTCAAATTAACCACCCCGGAAACATGAATACCAAAGACGACAATCAGTAACCCGCCGATTTTTCGAATAAGCCCCATTTTCTCCTGAAGAAAACTGCCCAGATAGGTTGCGGAAGCACCGAGCAACATAAAGACGAGCGTAAAACCCGCTATGAACAGCAGGGAATGAACTATGGTTTGCGTCCTTACTTTTTTGGATGTGTGCTCTTCCTTCAGATCTGCGAAAGAAATCCCGGTGATATAGGTAATATACGATGGTATGAGCGGAAGCACGCAGGGGGAGAGAAAGGAAAGAAGACCGGCAACGAACGCGCCTATAATGCTTATATTTGTGGATGCCATGCGAGAGACTCCTTAACAAGTTGTTATCGTTTCTGCAACTCCGAAAGATAGCTAATCACCGAGGCATCATCCCAGGCAAAGGGCCCCACGACTTTTTTTCTAATGACACCTTGACGATCCAGGATAAACGTTTCAGGGACACCGGTAATCCCGTAGATCTTTCCAACCCTTCTATCTGGATCGAGAAGCGTCGGAAGACGGTAACCGGTCACTCGGAAGAATGATTCAACTGCATTACTTCCTCCTTCATCGATGGAAACGGTCAGCATCCGGAACTCTTTTCCGGCCATAAGCGCATTCAACCGAGAGAGTGAGGGGACCTCTTCCTGGCATGGCGGACACCAGGTCGCCCAGAAATTCAATAGCACAACCGTGCCCCGCAATGCGGAAAGTTGCACGGATTGCCCTGACAGGTCCTTTAACAAAAAGTCAGGCGCGACGATACCTATTTCAGGAACGGTGCCTTCCTTCGAACAAGCAGCAACCATGGCAAATAGAGAAAACAACAGGATAAGAACCAGAAAACAACGGAAATTTTTTCGCATGGCAGATTTTCTCCAACCTGGGATGGACGTATGATCAGGGAAAGAACCGGCGAAACAACTAAGGGAAGGCAAATCTATCAGCACGAACGGGATACTGGGTTACCGTGATGATGGCCACCCAGGACAGGTTCGTTAGTGACAACGGGTAACCACATAATCGGCAAGCGCACACAAAGCCTGCTTGCCCGGAGAGTCGGGAAAAAGCGTCAACCTCTCCTTGCCACGACTCACAAAATCAAGGGACTTTTGCATGGAATACTTTATGCCGCCATACGATCCAACCAGCGAAACAACTTTCCGAAAATCTTCATCGTTTAGTGTCTCACTCAAAATCACGTCGGTAATTTCCTGTTTTTCGGAAGTGGTGCAGTGCCGCAGGGTGTGGATCAGCGGCAGGGTTATCTTCCCTTCTTCGAGATCGTGGCCGATACTTTTGCCGAATTGTTCTTCACTGGAAATATAGTCGAGGGTATCGTCAATGAGCTGAAATGCTATCCCGAGGTTCATGCCGAAGTCGCGCAAGGCTTCCTCCTGCTCGGGAGGCACTTTACCGAGGATTGCACCGGCCTGGCAAGCAGTGGCAAGCAGAACCGCAGTTTTGCATTTAACAACCTCTATATACCGCTCTTCAGTCAGTTCCAGATCACTCATGGAAACAAGCTGCATCACCTCTCCTTGAGCAATAATCGTGGTTGCTCCGGACAGGACGCGCAGGATATCGAGATCACCATCCTTAACCATAAGAGAAAAGGATTTGGAAAATAGGTAATCGCCCACAAGTACCGACGCCTCGTTACCCCACAAGGTGTTCGCAGACGCTAATCCTCTTCTCAGGCTGGCATTATCCACAACATCATCATGAAGCAAGGTTGCCGTGTGAATGAACTCTATGACGCTTGCCAGGGAAATGTGCCGTTGTCCCTCGTATCCGCAGAGCTTGGCAGAAAGAAGCAGCAAGGCAGGACGAATCCTCTTGCCACCACTGGAAAGGACATATTCGCCAACCTTCCGGATGAGAAACACATCAGATTCCAGATCTTTCTTGAACTGCAGTTCAACATTTTTCAGCTCTGTCTCAATGAGGGCTAAAGCGGATTCCATGCACAAACCTCGGGTCTAATTTGCGGCAATAGTAAAGTAATGCCTTCTTGTTTGTCAAAGTTTTTCTCCCCCCAGGATTTCATGCTGCCTGTTGGGGAGATAAACACATCTCAATACACCATGGAGACAGATTCCCAGGTCTGCCATTTTTTTCTTGTGAAAAAGAGTCGGCATAGCCCTGGTTACCGTACAGACCCGGCACTACGCTTTTCTAGGGCATTAGTAATAGGGATGTCGATACCACCAATAGGGGGGCCCGCCAAACCAGAAGGGATCATAGTAGTAACCAGGTGGTGGATACTGTGGCTGTTCAAGCTCCGACTTGCTCCAGACATATATCTCGCGAATGGATAAAACCGGATAGGTGTACTCTACTTGGTCGATTGGCAGTGTCTTCTTTCCCTGCACCTGACCAACCATCGTCACTTTTCGCCCCGATTTATACACTATCGGATCGAGGAAGCGGGTCGTGGTCGCCAAAAATCTTCCACCTGAAGAGTGGGAGACATCCTCGGGCAGTTCGTCAGTCTCGAGAGGAGATTGGACTACTTCCATCTGAGAGCCGTCTTTATTGTTTTGGACCCCGGCGACGACCCCTCCCAGCATGACAAATTTCCCGACATAGGAGTCTGGATTTGTACGCAGGTTCTGGAAATGTATCGTCGTATCAACAAGGTTGCGAGACTCTTTACTTATCACATGAGCACACCCCGCAAGCAACAGAAAGGATGCGATGAGAAGAGAGATTTTTTTCACGGTAGACCTCCTTTGCTGACGCTATGAAAAGACTACCCAGCAAGAAAGGAAAGTCAACTCGGTGGCGCTTGTTTCCTGCATCACACCCAGAATCCGGAAAGATTGGCAATGGGCGTTCGCGTCAACAGCCCGGCACCAGGCTTCCAACAGAATGCTCAGGCATATTTAATCAATTCGACCATATCCCTGACAGCCCGGTCGAGTCCCACTAGAACTGCTTTAGAGATTATCGAGTGCCCGATGTTGTATTCTTCGACGCCCCCAAGAGCGGCGACCTTCTTGATATTGGTATAGTTGAGCCCATGACCGGCGTTAACGCCCAGACCAAGCTTTGCAGCAAGTTTGATGGCATTCTCGATCTTTATCAGCTCTTGCTCCTCGGTTTTCCAGTCGGCAGCATCGGCAAAACTGCCGGTATGGATTTCTACATAGTCGGCCCCAATCTTGTTGGCAGCCTTAATCTGGTCCGAATCCGGGTCGATAAAGATGCTGGTCAAAATTCCACCGTCATGCAGCCGGGAAATCGCCTTCTCAAGAGACTGCGCATGTACGCGCACATCGAGACCTCCTTCCGTCGTAAGCTCCTGGCGCTTTTCGGGAACAAGGGTGCACATGTCTGGCTTCACCACCAAGGCAATCTCCACCATCTCATTGGTTGCAGCCATTTCCAGATTAAGCTTTGTCTTGACTGTCTTACGAAGAATCTTCAGGTCACGATCCTGGATATGTCGGCGATCCTCTCTGAGATGGATTGTTATGCCGTCGGCACCAGCCAGTTCGGCAATAGCTGCCGCAGCGACCGGATCTGGTTCACTCCCGCCGCGCGCCTGACGAATGGTTGCCACATGATCGATATTGACTCCAAGTTTGGCCACGTCATTCTCCCCCTATCCTTGCGCGAACGAGGCCGGCTATTTCCTCTGCCCAGGCCTGGATTTCTCCACTGTCGAGACCCTCCAGCATGATTCTCAGCAAGGGTTCCGTTCCTGAGTAGCGAATAAGTATCCGACCCTCATCGTTCAATTTTCCCTCAATATTGGCAATCAGCGCGGCAATTTCCGGAAAGGTTGTAATATCCTTCTTTTTCTTCACCCGGACATTTACCAGTACCTGTGGCAGGGCTGTCATGACCTGCGCCAACTCGGAAAGCCGACGATCTTTTCGTCGCATGATAGCCAGAACCTGAAGAGCCGACTGGATGCCGTCACCGGTGGTGTTGTAATCGAGGAATATGAGGTGGCCCGACTGCTCACCGCCAAAGTTGTAGCCGTTCCTGAACATTTCCTCGACCACGTAGCGGTCACCCACAGCAGTCTTGACGATCTTGCCCCCGGCGTTTCTGATGGCAATATCAAGCCCCATATTGCTCATTACCGTTGCCACCAGGGTATTCTTCTTCAACTTTTTTCTTTTCAGCAGATCCGTGGCGCAAATGGCCATGATATGGTCACCATCAACTTCGTTGCCGAATTCATCCACAAAGATGACCCTGTCCGCATCACCATCAAGGGCAATCCCGATATCCGCTCCATTGGCCTTCACTGCCTCGCTGATAACTTCGGGGTAAAGCGAACCGCAGCCGGCATTGATGTTCGTACCATTAGGTTTGATGCCAAGCGGAATAACTTTGGCTCCCAGTTCCTGGAACACCGCAGGAGCAACCTTATAGGCAGCACCATTGGCACAGTCCAGGACAATCTTCATACCGGCCAGATCGAGTTCTTTGGGAAAGGCGTTTTTTAGAAAAACAATATAACGACCGGCAGCGTCATCAATGCGGTAAGCCTTACCTACCTCTGTGGCGGTAGGACGAAAGGAGTCGTGTTTCTTGGAAAAAATCAGTTCTTCAATGGCGAGTTCCATGGCATCGGGAAGCTTCACGCCCTTTTTGGAAAAGAACTTGATGCCATTGTCCTGAAAAGGATTATGGGAGGCGGAGATAACAACACCGGCATCGGCGCGCATGGAAGAGGTGATATTGGCGATCCCCGGTGTCGGAAGAGGGCCCACCAGCAGCACGTCAACACCCATGGAGCAGATCCCTGCCACGAGCGCATTTTCAATCATATACCCGGAAAGACGCGTATCTTTGCCAATGACGATGCGATGCCGCCGGGTGTCCCCATCCTTTTTGAAGATATGGGCTGCGGCCCGTCCGATCTGCATTGCCATTTCCGTGGTCATGGGGTAGACATTTGCCACGCCCCGTACGCCATCGGTACCAAACAGTTTCTTCATATACCTGAACCCTCTTATTCTTGTGGATTGTTTTTTTACTCTTACCTGACGCCCCGTCGCGTCGTACGAACCAGTTTCACGTCAATAACGGAAGGATAGAGACGCATTACGATGATTCCCGGGGGGATGCGGAGACGTTTCTCCATCCCGCTGAAGGTGACAGTTCCTTCATGGAGGTTGCGCAGATCGAGCGAAAGGGACATCTCCTCGGACCGAAGTCCCAAGAGACGAATTTTTGGGCCGGAAACAGTGACGTCCACAGTACCGGGCAATGGACTGGCAACGGAAAGCCCAGCGGGCAGATTTCTGATGACGAGGGGTATGGATATATCCTGTTCCGAATCCTTCGCACCTGTCGCAAGCACCCAGAGCGCGACCGCCAGCAGCAGGGAAAGAAGTTTCAGTGAAAGATTATTGCCCAAGACCTGCCATAGCCTCATCGGAACCACCTATACTGCTTCTCATGGATCAGCTTCTTCAGCATCTTGCGCAACGTGTTTTGATCAATGTCCCGGGTTATTTTTCCATCGCAAGCCAGGGAAATAGCCCCCGTTTCTTCTGAAACAACGAGCACCACGACATCGGTGACCTCCGAAAGCCCAATTGCCGCCCGGTGCCTCGTCCCGAGTGTTTTGCAGAGCTCAGGGTTACGCGACAATGGCAGGAAACAGCCGGCCTTGGTCAATTTTTCCTTCTGGATAATTACGGCACCATCATGAATCGGGGAATAGGGAAGAAAAATCGATGTAATGAGTTCGCTGGTGACCTTAGCATCAATCTGGGTTCCCACTTCCAGGTGATTTTCAACCTCCACTTCCCGCTCAAGCACAATCAGGGCCCCGATCCTTTTCTTGGCAAGAACTTCGGTTGCCGTGACCAGTTCTTCGACAAGTTCAGAGACACCATTTCCACGATCTTTGAGAAAAGAGCTCCTTCCCATAGACGAAAGGGCGCGGCGGATATCGTGCTGAAAAATGACCACCAGGACAATGAGAATGGCTCCGAAAAAACTGTCCAGGATCCAGTAAAGTGTTTGAAGTCCCAGCAACTGGGAAAAGAAGTAGCAGAGGAAAAGTCCGGTCAGGGCGGCGAGAAGACGAACAGCGATAGTTCCTTTAATGAGAAGAATAATCCCGTAGAGAATAAAAGCGACAAGCAGGATATCGACAAGATCAAGCCAGGCAACATGTCCCAGGGGAGTCATCATCACATACACCATAACCAAAGAAAGCGAGAAAATACTATGGGAACAGAAGAGGCCGCAGGGAAAAGGTTACCCCGCCGAAGGTCGCAGCACTGCGTTGGCCATTATCGCAACATCACGCATCTGTCGAACGTCGTGCACCCTGAAGAGGGAAGCGCCTTTCGCTACAGCCAGAGCTATCGTTGCCGCTGTTCCGAAGGCCCGGTCTCCTGCCTCACGGCCGAGGATCGTGCCGATGAAGGTCTTCCGCGACGTCCCGATCAGGATAGGCCGAGCAAGAACGGAGAATTTATCCAGGTTACGAAGTATTTCGAGATTACCTTCGAGACTCTTCCCAAAACCGATGCCGGGATCCACCACGATCCGCTGGATCGAGATACCAGAAGATTCCGCAGCAGAGAGACGTTCACGCAGGAAAGAGACAATCTCTGGGACAATTGCGGAATAGGCCGTATTCCGCTGCATCTCCGCTGGCGCCCCCCGCGTATGCATGAGAATCAAGCCGGCAGAGGAAGAAGATACTACTTCAAGCATGCAAGGGTCAAAGGTACACCCGCTGACATCATTTACAATTTCAGCGCCGGCAGCAATCGCCGCTCTTGCCACCGAAGACTTGTAGGTATCGATAGAGATCGGCACCCGCAGACGTCCGGCCAGCCTTTCAATTACCGGAATTACTCTCCGCAGTTCCTCGCGCTCGTCAACGGGAGGAGCAAATGGGCGGGTACTTTCACCACCGACATCGATGCTGTCGGCACCCTCCTCTTCCATTTCCAATGCACGTTCCACCGCTCGCTCAGGGTCGAGGAAGAGGGACCCGTCAGAGAAGGAATCAGGTGTCACGTTGAGAATCCCCATGATATGAGGGAGCTGCGCAAACCGAAGCGTTCGCTTCCCCACTTTCCAGACATCGGGACAGGAACACTTGCTTTCCACCTGGCCCCCAAGGGTATCCCACCTCACGTCATGAGTCATAGTCAGGTAAAGAGGATTAAACCTCCGGTAACTCCTCGGGAACAAGGGGAGTAGAAAGCGCAACGTCTTTACGGCCGATGATAACGTCTATATCGGAGCCATTCAGGTTTTCCTTCTCGATAAGCGCCAGGGCAATCTTGTGAAGCAGATCAACATTGTCAGTGAGAAGGGTCCGGGCACGGTTGTAATTTTCTTCCACAATCCGCCTGATCTCTTCATCTATCTCGACAGCCGTAGCCTCACTGTAATTTTTCGCCGTTGACATCTCGCGACCGAGGAAAATCTGCTCATCTTTTTTGCCAAAGCTGACCGGCCCGAGTCGTTCGCTCATGCCCCATTCGCAGACCATTTTCCTGGAAATCTCCGTGGCATGCTCGATATCGTTTCCAGCGCCTGTAGTCATTGTCTGAAAGATAACCTCCTCGGCAGCACGTCCCCCCATGAGAACAGCAATCCTGTTCAGGAGGGTTTCCTTGTTGTAGGAGTGCTTGTCTTCGGTAGGCAACTGCATGGTGATGCCAAGCGCTCTGCCGCGAGGAATGATGGAAACCTTGTGTATGGGATCGGTACCGGGAATCAGTTTTGCAACCAGGGTATGTCCGGCCTCGTGGTATGCGGTATTCTTCTTTTCTTCCTCGGAGATGACCATGCTCCGGCGCTCGACACCCATCAGGACTTTGTCCTTGGCGTCATCCAGGTCCTCCATCTCGACCAGGTTCTTGTCCTTACGCGCGGCAAGAAGGGCCGCTTCATTGACAACGTTGGCAAGGTCTGCACCAGAAAACCCGGGGGTTCCGCGAGCGATGACCGAAAGGTCGACACTGGGAGCAAGGGGTGTCTTGCGGGAATGTATTTTCAGGATCGCCTCGCGACCCTTGACATCAGGCCTTGGAACAACAACCTGCCGATCGAAACGGCCAGGCCGAAGAAGAGCCGGATCCAGCACATCCGGTCGGTTGGTGGCGGAAATGAGGATGACTCCTTCATTGGACTCAAAACCGTCCATTTCGACGAGGAGCTGATTAAGGGTCTGCTCGCGTTCGTCATGGCCGCCACCAAGTCCGGCACCGCGATGACGTCCTACAGCATCTATTTCGTCGATAAAGATGATGCAGGGGGCGTTCTTTTTACCCTGAACAAAAAGATCGCGAACACGGCTCGCACCAACACCGACAAACATTTCAACAAAATCGGAACCGGAGATGGAAAAGAAAGGAACCCCCGCCTCACCGGCTATGGCACGTGCAAGAAGAGTTTTACCCGTCCCCGGCGGCCCCACCAGCAATACACCTTTCGGGAGTCTGCCGCCAAGTTTGGTGAACTTTTTCGGGTCCTTCAGGAAGAAAATAATCTCCTCAAGCTCTACCTTGGCCTCATCTACACCAGCCACGTCCTCGAAAGTTATTTTCCCCTGCGACTCGGTCAAAAGTTTTGCCCTGCTCTTGCCGAAGGCCATTGCCTTGCCACCGCCAGACTGCATCTGGCGCATGAAGAAAATCCAGACGCCAACCAGGAGAATCAGGGGGAACCAGGACAGAAGCATCGAGAACCAGGGGACCTTATCTTCTGCCGGTTCCGCCGTAACTGGTATCTTCTTATCCAGCAGCTTCTGGGTAAGAGATGGATCTTCGGGCTTGTAGGTCTTGAACTCCTTGCCCGTGGTATACTTACCAATAATCTCGTTACCACGCAGGGTGACGGTGGATACCTTTCCGGCATCAAGAGCAGCGATGAATTCGGTATAATTCGTCTTTTCCTGGGTTGTTTGGGTTTTGTTGAAAAGATTGAAGACAAGGATCATCATCAGTACGATAACAAGCCACAGTGCTAGATTTTTATGAAATTGATTCAATGGTGCCCCCGGTAACTAATTACATCCGGAAATGCCGGATGAGACATGATAGATTTTAAATACGGAAATAGGGATTTTTTGTGGCAATAATATCAATGAGTTGCATGGTTGCATACTTGGGCACGTCACACACGCAAGCCCACAAATTATATACAGCCAGGGCAAAATAGAACCATTTCCGGTTGGAAACCAACTCTATGCACGCCGTGAACACGGCGAACAGAAAGGTAGAACGCAGATAACAATCTATTGATGAAATACCATACGACCTGCCGTTTTACAAGCACTTTACGGACTTGATTCGGGAATTTCAACCTCAGCAACCTCATGAGTTCCCGGCTGCACACGCCCTGATTCTGAAACCCTGAGGCCACAAACCCAGATGAGTTCTTCACCGGAAAAGAGGAGTGGTATCCGCCGCCGCAACGGCAAGGGAATCTTTCTGTCAATATAGAAATCCTTTACCTTCCGGGTCCCCGTCATTCCAAAGGGACGGAAGCGGTCCCCGGGTCGAAACGTTCGCACCTTCCAAGGGAACGGGACAGTAGCCGGATCGAAATAGGCGCGGAACGAAGGCAGAGATCCCCAGCTTTCCGGCGGTGACGTCAGCCGGACTGAAATATCACGTCCATCCGGAAGCACATAGCGCCCGGGACCTTCAATTGCAATCTCCCACGATTCTCTCCCCTGCTCTTTTCCCGCCGGCAGAAAATGAAGCATATCATAGCAGCGCATCGCCGTGAAGCCACCTGGAAGCGATTGCGCCCCCTGAGTCCTGGCCGAGTGCACAAGCTGGTCAACCTGCTTCAGATGAGTTGTGGCAATGCGGGCCAGATCTCCCCGCAGAACCAGCAGTGCTCTACGATAAAGACGAAAACGCACACCCGGCAGCTCCGCTCGTACCGCCTCCACATCGAGAACAACTCCGTCGGAATCACAACGTGAAAGACGGGGGAACAATTGATCAATAAGTGTTTCCAGAACCGCCTCATCAGCTGCCAGGATTTCTGCAGCATTATTCAATCGTTCACTGATGGCCGGATTGAATGTTCTCAGATAGGGGAGGCATTCATGACGAATACGGTTGCGGAGAAACACTTTCTCATTATTGCTGCTGTCCTGTCGATACGAAAGCCCGCGCCTTTCCAGGTAAGCAAGAATATCATCTCTTGTCAGCATCAAAAGAGGTCTGACGTACCTATCCGCAGACAGGAGACGCATACTTGCGAGCCCGGTAGTGCCGGAACCCCGAAAAAGCCGGAGGAGAAAGGTTTCTGCCTGGTCATCCGCATGGTGTCCCAAAGCTATTGACCGGGCGCCATAGGATCTGGCAACCGTATCAAACCATTCATAACGGGCTATCCGACCAGCCTCTTCCAGGGACAACTTTCGCTGCTTGCTGATTTCTTTCACATCCACCCGCTGTAGCTCAAAAGGAAGCCGGTAGCGGGCGGCGAGTTCCTCGACAAAAGCCGCATCATCATCCGACTCCTTGCCTCGCAGACCATGATCCAGATGGGCAACTACAAGGTTTAGTCGCAACTTTGTCAGCGAGGAGAGAATATCCAGCAAGGCAACGGAATCTGCACCTCCAGAAACGGCGACGACCACCGTGTCACCATGGCAGAAAAGCCGATTATCCCGAATAGTTTCGAAAATTTGTCTCAGAACTGGATCCGTTCGCAGTGAATCCTCCCGGAAAGCATGAAGCAGGCAAAGCGGCCGAATGGAACTTTCCTCTCTCCCCGCAACAGTAAAACTACAGAAATTAAAAACCCCCTCCTTTCCGTAGAAAGAGGGGGACGGTAGTGGCAGACAGGGACTCAGACCCTTTTTTACCACCGATATCAACCAACTGAAAACATTGATGATTCTGAGTACCACATACACCCACTCCCCTCGTGTATGTTCTAAAATGTGTGCGCACTGTGTACGTTATTTTCTTGTCGAACTATAGCCTATTATTGCAGAAAAGTATAGCCGTGAACTTTTGAAACAGTTTCAATCTAAATGAACTACCCCGCCGCATGCAGCGGGGTATCACTCAGAGTAATTGATTCCATACAACGCGGCGAACCGGGGGAATATGACCCTGATGTCTCGTGACAACCCACACAGTTTATTGGTCCAGACTTCTTCTTTTCGTGACAACCTATACATAGCTTATGTGGACGATACTGCCCAAATTCCATTATTGTACCAAATTCTGTCTTGTGGCAAACCTCACAATCTTTAATGGCTTCCTGATGCTTCTTATGAGTAAATATGACATTCCCGCTTTCGGAAGGAAGTACGATTACATCCGCAGCAAACCCTGTTCCTACACAAGAAAAAATCACAAGAGCAGCGCATATATACTGAAGTACTTTCATAGAAAGTAACCTCCTGTTGGCAGACGGCAGATGTGGCCAGTAGATGCACAGCAACCGGCAACTTAACTATTTTCCATCCGGAAACGGTCCAATTACGACCTCAGGCGGTTCCTTCTGCCCGCATTGCGGACAAACGCACTCCCCTCCCGGACCTGATGCATCTCACTAAGTGTTTCTTACACTCACGCATAAGATTAGAACCCTTTTCAGGCCTGTCAAGAAAGAATATTGCCTGTGTTGCGAGCACGTAAACCGTCCGGACTTGTCGTAAAAGGTTTGTTTGGTTCATGGTGAGCCTGAGAGGGACTTGAGGCTGCTGAACTGGCAGCAGATCGATGGAATGCAAGCCTGCCTCACGAAGTCGAAAGGGATTTCCGAGAACTCAGAGTTTCCCTATACAATTATTTCTTGACAGGCAGGCTCACAGCTACTACCTTATATGTGTAACATGCACTTAGCAAAAAAACATAGTGCATAAAGGACTCCGCACGTGAGTGCTGGGTAAGGAGGTTTGTCATGCCGAGAGGATCTGGTATGGGTGGCTCTGGAAGAGGTATGGGCGGTTCAGGCGGCGGTAGAGGCGGGAGGATGGGAGGACCCGTTGCGGCTGGCCCTAGCGGAGAGTGCATCTGCACGGCCTGCGGACACCGGGAGCCCCATGAACGGGGTGTGCCGTGCACGGCGCGGAAGTGCCCGAAATGTAACGCTGTGATGACACGAGCATAGGCAAAAGCAGGAAAACAAGGGTGCATTATCCTATGTGGCCATAAAAACTGATAAATACAGGTAGTTTCCACCTGGAAACACCGGATGTGAAAGTAGCTGTTTCCAATTTGGAAACGAGGATTTTTTTGTCCTGACAAGAAAATCAAGGGATTGTGCGGAGACGTACTACTGTACGTCGCACAAACAAGACCGCTGATTAACGCTGTCAGGGCGAAAAAAGACCGTTTCCGGATGGAAACTAGGTAAGTGCTGTACTCAGGCGTCGATAGGGTAAAGCGAAAAAATGGAAAGGAGGTTGAACCATGCCACGAGGAGACGGAACAGGACCAAGGGGAATAGGTCGGCAGAGCGGACGAGGAGCAGGCTACTGCGCTGGATACGATATGCCAGGATTCGCGAATCCGGTACCCGGACGCGGCTTTGGTATGGGTTTCGGTCGCGGCGCGGGATTTGCCGGCGGCGGCTACGGCAGGAGAAACTGCTTTTATGCAACCGGACAGCCCGGCTGGATGAGGTTCGGTGGCTATGGGGCTGGCGGCAACGCTGAGCCGATCCCGGCCATGAGGCCTGACCCCGAAAGGGAAAAACAGTCGCTCAGGACACAGGTTGAGGTTCTTGAGACGGAGCTGGATTTACTCAGGAAGCGGATTGCCGCACTGGAAAACGGACCCGCTGAGGGGCAGTAAAGAAAAACAGGGATTAAAACTGAAGGCTGAAGGATTCGGATTATCTTTTAAAGAATGACTCATTTTTTCTTCCTTCAGCCTTCAGCCTATCAACCTGACTTACCAATAAGGAGAACACTCATGAAAGTTGTCTTCACCACATCAGGGAACACACTGGATGCGCCGATGGATGGCCGCTTCGGAAGGGCCGCTGGTTTTATCATCTTCGATACGGACAACGAATCATTTGAAGTGGCTGACAACCAGCAAAGCGTCAATACCGCCCAGGGTGCCGGCATCCAGGCGACGGAAGCAATTGTTCGCCACGGAGCGAACTGCCTCGTGACCGGTCATTGCGGACCCAATGCCTATCGAGCTCTCTCGGCAGCGGGCGTCAAGATTTACACGACGTCGGCAGCAACGGTAGCAGAAGCCCTTGAGGCATTTCGCGCCGGGGCTCTTGCCACCATGAAATCAGCCGATGTGGAAGGACACTGGTCATGATCATCGCGGTAGCATCCGGTAAGGGCGGTACCGGCAAGACCACGGTGTCCGTCAATCTGGCGCGGACTGTCGGCCACGGTGTTCAGCTTCTGGACTGTGACGTGGAAGAGCCTAATGCCCACCTGTTTCTGCGCGGGAGTGAGTCCGGGAGCGATATTATCAGCATTCCAATTCCTGAGGTGGATGAGTCGTTGTGCGACGCCTGCGGTGAGTGCGGCAGGTTCTGCCGCTACCATGCCATCGTATCTTTCGGTTCAGCCCCCCTGGTATTTCCCGAGATGTGCCACAGCTGCGGGGGGTGTGCTCTGGTGTGTCCCCGAGAAGCCATCCATGAAACGGGGCGGCGCATCGGCGTGGTTGAAACACGTGAGTCCGACGGCGTTACCCTGGTTCAAGGCAGGCTTGACATCGGCGTGGCCATGGCGCCGCCCCTGATCCGTGCAGTCAAAGCGCGCATGAAAAACAACGGGACGACCGTGATTTTCGACGCTCCGCCGGGTACCTCATGCCCAGTCATCGCAACACTGCGGGGATCTGACTTCGTCTTGCTGGTGACGGAACCGACGCCGTTCGGCCTGCATGATCTGCGGTTGGCCGTGGATATGGTCCGGGAGCTTGCTATCCCCTTCGGGGTGGTAGTCAACCGTATGGGTGTTGGCGATGATAGGGTTCACCAGTTCTGTCGTGCGCAGGAAATACCGATTCTCCTGGAACTTCCCGATGACCGGCGTATTGCCGAGGCGTATTCACGGGGGGAACTGGTTGTCGATGCGCTGCCTGAGTACAGTTCCCATTTTGCGACGCTGCTGTGGAATATCAAGGAATTCAGGAATGCCGGGGGGAAGTGAACCATGACAGGGTCGAAGGTACAAGAACTTGTAATTATCAGCGGCAAGGGAGGAACCGGGAAGACCAGTCTGACGGCGTCATTCGCCGTTCTTGCTGATTTTCCGGTACTCGCCGATTGCGACGTGGATGCTGCGGATCTGCATCTCATTCTCGCGCCGACTATTCGGGAGCGCCATGAGTTTCGCAGCGGTAACGAGGCCGTAATACGTCCAGCTGAGTGCATCATGTGCGGAAAATGCTTCGACTTGTGCCGGTTCGGCGCGGTCGTGCCGGGTGGTGAGGGGGAAGCGTATGCCATTGATCCGGTTGCCTGCGAGGGGTGCGGGGTCTGTGTCCGTTTCTGTCCTGCCGGCGCCATCGATTTTCCGGAAGCCCTCTGCGGCGAATGGATGATCTCGGAGACACGTTGCGGCCCCATGGTCCATGCCCGGCTCGGTGTTGCCGCCGAGAATTCCGGCAAGCTGGTCTCAACCGTGCGCAGCGAGGCGCGTCGTCTTGCTGAGGAGAACAAGCACGGCCTGGTGATCGTGGATGGCCCGCCCGGTATCGGCTGCCCGGTAATTGCTTCCCTGACCGGAACTTCCCAGGCGCTGGTGGTGACCGAACCGACCGTATCCGGTGAGCACGATCTGGAGCGGGTGCTCAAACTGACACGCCATTTCGAGACTCCAACCGCGATCTGCGTGAACAAGTGGGATCTGAACCCTGCCATGACGGAACGGATCGAGGCTCTTGCCCTCCGGTCCGGTGCAAGCATCGCGGGGCGCATCAGGTATGATAATGCCGTCACAACCGCACAGATACTTGGGAAAGCTGTTGTTGAGACCGAGGCGCCGTCAGCCGCGGATATCCGCCTGGTGTGGACATCGCTCGGTTTGTAATACAATCAGAAAAAGGAGTAAAAAAATGGCAAAAAGCAGTGGTTGCCAGGGCGATTCCGCCCAAGGCAGTCAGAGTCAGAAGAATGAAACGGCGGGGATTGATGAGGCACTGAAACGTATCGGGCACAAGATAGTCGTGCTGTCCGGAAAAGGCGGGGTCGGCAAGAGCACCGTTGCGGTTAATCTTGCGGTATCACTCGGCATGGCCGGTTACCGGGTGGGTCTGATGGATATCGATATCCACGGACCGAGTATTCCCAAGATGCTCAACCTGGAAGGGTCGATCATGCAACCGTCAGACAGGGGCAAGTTGATTCCGATCGACTTCGGCGGCCTCAAGGTGATGTCCATCGGGTTTCTCCTCCCCAGCGAGGCGGAGGCAGTCATCTGGCGAGGACCAGCCAAGTCATCCGCTATCAAACAGTTTATCGGTGAAGTGGAATGGGGGGATCTGGATTACCTGGTCGTGGACTGTCCTCCAGGTACGGGAGATGAACCGCTGACAGTTATTCAGACCCTGCAGGGGGTTGACGGCGCCGTGGTGGTTACCACCCCACAGGATGTTGCCTTGACGGATGTGCGGAAATCAATCAGCTTCTGCGGACAGCTCAACCTCAAAATTCTCGGGGTGGTGGAGAACATGAGCGGTCTCGTCTGCACCCACTGCGGGGAGACGATTGATGTCTTCAAAAGCGGCGGTGGCGAGGCAATGGCACGGGAGATGCTGGTCCCGTTCCTGGGTCGAGTGCCCATGGACCCGATGATGGTTATCGCGGGCGACAATGGGACACCCCATGCCTACCACAATGAAAAGACCGTGTCCGGCAAAGCTTTCGCCGATATCGTCACTATGATACTGGAAAAAACCGTAACGGGAAATGAGTTAAAGGAGATGAAATTATGATGAAAATAGCGATACCAGTATGTCAAGGGGTTCTGACTATGCACTTCGGTCATTGTGAGACATTTGCGTTGATTGATATTGATCCGGGGACAAAAACCATTACCGGGACAACAAATGTGGAACCACCTCCGCACGAGCCGGGTCTGCTCCCCGGGTGGCTCGCAGAGCGGGGGGTCAACATGGTGATAGCGGGTGGCATGGGAGGGCGTGCTCAGCAGCTCTTCACCCAGGCCGGTATTGAGGTCATCGTCGGCGCTCCATCCGCCGAACCTGAGTCAGTAGTCAAGAACTACCTGGCAGGCAATCTGGTTACCGGAGCTAACGTCTGCGACCACTGATATGAAGCGGATCAGCAATTCGGCCTCGGAAACGGGGCCGAATTGATATTCATCACCCTGCGTCACGCGAAGTCGTAAGTGCCGCAGCTGAAGGGAGGTCGGCATGCCCGCTGGTTCTGGAAAAGGAAGAGGCCCGTGGTGGAGAGGCTTGCTGTGCAGAGGTGGAAGGAACGTGGCCAGGAAAGGAAGGCCGGATTTCTGCATCTGTCCCGCCTGCGGTTTCGTTGTTTCGAAGGAGCCGGGCAGCCCATGTTTCCTCACACCGTGCCCGAAGTGCGGCTCACGCATGGCCCGCAGATTCGACAGCGGGGAATGACAGGCAGCCACCATGAATAACGAGATAGAGAAAAACCAGCTGCTGAAGCGGGGGCAGAGCATTGCGCTTGTCTCATCCCTCGTCACTATCGTCCTGGCCTTGGTGAAGGGCCTGGTCGGCTATAAATTTGACTCGTCCCTGCTGGTGGCCGACGCTTTTCACAGCGCTGGAGATGTTGTTACCATTGCAGCATCCGGCTTCGGCCTCTGGCTTGCCGCGAGGAAAAAGAGCGAGACATTTCCCTACGGGCTTTACCGGGCGGAAACGGTGGCAAGCCTGTTCATTAGTGTGCTGATCTTGTGGGCAGGAGTCGAGATGGCGCGGGACGGTTACGCCAAGCTTCTCCAATTGCGGGTCATGACGGATTTCCCCATTATACCCCTTTGCGCGGCGCTCCTGTCCATCGCCGTCAGTTTTTTCCTGGCGAAAAAGCAGCAGGAAATCGGAAAGTCAATCAACTCCCAGTCCCTTCTTGCGGCATCCCGTGAAACGCAACTTGACATCTATGTCTCCGGAGGGGTGTTCGTTGGTATCCTGCTGGCATTTTGGGGGATACCCTATGTGGAAGGGGGGCTTGTTCTCGTCATTTCTATCCTCATCCTTAAACTGGGGGGAGAAACCATGTGGTTATCCGTCATGTCGCTGCTGGATGCCAACCTGGATCCTGATCTGCAGACTGAAATCGGATCCAGATGCACTGCCATCGAAGGTGTGCGGGCCATAACCGGGCTCCGTATCCGTCGTGCCGGACCCTTCAGGATGGTCGATTGCACCATCGAGACCAGCGCCAATCTGCCGCTCTATAAGGCACATGAACTGGCGGACCGGGTCGAGGAATCCATCATAGAGGGACACCAGGATATCGACACGGTCTTCGTCCATGTTGAGCCTTTCCGGAAAAAAATTCATTCGGCCCTGATACCCGTCATTGCCGTAAACGGCCTTGATTCTTCCATACACGAGCATTTTGGCCGGGCTCCTTATTTTGCGTTTGTCCGGTTTGACGAAAACGACCTATCCCTCGAAGATTTTTACTACAACGAATATCTCGATGAAAAACTACATATCGGGGTAAAGATCGTCAAGGCGATTTCGTTTTCTGGAGTTGACATCCTGTTTACGAAACAAATCGGCGAACTTGCCTTTTCACTGATCAAGGAGCGTTTCGTCGATATCTACCTGGTGGAGGGAAATCCGACCATAGGAGAGATGGTTGCAGCCTATCGGGAGAACCGTTTATCCAGGCTCCATGCGCCGACGCACAGTCTTGAGGATTCGGAAACCGGACGCTCCGCCGAGTCCTCGACCGCCGGGAAGGGACAAAAGATTCACCTTGGGGACGAGTAAAACATAAGGATTCAACATGTATTCAGAGACCGTCATGGAGCATTTCAGAAACCCGAGGAACGTGGGAGAGTTAGAAGACGCAGATGTGATTCTCCGAGTCGGCGATCCCTCATGCGGCGACGTGCTCCTTCTTTTTCTAAAGATTGACGACGGGATCATCACTAACGTGAAATACAGGATTTTCGGCTGTGGGGCCGCTATCGCAACATCATCCATTGCCAGCGAACTGGCGATGGGGCAGCCGCTTGATGAAGTGCTGAAGCTCACGGATCAGGACATTGCGGATGCCCTCGGTGGGCTTCCGGAAGAGAAGGTGCACTGCTCGATACTTGCTGTAACCGCGCTGCACACCGGTATCATGCGCTACCTGGCAGCCAGCGGCAAAATCGAGCAAGAGATGCTTTAGGAAGATGAAGTAGCGGGTTCGCGGTCTGCGGGAATAGTGTAGGATATGACGGGGGAATCGAATGCTGGATGAAATACTCAAGGAATTATTACAGGGAGAGATTGTCTCTCCGGAAGAAATAGCCTACCTGTTTGAAGTCCCCCTTTTTTCGGAGGGATCGGCGAAAATCATTGCCGCTTCACGGCGAAGAAGCGAAGAGGCCAGTGGCGGATTGGCTGAAGTGCACGCCCAGGTCGGACTGAACATTGCGCCCTGTCCCAAGAACTGCGCCTTTTGTGCTTTTGCAGAAAAGAACAAGGTTTTTGCCACAGCGTCGCAACTATCGGTAGAGGAGGCCGTCGCTGCGGCAATGCGGTTCGAACAGGACGGGGCCAATGCGATCTATGTGATGGCAACCGCTGATTACCCGTTCGCGAAATATATCGAAATGTCGCGGGAGATACGCACAAAATTGAAAGCAGATACCGTGCTGGTCGCCAACGTGGGAGACTTCGATGTCAGACAGGCGCGGCTCTTGAAGGATGTCGGCTATTCCGGAATCTATCATGCTGTTCGTCTCGGTGAGGGTTGCGTTACCTCCCTGTCCGTCGAACAGCGATTTCGCACCATGAGAAATGCGCGGGAGGCCGGGCTGTCGGTGGGGACCTGCGTCGAGCCGGTCGGGCCGGAGCACAGTATCGAAGAGCTGGTCGTAAAGACCATCATTACCCGAGATGCCTCTCCCTGTTTCAGCGGCGCGGCCCGTCGTATACCGATACCGGGAACCGAGCTGGCTCCGCACGGAATGGTGAGCGAGGCAAGAATGGCGCATATTCTGGCTGTTGTCCGGCTGGCGGTCGGTTGCGACAGTCCCGGCAACTGCACCCATGAGCCAAATGTTATCGGTGCTGCAGCGGGTGCCAATCTGCTGTGGGCCGAATCCGGATCGAATCCCCGTGATACAGCGGAAAAGACCCAAGAAAAGCGGGGAATGACGGTTCAGGACTGCATAGAGGTGTTTCGCGAAGCGGAGTGGCAGGTCCTGCAGGGGCCATCGAGATGGTATCCCAGGTAAGAGCCATACCTGTCTGTTCCATACGAGAGAAAACAGGGAGGTTAACCGGATGATCGTATATGGGCCAGTTCCTTCGAGAAGACTGGGGCGCAGTCTCGGGATCAACAATATCCCGCCGAAGGTGTGCAGCTATTCCTGTGTTTACTGCCAGGCGGGGAGAACCAATCATCTCCAGGCAGAACGCAGCCCGTTCTTCAGCCCGGAAGAGATAGCCACTGAGGTCTCCAGAGGAATCGGGGAACTTCGAGAGAACGGAGAGCAGATCGACTACCTCTCGTTCGTCCCGAATGGCGAGCCGACACTGGACTGTAATCTCGGCCGGACGATTGACCTCCTGAAACCTTTCGGCATCCCGATTGCGGTGATAACCAACGCGTCGCTTCTCTGGAGCGCTGAAGTGCGGGAAGATCTCGCAAAAGCAGACTGGGTGTCCCTTAAAGTCGATTCGGTACGGGAGGATGTCTGGCGCAAGCTGAACAGGCCTCATCCAACACTTCGCCTTCCGGCAGTCCTTGCGGGGATGCTTGCCTTTGCCGGCAAGTTTCCGGGCGAACTGGTGACAGAGACGATGCTCGTCAAAGATGTCAATGACTCCGGGGACGATCTGGAACAGGTTGGACGCTTTCTGGCAAAAATGAAACCTGCGCGGGTCTATCTCTCCGTTCCCATTCGTCCTCCTGCAGAACGGTGGGTTGAACCGCCCACAGAAGACGAGGTAAACCGGGCTTTCCAAATATTCCTTGAATGTGGCACTACCGCAGAGTTGCTCGTTGACTATGAGGGAGACGCCTTCTCCTCAACCGGAGATGCCGGGGAGGAACTACTGTCAATCACCGCCGTCCATCCCATGAGGGAGGATGCAGTAAAGGCTTTTCTCGTACGGGCAAAACAGGATTGGCAGACGGTGCGGGATTTGATCAAGAACGGGCTTCTAGTCGAAATGGAGTACAAGGGCAACAGTTTCTATCTAAGGAGATTCAGTGAAAAGATACCGATGAGCAGGTGAATAACCACAAGAAGGAAGAATGATACGTCATGAAAGGAGTCTTTGTCATGCCCCGCGGAATATGTAATCGCCACGGTCCGAACCGTCCTTGTTCGTGTGGAATGGGAAACTTGTACCGGTTCGTGGAACCAGTTATCTTATACCTGCTGAAGATCAAGGGAGGCGCCCATGGATACACCCTGGCAGCAGACCTGAACGAGTATGGGCTCACCGATTCCCTGGTTGAACCGGGCGCGCTCTACCGGACGCTGAGACGCCTGGAGGAAACCGGGCATGTCGTTTCGAGCTGGGATATGGAAGGAAGCGGACCTGCCCGCAGGCACTATAAGCTCACCCCTTCTGGAGAGGAGCATCTTTGCGAGTGGATGGCAGTCATGGAAAGGCTTTCTCTCTCACTGGCTGGATTCGCCGCGGACGTGAAGAGCGTTGTAGCGGGAAGCGTTCCTGAAACGGCAGTGGAATAGACGTGCTTTCGCTTCTTCTTGGGGTGCATTTTTATCGCAGTCAGTCGTCAGTCAGGAGTTTCCATCGATAAAGGATTTGAAACGCTCTATCTCATTTTTGGCAACTCATCAATTTACTTTTACCGGTCCGGGAATGGCTTAACGTGACGCGGGAGAAAACTTTTTCCAAGGGCTCCAATCCCCCCTTAAGAAATTCGCACGCATCTTTTGACCCCATGGAAAGCATCCTTAGGTAAAAAAGGAATTTAACAACCGGGTGCCGAGGAATTTCGTGTTCCATGATCAGCACATAACCATCGTGGCGCACTACCCGTTGCATTTCCTGCAGAGCCTTTTGCCGGATTTCTCCCTTCAATTCATAGAGGGCATGGGAACAGGTCACCACATTAAAAATGTTATCGGCAAAGGGAAGCGCCGCCGCATCCCCTTCGACGAAAACTACCCGGCCGGAAGTATTTTTCTCCTGCGCTTTGCGGAGCATGCCGTGAGAAAAATCATAGCCTATCGCCATGGATTCCGGATAACGCTCCTCAAAGGCAATAATCACCGATCCCGTCCCGCAGCAAATATCCAGAATACGTGGCATGGGCTTTCCGTCCAGATAGGCAGCATCGACCAGGAAATTCCGGGTATCGTCTTCATCCTGCCGGGAATGCATCCGGATGAAGGCATCGTAAAAATGGGAAAAAATATCGTAATACTTGCGTCGTCCTTTTCTAATTCGCGTCATGCAAAACCTCTCCTACAAGGGTAGATTTTGGAGCAGGTATTCCCCTATCCTCCCCTCATCAGTAGGGTCGAGAACTGGCGCGCCGGTTTGGACCTGATTCTGTTTTCCTGTTGACTTCACAGCAAGGGTTTCGGGGTCTATCGAACCTGCAGCGCTTTTGTCTTGCTGACCCACTTTGCCCGTTAGTCTGAAAATAAACCTAGGTTCTCGTCATTACAACTATTCTATATAGCTTTTCTCAGAAATATGAAAAAAAAACCCTTCATAGCACTCCCCCGACGGTGTGTCAGGTTGTGTGTCAGATGAAGGGTTACATGCTTAAAAGTAGCAATTACAGCTACTTAATAAAATTGGTGGCGGTGCAGGGACTCGAACCCCGGACAACACGGATATGAGCCGTGTGCTCTAACCAGCTGAGCTACACCGCCAAACTTTACATACGGAAAAAGATACTGTAAAAAATACCTCTCCGGGCACACAAAAGAGGCATAAATTCTTGTATTGTTACGAGCTTTCAACACTTTAAAAGAACAAGCCGTGCACCGTAATAATTCACAGCCTCACGCGCCTGTCGTTTATATAGCACATTATTCCTGATGTCAAGGGAAAAGGCTGCCATCAAACTGTGATTTTTCAACACCGACTTTTCCTTTGGCATGGAGACCTCTCCATCGGTCAGCCCCCGGCGACAAAACGATCCATTACCCTGACAAACTCATCTGCGCTGTAGCGGTAAATCTCTGCAGGCAGAAGGTCGGTCTCAGCAAGGACTGCCAAAATTGTCTCACGATCAGCTTCTGCATAGCGAATTGCAAGGCCGCAATCGGAAGCAAGGGAACGGGGTACCGGAATCAACAAGATATCCAGGCGACGCTCTTTTAGAACCTTCTCTGCTTTCATGACCCGATGGATGCTGTTGAAGATGGCAACCAGGTCTCCTTCACGAACCATCACTTCCGCCTCCCGACAAACATGCGGGTACTTTTGCCCAACGGACTATGGTTTTCAAGGCACATCTAGGTATTCCTCGCTGGATTATCATATTTCTGCAGCGGGGTCCCGGCAATCAAACGAGCGCGAGTGGCGGCACTATCCCAGAGTGTCAGGTATCCTTTCCAGCCCCTGCTCCCCAGCAGGTCTTTGATTTGTTCGATCACTTCCGGATCGGGAACTGAATGAAAAGCATTGTACCCTGAATAGCCTCCGGGCGGTACCAGACGATATGCCCCGAAGCCGTAACTTTCATTACGCTTTACCAGCAGCGAGGTTCCGTTATTCCACTGATGCTCTTCATGTTTGGTCCAACCGCAGATAGGACACATGACGCGGCGGGCGGTGTTATTGTTCCACCGCTCGGAGTCGATCCGCGCATAATCGAAACCACACTGTCTGCATTTTTCATGCATGTCTGAAAGTTCATACATCAGAAGACTCCTTGGAATAACACTTATAGGTTCGAGAACCACACCGGCCTCGAAAACCGTTATCCTGGTATAGCAGTCGCTATGAACAGGGGCAAAATATCCCCCTGTTCCCGTCCAAAAGCTTGCGCCGACACGCTCACTGAAGACAGCGGTAAATCCCTAGTCCCCAAAAACAATCCCCGCAGGGCACGGAAGTATCAAAACAGTCTTTCTCAAACACGTCAGCAGTGAGATGGTCGCAGGGGACCAGATTGCAGTTGGAGCAGTAGGGATACTCACTGCCGATAACTTCCGAACGGAAAGACAGAAAGTCCCGGTCATTCCAGATAGCAAGGATGTCCCTGTCCATTGCGTTACCGAAAACCTTCGCCTGCACAGACTTCTTCCAATAGGTAAAATGGAGGGCAACACTGCTCCCCCACGGCGACTCCAGTCCAGGAACATATTTTCTCCAGTAGGAAAAGTGGCAGTGATAGCTATGCCAGAGAAAATAGCAGGGATGCACCGTACCGTTCCATGAAACCATTGCACATCCATCTTCTACAAAATCACACCTGCGCTCCTCCCGAGGGGAAAGACCGGGCAGTTTCAGGCTGAGCCCCACTTCAGTGGCAACAGCTTTGGCCTCGTCAAAGACTCTGGCTACCTCCTCCGCAAGCATCTCGTCTCTTGCCAGAAGGTTCCTCACATGAAAGAAAATGTCCTTGGATCGTGCATCGGCTACCATCTCCTTGACAAAATCCACCACTCTCTGCTCTTCGTCTGTTCGATAAAACTTGTAGAAATTGATAAAAAAGTACTGGCTGATGTCGATCCCTAACGATTCGGCCCGCCTTTTCCAGGTATGGTACAGTTCAACAGCACGATCCGAATTGGTGTCAAACACTGCCTGGGAGACCTGATCAAAATCATAGGGCAAAAAGTGGCTGACGATAGCGAAGTCCGCCCCTTGGTCAGCTGCCCAACGAAGTACATCAGGCAATTGTTGAAGGTTATCGCGCATTACCACAAATTCAACCCCCACCTGAAAACGGGAGTTAGGGAAGGCTTCCCGAGCCGACCGTAACGCGGCAAAAGCCTTCTGAAGATCAGCGACCTCACCACCTTCTCGAATACTCCGAAACATGTCGGGACACACGGCATCAAGGGAAAGACATATTCTGTCCAGTCCAGCTTTTAGCAAGGAACGGGCACGCTGTTCATCGAGGAGCAGGCCATTGGACTGAAAACCTATCCAGCTTTCCTGTGGCATGGCTTCCCGGGCGATGCGAATGAACTCCTCCAGATCGGGATGAAGCAGAGATTCGCCGATACCATTGAGGATCAGCGCCTCAAGAGTAGGAAACGCAGGAGACAAGGCCAGAAAAGTCTCGCGGCTCATGTCTCCGTGCAGTATTTCGTTGCCGGGAGACTGTTTTACACACATCTGGCAGGAAAGGTTGCAGTGCGTTGTAAGCTCGACAAACAATTTTGACGGATGTGGACGCAGGGCAGGAGCTACTTGAGAAGAGACTGACAAGGCTGTCAAATTTGAATTGCTGTACAACCCGGTTCCTGACTTCACGACTCCTCCTGACCCTGTAAAAATACTCGCCGGCCAACAAAATAAACTTGACCACTGTTACGCCTGCCGCTTGGCTATCGTATATAGTAGTACAGAATGACTGTTTGTCTCCAGAAGAAAAAACAGGATAGTGCTGTTCGGCACAGAATATCCCTTGATCTCCGGCCGCCAAGCCCAGCACCACTCCGGACAATCAGCACATTTCTGCGAAGTCAAACTGATTGCCGGTTGAAGAAGGCAGCGAGGTGAAATACAATGGCCCACCATTCAAACGGCTCCTGGAAAGGACTGGCATGATAGACTCTGGATTCCTTCCGTTCTTAATCGGTACCGGACTCAGCGTGGTTTCGCTGTTTTTCGCCCACTGTATCCGCTTGCCAAAAAAATCCGCATATTCACCCTTGTTATGACAGGGTACGTAAAAAGGTAGACTCGTGAAAAAGAGAGACAGACATTTGCAGAGAGAGAAGCTGACGATAAGCAAGATGGCAAGGATTTACTGCGGGGCACATCACCAGACGCCGGAAGGTCTTTGTTCAGAATGTCGGGCGCTGCTGAGCTATGCCCTGCAACGCATAGACAGGTGCCCATACAGGGACGGGAAACCTGTCTGCGCTACATGTCCGATTCATTGTTACGAGCCTGCGATGCGAGAAAAAGTCCGGCAGGTTATGCGCTATGCGGGGCCCCGCATGCTGTTCCGTCACCCTTATCTCTCCGTACTGCATTTCCTGGAAGTCAAAGGCAAAAAGCATAGGACAAAAAAGGGCTAAGGTAAAAATTCAACTCTTCAGGAAAGGGGAAGGCGAAACTCCACCATCAGACCGCCGTCAGGAGCATTGGAAGCCTGCACAGCTCCGGAATGCAGCAGCACTGCCCTTTCCGTAATTGCCAGCCCGATACCGGCACCTCCGGATTGACGATCACGGGCCTCCGCAATGCGGTAAAAGGGACGAAAGATATGTTGCAGAACGTCTTCCGGCACACCGGGACCGTAATCACGGACCCGAATCACGGCATGATTCGACGACTCTTCAAGAGTCACCTCCACCGCCGTCCCTTCGGCCGTATAGCGGACAGCATTGCGTACTACGTTCTCCAGTGCCCGGCGCACCATCTCACGGCTCCCCGCCATCAGCAGCGGCACAGTGGCATCGTATTTTACTCGACGATTTCGACTTTCCGCCTCGAAATCCGCATCCCGGACCACTTCCTCCACAACTTCCGACAGGTCAAAGGATTCCTTCTCGAATCGCGCGCTGTCGCTTTCCAGGAGACTAAGGGTCAGAAGTTCGCCGATCATCTCGTTCAGGCGTTCCGCTTCCTGCTCAATGCGGTTAAGGGGAGCCGCAGCCGCGGGTGAAGCAGTGCGACGAGCAAGCCCCAGGGCCACATTCAGTCTGGCAAGGGGAGACCTGAGCTCATGGGAAACATCCCTCACCAGCTGTTTCTGCGCCAGCATCAACTTCTCGATCTGCTCCGCCATGCGGTTGAAGTCCCGCACCAGGTCTGTCACTTCATCGCCGCGGCCTTTTGTGCGAATGGACACCCGTGTTGTCAGATCACCGGTACCCAGGCGCTGGGCCGCAGCTCGGAGCTGACGGATAGGAGAGGTCAGGTGCCAGGCAAGACCATAACAGACAAGACCGCCAATCACGAAGGTAACGCAGAAGCGAAACCAGAAATCTGGCGGGAAAGGCCACCCTTGCAGAAGCACTTTGGGGGGGGGTATGGGCGGTACACCTAGCGCGGCAGCCACATACATATTCCCTCGCGGACTCTTCACCAGAACAGCCGCAGCGACAATCCCCTTATCGAAGACGATATCCGAAACACCGCTGACCAGCAATTGTTTAACGGCTTTCTGCAGATGGAGTGGTGCGGGACCAGAAAGCGATTTGCCATCGGTCGAAAAGAGGTAGGCACGCATGCCGTGCTGATCACCGTGATGGACAAAATTTCTGGTCGCCAACTCACCGTATTTCTCATAAATTCCGGATGCGGTATAACCATAAAGGGCCAGGGCCTCACAGACTACCCGGGCACGCTCAACAGAGTAGCGACGCTCGAATTGGGCATGCATGGGACCGATCCGCATATTGAACGCAATCAGGAACACAAAGATTCCCGAAAAAGTCATGGCAAGCCAGAACCAGAAAAACAGTTTTAGAAAGATTGTCCGCATGGAATTCCTTACACTGACCGCTACAATTCAGGATTTCGTTCGGCAGCAGGGCAGGTATAGATATATCCGATGCCCCGAACCGATTTGATCCGCTCGCTTCCATCACTGACAGTTCCCAACTTTTTTCGCAGACTGCTCACGTGGACATCAATGCTGCGATCCTGGTAGTTGAGTGTCCGACCAAGGGCTTGTACCGAAAGATCTTCACGGCTGATGACCTTCCCGGCCATGCGGAGCAGGACTTCAAGAAGAGAAAACTCTACCGACGTCACCTCGACCGGTTTGCCTCCGCATACGACGCTTCTGGCCCCGGGATCGACCGAGACGTCACCCACGGCAAGGAGAGACGATGCGGCTTCCGCCCCTGTCACGGGAATTATGGCGCGCCTGAGGATGGCACGGAGACGCGCCACCAGCTCACGGGGGTTGAAAGGCTTGGGGAGATAATCATCAGCCCCCATCTCAAGGCCAACAATCCGGTCAACTTCATCCCCCCGTGCAGTCAACATAAGGACAGGCACAGAAGAACCTGCGCGAATACGGCGGAGGACTTCAAAACCGCTGAGCCGGGGCAGCATCACATCGAGCACTATCAGCCCAAAATCATTGTTCAAGGCACTCGCCACACCTGATTCACCATCGTGTACCGCCTCGGCAGAGAACCCCTCCGCTGAAAGGTAATCGTTCAGCAACTCACATAGTTCAATATCATCATCAATGATTAGTATCCTGTTTGTCATTGTCAGCCTCACACAATTTTGTGGTTAGTATAGTCGCAAACCCTTTTGATATCTGTAAAAAATTGTAAAACATCCCCACATTTCCTACCAGGCGAAATCTCAATGCTGGATACCCTCATCTGCATACCAAGCCCTTCAGGATGTGATTTCTCGGCAGGCACGGTATCACAAGGATTCCAGATTTGCGCTATTCCTCCGCTATAAAGATTGTCATCCCCGATAGAGACATTCGGGGATGACAGTTTTGGGAACTGGCGGAAGATTGACGCTAATCAGGTAAGGATTAGTTGTGGCGCTCTCGTTCGCGAAAGCGGGAAGCCACCAAGAGGGCAAAAAGAAATTGGCATCTCATTATTATTTAGCTTATCATTGATCGCATATATAGGCACCTGCGATTCATGTCGCTTGCAAACATAACCCTCTGGAGACCACACCATGGAGAACCTGACCCAGCAGCAGTTCCTTCGACAGATCAGCATCGGCATAACCCTTTTGCATGTTCTCACCGAAAACGAACGGCGCTGTGAACGGCTTCTTAGCCAAGCTGCCGCGCGCATCAAAGGAATGGGCAGCCCGATAAGCTGGACCTGCACAGACGGTCTGAGCCGTGAGGGTGAGATTATTCCTGACACAGCCGATCCGCTCAAGGCCCTCGATTTCGCCCTGGCCCACCCCGGCCCCCTTTTGCTCATCCTAAAGGATATTCACCATTTTTGGCAAGACAACCCTATTCTTGTCAGAAAGATAAAAGACCTGTCCAGCACTTCGAAAGGCAAAGGAAAGGTAACAGTGATTGTCGCAGAGGAGCACTGGACACCTCATAGTCTCCGTGAGGAAATTGTCCTGTTCAGACAGGGACTCCCTGATATCGAAGAAATTCGAACGTTCCTCCGACAGATCAGGGGAACAGACCCCTCTTTTGCCAAGGCATGCGAAACAGAGCCTGACTTGCTGGAAAGGCTGGTAATAGCTGCACGAGGACTTGAGCTGGTGGACCTTGAACGGGCAATTCGCACACTGCGATTGACGGATATAACCAGCTCCGATGCCGTCCGGTCACTTCTGGAAAACAAGCGGCAGATATTGCAGCAAAGCGGCATAATGGAGTTGATTCTCGATAACGCCGGTTGCGACCAGCTTGGCGGAATGGAGAATCTCAAATACTGGCTCAAACGTCGCGAAAGCGCCTTCGGCCTCGAGGGGATTTCTTCAGGCACGGGTCTCCCCAAAGGGGTGCTGATCATGGGGGTTGCAGGCTGTGGCAAGTCGCTGCTTGTCAAGGCAATCGCAACGGAGTGGCACCTTCCGCTTATCCGCCTCGACATGTCCACAGTTTACAGCGGAATCTTCGGCTCCCCCGAGGCAAGCCTGAACAAGGCCTTCAAGACCGCCGAGGCGGTTGCGCCCTGCGTTCTCTGGATCGACGAGATTGAGTCGGGCATAACAACCCACGGCTTTAAGTCAGAGGGCGGGGCATCGTCCAGAGTCCTTGGCTCGTTCCTCACCTGGATGCAGGAAAAACGGGAACCGGTATTCGTTGCCGCGACCGCCAATGCCATTGAAATGCTCCCGGCCGAGGTCTTGCGCAAGGGACGCTTTGATGAAATATTCTATGTCGGATTGCCGGAAACCGCTGCCCGCGAAGAAATTTTTCTCATTCACCTGGCAAATCGGGATGTCGACCTCTCCTCCTTTGACAGTAAGCTCTTGGCCGGTTCAACAAAAGGTTTTTCCGGCGCTGAAATAGAACAGATTGTCCACTCGGCTATTTTTGAGGCACGTGCCGACCAACGACCCATGACCCAACAGGACTTGATGGCCATGGTAAGCAGAACCGTCCCCCTTTCCATAACCATGGCCGAGCAGATCAAGAAGATTGAGGCATGGGCGTTCAAACGCGCAGTTCCTGCCTCCGGGTCACAGTAAGGTCTTATCCTGAAACAAACATTCCAGACGCGATCACAAATACATACCCTGCCCCATACTATCACTGGAAACCCTGCTTCCCTGCCCTTCCCGCATCTTTACAAAACCGTATATCTCTTAACCCAACTTGACGACTGAGCCGGGTATAGTCAGATCCATCGAATGGCGACGCGGATCCATTTCTCAGCAAACAACGCGTTCAAAGGAGGCTGAGATGAAAAGACATATAGTGACGGTTTCACTCCTCAGCACGATGCTGGGAGCAGGCGTTACCACCTCTCAGGCCACACCGCCACCGAATTCTCCGGAACGGTTTGAGAAAGGGCCGGCAGGTGACGTTCCGCCGCCGGAGAGAATGGGCCCGCCTCCGAGGTTCAGCCTCCAGCGGGAAGAATCTTTCCTCAGCCTCACTAATGATCAGGAGAAGAAGATTGCTGACATTCTGGCACGTGAACGTGAGAAGATTTCTCCCCTGCTGAATAAACTAGACAGCTTTCGCAAGCAGCTACTCCAGGCAGAACAAGCGCCCGTCCTTGACGAACCAGGACTCCGATCAATTGCTGCAGATCTCTCAAAGACTGAAACAGAACTGATCGTGTCCCATGCAAAGATGAATAGGCAGGTCATGGCGGTCCTGACGCCGGCCCAGAAAGAGCTGCTCCAAAAGCAAGCGCCGGGAAGTCAATTCCACCCCAAGCCGTCCCGGCCCGAAAAAGAACCGGGTCCGAATACTGAGCATAGTCGATAATACCCCGAAACGATCAATGGGAAGAACTTCTGTTTCTCCCCCCTGAAAGCAGGATGCTCCCCATTGATCGTTTCGATAACCATATAACTATTCTTGCTGGTGAAATACCGGCAACACAGACCGAAACAAGAGACACAGAAACCGACCTTTTTCAGCACAACAGTAAGTAAGAGCGTCTCCGGGCATTACCCCTCCGTAATGCCTTCTTAGCGGCTTGGTGTTCCTCCCCAGGCCGCATTTTTTTATCCTCAGATTGTCTGGGGACATGTCCAGCTATACTTGTGCGCTTGCCAAGCCGCCAACTGTTGCAACAGCATGTTCGATACGCTTCGACCAGTACGCGGCATTCAGCCGGATAAAGTTGCCGTATTTTCCCGTAGCAGAGAAAATCGTCCCGGGAGCGATAGTAATTCCGCAGCGCAAAGCCTCCTCATACAATTGAATGGAGTCCACGGTATCCGGCATCTCGACCCAGAGAACAAAGCCCCCGGAAGGCGTACTAACCTTGGTCCCTTTCGGAAAATGCCTCTCCACCGCCTTCGCCATCAATGAAGTCTGTCGACTGTAGACCCCTCGAATCTTCCTCAAGTACTGATCATATCCGCCATTGGCGAGAAACTCGGCAATGGCCATTTGCGGAAGTGTCGCTGTTGCAATATTGCTGACCGCCTTCAACTTTTCGATGTTTTCCTGAAACCTTCCCGCAACCACCCATCCGACCCGGTATCCGGGAGCAAGGGTCTTGGAAAATGAGGAGCAATGGATAACCAACCCTTTTTTGTCATAGCGTTTAGCGATTCCCGGACGGTCGTGTAAAAAACCCAGGTCACCATAGACATCATTTTCAATAAGCGGAATGTTATGGCTTGCCAGAAGCATGACGAGTTCCTGTTTATTTTCTTCCGGCATGCGACTGCCAAAGGGATTATTGAAATTCGGGATGACCAGACAGGCATGGACCGG
The DNA here is from genome assembly GCA_963717775.1 of uncultured delta proteobacterium. Lineage (GTDB taxonomy): Bacteria > Desulfobacterota > Desulfuromonadia > Geobacterales > Geobacteraceae > RPRC01. The sequence continues at coordinate 291,900 of CAVQWZ010000014.1, forward strand.
ATTGTTCTCCAGCGCATAACGGAGAGCAGAAAGGCTGATACCATTTATGGGATGAGTCGGAATTTCCAGGGCTTTCAGGTCGAGCATTTCAATAAGCTGCAGCAGATTATAAAAAATCGGTGTCTCTATGGCAACCGTGTCGCCAGGTCGGCAGACAGCACGCAATGAAAGCATGACGGCCTCGAGACAGCCACTGGTTATGACAAACTGATCGGGAGCAAGAGCACAGCCGGCTTTCAACGCTCGCTGGGCAAGTTGAACACGAAGCCGCTCATTTCCAGGAGGGAATTCATAGGAAATCGCCTGAAAATTGTTGCGACGCGCGACACTGGCAAGGATTCGGTTCAGTTTATCCGCAGGCAGGTTCTCAGGATTGGGTGTCGCGACCCCAAGGGGAACCAGGTCAGGGTTCCGCATGTCCCGCATCACCATCATAACAAGCTCTCCCACGCTCACCAAGGACGGCGCAGCCACGGTCAGACCCTCTACAGGCTCGGGCTGCACTTGGCTGAGCTGATGCCGGACATAGTATCCTGACTGTGGTCGCGCCTCAATAAGCCCCTGGTTTTCGAGATAAAAATAGGCTTTGACAGCCGTTGACATACTCACTCCCATCTGCTTGCTGAGAGAACGGACGGAAGGTATCCTCTCCCCTGTACGATATGTCCCTTTGCGAATCAGACGAGCAATACGATCAGCAATATTTTCATAGAGAAAAGTTTCAGCTTTCAGAACCTGCACCGTTTTATCTCCCGGCATTTCAATCTCCTTCCAGACAGTGACACATTTCACCACACACAGTTTATCGTTTTTGACACGGGTACACTATTTAGTATCGCTAAACTGTACTGCCCCTAAATGTTATTATTTGCATCTGTTATTCTTACCTGTTTTCCTCTAGTCTGTAAAGAGCCATCAGGCATAACTCCGGAATATTTCAAAACGGCATGTCGGTCTGGGCAGACCCGATATGTTGACGAAATTGCTCTATATATCCGGAAAAATTTCTTAGCAGTCACCACACACAAAGGAGGATGGAATGGGAGAAAAGATTATTCGTATCAACATGACAAATCTCACAACCGCAATTGAGGAGGTTCCAGCAGATTTGGCAGCACTCGGCGGACGTGCACTCACCTCGACGGTGGTTGCCAAAGAAGTCCCCCCCACATGCGAACCCCTGGGCAAATACAACAAGCTGGTATTTGCTCCCGGCTTATTGACCGCAACCTCGGCCGCAAACTCGGGCCGCCTTTCCGCTGGCTTCAAAAGCCCTCTGACCGGCGGTATCAAAGAGAGTAACGCCGGTGGTACCGCTGCACAGAACCTCGAAAGACTTGGCATCAAAGCCGTCATCATCGAAGGAATGCCAACCGAAGACAAGTGGTACAGCATTCACATCAACAATGATGGCGCCAGCATTAAGGAAGACTCTGAATACCTCGGCAAAGGCAACTATGAGCTATTCAATGCCATCGGCGAGAAATTGGGCAAGAAGGTCGGCGTCCTTGCCATCGGTCCTGCTGGTGAATTCAGGATGGCAGCCGCCAATATCTCTGTCAAAGACCCTGACGGCAACATTCGAAGCCATGGCCGTGGTGGCGCTGGTGCGGTGATGGGTTCCAAAATGATCAAGTACATCACCGTTGATGATACCGGCGGCCCCGGCATAAAACTGGCGGATCCGGAAAAATTCAAAACACACGCAAGAATTTTCGCCAGAGCGATGCTCGATCACCCCGTTACCGGCCAAGGCCTGCCCACTTACGGCACTAACGTTTTGATCAACATCCTGAATGAAGCCGGCGGCCTCCCGACCAAAAACTTCCGTTTCGGCACCTGTGACCATGCGGAAAAAATCTGCGGCGAAACCATGCATGACACCATCGTAGCCCGCAAGGGTAACCCGAGCCATGGCTGCCATGCCGGCTGTATCATCAAGTGCTCGCAGATTTACAATGACGCTGACGGCAAATATGTGACTTCTGGTTTTGAATACGAAACCGTCTGGGGTTTCGGCGCCAACAGCCTGGTTGAAAGCCTTGACGATATCGCCAAGTGCGACTGGGCCATGGACGATATCGGCATCGACTCCATTGAAGGTGCCGTCATCATGAACGTTGCCATGGAAGCGGGCATCCTTCCCTGGGGTGACGGTAAAGAGTGCTATCGACTCTTTGATGAGGAAGTTCGCAAGGGAACCCCCCTCGGTCGCATCCTTGGCAACGGCGCTGGCTCTGTCGGCAGGACCTATGGCCAGACCAGGATCCCGACTGTCAAGAACCAGGCTATCCCGGCGTACGATCCGCGTTCCGTCAAGGGTATCGGCATCACCTACGCAACCACCACTATGGGCGCCGACCATACCGCAGGCTATACTATCGCCACCAACATCCTCAAAGTCGGCGGTTTTGTTGATCCGCTCTCAAAAGCCGGCCAGGTGGAACTCTCCAGAAACCTGCAGATCGCCACCGCTGCCGTTGACAGTTGCGGCCTCTGCATCTTCGTTGCTTTCCCGGCCCTTGACATCCCCGAATGCTTCACAGCCATTTACGAGATGATCAACGCCCGGTACGGCACGGACTTAACCGCAGAAGGTGTTGTAGAATTCGGCAAGTATGTTCTCAAGACGGAACACGCCTTCAACATTGCAGCCGGTTTCACCAATAAAGACGATCGTCTGCCCGAGTTCTTCGAAGAAGCGGTTCCGCCGCACAATGCCGTATGGGACTTCACCGATGCGGAAATTGATGAATTCTGGAACTTCTAGTCAATAGAGATTTCTCCCAGGAAACGCCTCCATTCCCATTCTTTTGTGAAGCGTTTCCAACCGGCGGGCGTCTGCCCGGGCGTCCGCCATCCCCTCCTTCCCTACAGGAAGGTAAAAGAAAAGGCCGATTTTATCGGCCTTTTCTTTTACCCCCGACAGTTTGAACACTCGACAGGTTCTTGTTGACATAATCTCTGGTCCCCTCAACACTATAGATCAACATGTATACGGACTTATTTTCGTGGCCTACTGTGCTTTTTTCCAAAGTCTATGGCCGTTAACGGCAGTGGGAAAGCCCATGACCACCTTGTCAACGATGGAAGGAAGTCCCTTCTTGACAACCTCTCAACGCGGCCCGACGCAGTTATTTTCTTCCTTATCGATAAAATATTCTATTGCCCTCTTGCCCAAGCTGAGGTAATGTTCACAGAATGAACGTTGCCGGGAAAAAGACAATGGATACCCACCGCTTCTTCCTCCTCCTAAGTGAAATTGAGCAGGAAGAAACGGTGTCCCAGCGAGAACTGGCAAGCCGCCTCGGCATTGCCCTCGGCCTGGTCAACTCCTACCTGAAAAACCTCGTTGCCAAGGGCTACGTGCGGATCAAGTCGTTCCCTAAAAACCGCTACGGCTACCTTCTCACACCCCAGGGAATTGCGGAAAAGAGCCGTCTTGCCTACCAGCATCTCAGCTATTTCACCAATCTCTATCAGATAGCCCGGCAAGACTACCTGGCGCTCTTCCGCTCGCTCCATACCTCGGGAATCAGGCGTGTTTCTTTCTGCGGAGTTGACGAGACAGCAGAGATCGCCTATCTCTCGCTCCGGGAAACTGGTTTGGAGCTTATTGAAGTGATGGACGACCAACATGCCGGCGAAAGTTTTTTCGAAAAGAAGGTTTCCCCACTTGTCACCAGCAGTGAGGGCACCAAGCTACCAATCATCATAACGTCACTGAAACGGGGAGATGATCTCGAGGCAGAACTCCTGCGTCGCAACATCAATAGAAGCTTCATTTTCCGGACCGGAAACGGTCAACCGTACAGTACAAAAAGTTCGGAGGATCTATGAAAAAAGCACTGATCACAGGCATCACCGGCCAGGACGGCTCGTACCTGGCTGAGCTTCTGCTGAAAAAGGGCTACGAGGTCCACGGCATCATCCGCCGCTCGTCTTCATTCAACACCGGCAGGATCGACCATATTTACCAGGACCCCCACGAAACAGACATCCGGATGTTTCTTCACTATGGCGACCTGAATGACGCCAGTTCGCTGAACAAGGTCTTACGGGACGTGCGGCCGGACGAGATTTACAATCTGGGTGCACAAAGCCATGTCAAGGTTTCTTTCGACGTTCCCGAATACACCGGCGAGGTGGATGCTTTGGGAGCAGTGCGCATCCTGGAAGGAATTCGCGAAACAGGCCTGAACACCCGTTTCTACCAGGCATCCTCTTCAGAACTGTACGGCAGAGTACAGGAAACGCCCCAAAAAGAGACCACGCCCTTCTATCCACGATCGCCCTATGCCTGCGCCAAGGCCTATGCCTACTACATCACCGTAAATTATCGGGAAAGTTACGGCATGTTCGCCTGCAACGGCATCCTGTTCAACCATGAATCCCCTCGACGCGGGGAAACCTTTGTCACAAGAAAGATTACCCGTGCCGCTGCCCGTATTAAACTGGGCCTCCAGGACTGTCTCTATCTGGGAAATCTGGATGCCAAGCGAGACTGGGGCTTTGCTGGTGACTACGTGGAAGCCATGTGGTTGATGCTTCAGCAGTCCGAGCCGGACGATTACGTGGTGGCTACCGGTGAAACCCGCTCTGTCCGTGATTTTGCCGAAAAGGTTTTTGCACGGCTCGACATGCCCTTGGAATGGCAAGGTGAAGGGGTGCACGAAAAGGCGATCGACTCAAAGACCGGCAAGATCGTCATCGAAGTGGACGCCAATTACTTCCGCCCCGCCGAGGTCGAACTGCTGCTCGGCGACTCCACCAAGGCCCAGACAAAGATGGGCTGGAAGCCGAAGACCGATCTGGACGAATTGGTTGCCATGATGACCGATGCCGATTTTGAGCTTGCCGAAAGAGAGAAAAGAGCAAATGGATAAAAGCGCAAAAATTTATGTTGCCGGTCACCGCGGACTTGTTGGTTCCGCGATTGTTCGCAGGCTTCAGGCAGAAGGCTACGCGAACCTCATTCTCCGCACCAGCAAAGAGCTTGACCTGAGGAACCTGACTGCCGTTGCGGAATTTTTCGTACAGGAGAAACCGGAATACGTCTTCCTTGCCGCTGCAAGGGTAGGCGGGATCGTGGCTAACAATTCGTATCCTGCGGACTTCATCTACGATAACCTGATGATCCAGAACAACGTCATCCACCAGGCCTACCTGTCCGGAGTGGCAAGACTCCTCTTCCTGGGGAGCAGCTGTATTTATCCCAAACTTGCGCCCCAGCCCCTGAAAGAGGAATACCTCCTCACCGGACCGCTGGAGCCAACCAATGACGCCTATGCGGTGGCAAAGATAGCTGGAATAACCATGTGCCGCGCCTACAACCGCCAGCATGGGACCCGCTTTCTCGCCGCCATGCCAACGAATCTCTACGGTCCGGGCGACAACTTCGACCTGGAAAAGTCCCATGTGCTGCCGGCACTGATCAGGAAATTCCACGAGGCCAAGGAAACAGGAGCGGAAACGGTAACGATCTGGGGAACCGGGAGCCCCTACCGCGAATTCCTCCATGTGGACGATCTGGCGGACGCCTGCCTGTTTCTTATGAATCTGCCGCGAAAACACCTATCAGGCACTGCTCACAGATTCACCCTTCTCCGGCCCTTATCAACATCGGTTCCGGTGAGGAGGTAACCATACGCCAGCTGGCACTTCTGGTTAAAGAAGCCGTCGGATTCGAAGGTTCGCTGGTCTTCGACACCTCGAAACCGGACGGCACCCCTCGCAAATTGTGCGATGTCTCGAAGCTTCAGGCCTTGGGCTGGCACCACCAAAAAGGGCTAAAAGAAGGAATTGGACATGTCTACCGCTGGTTCAAGGAAGACAGGTGATCAGAAACTGGGTTACGTACCTGCCGGGGTTTCTTAGGTCAAAACTTGAAAGCCGCCAGGACCTACAAGATATTGTCAGCAATACCGGCTGGCTGCTGTCCGACAAGATGCTCCGCATGGCGGTCGGTTTCCTGGTCGGAGTCTGGATCGCCCGCTATCTCGGCCCCTCACAGTTTGGCATCCTGAATTACGCGGTTGCCTTCGTGGCAATGTTTTCATCGCTGGCAACTCTCGGACTGGAAGGGATCGTGATAAGGGACCTGGTCCATGACCCCTCCCGTAAGGAGGATATTCTCGGCACGGCCTTTCTGCTCAAGGGGGCCGGCGGTCTGATCACCCTACTGGTAACAATCCTGATAATTCTGCAGGTACGGCCCAACGACAGTCTGACCCACTGGCTGGTAGGGATCACTGCCATCGGCACGGTATTTCAGGCATTTGATACGATCGATTTCTGGTTTCAGTCAAAGGTACGCTCGAAGTATACCGTGTACGCCAAGAACTGCGCCTACCTGGTCATCTCGGGCGTCAAGGTTGTCCTGATCATCGTGGGAGCACCCCTGGTTGCCTTTGCCTGGGCCGGTCTGGCGGAAACGGTGATCGGCTCGGCCGGTCTGGTCGTTGCCTACCGGATGAACGGGCAATCTCTTTTTTCCTGGCATGTGGATTTTCCCCTGGCCAAAAAGCTGCTGAAAGACAGCTGGCCGTTGATCTTTTCCAGCACCTTCGTGCTGGTGAACATGCTTATCGACAAAATCATGTTGGGCAATCTTTCGAGCAATGCCGAAGTGGGGCTGTACTCGGCGGCAACGAGATTGTCGGAACTCTGGTATTTCATTCCGATGGTAGTCGGCGCCTCGATCATGCCAATGCTGGTAAAGGAAAATTTGGAAAACGAGCAAAGGTACAAGGCAAAGCTCCAGCAGACCTACAACCTGATGAGCGGCTGTAGCCTGTCCCTTGCCCTGCCCCTTACCTTTCTTGCCCCGGCTCTCATTGCCCTTCTGTACGGCTCAGGGTACGCTGCGGCCGGAAACATGCTCTCGATCCATATCTGGACAGGACTCTTTGTCTTTCATGTTTCGATACGCACCAGGTCGCTGATAATCGAAGGACTGCAGACGTTTATCGCTGTCCTTTCTTTTTTCACCATGCTGTTCAATATCATCCTCAACTATGCGCTTATTCCGACATATGGGGGTATAGGCGCTTCCAGCGCTTCGCTGATATCCTGGATGTTGTGCGCCCTGGTCGTCCCTTTCCTCAGCAGAAGGACATCAGGCTCAGTCAAAATGTTTATCAAATCCCTCTACTGCTGGATTCCGATACGGAGATAACAATTCTGCCATGACTATTGACCCACAACAAATACACTTTTCCGACCTTTCCTCGGTAGACGATAACGGCAGGGTCTTTTTTCTGGACGGCCATGTTTTCAGGGCAATAAAGCAAGAGGCGACGGAAAGGGTCCGTGAACTTTTCACCTGTGGCTTGGTGAGCGAGCTTGTGGAAAACAGACTCCTTCCGGAAACCTGGGTCACAGAATATCTCCTTGAAGGCTACGGATTAGTACTGGAGCATAAACGCTGCCAGCCCGTTACCTACCCCTACGAATGGTCCTTCAGCATGCTGAGAGATGCCGCCCAGGCCGTGCTTAAAACAAACCTGGTGGCACGTAAATACGGCTACCAAACGAAAGACTGCCACGGCTTCAATATTGTTTTCGACGGAGTTACCCCCCTCTTTGTCGATTTGGGCAGCTTCGTTAAAGTCGCCGATGATTTCAAGGGCTGGCTCGCCTTTGATGAATTTCTAAGATTCTACTATTACCCACTAAGCATCTGGAAAGACGGTAACGGTTTTATTGCCCGGAGAATGCTTCAGGGAAATCCTGCCATGCCCCTAGTCAGCTATCTGCTCTACCGGTATCCCTTGTGCCGGTTTATGAACCATGCAAGGCAGGAAAATATCGCGCGACTCTTCATCAAACTCAAGGTATCGTCCCGGGAATCGTTGCGGGAAAAAGATGACGGAATCCTGATGAATTTTGCCAGGTATCTAGCGGCACGAAACCTTTTGCCAGGCATGAAAGTTGACCTCCATGTATGGCTCGGCAAAGTTGAAAAACTTTCCTTGAAAAAGTTCTCAACCATGTGGGGAAACTATCATGACAGCTTTTCCCGACAAGGGGAAATTGTCCCGTCACCACGTTTTGAAAGGATTATTACCCTTGTTCAAGGTCTGAAACCGTCGTCGGTCCTCGAACTGGCGGGGAACCAGGGCATTCTTTCCACCCTCCTGGCCGAGGCACTACCCGGGGCTACCGTCATCTGCAGCGATTACGATGAAATCGCCGTTGACATCATGTACCGGAGCACAGTCGAGAAAGATGGCAACATTTCTCCCGCCCTACTCGACTTCATGTACCCGGTGCTGACTCATACCAGAGAAAATCCCACTGACCGGCTGCGATCACAAGTGGTTCTGGCTCTGGCAGTCACCCACCATCTTATCCTGACTGCCCGCCTGAACATCGAGAACATTCTGCAGACCATCTCCCGCTATTCTTCTGAATACGTGCTGATCGAGTTCATGCCGCTTGGACTGCATGATGGGACGAGCGCTCCGCCGATACCCTCTTGGTACACTGTCGATTGGTTCCGTTCTAATTTTGCCCGACAGTTCGAGCCACTCCAGGAAGAGACGCTGGAAGAAAACCGCATCCTGTTCGTCGGCAGACTGAGGGGGAAGGAATGATTGCGATTGTATCCGGTCCAACTGGAGAGAAGTATCTTTGTCTGTTTGTGAGGTTCCCGGTTTCATGAAGATACTGATGCTTTCCACATTCGACGCACGGGGCGGAGCCGCCATTGCCGCCCGCCGCCTGCAAACAGGTCTGCAGCATATCGGCATTGATTCGCGGATGCTCGTCCAGGAGAAAGGAAGCGATGATCCCTCCGTCTTTGAACCAGCCACCCCCCTGCGGCGGGCATTAACCGCTTTCCGTCCGATGTTCGACTCTCTCCCCCTCAAACTGTATCCGAAGAGACAGCGCATCACTTTTTCTCCGGCAATACTCCCGGACAATTTGAATCAAAAGATCAAGCAACTGGACCCTTCGATCATTCACCTCCATTGGGTCGCTGCCGGATTCATGCGCATCGAAACACTGGCAAAGGCTGGAAAACCATTGGTTTGGACCCTTCACGATTCCTGGGCATTTACCGGAGGGTGCCACCTGCCCTTCGATTGCCTGCGATACCGTCAGTCCTGCGGCCACTGTCCGACCCTTGACTCTTCACGGGACAAGGATCTCACCCGTAAAATCTGGAAACGCAAAAAGAAGGCTTGGGCAAATCTCAATCTAACCGTAATTGCACCGAGCCGCTGGATGGCGGAGTGTGCCGGATCCAGCTCCCTGTTAAGGGATACACGTATCGAGATTATCCCGAACGGTCTTGATATGAATCGATTTCGCCCCATTGAGAAGAATACTGCCCGGGACATTCTCTCGTTACCGCGGGACAGGAAGCTGATCCTGTTTGGTGGAGTACAGGCATCAAGCGATCCGAACAAAGGATTTCAGTACCTGGCCGAAGCGTTGAGAAAGCTGTCATCAAAGGGCTGGGGAGAAAAAGCTGATGTCCTTGTTTTCGGCTCCCGCGAACCGGAGAAGGACCCTGGTTTCAGCTTAAAGGCCCACTATCTGGGGCATATCCATGATGACATCACCCTGGCGCTTCTCTATTCCGCAGCTGATGTCTTCGTCGCGCCGTCTATCCAGGAAACCCTCTGCAATACTGCAATGGAAGCAGCAGCCTGCGGCACTCCATCCGTTGCCTTTGCAACCAGTGGCCTGACCGACGTAATCGAGCACGGTCGCACCGGTTACCTGGCAAAACCATTTGAGCCAGAGGATCTGGCGCAGGGAATTGACTGGATTCTTACTGATGAGGAGCAACAACAAAACCTTTCGAGAGCCGCGCGTGACAAACTCGTCTCCGAGTTTACCCTTGAAGCCATTGCCCAGCGCCATGCCACTCTGTACCGGGAAATAATCGCACGATGAAATTTTCCATTATCACCATAAGCCTGAACAGCCGGAAATATATCGTTGAAACGATTTCAAGTGTACTATCGCAGGATCACCAGGACCTTGAATACATTTTCGTCGACGGCGGCTCAACCGACGGCACCCTGGAAATCATAAAGAACTATGCGGAAAAAGATCAACGCATTCGCTGGATCTCCGAACCGGATCGGGGCATTGCCGATGCCATGAACAAAGGGGTTGCGTTGGCAACGGGAGATATCATTGCGCACCTCCATTCTGACGATTTATATCCCACTCCCGGAGTTCTATCCACGGTTGCCCATGAATTTTCATCGCGCCCCGATGCCCTGTGGCTTACCGGAGGGGAACAAATAGTCAATGATACGGGAAAGATCCTACGGGAAATTCGGGTGCGCAATTATTCGTACCGCAAGCTGATACGGAGCAACTTCATCCTCCATGCGGCTACCTTCATCCGGCGCACTGCCTTTCACGAAGCAGGCGGATTTGCAGTCGGTCGCAGATACGCCATGGATTATGACCTCTGGCTGCGACTTGGTGCGCTGGGGGCTCCGATCTGCGTGGACAAGTCATTGGCCTGCTTCCGGTTCCACGGCGAAAGTCTTTCAACCGCAGAAACCGAAAAAGCTTTCGCTGAAGAACTGGCCATACGAAAAGATTTTCTCTGCGGCCAGCCGGTCAGATTTTTCTTTCATTACCTCTATTACATGGTAAAAAAAAGACGCAACCGAATGTTCGTGCAACGTCTACTGAACCAATGACATAAACCAAATTATGGACTTATCGATTCTTATACCCGTTTACAACTGGAACGTTAGCCTGCTGTTACGGAAAATCCTGGACGAAATCGCGGAATTTTCCCTTGAAAAAAGGGTAGAAGTAATTGTCTTGGACGATTGCTCCAGCGTAGAGGATGTTCTCCTCAATAACGAAAAGTTCATTAAGGAAAACCAGCATCCGTACCTGCACTACAACCGACTCGACCACAACATGGGACGTTCCGTAGTCAGGAACATCCTGACTGAGCAGGCACAGGGGGAGTTTTTCCTGTTTCTGGATTGCGATGTCCTGCCCGATTCGGGCCGCTTTATCCAAGAGTACCTGAAATATGTCCGCAGGAATAATCATGATGTCGTCTGCGGAGGGATAAGTTACACGTCCCGCATTATGCAAGGCAGGGATTATGACTACTGCGTTTATTTCGGTAAAAAGAAAGAGGTGAAAGCGGCGGATGCAAGAAACCTCGAGCCGTGGCGGCACATCCTCACCTCCAATGTCATGGTCAGAATGAGCACTTTTCAGGAGACTCCTTTCAATGAACAGTTCATCGGCTACGGCTATGAGGATATCGAGTGGGGCCTTCGTCTTGCCGGTCGATGGAAGGTACTGCACATAGAGAATACCGCTTCCCACCTGGGTCTGGTTTCAAAGTCAGCGGCATTGGATAAAATGCGGAAGGCTGTTCCAAACTATCTACTGCTCCGCAAAAACTGTCCAGCGGCATTCGCCGCAGCAACCGTAGGCAAAATCGCCCGTGCCTTCACAATTCTTCCGGAAAAAATACTGACGCTTCTCGATTGGTTTTTCGCCAAAGCTTTCCTTCACAGCGTCACCTCCGGAATTGTCGCCTTTAGCCTCTTTCAGCTGGACTATTCCGTACTCCTGGCCAAAGGCCTTAAGAAAGGGAGACAGTGAGATGAAAATCGTCTTTCTCGCCCCCTTTGGCATTCGGCCCAAAGGAACACTCATTGCCCGGATGCTCCCCTTGGCGGAACAACTTCGGAAATTGGGCCATGATATCGTCATTGTCGCCCCACCCTATACGAACCCCGAGGACTCGGGAAAAGTCGAGACAATTGAAGGCGTGACAATCCGCAACATCGTCCTTGGGCCAATGAAGGGCGCTGCTTCCGCACCGCTTCTCGCCTGGCGGATGTTCCGTGCCGCACGGGAAGAAAGGCCCGACCTGCTTCATCTGTTCAAGCCGAAGGGATACGGCGGACTGGCGGCAATGCTCCATCTGATCCTGAGAATGTTAGGACTGCGACTCCCCCCGTTATTTGTGGACTGTGACGATCGGGAGGGCCGTGGAGGAATGAACGACCTCTGCCGCTACTCGCTCCCGGAGCGCCTGCTATTTCAGTATCAGGAACGGTACATTCCGAGACAGGCCGACGGGATTACCGTTGCAAGCCTGGCCCTTGGCGAGATGGTAAAGGAATTGGGAATCCCGGCTGCAAAGCTTCTGTATCTCCCCAACTGTACCCAGAACTCCCCGCCAGGCAATGGCACGGCAGTCAGGGAAAGACATGGCATTGCTCCCGATGCTCCGGTGGTCCTCCTTTACACCCGGTTCTTTGAGTTCGACCAGGAAAAGCTCTATTTTATCTTCGAGGAAATCTTCCAGCGTGTTCCCCTGGTCAGGTTTCTGCTTGTGGGCAAAGGACGGTCAGGTGAAGAGGAGCAACTGCGAAATGCGGCACAAAAGAGGGGATTTGCTGAGGCGCTTTGCCTGGCCGGGTGGGTCGAACCGGAAGATATTCCCAACTATCTTGCCGCAGGGGACGTGGCCCTCTATCCCTTTGCCGATACCCTCGTCAACCGGGCAAAATGTCCGGCGAAACTCGTGGAGATTCTGCAGTCAGGAACAGCCGTCGTAGCAGATGGGATCGGGCAGGTTTGCGAGTACATAGAACCCGGCACCTCGGGAATTCTCTGCAATCCAGGCTCCTGGCAGGAAATGGCCGACAGTGTTGTTGAGCTACTTGCAACACCGGAAAAACGGGAGCTGATCGGAGCTATGGCCAAGCAACGAATTGAGGAAAGGTTTGCCTGGCACGATCATGCCGCCGGTCTGGCAAAGTTCTATCGAGAAATAATGGTACGGAACCGCTGAGTAGCAAAAGGAGTGGTATTTCATTGGTGGAGTTGTGACCGATGGGATAAAAAGAGTTTTTCTGAATCGACCAGCACATCTATTCCTCCCTTGGAGTCTTACATGACAGAAAAAAAGAAAGACTGGCTGTTCCTGGCTCTTCTCCTAGTGGTCCTGGTTCTCTGCTTTTCAGAGATCCTGTTTACCGGCAAGATAGTCAGGGCACCCGACATCATCAACGAGTTCTACTGGGGGGTTAAGAGTTATGCGAATGTTTCCTGGTCCCAGCTGTTCCACATCGACCTATCCTCCGCCGGATGGAGTCCCTACATCAATGCAGGCTTCACCAATGAGGGGGGAATGGCCTCGCAGCAGTTTCTCTTCTTCCAGAAGCTGATCTTTAAACTATTCCCTGCCCCGGCAAGCGTCGCCTGGTATATGGTATTTCACCTTTTCATCGGCGGGACTGGTATGTATTGCCTCTGCCGCCTGATCGGCGCAGGACGCTTCGGTTCCTTCCTCGCGGGAGCGATCTTTGCTTTGGCACCGGAGAACGCCAGCCTCATGAACGCTGGCCATGTGATGAAAATCGCCACTATTTCCTTTGCTCCCTGGGCCTTTTACTTCCTGGAAAAGGCTTTCCAGACCCGCAGGGTGATTTTCTTTCTGACAACCGGTTTAGTTCTTGCCTTCCAGTTCTTCCATACCCACTGGCAGATCGCCTACTATACCTGTCTCTGTATCGGCGCCTACGCAATCATCCGTTCCATTGTAATTATCCGAACCGAAGGTGAAAATTCTGGATCAACATTGTTAAAGCTAGCCGGATTGAATCTGGTCACGATGCTATTTTTCCTGTCCACGGTTGCGATTTCCCTGCTGCCGCTTGCAAACTGGTCGACAGATTCGACCCGTGGGATCGGGAGCGGAGCAAATATGGGCAAAGGTGGGCTTGCTGTGGAAGAGGCCATGTCCTGGTCGCTGCCACCCGAGGAACTGGTTTCCTTTGCCATACCCGGCTTTTTCGGCCTGTCCCGCCAGGAAGCGGGAGAAAACCCTAAAAGCATCCTGTCCTACTACTGGGGACGGATGAACTTCACCCAGACCAGCGACTATATGGGGCTGCTGCCCTGGCTGCTGCTCCCTCTGCCACTGTTGTTCCGTAGAGATCGCTATACCTGGCTCGCCCTTGCCGGCATAGTGTGTGGAATACTTTTTTCGATGGGGAAATATACGCCCTTCTACCAATTGCTTTTCGAGTATTTCCCCGGAATTGACCATTTCCGGGTACCAAAGATGATGATGTTCATCCCGGTAATGGGTCTCGGCGTTCTTGCCGCCCGGGGAATGGACCTGTTGCTGGATGCCGACACCCGAAACTCCCGGAAGTTCCGTCGGTACCTCTATTGCCTCATCTCCCTGCCTCTCTGCATCGGTGTGATTCTAGGCGCGGAGCTGATCTGGAAATCTCACTGGCTGTCCATGGCGGGCGAAATGATCTCCCAGCCAACACGCTACCAGCAGGGAGGGGCGCAGCTTGCTCTTCAGCGCTGGAACAACCTTGTCGTTGAGACCGGATTTGCGGCTTTTATGGCTGCCATGTACGCTATCGCCGTCTATGCCTTTCATCGAAAATGGCTCTCCGCCGCCGTGATTCCGGTGGTTCTGTTGGGCCTCTTCATCGCCGACGTGGGGAGAGTCAACGCCAAGTTCCTGTTTCTTGTGAATGTACCTGTCAAGGCAAAGGGAATAAAGACCCCGACAATGGAATACCTTCTTTCCCATGGCTCGAACCAATACCGGGTTCTGCCCATGAACGGAACGGATCCAATGCTGTACGCCACGAACCACATACCAGTCATGTTCACCTCGAATCCGGTGCAGCAGCAGCGCTGGCAAGACTTCCTCGATTCCTTCCAATTTCCATCTTCCATGCCGGACATGATCAACCTTAAATACATTGTGTATGAGCCTCACCAGTACGAACAGGATAAAGGCTCTCTGGGCGGAAAGTATGTTCCCGTATTCAGCTCACCAGACGGAAAGGAGATTATTCTGGAAAACCGTTCGGTTCTTCCGAAGGGATGGCTTGTTCAGGCTGTCGCGGTTTTCCAAGATCCACGACAGATCCTTGCCGTAATGCAGAACCTTGAATTTGACCCTAGAAACGTTGCCCTGGTGGAAACCGAGCCGCCTATTCCCATGGCGAACCCGAACAAGCCACCCACGGGAGCCACTGGCAGCGCAATGATAACCCGCTATGAAAGTGAACACATTTCTATTGATGCAGCACCCGTCCGGAATGCCTTGCTTGTGTTGGGTGAGAAGTACTATCGGGGCTGGAAGGCAACCGTCGATGGGAAAGACACGAAAATCTACCCGGTGGATTACGTCTTGCGGGGGGTTTACCTGCAACCGGGGCATCACCGGATAGAATTCGTCTTCGATCCACTGCCCTTCAAGATCGGCAAGTGGCTGACCCTGGCTTCCTTTGCATTCTTTGCCGCGTTGCTTGGGCGGGAACTGTGGGTACGGCAAACGAGAAGAGAGGGGTAAGAAATGCGGGGTCCGGGGTAAGGGGTACGGAAAAAAGGAGTCGGGGTGAATAACGAAGAAACGCTTGATGAACTCAGAAAGTATGAGCTGAAAATCATCCAGCCTCGTGATGGCTACCGATTTTCCCTGGACCCGCTGCTGCTGTGTGATTTTGCAGCTATCAGCGCTGGGGAGGAAGCTATCGACCTTGGTGCCGGGTGTGGGATCATCCCTTTGATTCTTGCGCGAAAAGCGCTGGAAAGCCGGCTGGTGGGGGTAGAAAGCCAGGCGGAAATGGCCGAACTTGCGGAGAGAAATGTGGCTCGGAATGGCCTGTCCGAAAGGGTTGATATCCGACATGCGGACATTCTGGATGTTAGAAAACTTTTCCCTGCCTCCTCCTTTGATCTGGTCGTTGCCAATCCACCGTACCGGAAAAAGGGCAGCGGCAGGATCAGCCCGAAACCGGGCAGGGATCTTGCCCGGCACGAATCCACCGCCTCGCTGCGCGACTTTCTGGCCGCGGCAAAAAATCTGGTCAAGCTAACGGGGCGCATTTGCTTCATCTATCACCCATCCCGCCTGGGAGAATTCCTTACTGAGGCCAAGGAGATGAAACTTTCCCCCGTCCGTCTGCGGATGGTTCACGGGAATTCAGTGGCCGAAGCCCGCATGTTTCTGGTTGAACTGGTAAAGGGACGGAAGTGTGATCTGTCGATACCCCCGCCTCTTTTCGTCTTCGATGATAATGGTGAGTATACACAGGAAATGGAGATGATTTTCGGTGAGAAAGCCGGCCCAGCCTTACGCTAGTGGCATGCCTGCAATCCCCGCAGGCAAAGGATGAATTCGGGGAGGAGATGATTTTCAGTCTTTAACGGGAGTGTGCGCAAGATCCTGCTCTAGCAGTTCGGCAAACTGCTTTCGTAACTGGGGGTCATGGACAGCCTCAACTGCTGCGGCAATTTTTTCCTTTTCCGCTTCAGTCAGTTCCCTCTTCACGGGTTTCACCCACGCCTCTGTCCTATCCGGAACAGGAGGTTTCCCTGCCTTCAGATAGATTTCGAGGACAAGCTTGTTTCCCAGTTTTTCGTTCAATCTTTCAGCAATATCTCTTTTCATAAAATTGAGCTGCTGCATCCAGGGCGCGCTGATAACTGCGACAGTGAGGACACCATTCGCAAACCTTGTAGGCTGGGCCTTGGCTGCAATCTGCTCGCCCACCACCTGCCCCCAGATCCGCCAGATTTCCACCTCACCGAATCGCTTTTCCAGAGGCTTACCTTGGAATGTGCCCGAAAGCAGCGTAGAAAGAGGCACCGGCGAACGGCGTCCCGGTTTTCTGTTAGCCATGAGAATCTCTCTTTCGGTGCAGGGCTCCGCCGATGAACTGCCCCATAACGGCACCTCCAAGGGTAAGAGGAATGATCTGCCAGGAATAACCGGCTTTTATCCGCAGAAAGATAATGATTGGAATTGAAATGTGGACGTAAAAAAACCAGCCGAAAGTGAACTTCTCATAGGCATAGCGAAGATAACCCAAGGGAAGGTTTATGGCGGTTGCACCAAGAATGAGACCCGCCAGTTTCAAAGTTCCTTCCATGCAGTTTCCTCCGTGTTGTTCCATTTTTTTACATGGTAGAGATTGAAAGATTTTTTGTCAATCAACTCCTCACACCAAGTCCCGGCGAAAGGGTTGATTCCCGGCTGATTTCTATCCATACTCACCCGCTGATATTCCCTGCCCCGGAGAATCCGAACATAGCGAAGATACTGTACGTCTCTGCCTGAAGAAGGAAATATTTCTTGAAAACTTAGAGCAACAGGTATAGTTTTAGAAACCATTCACGTGGAGACAGGGCGAATCATATCTCGCTGCTAATAAATCGATCCGCAAATCGTGCAGATAGCCTGCACGACCTGCGACACAAACAGTAGGAGAAATGCAGAAATGAAGATCGAAACAGAGTACATAAAGCTGGACAGTTTCCTCAAGGCCGAAAACCTCGCATCATCAGGCGGAGAGGCAAAAATTCTTATATCCGAGGGATTGGTTCAAGTTAATGGTGAATGTGAAACCCGCCGCGGAAGAAAGCTCTACCGTGGCGACAAAGTCGAATTTGATGGAAACGTGTTTACGCTGGAGTAATCTCCCCACAGGGCAACAATTACGTCGTCGCCCCACTGTCCGGCAAATACTACCCGAAAGGAGAAAAAGTATGAAAGTGATTGGCACAGGAAAATCTTTCAAAAAAATCAGTATCATTCTTGCCGTGGCTTTATTGGCATCCACAACCGTCGTATCAGCTGAGGACAAACTTGTTGACAGTAGTGACTACTCTGACAATGATTTCAAGAAATGCATTATCACAGACTATACCGACATGGTCGATGGAGATGATATCCAGTGGGTATGGACTGACCCACCAACAAAATTGTCTAATTACGATCTGAAGGTGGGAAAAGTCGAAAACAAGTCAAAGGTCCGAAGTAAATCGCTCGTGGAATCCGTGCAATCGGTGTTTTCGGAGACTTTTGCCGATAGGGACAGCAAAGGAGGAAGCGGCACGCTGACCGCAGATATCTGTGTCTATGAAGCGGAGCATTTCAGTCCTGGCAAAGCATGGATTCCTTTTGTGGGCGGACACGAGATGCAGGCAGGAATAGGCGTCGAAATGGTACTGCGCAATGGCAAAAACAAGACTGTTGCAAAGTTCAGGCATTCTGCCCGCGAAGGGGCTGAGATAGAAGCCGCAACAGAGGAAGTCGCCAACGATCTGATGGAATATATTTCCGAGCATTGAGAAAACCCGACTACCTCATCTGAGAGAGCAGGTCGTGCAGACCACACCCACTTCACGTTTACACAGAAGGAAACCTATTCGGCCCCTGGGAGTTATTCCCTCGCAGCTCACGGGGCCGAAGCCCTTCCTCAATCAGCCAACTGGCGATAACAGTACGGCGAACGCATTGGATATCGCCCCCCGCCCGCCCCCAACTTCTCCACGAACAACGCACACGCGGCAGTCGCCTTGAAGTACCTTTACCGATTACGCTTCCATAGTCTGGATTTTACCAGCTCTCGCCAAACTCCACAGACTAACTGCACCTCTCCATCTATAAAATAAACTTTATAAAACTTTGATAAAATCACACAAGATAATTGACCGGTGCTCATTCTTCTGTACAGTTAATCAAGAGCGGGTATTCACCGAAGAGCGTGCGGTTCGACTCCGCCCTTTCGGACCTAAAGGGAGAGCAGTGATGGATAACAGACCTGCCACAGGATCAAATCCGGCACCATACGATGACGATCTTCTCAGAAACCACCGCGAACTGCAGCGTCTCTTCGAACAGGTTGAAGTCGCAAAGACCGAGTGGGAACAGACCATGGACTGCGTTCCCGGAAATGGTCATACTCACGAACACCTCTGGTTCTGTACAGCGATGCAACAAAACCTTCGCCGATTATCTGCAAAAGGACTTTTACGGTATTATCGGCCGCAACTGGTCCCTCTTGCTTTGCGAGCGGGGACTTCCAGTAAATTCCAGTCATGAGTCCACCAGAACGATTCGTGAGGAATCTGCTGACAGATGGTATGAACTAAAAATACATCCCTATACCTGAAAGGATAAAAATTCCGTATCAGGACATGTCATCACAATTACCGACATCACGATGCAGAAGAAGTTTTCCGAACAACTGGAAGAAAAAAATCATCAGATCATGGAAAATCTTCGCGACCTGAATGACAAAAATGCAGAACTCGCACAAGCATACGCAGCACTGAAGACCACGCAGTCGCAGGTCCTTCAGCAAGAGAAAATGGCCTCTATCGGCCAGCTTGCCGCTGGTGTCGCACATGAGATAAACAATCCGATCGGATTTATTACCAGCAACCTGAACAGCCTGGGCAAATACCTTACGAGGCTTTCCGACTTCATCCTACTGCAGAAAAAGGCACTTGACTCGCCCGGAGACCCCTCATTGCTGGAGGAGGTGCGGCAAAAGGAAAAAACCATGAAGATGGGCTTTATTCTGGACGACAGCATGAAGATTATCGAAGAGTCCCTCGATGGCTCCGACCGGGTGCAGAAGATAGTCCAAAGCCTTAAGAGTTTTTCACGCAGCGATGACGGGAAACGGGTACCAGCAGATATTAATGAATGCTTCGAAAGCGCGGTTAACATAGTATGGAACGAAATCAAATACAAGGCAGACCTTAAAAGAGAGTTCGGAATACTTCCTCAAACCCTCTGCTACCCCAACCAGTTGAACCAGGTTTTCATAAACTTTCTCATCAATGCCATACAGGCAATTGAAAAGCAGGGGACTATTACCATCCGCACCTGGCATGAAGACGGCGCCATCTGGGCATCTATTTCCGACACCGGCTGCGGCATCCCAGCCGAGGTTATTTCCAGAGTCTTTGAACCATTTTTCACCACTAAGGAAGTTGGCAAGGGAACCGGACTCGGGTTGAGTATCACTTACGAAGTAATCAAACGCCACGAAGGAGATATCTGGGTCGAAAGCACTCCGGGAGCAGGCACCACATTCACCATCCGCATTCCCGTGATCGAGGCAGAGTAAATGTCAGAACCGATTCGTATCCTTTTTATCGACGATGAGGCAAACATCCTCCGTGCTCTGGAGAGGGTATTTCTTTGATGAAGAGTATGAA
Source organism: uncultured delta proteobacterium (assembly GCA_963717775.1). Taxonomy (GTDB): domain Bacteria; phylum Desulfobacterota; class Desulfuromonadia; order Geobacterales; family Geobacteraceae; genus RPRC01. The sequence continues at coordinate 311,910 of CAVQWZ010000014.1, forward strand.
ATTCTGACGGCTCATTCAGCCAGCGAGGCCCTCGACATCCTTTCGAACGTATCACCGGTTCAGGTTGTTGTTTCAGATTACCGGATGCCGCAGATGAACGGTGTTGAACTGCTCCGAACAGTCCGGGAGAAATGGCCGGAAACCATTCGGGCTGTGCTTTCAGGCTACGCAGATACTGAAGCTGTTGTCTCGGCGATAAATGACGGCCAGATCTACCGGTTCATCCCGAAGCCCTGGAACGATACAGAACTCCGGATGACAATTGCCGCAGCTGTGAAACAGTATCAGCGACTACAAAAAGAAATCATGTATGCAGAGAGCATGCAAAGGAAAATTGACGACCTGGAAAGGGAAAATTCTTTTCTTGTTCAGCAAATAGCAGTCTCCGATAACGGCATAACGCCACAGGAAATCCTTGACAATTTACCGGCCGGGATCGTGTTACTGGACGGCGACATGACTCTCGTTCAATGCAACCGTGAGGCACGATCTCTGCTCCAAGCGACTGCCGGCGACAAATGTTCCGATGATACCACCCTTAAAATACCCAAGGATCTGGCTGTTTGCCTGAGAAGCTCCGATTGTTGTTGCCGAGAGGGGAACCATCTGTTTTTTGGAAGTATTCCCATCATGGTGCACGCTGCTTTACTTGAAAGCAGGAACTGCGAGAAGCTTCTGCTGGCAGTCCTGACAAGGGAGTCTACGGATGACTGAGACAATTCTCTTTGTTGATGACGAAGAAAACATTCTCAACTCAGTGGTCCGCACTTTTGTCGACTCTGACTTCACCATACTCACGGCACCTGATGCGAACCAGGCGCTCCATCTATTGAAAAGCGAGGCAATAGCTGTTTTAGTCACTGACAACATGATGCCGGGCATGAGCGGAATGGAACTTCTGGAACTGACAAAGACTGTTTCTCCGAACACAGTAAAGATTATGATGACAGCCTACACGGACCTCCCGACAGTTATAGAAGCAATAAACCGCGTGGAGGTGTTCCGGTTTATTGTAAAACCATGGGATAACCAGCAACTGCTGACCACCGTCGAGCGACGGAGTGAACCGCTATCGACTGCTTGAGTCATTACGGCATGAAAGTGAAGCGGTCCTCTACGCACTGGCCGAGACAATCGAACTGAAGGATCCCTACACAAAAGGTCACTGCGAACGCGTTGCTCACTACGCCCTGCTCATTGCTGACAAGCTCAATCTCCCTGACAACCTTAAAGACGACATAAGGTTCGGCAGCTGGCTCCACGATTGTGGCAAAATCGGGGTTCCGGAGCAGATTCTCAATGCTCCGCGAAGTCTCAGGACCGATGAGATTGTGACCGTCCGCTTCCACCCGGAGTGGGGAGCGGAGGTGGCTCGAAAAGCCCGGATGTCACCGATTGTGATCAATATAATCCGCAACCATCATGAGCACTATAACGGAGGAGGGTATCCTGACAACCTGACCGGCGAAGGGATTCCCCTTGAGGCCCGGATTGTCGCGATTGCCGACACCTACGATGCCCTTACCAGCACTCGTCCGTACAACGAGCCGCGAAGCCGGGAAGACGCAATTGGCATTCTAAGAGAGTTGAGTTGCAAGGAACTCGATCCCGTACTGACTGAAATCTTCCTCGACATTCTGGAAAGGGAAGACCAAGTTTAAAATAATACTGAGACTTCCGAAAGGTTCTTCCTATCATGATCGAATACGATCAGCAAAACAGGAAAATGGTGCTTAAGCTGGTCTATTACGGTCCGGCACTATCTGGAAAGACAACGAATATTCTCCAACTCCACGACCTGATTTCCCGGGAAGAGCGAGGAGAACTGATGGTCATGGACACGGTGGGAGACCGCACCATGTATTTTGATCTCCTCCCCTTCTTCCTGGTGGCACCCAGTGGGCTCAAAATAAAGCTAAAGGTCTATACGGTGCCGGGACAGGTTCAGCACGATTCAACACGGAAGGCCGTTCTTCAGAGAGCAGACGGGGTCGCTTTCATAGCCGATTCGCAACTTTCCCAGGAAACGATCAATTTCGAAAGTTTTGACGATTTGGAAAAGAATCTCTCAATTGTAGGTCTGGACATCGAAAAACTGCCCCTTGTCATCCAATTCAACAAGCGAGACCTTGGCGTTATTTTTCCGGAGGAAGAAATCCGCCGGACATGGCAGGCGACCGGAATCCCGATTTTCATGGCATCCGCCCTGAACAGCTGGGGAGTGTTTGAAACGTTCATTACACTTGCCGACCTGACCTATCAGTCTATTGACCAGCGTTACCAACTGGAAAAGGAGCATGGCCTGACACGGGAACTGTTCCTGGCAAAACTCTTCCCGAACGAGCAGGAGTGAGCAGCTGATTAGTCGAACAAAAACAGGTGAACCATGGAATTGAATCCGGGAATTATCGGAGAGGAAAAACGTCTGGTGGATATCCTCACCGGAGAGGATGTGATCCCGCTCCTTGCCTCTGCCGTTACAGGAGGCGCCGTCGATGCGTCCATCCTGGACGAACACGGCACCGTCCTCTGGCACCAGGGGACTCGGGAAGAAACGGTACTCGCCTCCTGCTCCCTCCCGATCAGGCTTGAAGGTGAAGTGGTCGGCCAGGTTCGCCTGACCTTGGGCAAAAAGGAGTCTCTTCCACTGGAGTCCCTTGCAGCAATACTCCAGCACTCAATAAAAACAATCCTCTTCTGCAGGCTCAAGAGGTTATTCACCAACCAGGTTCATTCCAAGGTTGTGAACCTGTCCTACGAGCAGTTGGTGGAAAATAATCGACTCCTGGCCATGTCAGAGAAAAAATACCGGGATCTCTCGGGAACACTGGAGCAAAAGGTTGAGGAAAGGACGAAGGATCTTAATGCCGCCCATCTCCGACTTATCCAGCAGGAGAAAATGACAGCCATCGGGCAACTTGCGGCCGGTGTTGCCCATGAAATCAACAACCCGCTGGGATTTATCATCAGCAATCTGACCACCCTTAAAGCCTATGCGGAAAAATTCCTTCTCCTGGCAGAAAGGTTCCGTACCGACAAGAATTCTCCCGCAACGGACAACGATTGCGGAGATTTATTCTGGAAGGAGATGAAATTCGACTATGTCTGCGGCGATATCCTCCCCCTTGTGGAGCAGAGTATTGCCGGAGCAACACGGGTAAAAAAGATCGTAACCGATCTTAAAGGGTTTGCCCATATTGATGATGGCTGCATAGCCGCCGTTGATCTGAATGAGGAAATCGAAAGGACTCTCAGGGTACTGGCACATGAGATACCACCAGGTAGCAGTATCGTCAGGGACTACGGGAATCTTCCCCCCTTTGTCTGCAATCCGGGAATGTTCTGCCAGGTTTTTCTCAATATTCTCAAAAATGCCCTGCAGACTCGGACCGATGGCTTGGAGCTTTTGATCAGAACCATCTCTACCAGCGAAGGAACGGTCCTGACCTTCAACGATAACGGGCCCGGTATTCCTGAAGAAATATCGGCACGGATCTTTGAACCTTTTTTTACCACCCGCGACATTGGAAGCGGTACCGGCCTGGGACTTACCGTGGCCTACGATATCGTGAAAGAGGCAGGGGGAACCATTGAGGTCAACTGCCCTGAATCGGGAGGAACCATGTTCACTATCGTGCTTCCACCAGGAAGGACCCCGTAATGTCTAAATATTCTTCGCTATTCAGGAGTCCATCCCGGCGCGACCGTTCCGAAAACGATGCCGCTCTCAGTGTCACTGACCCCGGAACTCAGGAATCGGGTTTCACCCTGTTGCTGGTGGATGACGAGGTGGGGGTGCTCAATGCCCTGAGAAGGGTTTTTGCCGATGAAAACTACCGGATCCTCATTGCCTCCTCGGCGACCGAAGCACTCGCTATTCTGGAAAAAGAAGCCGTCCATCTCATCGTCACCGATCACCGCATGCCGGGAATTTCCGGAGCCGAGTTACTTGCGGGAAGCAAAACTGAAATGGCCCGATATCATCAGGATCATGCTGACCGGTTTCGCTGACGTGCAGTCCATCATGGGAGCGGTAAAGGATGGCGCGGTTTTCAAGTTCATCACCAAACCCTGGAATGACGAAGATCTCCGACTCACCGTCAGCCTGGGACTGCAACAGTATATTCTGCTGCAGGAAAACCGGAAACTGAAGGAACTTGCGAGAAAACGCGAACTGAAAGGCAAAGCAGGGGCGTTCCTTTTCGGTGAAAACAGGGAGATGCTCGGGTCGATCCTCGTAAAAGCCGGCATCCTTCGGCAGGAAGAACTGGAACAGTCGCTGAAAGAGAAAAAACCCGACGAACACATCAGCGAAACCCTCATCCGTCTCGGGTTTGTATCGGATACTCTCATCGTCGGCACCCTGCAGAAACAGCTGAACAGCGGAATTGTCGATCTGAAGGAGCTCGTCATCCCGCAAAGCACGGCCCGCTTCCTGCCCCGAGACCTCTGCGAAAAAAACCTTATGCTCCCGATCAAGCTCGACGGCCGACAGTTGACACTTGCCATGGCCGACCCTTCCGACATAAACAAGATTGACAACATCTCCCTTATGACCGGTCTGAGAGTCATTCCCTGTATTGCGTCGTCCGGCGACATTCGTTCGTATCTGAGGAATCTTCATGCGCGACAGGACGGGATTGAAGAGTTGCAGGATGATTTCTTCGAAATTGAGCCGATGGATGAGATCGACATCATCCTCGATGAAGAGGAAAAGGAGATTGATGTCCAGGAACTGATCGGCTCATCTGAGGTGCCGCCGGTCATTCGCATCGTCAGTGCTATCATTTCGGAAGCGGTCCGGCACCGCGCAAGTGATATCCACATTGAACCGAAAACGAAATATACCATGGTCCGCTATCGTCTTGACGGACTCCTCCACTGCAAGATAAAGACGCCTATCGATCTGCACCCGGCAATCATTTCCCGCATCAAGATCCTGGCGAAAATGGATATCTCCGAACGGAGGAAACCCCAGGATGGCAGGATTACGGTCAAGTCAGGAACCCGCATTGTGGACATCAGAGCATCCTCCATGCCGACCCTCAATGGAGAGAAGATGGTCATGCGCATACTGGACAAGACCGCATCCATTAAAACGCTGGAAGAGCTAGGCCTGTTGAAATCCGATATGGAAAAAATCTCGGTCCTGGTAAAGAAGCCCCAGGGTGTCATCATAACAACCGGCCCCACCGGAAGCGGCAAGACAACCATGCTGTACTCAATTCTGAACGCAATGCTTGAAGACACTAAAAACTTCGAGACAATTGAGGAGCCGGTTGAATACTTTGTCGAGGATGCAAACCAGGTCTCGGTCAGAGACAAGATCGGCCTTTCCTTTGCGCAGATACTTCGCTCCACCTTGCGCCAGGACCCTGATGTCATTCTCGTTGGTGAGGTCCGTGATTACGAAACTGCCGACGTCGCCTTTAAGGCTTCTCTGACAGGGCATATGGTCCTCACTACCCTTCACACGAACAGTTCCGTGGCTTCGATCACGAGACTTATTGACATGGGGATAAAACCCTATATTATTGCTTCGGCTCTCGAAGCGGTCATGGCACAGCGCCTCGTTCGGAAAATATGTGAGAACTGCAAGACGGAGGCGGTTCCTGACGCCGCAATCCTGCAATTGCTCAGGATTCCCCCGGAAACATTCGGAGAAACAACCTGGTACGGTAAGGGCTGCAGCCAATGCAATAATTCCGGTTATAAGGGACGTATCGGCATCTTCGAACTCTTTGTCATGAATGACGACTTCCGGCACTTCATCAGCAGCAACTACAAAGAGAGCGAGCTTTGCGATATGGCACGCGCAAATGGAATGCACATGCTGGTGGAAGACGGCATAGAAAAGGTCAAGTATGGTCTGACAACCCTTGAGGAGCTGATCAGGGTAATCGGCCCCCAGACTAAGTTCGAACGCAGCTGCATGACCTGCGGACGGATGATAGATGCGAAATTCCTATTCTGTCCATTCTGTGGTAAGTTCAGACAGAATTATTGCCTTTCCTGCAAACTGCCGCTTGAAGAAGATTGGCTTTCATGTCCGTTTTGCGGTAGGGCAAAGGTTGATGATGAAGTAAAATGAGTGTAACTATTCGGCACAATTCAAATTTGTCATTCCCGAGGGTGTAATCGGGAATCCAGACAACAAAACCATGGATCCCCGATAGATTCACTCGGGGATGACAGACGTTTTTGCCAACAGTCCAGTGTATGGCTCGCATACTGCACTTCACGAGAGGGTTTCTATGGAAAACCGGATTTTGTTGCTCGATGATGAACCGAATATTCTTGCGGCACTCAAGAGGATTCTCATAGAGGAACAGTATGAGATTCTAGACGCAGGCTCCGGAGAACAGGGTCTGGAAATACTCCACAAAAATCCATGCAAAGTGGTGATTTCCGATGAAAGAATGCCGGGCATGGGCGGTGCAGAGTTTCTGTCCCGGGTGAGGGACTTGTACCCCGAAACAATCCGGATAATGCTCACCGGTTACGCCAGCATAGAAGCCGCCATGAAAGCCGTGAATGACGGCGAGATCTACCGTTTTTTCATGAAACCATGGGATGATATGGACCTGCGTATGGCCATCCGCTCTGCTATTGAGAAGTTCGACCTGCAAAAGGAAAATGAACGGTTGCTGGAAGTGGTGCGAAAACAGGCTGGCGAGTTGAGTTCCATCGAGAGCAGGTACCCCGGCATCACGCAACTGGAAAAGGACTCTGACGGTTCAATTTTCGTCCCGGAAATCTCGGATGAGGAAATGAGCGAACTGTTGAAAGAGTGCAACATAAGCATGAGCGAGGAAGATGAAGATAGCTGAAAAGCAGCTGGCGAACCTCAGCGTTGAACAGAGACATCTGCATCATTCACTTCGACACTCCGGTCATGCATCTCCTCTCGGAAGCGGAAATACTCCTCAGGGGTATTGATATTTCTGAACGATTGGAATTCGGGATCGACAGCTGAAATCTCCTCCTTGGACAGGACAGAAACCTTACTCCAGTTAAAGCAGTCGACGATTTTTCTTGTGCCGCTTTTCAAAGCCTCTTCCATCGCCGGCAGACAGCTTTTAGCATACACGGCATGGAGAGGTTCAAAGCCACCGTCACTTTCGGGAATCACCACATCATACCCTTGTGCCTTTTGTACCATCTGGCGAATCAGGTCACTATTCAGGTAGGGCATGTCGCAAGCGACAACGAAGATATGCTCTGTTTTGCTCTGCTTGAGGCCTGCATGGATGCCGGCAAGGGAACCCAGACCCGGGAATTCATCAGGGATCATGCGACAGGGAAGAAAACGGTAGTATTCCGGCGTATTGGTAACCAGGATAACTTCAGAGAACAATGCAGACAGCTGACGGTGAATCCGTTCGATAAAGAGTTCTCCGCTATAAGGAAGAAGGGCCTTATTGCTTTTCATGCGCGTGGAGTTCCCACCCGCGAGGATGACGGCGGTTACTCCCGAAGTCAACGTGCCGGAATTTTCGCTAACCAAAGATTCCGGATAGGTATAGACATTGAAGCCGGAAGCCCGAAGATAGCCGATCAACGTGATTCCCGCATCCTTTGCGAGTTGCACGGCAAGATCGGTTGGGGACGTTCGGGATGCTATGAGCGATATCCCCAGCATGGCAGCCTTTGTCACCATCTCCGTTGAAACCCTACCAGACGTCAAAAGAACCTTACCTTTTAGATCGATCCCCTTGAAGAGCGCCTCACCGGCAATTCGGTCAAGGGTATTGTGGCGGCCGAGATCTTCGCTGTAGAGCAGGATCTTTCGACCTTCTCCAACCGCTGCCGAATGGATACCACCGGACTTGCGATATTCACCGGCACAATGTGCCAATTGGTCCATAAGCGCAAACAGGTCAGCAGGAAGAAAGCGGGGCGTGATGTTCCTGTTTCCGGTCTCTTTGATCTGCATCTTCTGTTGGAGATTGAACGTAATGCCGGTTCCGCACCCGGACGTTATTGCCGGCTTCAGTTGCTCCGGTATCTCTCCCTTGATAATCACATTCGCGACACCAAAATCTTCGCAGACGCTGAACATCTGAAAATCATCGAGTCCCTGGACAAAACCCTGGAGCCGCAGAAAACCGGCAACCAGAAACCTCAAATCATGGGGAGAGGAAATCAGGGTAGCCAGTTCCCGACCATTGACAATCAGTGCCAGGGGGAATTCCTGTACCGGCCCATGCTCTGTCGGTCGAATTACTCCTTTTTCAAAGCGAAAAACCTGGGCGGGTGAATTGTTAGTACTCTTTTTCTTCTTATCCATACTTACCTCGACTTACAGCTTATTTCATTGTTTCATGGACTAGATAGGTTCCATTCGGAAACTCCGGATGTGAAACTAGTGGTTTCCAACTTGGAAACGAGGATTTTTTTGTTCTGACAAGAAAATCGAGGGATTGTGCGGAGACGTACTACTGTACGTCGCACAAACAAGACCGCTGATTGACACTGTCAGGGCGAAAAAAGACCGTTTCAGGATGAAAACTAGAGAGATATTTGCTTCCAGTTACACGTGCTACCTTCCGTACCCGATTCATTGCACGCTACAACCTATAACAGGAACGCAAAATGATTGAAGGACTAGTCCCCGATTGCCCTGAGAATGCCAAGAAGCAGATCAACAGGATTGGGTGGACAGCCGGGAATATGTGCATCCACCGGAATAACGTTGCTGATCCTGCCGAGAGAGGCATAGCTTTCCCCGAAGATCCCGCCATCACAACCGCAGTCACCGACGGCAACCACGATTTTCGGGTTGGGTGTTGCTGCATAGGTCCTTTTCAGCGCAATCTCCATATTAACAGAAACCGGGCCGGTAACGAGCAGCATATCAGCGAAACGGGGCGAGGCCGTGAAATGAATACCGAACCGTTCGCAGTTGTATACTGCATTGTTCATGGCATGGATCTCAAGCTCGCAGCCGTTACACGAACCCGCATCCACCGCCCGGATTGTCAGACTGCGATAAAATTTTTTTCTGATATTTTCTTCAAGCCGGTTACCTATTTCGACGATTTCCTGTTCAATTTCCGTCGGAAGTGGCTCGGTGACCAGGCCTGTGCGAAATATCTGATGAAGAATCCTGAGCATGATGGCCTCTCTATTGAAGGTACGAGGAATGAGGCTGTAATGCGAAATTTGCTATCAGCAGCCACGTTGCCAACCTCTATCCTATTGCCTCTATCCTATAGATCATTTCCGGAATACGATTGATTGAAGCTTTTATTGCAGACCGGGAAATCCGGGACAATGTTTCCATGGATAGCCTGTTCCAAGCCGAGCCAGTTGAGGCTGGAGGGGTCCCTGATCATACAGCGGTTCACCTCTCCACCCTTCCCTGCCTGAACCCAGCAGACGATCTCCCCTCGCCAGCCCTCGACAAAGGCCAGACCGCTTGCATGTGGCTCCGGTGGTACGAAATGGGTATGTATCTCACCCGAAGGAAGATTAAAGAGCATCTCCCGCAGCAGGCGAACCGATTCACGAATATCGTCAATACGCACCCAGACTCGAGCATTCACATCACCAGCCTGCTGGACAGATACCCTCGGAACGATGATGTCATAGGGAGAAGAAGGTTTTTGCAGGCGGATGTCCAGGTCCAGACCACTTGCCCGGGCAACAATTCCCACCATCCCCAGATCTTTGGCCATTTCCTGTGACAGTGTCCCGGTATCCCTGACCCGGTCCTCCAGCGAGGGATTATTGTCATAGATATGGACCAGCTGTTCAAATTTCTTAGAGAAAGTATCCAACTCCCGCAGCATGTAGTCGATTCCTTCATCGAAGAGATCAACCGTGACACCACCAGGGACGATTCGGTCCATCATGAACCGGTGGTTGAAAAGCCGGTAATTGGTTTTTACAAAAAGCTCCTTCAGGGTGCTGCACTGGAAAAACAGGAAGGCGAAGGCAACGTCGTTGCAGATGGCACCGATATCACCAATGTGGTTGGCGATCCTCTCACGTTCCAGCATGATGGCCCTCAACCAGAGAGCCCTCTCCGGCGGAGTGCATTCCGCCATAGCCTCGACCGCCTGACAGTAGCAGCTGGAATGTGCCACGGTTGTATCGCCGGACACCCTCCCCGCCAGCCGCGCTCCCTCCTCCCAGGAAAGAGCTTCAAAGCGTTTTTCTATGCCCTTGTGTACGTACCCGAGTCGCTCTTCAAGGTTGAGGATCTCCTCTCCCATTGCCTGAAAACGGAAATGCCCCGGTTCGATGATGCCGGCATGTACCGGACCCACCGGGATCTCGTAAACACCCTCCCCTTCTGCCCGTATCCAGCGGTAGTCTCCGGGAACACGCGGCATCCTGGTCCGGGGATCAAAGGATTTGCGTAGCGGCCAGGCATCCTCAGGCCAATCCTCGAACTTGATCCAGGGCCTCAGATCAGGGCTGCCGATCGGAATAACCCCCATCAGACTGTGCATCTGACGTTCAAATCGGTAGGCTGCAACGTATTTTCTGGTGATAGTCGGAAAGGTCGGATCGTCCGCCGGGATATCGCATTTCACCACCAGGAATTCCGTCCCCTTGCTATAGCAAGCATAGATGCCATAGCCACTCTCAAGACTGGTTTCATCAGATGCCCATTCAGCCACCAGGCGGGCCTCCTGGTAATTCATGGTCCGCGCCGCCTCGAAGAACTGCTCCCTCGGAACCAGAATCACCGGGATATCGCTCGGTCGAGGCCCCTCAAGCAGAACAGCATCGGTACCCAGCTGCGTAACCAGACTTTCGTGAAGTGAATTCATTTCAACAGCCCCACTGCCGTATGAAACCAGTCGGAAAGAAACCTGGGCATATAGAGTCCCAGCAGCAGCACGAGGGTCATATGCAGGACGACCGGAACATGCGCGGCCCGAAGCGGTGTCTGCCATGAGGGGACAAGCCCGGTCACCATCGGCTGAACCTTACGGAAAATGGCGGCAAAGGCCACCCCCAAGCCAAGCAGGAGCAGCGGAGTGAGAAGTGGCACTTCCTTGATTGTCGCGGTCAGAATCAGAAATTCACTGACGAACATGCCAAAAGGTGGCATTCCTACCAAGGCAACGATGCCGAGGATGAAGGACCAGCCAACAAGCGGGTTCCCCTTGATGAGTCCCCGAATCCGGTCCATATCCTGGGTGCCGTGCATCTGCGAAGCGTGGCCGACGGTGAAGAAGATGGCTGATTTCGTCAGGCTGTGCACCAGCATGTGCAGCAGGGCACCAAAGGTGGCAATGGGACCGCCAATGCCAAAGGCGAAGGTGGCGATCCCCATGTTTTCGATCGACGAATAGGAGAACATTCGCTTGATGTCCTTCTGTCGCAAGAGTGAAAATGCGGCCACCAGGATCGACAGCATGCCGAAACCCATCAGCATGTTGCCAGCCATATGGCTGCCGGTAGAACCGTCCACCAGGACCTTGCAGCGAACCAGGGCATAAAGGGCGACATTCAGCAGCAGGCCGGAGAGGACCGCAGAGATCGGCGTTGGACCTTCACTGTGGGCATCCGGCAGCCAGTTGTGCAGGGGGACAAGTCCAACCTTGGTTCCGTAACCCACCATCAGGAAAACGAACGCTAAACGGAGCACAGTCGGTTCCAACTGGCTACTTACCTGGCTCAGGTTTGTCCAGAGAAGCGCTTCGCCACCAACACCGAGGACCCGCTCAGCGGCGAAATAGAGCAGAACCGTGCCGAACAGGGCTTGGGCAATGCCAACGCCACACAGAATAAAATATTTCCAGGCCGCTTCGATGGCAGTCGGCGTTCGATAAAGGGAGACTAAAAGCACTGTCGAGAGGGTCGCCAACTCCATGGAAATCCAGAGAACCCCGAAGTTGTTGGTCAGCAGGGCCAGAAGCATAGCAAAGATGAAGAGCTGGTACATGGCGTGGTAAAAGCGCATTTTCCAGGCCCCTACCCGCCCATGCTCCCTTTCCAACCGCATGTACTTGCGGCTGAAAATGGCAGTAGTCATGGAAACGAACGAGGTAAGAACCGCCAGATAGACATTAAAGGCGTCTACAAAGAAGAATTTGTCGGCTACTGTCATCGGACCGTGCAGGAAGACCTGAACGGCCAGGGCGACCCCGGCGACAAAGGTTAAAGCAGAACCCAGGATGTTGATCTCCGGGGCAAACTTCCAATCGCCGATAAAAGCCAGGACAATCGAAAAAACCAGCGAGATGCAGAGGAGGACAAGGAGTATCACGCTAATCTTCCTCCTTAAGTTTCGCCATCTGCTCTACATCCAGACTGTCGAAAGTTGTGTTGATGTGGAAAAAGAAAATGCCGAAGATGAAAGCGGCAATCAGCAGATCCAATGCCACTCCCAGTTCAACGACCATCGGCATGCCGTAGGTGGCACTGGTTGCAGCAAAAAAAAGACCGTTTTCCATGGCGAGAAAGCCGATTATCTGGGTCACGGCGTGCTTCCGGGTAACCATCATCAGCAGGCCTAGCATGACGGTTGCCAAAGCCACTGCCAATGTTGACTTGGTTACCATGGTCGAGAGTTGCGTCACCGGAGCGGTAAGATGGTAGGAGAAAATTACCAGCGCTATGCCAATCATCATCGTTCTGGGGATGTTCACCAGAGATTCGCTCGCCCTCCTGATATCAAGCTTGCGGACCAGGACATAAAGGATGTAGGGCAGTAGGAGAACCTTGAATAAAAGTGTCATCAGCGATGAAATGAAAAGATGGTGCATTCCCGTCATATAGCCTACGATTGCCGTGCTGATACAAAGAAACAAGCCCTGCCAGGCAAACAGGTGGATCAGACCAAGGATTCTGCGCTGCACAAGCAGACCGAAGGACGTCAGCAGAATGAGGGCCGCCATGACACTATTAACTTGGGCAGCAAAGGACATGGACATGGTTTTACTCCAGGATAAAAAAGGATAACATCCCCAGTGTCGCCAAAAGAAAGGCGGTTCCCAGGAATTCGGTAAGCCGGAACAGTCGCATTTTCGCAAGTCCGGTCTCGATCAAAACTACTAGAACCCCTAAAACTGCCAGTTTGGCCGCTAACAAGAGCGTCGCCCAAATTACTGCAAGCAGGTCTCCGGACGCGGCAATCCCCCAGGGGCAGAAAACGGTAAGCCCCAACACGGAAAAGAGAAAGAGTTTCATCATCACAGCCCACTCGATAAGAGCCAGGTGTCGACCGGAGTACTCCAGAATCATCGCCTCGTGAATCATAGTCAATTCCAGATGGGTACCCGGATTATCCACCGGGACCCGCCCCGTTTCCGTCAGGTGAACCATAATAAATGCTAGTACCGCGAATGCGAGTGACGGCCTGAGGATAAATTGGCCATGGCCAATGACCTTCACCATCTGGATCAGAGAGGTGGAGTTTGCCGCCAGGGAGACGGTAAAAACCGCCATGAGCATTGCCGGTTCAGCCAATGATGAGATGGTCATTTCCCTACTGGACCCCATCCCGCCGAAGGACGTACCGATATCCATTCCCGCAAGGGCGGTAAAAAAGCGAATAATCGCGAACAGCATTACAAGGGCGATGACATCAGCGGTGTTTGCAAAGGGAAGGTCGACGGAAAGGAACGGTATGATCCCTCCGATTATTACGGTGACCCCGAAGACGATGTATGGGGTTGAACGGAATATCCATGAAGCGTTCTCCGCCAGGATCACTTCCTTGGAAAAGAGCTTGGCGATAACGCGATAGGGCTGAAAAATCCCTGCGTAGGTTCGCCCCTGCATTCGACATTTGACCGTCCTCACCCATCCGGTAAAAGCAGGGGCGGCAAGGAGCAGAATCATGACCTGTAGAGCCTCTATGGTAAAAGAATACGCTGTCATCACAAAAACACCAAGAGCACGATAATGGTAACAAACGAATAGATCAGATACACCTGGATCCGTCCCTGTTGGAGCATTCCGACCTTCCTTGCAATAAAGTACGCCACCTCATTGATTGGCTGATAGATCCAGTACTGGAAACGATCCCTCACCCTGAGACGGTACTGAAGTTTTTCCGGATAGGCAGAGTGCCTGACCGGCTCCAGTGCATGAGACTCTTCCCTGATCTGGAAAAGAAACCCGAATATGCGCCGAATCGGCATGGAAAAAGAAGTGGCGGTATACTGCATCCGAGCGTTTATTTTCTCAAAACCGCAGTCCCAGATCGGAACCCTTCGGACCGTCGCTTTCCTCACATGAAGGAGGAACCAGGCGACAAGCACGACTACCAGTATGGCAATGAAGACATTGAAGCCCGAGTATGAGGCCCTTTCGGGAGCAATGGGGGTGAGCCACATCCAGCCGTATTTGCCCGCGGTGATGCCGATATTACCACCCACCAGACGTTCCGTGAGGACATCCATCCAGCGGATAACAACCGTGGGAAATATACCAAGTAAGAAGCACGTCACTGCGGCAAGCAACATGCCGATGCGCATCTCCCAGCCGACCTCATGAACCCGCTGAACGGGAGTGTGACCACGCCAATGGCCAAGAAAAGTAACGCCAAAAGCCTTGACGAAACATGCGGCAGCGAGGGCCCCGGTCAAGGCCAGGAGGGCAGCTCCGATAGGGATAAGGAGACCCAGGATCGGCCTGTGCAACGCCGGGGTAAGGAGGAAAGCCTGAAAGGTAAGCCATTCAGAAACAAAACCGTTAAACGGCGGTAGTGCCGCGATGGAGACACAACCGACCAGGAAAAGACTCGAGGTCCATGGCATCCGGTGAATCAAACCACCCATCTCCTCCATATTCCTTTCATCGGTTGCATGGAGTACCGCCCCGGCGCCCATGAAGAGAAGCCCCTTGAACATGGCATGGTTGAGGGTGTGATAGAGAGCAGCCATCATTGCAAGGGCGGCAAGGGCTGGGAAATTGTACGCGGTGAATATCATGGATAAGCCGAGTCCGATGAGGATGATGCCGATATTCTCCACGGAATGATAGGCGAGCAACCTCTTCAAATCGTGCTGCATGAGCGCGTACAGCACACCGAGGACAGCCGAGATCAGGCCGAGTGCAAGCACGATCCCCCCCCACCACCAGGGATAAACTTTCAGAAAATCAAAGGTTATGCGAATAATCCCGTAGATAGCGGTCTTCAGCATGACCCCGCTCATAAGTGCGGAGACGTTGGAAGGGGCGACAGGATGCGCCTCAGGGAGCCATACATGGAGCGGTATCACCCCGGCCTTGGCGGCAAAGCCGAAGAAGGCGAGAAGGAAAGCCACCGTTGCCCAGCCTAGAGGATAGTGAGTGGCTCGCATCGAGTCAAAGGTGTACCCCTGGAAACTCTCAAAACCGTTTGACAGCCCCGCCATCACCCCAAAGGAAAGAAGGATGGCAATCGCTCCAATATGGGCAATAACCAGATAAAGATATGCCGCCCGCCTGTTTTCTTTCTTTTCGTCCTCATACATGACCAGAAAATAGGACGAAGCTGCCATCAACTCCCAGGCAACAAGGAAGAAAAATGCATCATCGGCAAGGACCACGAGAAACATACCTGCAATAAAAAGAGAGTAAAAGATGACAAACCTGACTACTGATCGGTTAGCAGCAAAACCCTTCACGTAGCCAAGCGAGTAGATCGAGACGAAAAAGGCCAGCAAGCCAATCACGCAGAGGAAGAATCCTGACAGGGGATCAAGCCGAAGATGGAAGGGAAGGTCCGGCAACCCCATCGCCACAACAGCCGAGGTGTTTGTGCCTAATTGAACAGCCATGATTCCGGCAATGACTGCAGCGAATGATGCTGCCGCAGTAATGGTGAAAGATAGCTTTATGTTGAAATTACGGAATCTTGCGCAGCAGGGCGAGAGAACGACGGGGGAGAACATCAGAAAAACTGAGAAAATGGCAATATTAAAAGGGTTCATCACTAAAACTTTCATAAAACAATAGCATCCCAATTCCTCTCGCCTACAATGTTATTTTGGTAAAACGTAATAATAGTAGTCCAGTCATGGTCTTGTTTCAAGGAAAATTACAAACTTAATTTTTCAAAAAACAGGTCATACTATGCATCAAATATATTTTTCAAACGAGCAGTTCAAAGCGTCCCGATGTTGGCAGGTAGTGGAACAGGTTGCCCGAAGAGATGTCCACATACCAGCCATGCAGAAATAAGGGTGCCGGCCTCAACTCTGTCTCTGACCCAGGGAAAAGTTAGAAGGTTCTCAAGTGAGATCAGAACTGAAATTTGTTCACAGGCCTCGGCTTGTATGTGGGGTGGTTTATCAGCCATGTGCTGTTTCACAATATCACGTGCACGTCCGGCAATTTCCACCCACTTGCTGATATATTCACCGCCGGTACCCTGCGAAGAGCCTTCAAGCAAAGCAAGAATGCCGCCACAACCAGAGTGCCCCAGAATGATGATATGCTCCACTTTCAGGCCGCAGACAGCATATTCAAGGGCAGCACTGACCCCATGATACGCGCCGTCATGCTCACAGGGAGGCACCAGATTCGCAACGTTTCGGACAACAAACAGTTCCCCCGGATCGCATCCTGTGAGAAGAGCCGGATCGACCCGGGAATCGCTGCAGCCAATCACTAGAGTCTTCGGCTTCTGCTCGCGTTTCAGCGCAGCAAAGAGTGAACTTTCCTCGCCGAAATACCGTTCTTTAAATTGCTTGAAGCCATCAATAAGTTTAGCAATATCTTCCATGAGTATCCTCTTGTCCCGAGGTTCTGATTACAGCCCGGAAACCATGTCAAGTTTCAAACAAAAAACACACAACCATCAATGACGCTGGCTTCACGTGTTGCTTTTTCTTTGTCGCCTATTTTTACCAAAGACGAATAGTAAACATAAACGATTTTTTGAACATGGACAAGACAAGAAAGACACTCACAAATCACAACGTATTGGGATCAATCATACTCACAGTATTTTGCCAAGGTGGAGACCTTCTCCAGTACCCCGGAAAAGAAAAAGGGCGGACATCTCTATCCGCCCTTTCCGTTCTACGTTTTTCGATTTAGTCAGCAGTCGGAAGAGGTTTAACTTCCGGACAGCATGCTTTTGCCTCAAAGCGTTTGTTGCTCAAAGCTAAAGTAATCAGGAGACCTGCCATCAGCAAAGTAGCTGCGCTCACGAAGGTATACTGAGCAGCCTGAGCAGCAAAGTTATCCTTCAGGAATGCAACGATCTGCGGACCGACGATTCCACCGCAACCCCAGGCAGTGAGGATTACTCCGTACACCACTGGCATGTGCTTAGCGCCGAATACGTCAAGTACGAAGGACGGCATGGAACCGAAGCCACCGCCATAGCAAAGAAGAATGTAGCAAACCAACACGCCGAAAACAATCGGGTTAGTAACGAACATCAGGGCAATAAAAACCACAAACTGGCTGCCGAGAATGAGACGGAAGGTCTGCACGCGGCCAATTTTGTCGGACAATCCACCCCAGAAGAAACGGCCAACACCGTTAAAGATCGAACTAACGGCAATCAGGGTTGCTCCGGAAGCAGCAAGGGAAGCAATAACCAACGGGTCAGTAAAGGTAGCAGGATCCATTGACTTTTTCAGCAGGTCCTGGATCATCGGAGACTGGAAACCAATAAACATGATGCCGGCAATGATGTTGAAGAAAAAGACAACCCACATCAAAAGGAAGCGCAGTGAGAAGATGCAATGTTTTGCTGTAATGGTATCCTGAGAAGCCTGGTGTGCGGCAGAAGTTACCGGGGGAGTAAATCCGGTCGGTACGAAGCCAGCAGGAGGATTCATCAGGAAGTAACCGGCAGGCAAGGTCAGGATGAGCATTACGATACCGAGTGAATAAAACACTGAGGAAACATTGTTGTTAAATTGAGCCATGAACATCGGTGCGAGAACTTTAGACATGACCAATGCGCCGAAGCCGAAACCCATGACAACCATGCCGGTGATGAAACCTTTTTTGTCAGGGAACCATTTTGCAGCGGTTGCCACTGGTGTAACATAACCAAGGCCAAGACCCATTCCGCCAATCACTCCATAGCCGATGTAGAGGAGCGGAAGGCTCTGAATGGAGAGGGCATAGCCACCGATCAGATAGCCGACACCGAACAGTGTGCCGCCAAGCATGGCAAGCTTACGGGGACCATACTTGGGCAGATTCATTCCACCCCAAGCAGCTGCCAGTCCAAGAGAGAAAATTGCCAGACTGAATGCCCAGGCAGCCTGGGTATTGTTCCATCCATTAGCCTTCATAATCGGCTTCTGAAAAAAACTCCAGGCATAGACGGTTCCCAAGCAAACCTGTAGCAAGGTTCCACAGATGGCAACCACCCACCGTTTCGACATAAGTTTCTCGTTACTCATTGTTACTCCCCCTAAAATAGTATTTTGTTTTCTATACTGTATCTGTACAGAAAATTGAAGTTAATAGTAGTTTTGTTTGAGGAAATTAACATAACTATGTTTTACAAATAAAACATAGTTCATAAACCTGGTGTCTCCCCAGAGGAGAAACACCAGGCTACTATGACTGATTAAACGTAATCAGAAACCCGATCAAATGGTTCAATTTTTACAGCACAAACCTTGTACTCCGGAATCTTGGAAATAGGATCAAGAGCCGGATTTGTAAGCATGTTTGCAGCACCTTCGGCAAAATGGAACGGCATAAACAGTACGCCATCTTTTATTGTGCGGGTAATCTTGGCAACTGATGTTATCTGGCCCCTTCGTGAAGAAACAGTAACCTTGGAACCATCAAGAATACCCAGACTCAGTGCAGTGACCGGATTGATCTCGATGAAAGATTCAGGACTGAGTTTATTCAGGCCGGGCAACTTTACCCGTCATGGTACGGGTATGGTAGTGGTAGAGGACGCGGCCGGTCGTGAGGACACATGGATAATCGGCATCGGGAAGCTCATTGCTCGGCTTGTACTCCGTTGGCCGGAACAAACCTTTACCCCTGGCAATTGCAGCCTTATGCAGGTACATGGTACCCGGATGATCGGCTGTCGGGCAAGGCCACTGGATGCTGCCCAACTCTTCCAGCCGGTCATAGCTAATTCCGCCATATGAAGGTGTAACAGAGGCTATTTCAGCGAAGATTTCCGATGGATTGCTGTACTGCTCTTTGATTCCGAGCCTGTTCATAATATCCATCAGGATAACCCAGTCAGCCTTTGATTTGCCAACCGGCTCAATCGCCTTGCGGACCCGCTGAACGCGACGCTCCGTATTGGAGAAAGTACCATCCTTCTCGGCAAAGGAAGCGGCTGGCAACACAACATCTGCCAACTGTGCGGTTTCGGTGAGGAAGATGTCCTGAACAACCAGGAACTCGGTATTTTTCAGCGCCTCTTCAACATGGTTCAGGTCCGGGTCGGAGACCATCGGGTTCTCGCCCATGATGTAGAGGAACTTTATGTCACCATGTCCGGCCTTGTGTACGATCTCGGTAAGAGTAAGTCCGGGCTTGTCAGAAAGCTTGCAACCCCAAGCCTTTTCGAACTTGGCAATAACGTCGGGATTTGTCACTTTCTGGTAGCCGGGGAGGTCTCCCGGAAGGCCGCCCATGTCGCAGGCACCCTGAACATTGTTCTGACCGCGCAACGGGTTAATCCCGCCGGATTCAATACCGATGTTCCCGCAAAGGATAGCCATGTTGGAGAGGGTCATAACCCCTTCCGTACCGGTGGTATGCTGGGTAACACCCATGGAATAGAAGATTGCCGCTTTCGGTGCCTCGGCATAAAGACGTGCTGCTGCCTTTACGTCCTCTGCACGTACACCGCAAATTTCTGCTGCCTTTTCAGGAGTAAAGTCCGCGAGAGCTGCAACCAGATCTTCATATTTTTCGGTCCGCTCCGCTATGTACTCGGAGTTCTGCAGGCCTTCACTGATGATATAATTCATCATACCATTGTAGAGTGCCACGTTGGTACCGGGAGCAATCTGCAGAAAAACATCCGCATCTGCTGACAGATCAATCGCACGTGGCTCTGCAACGATAATCTTGGCGCCATTCTGCTTTGCCTGGCGAATTCTCGCTCCGATAACCGGATGCCCTGCAGTTGTATTGGAACCTGTAATGAAAATTACGTTGGAATTTATTACTTCAGCAATGCTGTTGGTCATTGCGCCACTGCCAAGCGTAGTTGCCAGACCGGCAACTGTCGAGGAGTGTCAAAGTCGGGCGCAGTGATCGATATTATTCGTACCGAACCCCGCGCGTACCAATTTCTGGAACAGGTAGTTTTCTTCGTTGGTTACCCTGGCCGAAGTCAGTCCGGCAAGTGCTTCACTGCCGAATTCAGCTTTGGTTTTCTGTATCTTATCGATGATGAGGTCATAGGCTTCATCCCAGGTCGCTTCAACAAGATCGCCATCCTTCCTGATGAGAGGTTTTTTCAGGCGGTCAGGATGATTGATGAAGTTGTAGCCGAATCTGCCCTTGACGCAAAGCAGACCATTGTTTGCGTGACCGTCAGCCGGCTCGACGCCAACAACTTTTCCGCCCTTGACGAGTAGATCCATGGAACAGCCAACCCCACAGTAAGAGCAGGTAGTCCTGGTTTTAGAAACTTCCCACGTGCGGTATTTATCCCTGGATTTCGGCAGGAGTGCTCCTGTCGGACAGACAGAGACGCAGTTTCCGCAGGAAACACAGACTGATTCGTTGATTGGATCATCAAAAGGAGGAGTAGGATGTGCCTTGAACCCCCTGCCCGCGAAATCGATGGCTTCCGTGCACTGGAAGTTGTTACATGCGTTAACGCAGCGTCGGCAATTTACGCATTTGTTTGTGTCACGAACATAAAATTCGTTTGTCTCGTCCAGCGGAAAACTGCTCATGACGCCACTGTATCTACTCTCTTTAACATCATTTTCGTAGCATAAATCCTGCAGAGTACACTTCCCCGCCTTCGAACAAGTCAGACATTCCTGCTCATGGTCGGAAAGAAGGAGCTCAAGCATCAGTTTCCGGGCATTCACAACCCTTTCAGTGTCCGTTTTAACATCCATACCGTCTGCCACAGGAGTCGAGCATGCTGCCGCCAGGTTTTTTCTACCGGCCACTTCAACCATGCAGATCCTGCAAGATGAGTTCGCTCCTGACATTTTGCTGTGCAGTTCGAGATAGCACAGTGTCGGAACATACACTCCTGCTTCCTTGGCAGCATCAATAAGCATGGACCCTTTTGGGACCTCTACCGATTTGCCGTCAATACATACCTTTACCATTCCATTTTTCCTTTCCCTTTTTCGTGGTTAACCACAACAACTTAGCCCAGTATAAAACAATAAAAAGTCTACATACACGAACTGACCTACCCAACAAGTAATTAGCATTCTCCCTTGTCAAAGTACACTTTGACAAATGCCATTACAAAGATGATATCACTATGATGTATACAGTTAAAGGTACTGCTAACATATCGGCTACATATCTGAACATATCACTATTACTTTCAGATAGTTATTTATAGTTAAATAAAAGACGGAGGCCCGCAGCCAATAGTTAACTAACGGGCCTCCAAACACATATACATGTCTATGCTGCCCGTATTAGTACAACAATTAAGGTAAAAAAACAAACGGTTTTTTATCGTAGCACGTGTTTTCGATACTACATATGAATACAGCTATACTGTCTTTCAAATATTGTCATTTAGCAAAAAACCTGATTATTTGTTTGCACTAAAAAAGACGCAACTATACTGATGCTGCATAGTTAGCAACAAGTATACTTTTCTTTAATGTTATAAATTGCGTAGAAACTCACTAAACTGATTAAAGAGTTTGGCACAAACATAATAGCTAATCTCAACCAATAACCTTAAAAATAAGTACTATCCTATGCTTCAAGATCAGTAGAAATATTGAAGTCAACTCTATTTAAGACCGGGAACAGGGAAGTTCAGAGAAGTCTGCTTCAGCGGAAAGCGGTATAATCTCTAAAGTCAAAACAATAATAATTCAAAGTAAGGAGCGCTTCCCCGAGTAGCTTCCCTTATCAGGGAAAACGCTCCTTCAGCTGCTACTTCAGTTTTTCCATTATTTCATCGAGACCCAAGGCTTCTGTCCAGGAAACCTCAACGAACTCGTCGTCCTTCTTCATCATCGGCTTAAGCGGTTCGTCATTGTAGCGAAGCTCCAGACCAAGCCTGCCTTTCAGACACAAAGGCCTTCCTTCACCAGGAGCTTTGGCAGCAACGCCAATGACCTTTCCATCCTTGCGAACCAGGTCAAAAAGGCAGCCGGCATCACACCAGGTACAAGTCAATTGCTCCCTGTCCAGTTCCCAAACGCGGGCCTTGCCGGCGAGTGAATCATAAGTAAGAGCACCAACCGGACATACCGAAACACAGCGGGAGCAGGAAACGCAGGCTGACTCGGCAAGACTGGAATCCATTGCCGTCGAAACCTTGGTCTTGAAACCTCGATAGGCAAAGCTGATGACACCGCGGTCTTCAACATCCTGACAGGTTCTGACACATTTACCGCACAGGATACATTTCTCCATTTCCCTGCTGATATATGGGTTTGAATCGTCAAAATCGTATTCTTTCTTGGCACCGCCAAAATTGGCGGATTTTACTTCATAGCGGAAAGCATAGTCCTGCAGACGGCAGTCGCCACTTTTTCCGCAGGTCATACAGTCTACAGGGTGATTTGCCAGCATCAGCTCAAGAATCGTTTTTCTGGCTTCCATAACTGCGGGAGAATCAGTTTCAACAACCATTCCCGGTGCTGCCGCGGTAACACACGAAGCAGGAAGGTTACGTGCGCCCTTGATTTCCACCACGCAGATACGGCAGCCGCCGTAGCCCGGATACGCAGGGTCGTGGCAAAAAGTCGGTATAAAGAAACCGGCTCCCAACGCTGCATCCAGTACCGTAGTACCGGCTGGAACCGTGACCTCCTGGCCATTAATAGTGAGAGTGACAGTAGACAATGGTAATACCTCCTTCTAGTCTCAAAAGACGTAATTTTCTCTATGTGAATAGCTATAAGTCGTTAAGCGATAATCCGCTACCCCTACGCCTTGATAATGGCGTTGAATTTACACGTAGGCACGCAGGCGCCGCACTTGATGCAGGCTTTGCCGTCGATCACGTGGGCGACCTTTTTCTCTCCGGTGATGGCATTGACCGGACAGGCCTTGATACAGAGCCCGCAACCAACACACTTGTCTTTCAGCACCGCAAAGGTCAAAAGATCAGGACATACACCGGCCGGACAACGCTTGTCAATAATGTGAGCTTCATACTCGTCACGGAAGTAGCGCAAGGTGGTCATGACCGGGTTTGGAGCAGTCTGTCCGAGGGCACACAGCGCCGAGCTCTTGATAACCTTGGCAAGACGCTCCAGGGTCTCGATGTCTTCCGGGACACCAGCGCCGAGACAGATGCGCTCGAGGATTTCCAGGAGACGCTTCGTACCTTCTCGACAGGGGGTGCACTTGCCGCAGGATTCCAACTGGGTGAAGTTCAGGAAGAATTTCGCAACGTCCACCATGCAGGTTTCTTCGTCCATGAACACCAAGCCGCCGGAGCCCATCATTGCCCCTGCTCCGATCAGCGAGTCGTAGTCAATCGGCAGGTCGAGCTTATCGGTGGGGAGACAACCGCCAGAGGGACCACCGCTCTGTACCGCTTTGAACTTCTTGCCGCCCAGGACGCCGCCGGCGATGTCGTTGAGGATCTCGCCCATCGTGATGCCCATGGGAACTTCGCACAGACCGGTGTTGTTGATCTTGCCGGTAAGGCAGAATACCTTACTCCCCTTGCTCTTCTCGGTGCCCATGGCGGCGTACCACTCTCCACCGTTTCTGACGATGAAGGGGATGTTGGCAAAGGTCTCAACATTGTTGAGGCAGGTCGGTTTCTGCCACAGGCCCTTGTGAGCAGGGAAAGGAGGTCTCACGCGCGGCATGCCACGCTTCCCTTCGATGGAGTTCAGGAGTGCGGTCTCTTCGCCGCAGACGAATGCGCCGGCGCCAGCCTTGATCCTCACCGTAAAGTTGAAACCGCTACCCAGGATGTTCTCGCCCATGAGGCCCATCTCTTCGGCCTTTTCAATGGCCAGGTTGAGACGCTTGATGGCCAGAGGGTATTCGGCCCGGCAGTAAATGACGCCTTCGTCGGAACCAATCGCATAACCGGCGACCAGCATCCCTTCCAGAATGGCGTGAGGGTCACCTTCCAAGACACTTCTGTCCATGAATGCGCCGGGATCGCCTTCATCGGCATTGCAGACGATGTATTTCTTGCTCCCTGCGGCATCATGCACGAACTGCCATTTGGTGCCGGTGGGGAATCCTCCCCCCCGCGACCCCTGAGGCCGGACTTCTTGACTTCGTTAACGATGTCGAGACGGTCCATGGAGAGGGCCTTCTCGATCGCCGCGTAGCCGCCGGTGGCGATGTAGTCTTCGATGCTCTCCGGGTTGGTGCGGCCCAGGCGCGAGGTGACGGAACGCAGCTGTTTCGCATAATAGCCGGACTTGTCCATGACGGGAATCCCCTTGTAGGGGGATGCATCGCCGGGAATCTGAATCTGTGCCATCTCTGTGACCGGCGTCTTGGCAACTAGGTGACCATCGATCAGCTTGGACACGTTTTCGGGAAACACACCGCCATAGATAACGCTGGACTGGCCGGGCAGTGAAATTTCAACCACCGGCTCAGCAAAACACATACCGATGCAGCTGGTGAAATCTATGTCAACATCAAGTCCTTTGGTCGCCACTTCGCTCTTGATAGTTTCCATAACCTTGTTGCCGCCCGCGGCAATGCCGCAGGTGCCGAGCCCAACCACAATCCGGGCCCGATCGAGTTTCCCTTTATAGCTCTCCTCAATCCCGGAGCGCATTTGCTGTAAATTGCTCATTATTTGCCACCCTCCCTATTCATATTGTTCCAGGATTTTTTTCATATCACTCGGCACCAGCCGGCCATGGGTATCGTCGTTGATCATAATACACGGAGCCAGGCCGCAGGCACCGATACAGGCAACAGATTCCAGGGTAAAACGCAGGTCTTCCGTGGTTCCGCCATTCTCCAACCCCAGTTCGTCCTGGAGAGCAGCGAATATCTTAGAGCCGCCCAACACGTGGCAGGCAGTTCCCAGGCAGACCCGGATTATGTTGCGTCCCCGCGGTTTCAGGTGAAACTGTGCATAAAAGGTTACCACCCCGAATACCTCGCTGAACGAGATGTTCAACTCTTGGGATATCTGCTCCAGTACTTCCGAGGGGAGATAACCATATATCTCCTGTGCCCCCTGCAGTACCGGGATCAGTCCACCTTCGTAATCGCGGTAGTGACCCAGCAATTCCATAAGTTCTACATCCTGCGCCGAAGCAACTTGTTCGCCGCTGCACTTGCAAACTGCCATGTTCTTCTCCTCTCCGGTTTTATTGTATGTATGCAGACTCTCTGCTGTTATTCAACATTTTCCCGATCTGCAGGATCGGAGTCTGTATAAACTTATAAAAATACCACTCGCTGCTCGGATTCCGGGCACACGTATACACCGATTTGCTTGCGCAAACCCTAGCCAAATTTCCCCAAAGGAAAAGTTACGGCACTACATTGCCAGAGGACCATACTCAGTAAGCAACAACAGCAACTGTAGTAAACACTGTAAAAAGCAGCAGCGGAAAACTATTGTTTAGATAAAAGAGTTACCATCGACGAGGTTTATTCTTCACTTGCGAATGGCTTAGGCAGATTTATCCGATCAAGACATTTTACTCATTCCATGTACAATTAAATTGCAGCGCTAAATGACAATATCAGTAACACGCGTGGTGGAGGACAGCTTGTAAAGCAACTATCCATATTCATTATATTGCAATAATAATATATCTATTTAAATGTAAACTTATCGATATAAGTTTATCGTATAGCATAACCTATCAACACTGGTCAAGTTAATTGATAATGTTTTATCCATAACACAAACATTCAATAAAACTGATGTAAGGTGCCATTTTTACGATTTTTTTACCTTAAGCAGTACTGAAGTACAACCGTTTGAAGCAGAAGAGTAAAATGCCCAAAACCGCATTGAAATCACACAGGGAAGTGAGAAGCTAATTGAGAGTTATAAAACTTGCAGAATTGACATAGAAGAATGCAGCGAAGAAAAGCGAAGACATACAAATGTTGCAGCAGAGGCTAAACAAAGAATTTACTACCCCCCAGATCCTCACATCTCCGGATCTGGGGGAACTTTCAACACCACTGACATTGTGAGGGTCAGCTGAACTATCGACACTCGGGATAGAGCACTTCTTTTAGTGCAAAAATCACGAGGAAAGAGTTTGCTGATACACTTCAAGCGCACCCGGGAATGGCCGCAGTGCCCGCGCAAAGATACCTAGCGAGTACGCAATGGCAAGCCCGTAATTGGTCATAGGAACACCGGCTTGCTGACATCGTATAATGCGGGAAAGAACCTCGCGCCGATTCCACATGCACGCCCCGCAGTGGACCGCAAGTTTGTAAGTACTCAAATCTTCAGGAAAGTCGTGTCCCTGCACATGGGTAAATTCAAGCTTTCCACCAACATACTGGCGCATCCAGCGGGGAAGCTTCACTCTGCCGATGTCCTCGCCAATTGGATGATGCGAACAGGACTCACAGATCAGCACCTTATCACCAGGAACCAGTTTTTCTATGGCAAGAGCGCCTCGAACGAATTCGGTAAGATCACCCTTGAAGCGAGCGAAAAGAATAGAAAATGAAGTCATGAGGACATCATCAGGCGTATCAGCTGCAACCTTGAGAAACGCCTGTGAATCTGTCACCACCAGGGCAGGAGGCCGTTTCAGGCGATCGAGAGCATCACGCAACTCGCGCTCCTTGACCACCAGGCAGTAAGCATCGCTGTCAAGGATATCCCTGATTGACTGAACCTGGGGGAGAATGAGACGTCCCTTGGGAGCCTCAAGGTCAATCGGGATCACCAGAACCACCAACTCGCCTGCCGGAATAAGGTCGCCAATAATTGCCGGCGCATTGATGAATTCTTCCGGGGCGGATTTGACCAGTGCCTCACGTAAATCGAGAACTCCTTCCCCCAGAGCCGCGGACGTCTCGACACAGCTAATTTGAAGATCCTTGAGTCTTGCCTCTTGAGCACTGTCTACATTGGCTACATCAGTTTTGTTGAAGACCACGATTACCGGAATCTTTCTTTCCCTTAGTTCTGTAAGGATTGCTTCCTCGAAGTCTCCCCAATCACCCGCAACAGTGACGATAATTCCAACGTCGGTGCGATCAAAAACCTGCTTCGTTTTCTGTACCCGCATCTCACCCAGGGCGCCAACATCATCAATACCTGCGGTATCAATAAAAAGCACCGCGCCGATGGGAAGCAACTCCATCGGTTTTTCCACCGGATCCGTAGTGGTTCCGGCAATGTCTGAAACAATCGAAACGGTCTGCCGAGTCAGGGCGTTCAACAGGGATGACTTCCCGACGTTCCGTCGGCCGAACAGCCCTATATGCAATCTAAAACCCTTGGGTGTATTCCTCATGAATGTTTGTTCTCCTTCCTGAGCGGAGAGCCCAGTCTTGTTACATTCTCCGCCGATACCAGTTCGTCAAAATCTTCCACAGTGAGCAGTCCGCGGTCAAGTACAATGGCACGTACGCCCCGGCCTGAAGCCGTCGCTTCCGCTGCAATCTCCTGCGCAGCTTGATAGCCGATCATATCGATAAGCGCGGTAAGGGTTGCTGTCGCACCATCGACGTTTCTGCGACATCTGGCCTCATCAGCCTCCAACCCGGCAACGCAAAACCTGCGAAGTATGGAACAGGCATTGGTTAACAGGTCAAGGCTCCCCAAGAGAGAATCGGCGATAAGAGGCAGAAATGCGTTCAATTCCAGGTTCCCCATTGAAGAGGCAAATGTTATGGATTGGTCATGGGCCATGACAGCCATGGCAGCCTGAGACACGGCTTCCGGAATGACAGGGTTGACCTTGCCCGGCATGATCGATGAGCCTGCCTGCCGGGGCGGAAGTCGAAGCTCCCCAATGCCGGCATCGGGCCCCGAGGAGAGAAAACGTAAATCCCCGGACACCTTCAAAAGGTTACTGGCACAAGCCTTGAGAATGCCACTCACCTCAGCGAACACATCAGTGTTCTGTGTCGCTTCGATCAGGTTTTCCGCCCGAGCCAGGCCCAGACCGGTTATGCTGCGGAGATTCTCGGTTACCTGAAAAATAAATTGTCGCGGCGCGGCAAGACCGGTACCAACCGCTGTCCCGCCCAGATTGAGCACCCGAAGTCGCTCTTCACACTTGTAAATCCGCCAGCGATCCCTGCCAAAGGCCTCTGCATAGGCCGACATCTCGCGCCCCAAGGTAATCAAAACCGCATCCTGCAACTGAGTCCGGCCGACCTTGACTACATGGGCAAAGGTCTTTTCCTTGTTCTGAAATTCTTCCAGAAGAGCCACAACTTCCCGCTCAAGGACACGAAGCAGATTGATTGCAGCTACCTTGAGTGCGGTGGGATAGGTATCGTTCGTTGACTGGTGGAGATTGATATCATCGAGAGGACTGACACTGTCATAATCACCCGGCCTTTTCCCCAGGAGCTCAAGTGCACGGTTTGCAAGAACCTCGTTCACGTTCATATTGGTCGATGTCCCCGCTCCTCCTTGAAGTGCGTCGACAACGATATGGGCATCCAACTGCCCTTCCTTCATCTCCATACAGGCCGCCTCTATTGCAGCAGCCTTGTCATTATCCCACCAGCCAAGCCCATGATTCGTTCTGGCGCAGGCAAGTTTCACCGCTCCAAAGGCATGTATCAGCGCCGAATTCACAGGACGTTGGGAAAGAGGGAAATTCTCGATTCCGCGGACGGTATGGATGCCATACAGGGCATCTGCGGGAACCTCACGTTCACCGAGCAGGTCTTTTTCAGTGCGATAGTTTGTCATTGTCTCGTAGTGTTCAACAGGAATCCGTCCCCCGGCGAGCAGGGGGACCTAGTGCAAAACTGCGTTAGAAATAAATGTCGTGCTCGCCACTCTCTTTGATACTCTTGAGCCGCTTCACCACCATATCCTTGGTATCTCCATCCGCAAGCCTTGAAAGCTCGTCAGCAATGAGTTTCTCACCCACAGCACGTGTTTCCGGCGAAGCATAGTCAACCAGATATTCCTCAAGAGTAAGAAGTGCATTGGGTGTACAGTACTCCTTGATAAACCCGGGAACGCTGAATTCCATGAAGTGTTCACCGGTTCTGCCAAGACGATAACAGGAGGTACAGAAGCTTGGCACATATCCGTCAGCCATCAACTCCTGAATAACCTCGTCCAGAGAGCGGACGTCACCAAGGGAAAACTGTTCACGTTCCATAACCTGGGCGTCCCCCACCTCGGTATAGCCACCCAACTCGATTCGGCTTCCTGCATCGATCTGTGAAACACCAAAAGACATGCACTCCCGTCGCAGTTCAGCGTTTTCGCGGGCAGTCAGAATTAAGCCGGTATAGGGAACAGCGAGTCGAAGGACCGCAATAAGTTTTTTAAAGTCAGCGTCATTCACCAGGTATTTTTCGTCAATATCAACACCGGAAGCCGGTCTGAGACGTGGGAAGCTGATGGTATGAGGCCCGACATTATAGCGATCCTGCAGATAGAGGGCATGGGTAACCAGGCTCATCACCTCAAACTTCCAGTCGTACAGACCGAAAAGCACGCCAAGCCCCACATCGTCGCAACCGGCCTCAAAAGCCCGGCTCAAACCGTCCAACCGATACAGGTAGTCCCCTTTTCGGGTATTGGCCGGATGGATTTTGGCATAGGTCTCATGATGATAGGTCTCATGGAATATCTGGTACGTTCCTATTCCCGATGCCTTCACAGTTGCATACCCCTCATGATCCAGGGGAGCCGCATTGATATTTACACGCCTGATCTCACCATGACCGACCTTGGTTTCATACACAGCCCTAACACTATTGGCGATAAACTCAGCATCATATGCCTGGTGTTCTCCAAAAACAAGTATGAGCCTCTTGTGTCCTTTGTTTTCCAGTGCCTCAACCTGCTGGCGAATTTCAGGATCACTCAAGGTACGTCGGATAGCAAGGGTATTGCTCCGTTTAAAGGCACAATAGGAGCAATCGTTGACACACTTGTTCCCAATATAAAGCGGAGCAAAAAGAACGATTCGGTTACCATAAACATTCTTTTTCAACTGCCGAGCAGTCTCAAAGATTTCCTCATTCAGTTCGGGAGTATCAGCACGAAGCAGAACTGCAGTTTCTTCAACACTTAAAGCTTCCTTTGCAAGACTCTTGGCGATTATCTCTCGAACACGCGACGCATCCGGGCACTTTCCGGCAAGAAGACCATTAATAAAGTCTTCATTGATAAAATCAACAGCACGTTCACTCAATTTCAACAATGGCATTCCACTCATATGTATACTCCTCTCGCATTCTATAATGATCTCGTCGTTTTATTGGCAGAATCCCCACGGCCTAGTCCAATTACCCTGCCCATCGCACAGATCCCATTCTTGATCCGACTGTTACTTTCATCGGCATTTTCATCGCAACTGGCTTTGGACGGATAAATTTCATATAGCTCCCGGTATTTCCTGGGAGTAAGGTTCGGCATAACGATGTTCGCCCCTCGTGAAAGACCATGTTCTCGGCCACCAACACGATTGATGGTAGCCAGGGCGGTGGTGCTGGGAATATTGATAAGCGGACAGAGAATCCTGGTGAGGGCAACAACCTTGCAGGTCATCAATTCCGTGCCCGGAACTTGCTCACCGGAAGCGCAATCATTGGTGCTCGTCAATTTCCCAAGCGGGGTAGCTGGGTGCGGAATATATGGACCAATGCCAATCATGTCAATATCATATTCCTTGAAAAGCAGTATATCATTAGCTAAATCTACGTATGATTGCCCTGGTATTCCCACCATGATTCCACTCCCCACTTCAAATCCGATCTCCCTGAGCCGACGTAGAATCTGAAAACGGTCGGAAACTCGTCCGGGCAGCGGCGGATGAATATGATCGTATAACTCCCTGTTTGACGTTTCAAAACGCAGAAGGTACCGGTCCGCTCCAGCCTTGCGCCAGGCTAGCAATTCTTCGTCTTTCCTCTCGCCGAGGCTGAGGGTTATGGCAAGATCCGTAGTCCGCTTGATTTGAGTTAATATTTCTGCCAACCAGTCGCGGGTGATTCCGTAATCTTCTCCAGCCTGAAGCACGACTGTGCCATAGCCGTACTGAACTGCCAACTGTACGCACTCCATGATTTCATCAGCGGACATTCGATAACGACAAACATCGGTATTTCCAACTCGAATGCCACAGTAACCACAATCGCGCGCACAAAAATTGGATAACTCTATCAGGCCGCGAAGATGAACCTCTTCACCAACGTTGGCTTTGCGAACCTGGTCGGACTTGTCCCATAATATATCAAGCTTTTCCTGGTCCTCTGTCTTCAACCATTCAAGAATTTCATCCTTTTTCATTCTTACTCCAGGCATTTCAGGATTATTTCTATAATCTTTACGTCGCTGGCTGATCTTCAGCGTTATTACAATCTCATAAGATAATCAAGAAATCTTTGACCTGAGTCAAATTACAGGCTTTTGATGATTTTTATCGGTGTGCTCGAATAAGAAATAGACACCTGATAACTTTTTATTCTGGCAAATAGCGGATTAGCTTTTAAGACATGATAAATATCTTGATTGAATAAGAGTAGTAAAACAAGTAACGGAGCAGTACTGAAGGCATTGTATATTTAAACGAAACGGGCTGCCGAACTGACTATCACAACGCCGACTGCTATTATGAAAGGCATCAATGCAGTGAGCAGACTGATTGCGGACTATATCACTAAAGTTTTTCTATTCATCCATACTTGAACAATCAAAATCAAAAACATATCTATAATTTAATAGAATGAAGAGAACGAAGTATTTATAACAGTGCCGCATCTTAAAACAGTTACGACTGAAATGATACTAAGATAAAACCGAACCATTGGTCAATCCGGATCGGAAGCCAACAAAAAAAGCGGCCGGATGATTTCTCATCCGACCGCTTCTCTTTTCATCGTTCTCGAATAAAACCAGAGACTGTTTTTATTGAGAAACCGACATCATCGAACTTAACCCCCAAGCTTGGAACGCTTGAAGTAGTGGGTGTGAAGGAGGTGATGAGCTTTCTCGCTCAGCGGCTTGCCGAGGAACTTCTCATACAGTTCGGTGATGTAGGGGTTTTCATGGGATTTACGAATTTTCTTGCCAGCATCCTCATCGTAGAGAACCTTGGTTCTCTTCTTGAGCACTTCGATATCGCCATGGTGATACGGCTGACCGCCACCGCCGATACAACCACCGGGGCAGGACATGATTTCAATTGCATGATACTCGGATTTACCGGCGCGCACTTCTTCAAGAAGTTTACGAGCATTGCCAAGTTCGTGTGCAATACCGATGTTCAGAGTATGGGGACCAACCTGAACTTTTGCAGAACGGATGCCCTCCATACCACGGACAGCTTCAAAATTGACATTTTCAAGTGCCTGACCGGTAGCGAGTTCATATGCGGTTCTGAGAGCTGCTTCGATAACACCGCCGGTTGCACCGAAGATCGGGGCAGCACCAGAGGACTCACCGAGTGGATTATCAAAATCTTCGTCAGGAAGTGCAACGAAGTCGATGTTCATACGCTTGATAAGGCGAGCGAGCTCACGGGTTGTGATGGAGTAGTCAACATCAGGGTTGCCGTTGACTTTGAATTCCGGACGCTCACACTCATACTTCTTGGCGAGGCAAGGCATGACGGAAACGACTACCATTTTCTCTCTCGGAATTCCGAGGATGTCAGCAAAGTAGGTTTTAGCAATAGCGCCGAACATCTGCTGCGGAGACCGTGCAGTTGAAGGGACATCAAGGAGATCCGGGAACTGATGCTCGAAGAACTTAACCCATGCAGGACAGCAAGAGGTGAGGATCGGCAGTGTGACAGTCTTGTCGCCATCAAGATAACGGGTAAGACGATCGAGGAACTCAGAACCTTCTTCCATGATAGTAAGGTCAGCTGCGAAGTCAGTATCGAACACGTAGTCGAAACCGAGTCTGCGAAGTGCAGCAGCCATTTTGCCGGTTACGGAAATACCAGCTTCCATGCCGAGGTCTTCACCAAGTGCTGCACGAACTGCCGGAGCAGTCTGAACAACGGTGACTTTCTCGGGATCAGCAATAGCATTAACGATTTCCCAGGTGTGATCGCGCTCAACAAGAGCACCAACCGGACAAACTGCAGTACACTGACCACAGAAAGTACAAACGGAGTCTTCCAGGTTCATTTCGAACGCCGGAGCCACAACAGAGGTGAAGCCCCTGTTTACGCCGGACAGAACGCCGCAGGTTTGTACGTCGTTGCACATGGTTTCGCAACGACGGCACATAATGCATTTGTCCATATCGCGAACGATAGAGGGAGAAATATCTTTACGATAGGTGGACATGACGCCTTCGTAACGAACTTCTTTGACACCGAATTTCTGGGCAATATCCTGAAGATCACACTCGCCGGACTTCTGACAGACCAGACAGTCCTTCGGATGGTCGGACAGGAGCAGTTCGAGAACGGTTTTACGGGCATTAAGAACACGCATGGTTGTAGTCTTGATTTCCATACCGTCAGTGATAGGGGTAGCACAAGCCGGTGCGAGATTCTTGCGGCCTGCTACCTCGACCACGCAGAGGCGGCAGGAAGCAGCCATATTGTTTACGTGTAGTTCCTCGAGGTTAAGATAGCAAAGAGTAGGAACATCAATGTTTAGTTTCTTGGCAGCGTCAAGGATCATGCTGCCCTGCGGGACTTCGGTTTCTTTACCGTCAATGGTAATTTTCAGCATAGACATGTATATGAGCTCCTTTCACTTATTGTTTAACTATCGCGTCAAACTTACACTTATCGACACATGCGCCGCACTTGATACAGACAGCCTGATCGATCAGGTGAATTTCCTTCACTTTGCCGGAGATGCAGTTCACCGGACATACGCGGGCACAGAGGGTGCAGCCAACACACTTGTCTGGGACAATTACGAACTCGAGCAGGTTCGTACAAACACCGGCAGGACACTTCTTGTCGCGAACGTGAGCAAGATATTCGTCAGCAAAGGTATTCATGGTGGACAGAACCGGGTTAGGCATGGTCTGGCCAAGGCCGCAAAGTGCTGTATCTTTGATGTTAACAGCGAGGGTCTTCATTTTTTCAAAATCTGCTTCGGTACCAGTACCATTGGTGATTTTTTCAAGGGTCTCCCAGAGACGCTTGGAACCAATACGGCAAGGGGTACACTTTCCGCAGGTCTCATCCATGGTGAAGTCGAGGAAGAACTTGGCGATGTCGACCATGCAAGTATCTTCGTCCATGACGATCATGCCGCCGGAGCCCATCATGGAGTTTTTGGCCAGAAGGTTGTCGTAATCTATGGGTACATCGGCGTCTTTATAGGTAAGAGCACCACCGGAAGGGCCGCCGGTCTGAACAGCCTTGAACTCTTTTCCGTCGGGGCAACCGCCGCCGATTTCAAAGATGATTTCTTTCAAGGAGATGCCCATCGGTACTTCGATGAGACCAACATTGGTGATCTTGCCAGCCAGTGCGAAAACCTTGGTTCCCTTGGACTTCTCGGTTCCGATTCCAGAGAACCAATCAGCGCCTTTCAACAGAATGGCCGGGATGTTGGCAAAGGTTTCAACGTTGTTAACGATGGTCGGTTTGTTCCAGTAGCCGGAGTTGGCAGGAAAGGGAGGCTTGGTGTAAGGCTCGCCGCGGCTTCCTTCCATGGAACGGATGAGAGCGGTTTCCTCACCGCAAACAAACGCGCCTGCGCCGTACTTCAGTTCGATGTCGAAGCTGAAATCGGAACCGAAGATGTTCTGACCGAGGACGCCATATGCACGAGCGTCGTTGATAGCCATGATGAGGCGCTTAATGGCAAGCGGATACTCAGCACGGATGTAGACAACACCGATGGAAGCGCCGATTGCATAACCGCAGAGCGCCATTGCCTCAACGATTGAGTGCGGGTCGCCTTCGAGGACTGCGCGGTCCATGAATGCACCGGGGTCGCCTTCGTCGGCATTACAAACGACATATTTCTGATCGGCCTGGTTCGCAGCAGCAAAACTCCATTTCGTACCGGTAGGGAAACCGCCGCCCCCACGGCCACGGAGCCCGGATTTCTTCATTTCGTCGATAATCCCGGCCGGAGTGCTTTTCGAAATGGCGTTGGCAAGTGCCTCGTAGCCGCGCACGCCGAAATAATCCTCTATATTCTCAGGATCGATAAAGCCGCAGTTTCTGGTGGCAATTCTAAGCTGTTTTTTCGTTGAATCCATTCTCACTCCTCCCCTTATTTAAAATTCAACCCTGTTATAGTTAACGGGAACGACGGTGCCGGTAACTTCACCGCTCTTCAGGTACTTCTGCACCAGTTCCCTAGCGCCAGCCTCATCCAGTTTGCCGAAGCAGACAGGGTCTTTACCGGGCAGGGTTACGACAACGGTCGGCTCAGAGTGACAGTAGGTCATGCAACCGGACTGCATGTACTCAACATTGCTGACACCTTGCTTTGCTGCTTCGTCCTTCATTGCTTCCAGCACAACCTTGCCGCCGGATGCTATGCTGCAGGTAGCAAGGGAAACGTTTACGATAATCTTGTCCTTTTTGGCTGCTGCCTTGGCCTTGGAATCTGCCTGCAACTTCATGAGATCAGCCACAGATGATATTTTTGCCATGATTTAACTCCTTCGGTTCTATTAAATTAATATTCAGCAAGAATTGATTTGACCTGATCAGCCGACACATGAGCATAAACCTTCTCGCCAATCGTCAAGATTGGGGCCAAGGCACATGCACCAACGCAGCGGAGACAATCGACGGAGAACTTACCGTCTGGCGTAACTTCGCCAACCTCAATATCCAGAGACTCCAAGAAGGCATCGACGACTTTCTGAGCGCCCTTGACGAAGCAAGCAGTACCCATGCAGATTGAGATGGGATACTTGCCCTTCGGAACCATGGTGAAGAAGGTGTAGAAACTTACAACACCATATACCTTGGCCAAGGAAACATCCATGTAGTCAGCAACAAATTGCTGAACTTCCTTGGGCAGGTAGCCGAAAAGGCTCTGTGCTTTGTGAAGCACGGTAACTAAGTGACCTTCTTTCGTGGGGAGCTGATTAACGAACTCTTCCAGTTCTTTGTAAAGCCCTGAAGGTAGCGTTGCACGATCCGGAAGTCTGCAGTCCCCTGTTAATGAACACGTTGATCCTGATTGCATAATTGTTGACCTCTCCTTTCGTTTTTAGCCAAATGGGAAGCTTGGCCTGTGTTTTACCTCAACAAACAATCACCCAAACAACAAAAACTACTCAATGTGCTTAAGCAAATGCACTTCATTGTCCTACTGAACGAAAATTCTGGGGACGACATTGTCAAGCCACAGATATTCCCGCAAAAAAAAATGGGTTTTAAAAGATGCAGATAGAGTGAAGTTTGACATTTTTTGGAAATGTCCCGGAAGAACCACACGGCTTTAAAGCCAGTATTACCGCAGGCAGGACGTACATCAACATCAAATGACATCGATTTACAGGCCACGCGGCACTTCATCATAAGTCCAACTATTTGTCAAGGGTAATTTCACCCCTTAAACATGTCGATAAATCAAATCTTTAAAACAATTTTATATCTTATTATAGGGAGGTTATGAATCAAAAGACTCCCAATAAACATCATGTCTCAACAGTAACAAACTTATGATGAATATTCTTTGCATGTAGATACATTTCTTTACAAAAAAACACCACCAAATACCAGCAATAGGGCCTAGTTGGTGCTGCGGCGGAAGCTACTTTTGCATTACATGATCCGGTAGCCAAAGCGTAATTTTCTGTCTGAATGTCGTAATCTATGGCAATGAAATCCTGAATACTTGTATTTTGAAATGCTGGAAGAGAGGAGAGAATCTACAGGCTGGTTTAAAATCACCGAACCGGTGTTTTGCCGGATAGATGTTCCTAATACGGTTAGGATTTCACCATAACTAAAATTATTTGTCAAGGCAAAATATTCCGATAATTCAAGCAAAAACACTGCCACAAGCATGACACCTGCGTATACATATCAACTCGGATTTCGGAAATAATCGCTACTCGGCTAGTACGTTTTTCACAGAACGCCTGGGTCCGGTTCCCACGGTCTAGTTTTTGCTTTTTTACCGGTTATACTGACGCTAACGGACATCGACGTTGTATAAAGACAACCGACGATATCTCTTTCTTCCAGGGAGTACGATATGCTGCAATTTTTGCGACATATTTTCGGCTGCAATGCTAAACAAGAGAAATACTCTAAGGCAACAATACGGCAAGCCATCGAGAGAACAATAGAAAGAACCGACCCATGGCTAAAAGTTGTCTCGGGCTATAAAATAAAACTGCGTCCGGCAATTATTTTATCCCTTGACCACGCGGCAAAACTGGTAAACAGTCTGCCGCCACCGATACCTGTGGAATTCGGTCCTAATGGCTCGTGCCCCTCGCTTGCTGTTTTTTTTACCACCACAGCTGAAATGCTTAAAACATTCCAAAAAGATCGGGACCTTACTGGTTATCTTCGGGATAACAAACCCGCGTCAAACCAGATTATTGCTCTCTTGATGATGGAAAAGGCTGAAAAAACAATCTTTGGAGCTGAACTGTCGGGGAATGTGGTTTCGCGAGACGTTCCCCAGACATCAGTTACGTTCCTGAACCAGCGGTTCCTTGAACCTGCTGATAATGAAAAAGATACTCGCCGCAAACTTGAAAGCAGGGCCTTTGACCACCTGCTAAGAATTGCCCACATGCAGATAGCCACTACTAAATCAGCGCGGAAAGACCTTGAAAGAAGCCAGACAATCCTTCAATCAAAGCTTTCATTGCTGAAAAGTGGTGAGGAAAATCTCCACGGCCCCGAATCCAACAATATGCAAAGTATCGCTGCAATTGAAGAACAACTGCAGCAAGTAGAGGCGAAACTCGTGGCACAGGGTCGCGCAGACAAGGTTTTAGACGCTTACCTTGACATCGCAATCAATGTACTTTCCCACCCCGAGGAGCATCTATGGCAGAGAGTGCAGCACATAATACTAGACCAGAGGGGAATTAAACGGGCCCAGGCAAAAGAAAATGACAGCGAATTCGACCTCCAGGAACTATCCAACTCCGAAGGGAAACAGTGGGTTATGCTTCTTATTGCTCTGCCTATTGATGACTTACGAAAGTTTTTAACAACCGATTAAGAGGAACCCGGATACCCACAGTCACCACTTGAGCTTGAAAGACGTCACTTCATGAAAACAGCAAGTGCCTAGATGACTGGTGGCGATTCACGATAATATACCCTCAGCAAAGCGAATAAAAAAACCTATGCGAAAGGCGCATAGGTTTTCATGTTTTTCTAAACAATCATAATGTGACGCATCGTGAAAAAAACCATAAAGTATCGTTTACGACAATTTATGGCCAGCCAACCAACACAAAAGTCATGCAACGCCGTAATTCGGTTGCACGAATTGGAGGCGGCACAAAAGGTTGCATAAAAACAGAAGGGGCTAGCCTGACTTGGCTAACCCCTTGTTATTAGTGGAGGCGGCGAGCGGATTTGAACCGCTGAATAAAGGTTTTGCAGACCTCTGCCTTACCACTTGGCTACGCCGCCATAATTATTTTATTGTAAAAAGTCGCGATAAAAACAATCAGCTTCATACGGAAGGTGGAAAATTTTTATACATGTTTTTACCATCAGTGTCAACGAAGAAAAAGAGACCAATGCATATGCTTTGACAATAAAGCAACCTATTGACGCCACTCAAACGGAACTCCGGCAGCTGAAGCTTGCGTATCAAGAGCAGAGAGTTGTTCCGTCAGGCTTTTGATCCTTCCTTCATCCTGCTCTATTTCGCTCAGCTTTTCCTGGTACGCGACCCTATTTCGGGCGAAGGTATAGATTACCAACTTGCGGCGAAGCTGCTCTGCTTCCGCCCGTTTGGAGGGGAGATTCGCCTGAAGCTGGGCAAGCTCTCCACGCAGGCTGCCGTACTGCGAACGCCACCACGTCTCGTTATGTCCACCAAAGGTTTTCGGTTGCTGAGGCTGTTCCACAGGTTGCGCCATGGGAACTTCTTGGACGGTCGACTGTGCAGGCTCGGAAGCGGTGCCTTCCTGGCTGGAATCGTCCGATGACAGAACCTTCACTTTCTTCTGATATTTCTTCGGTATAGAATCGAAGTTATCGGTAAAATTGACAACACCTTTATTGTCGACCCATTGGTAAATATCAGCACTTGCAATCACTGAGAAGCCAATGAACAACATGGACAACAATACCGTGAATTTCATGGCGCAATCCCCCTGAAGACAAGCTTTCTTATAATCGATTTACATACTAGCACAATTCTGCCGCAACAATGGCAGATGGTCAATAGAAACAACAGGCAACAGGTAAAATTAATCTAACTTGTTTCGCGTGAGGTTAGTTCGTTGCAGTAATTTCGTCAAGTTTTGACTCCTGACATGGAGCAAAACACATCCAGAGGCTTAAAAACTGAAGAGAAAGGAATGAAGTAACCGCACGGACACGAGCAATAGGAAACAACAGATATCCTACCAAGCGAACGTCTATTACGATGCATTCAACCTCACCAAGCAATAACTAAATCCTCAAAACAGGCAGACAATCCAGGTTCTTGCGCCAGCTCCCATTGACAGGGCAAGTTCATTGCGGCAAACTAAAGAATTTACAGCAACCTTCAACTTCACAGAAAAATTCATCGTTTTCCTTTTGGAGGCAACCTGCGTGGAACCCTGGATCTGGATTACTGCCGGCATTATCCTCTCCGTCTTGGAGATTGTGATCCCCTCCTTCACTATTATCTGGTTTGGGCTGGCTGCTATAGTTGTTGGCACTTTATCATTCATCCTGAGGACAGACTCCTTGGCCCTGCAACTTGCCCT
This sequence comes from uncultured delta proteobacterium, assembly GCA_963717775.1. GTDB lineage: Bacteria > Desulfobacterota > Desulfuromonadia > Geobacterales > Geobacteraceae > RPRC01. The sequence goes on from CAVQWZ010000014.1 coordinate 351,955, forward strand.
GTGGGCCGTCCTTTCCGGCCTGTTCACCTACGGCTGGTTTCGATTTTTCCGGCAGGAAACAAAGACCCTTTCAGGACAAAGCAAGGAAGCAATTATTGGCAAATCCGGCATTATCGTAAAAGCCAACGACGCGACCTTCCCCGGTGGTATTATCCGCTTTCCCATTGCGGTACTCGGGTCCGACGAGTGGTCGTACATATCTGAAGAGCAGCTGCAGCTCGGGGACAGAGGAGTAATTGTCGATATTGCGGGAGATAAACTTGTGGTAAAAAAAGGTTAACCCGATTGACCATGCACACATTCACCAGCAGGAGGGAAACATGGCGAGTATAGTCGTCTTTTTTGTTTTTTCCGTGGCAGTATTGGTGACCATCATGATGGGTGTTCGCATCGTACCCCAGGGATTCGAATACGTCGTTCAAAGACTGGGCAAATATCATGTAACCCTCAAGCCCGGCCTCAACTTCATCATTCCCTATATCGACATCGTTGCCTACCGTATCACAACCAAAGACATGCCATTGGAAATCGGGGCTCAGGAAGCAATCACCAAAGACAATGCCGTGATCGTCTGCAACGCCATTGCCTTCATCAAGGTTATTGACCCGGTCCTTGCGGTATATGGCATCTCCAACTTCGAATACGCCATTCAGAACCTCATCATGACAACCCTCCGAGCTATCATCGGCGAGATGGAACTGGACGTGGCTCTCTCCTCCCGCGACACCATCAAAGCACGTCTCCGTGAAATCATTTCCGGCGACGTAGTCGACTGGGGAATTTCGGTAAAATCAGTGGAAATACAGGATATCAAACCGTCTCCGTCCATGCAGAGCGCCATGGAACAGCAGGCTTCAGCCGAAAGGACCAAGAGGGCCGCAATCCTCGAAGCGGAAGGCCTCAAAGCAGCGGTCATTCTCGAGGCGGAAGGAAAACTGGAAGCTGCCAGGCTGGAAGCCGAAGCGCAGGTAACGCTTGCTGAAGCTTCCGCAAAGGCCATTGAGGAAATTGCCCAAGCGGTAGGCGACAAGGAACTTCCTACCATGTTCTTACTAGGAGACCGCTATGTGGGCGCGATGCAAAAGCTCGCTTCGGCACCGAACACCAAGACCTATATTCTGCCAGCCGACCTTCTTGCAACCATCAAGGGAATACTTCACCGTTAACCAGACACCCATCATTTTTATAAATTACATTAAAAATGCCGGCTTCCGAAAGGTTGCCGGCATTATATTTTCTTTCCAGATTAGCGCTATTCTTCCGCTATGAAGATTGTCATCCCCGAATGCCTCTATCGGGGATCCATGATTTCAGTCGGTTAGAAGCTGGATTCCCGATCAGAATCGCTTCCGGAATGACAGTTTTGGGAACTGGTGGAAGATTGACGCTAATCAGGTTTTCTTTTTCATGACGGCGAATATCCACTTATCGGGAAAGCGCCAAGTCATTCTTTTAAAAAGAATTGTGCCCCTTAGCGGAAAGCAAGGCAAGGTTACGGGAACAAATAGCCTGAATAAACGTCAGGGCTGGCGACGCCTGCTACGGTTTTTTCCCGGAGCCGGCACTGTCGCATTTGCCTTTCTGCCGGCAAATGGCTTTTTCCCATCAGGATCTTTACCCTGTGCCTTTTGCTCGCGACGCTTTTCCGAAGAAGGTGCAGGTGCCGGGACAGGCTTGTCTCCACGACTTGTCTTTCGCAGGCGTTCCGCCTCCTCGGAGGTCAAAAAACGAAATTTCCCCGCTACCAGGCCCTCAAGGCCAAGAAACCCGTAACGGGCTCTCTTCAGGCGAACCACGGAAAAACCCACAGCCTCGCACATGCGGCGCACCTGACGATAGCGCCCCTCATGAATAGTAATGGAAAGCCAGGTGTTGTTTTCACTTTCGCGGATAACACTGATAAGTGCTGGTGCAGTCTTTCCGTCGTCCAGCTCGACACCGGTTGTCAGCCGTTGAATTTGCACCGGAGAAACCTGGCCCTGGACCCGGACATGATACTCCTTGTCAACCTCATGGCGAGGGTGAGCAAGGGCGTTTGCCCACTCTCCGTCATTTGTCAGAAGCAGCAACCCTTCCGTATTGTAGTCAAGACGCCCAACAGGATAGACCCTTTCCCTGATGCCCTTGAGAAGATCGGTGACCAGAGGTCTCCCTTGTGGGTCCTTTAGGGTGGTCATGTAACCGGCCGGCTTATAGAGTACGAGGTACACCCGTGCAAGGTCAATCCCGATCGGCTTATTATCAACAGTTATGATGTCTTGATCAGGATCAGCCTTGGACCCCAATTCGCTGACCACGACGCCGTTCACTGCAACACGACCGGCCAGGATGATCTCTTCCGCGGCACGTCGGGAAGACACCCCGGCCCGAGAAAGGATTTTCTGCAAACGTTCTTTCATACTACCCCCAAAACGGTAAAAGGGGCCGCCATCCGGGGCCCCTTTTCCTCAAGCAGACACCTGTGAAACACAGGCTCGATCAAAATCATTCCGTAAACCGTGACATCTGGCGAAACTTTGAATAGCGGGCCTCAACAAGTTTCTTCACGGAAAGCCCCCGTAATTCGGCAAGGTTTCGCGCAATTGCCTCATGCACGCTCTTCGCAGTGGTTTCGTAATCCCGGTGGGCACCACCTATTGGCTCCGCAACTATCTCATCGATAACTTTCAGCTCCAGCAGGTCTTGCGCCGTTGGCTTCAGTTCCTCGGCTGCAAGTTCTCCCTTGGTTCCATCACCCCAGAGAATGGCAGCGCATCCTTCGGGAGAAATAACGGAATAAATTGAGTGTTCGAGCATTACTATTCGATCACCCACAGCGATCGCGAGGGCACCACCCGAACCGCCTTCTCCTGTCACGACAACAACAATCGGAACCCGAAGACGGGACATCTCGCAGAGGTTTCGTGCAATGGCCTCCGCCTGCCCACGCTCTTCAGCACCAATACCGGGAAAGGCACCGGGCGTATCAATAAAAGTTATAATTGGCAGATCAAACCGTTCCGCCATTTCCATGAGGCGCAATGCCTTGCGGTAACCTTCGGGGTTCGGCATGCCGAAGTTCCGGAAGACCTTTTCCTTGGTATCCCTGCCCTTCTGATGGCCAATAACCATGACCGGTTCGCCGTCAAGCCTTGCCAGACCAGCCACGATTGCACGATCGTCGGCAAACTTTCGGTCCCCGTGCAGTTCGATGAAATCGGTAAAGATCAGCCTGATATAGTCCATGGTGAACGGGCGGTTTATGTGACGGGCGACCTGCACTGTCTGCCAGCGGGTCAGGTTGGAAAAAATATCCTCCCTCATCTTCTGGACCTTCTTTTCCAGGCGGGCAATCTCCGTCTTCAGATCAACCGTTTCGGTAGAAAACTCCAGTAATTCTTGAATTTTTTCTTCCAGTTCGGCAATCGGTTTTTCAAAATCGAGATAATAGTGCAACGCCATCGTATTTTTCTCCTTGCGCGTCCTCTTCAGCATTTTCTCAGCCATTATTCAAAAACCGTTACATTATACCCGAATAATCCTTCCGCTTCCAGCGACAAATCATCGCTGGGCCGAACGGAAAAGGAAGAGGGCAGACGCAACGTCGTGCGACATGTGTCAGGAATGACTATCTGCAGGCGGGAAGGACACTCACCGGGATGTCGACCAATGATGTCCTTCAACGATTGCAGCTGCGCCCTGCTTGCTTTTGCAGCATCCAGAACGAAGTTGACCCTGCGTGACTGGGTTTCCTTCAGTGCGCCAAGGGGCGAGACATCGGTTGCCCTGATCTTGCAACTTTCTTCTCCGACCTCCAAGATTCCTGTCACCAGCAAAGGGTCGTCAGTTTTTAGAAAAGGGGAACACTTTCCATAGACATCAGGAAAGACCATCAGTTCGACGGAACCCATCTGGTCTTCAATCAAGGCAAAAGCCATCCTGTCGCCCTTTTTGGTAATTTTTTCCGAAAGGGACGACACAATGCCACAGAGCCTCACTTCCGTTTTGTCGCTACGCTCCGAGATAGTAGCCGTTGTAACGGTGGAAAACCTCCTGACATCGTCGCCATAACGGTCAAGGGGGTGGCCGGTAATATAGAAACCAAGTGCTTCTTTCTCAAAAGCCAGCAACTCCTTCTCTCGCCATTCGGGGATCTCCGGCAGGGTTCCCACTCCATTTCCGGCAGTAAACACGACCTCGGCCTCAGCGAACAGGGAAGCCTGGTTGCTGGACCGCTCTTTCTGGAGTCTCTGACCCAATTCCATGGCGCCTTCGAGTGCGGCAACCAACGGTGCTCGCTTGGCTCCGGTAGAGTCGAATGCTCCACACTTGATGAGAGATTCAACGACCCTCCGGTTCACCCGCCGCAGGTCTACCCGGCTACAGAAACTAAACAGATCCTTAAAATCCCCTTCGGTCCTCGCCTCGAGAATTGCCTCAACAGCACCAACCCCGACATTCTTTACGGCACCGAGTCCAAACCTGATGGAGGACTCCCTAACCGCAAAGGAACGTTCAGAGGCATTGATATCGGGCGGAAGCACCTGGATTCCCATCCCGCGGCACTCGGAGATGCTTTTCGTCACCTTGTCGGAAGAATCCATGTCCTCGGTAAGGAGGGCTGTCATGAACTCAACAGGGAAATGGGCCTTCAGGTAGGCGGTATGATAGGCAATGAGAGCATAGGCGGCGGAATGGGACTTGTTGAAGCCGTATTCGGCGAACATTGCCATCAGATCAAAGATGCCCTCGGCCTTTTTCGGATCGAAACCACCGTCTTTTGCCCCGGCCAGGAAGATATCCCGCTGTTTTGCCATCTCGACAGGGTCTTTCTTGCCCATTGCCCGGCGCAGCAAGTCGGCGCCACCCAGGGAGTAGCCAGCCAGAGTACGTGCAATCTGCATAACCTGCTCTTGGTAAACAATGACCCCGTAGGTGTCTTTCAGGATCGGTTGCAACTGCGGGAGGTCATACACAACCGCTTTTCTGCCGTGCTTGCGTTCGATAAAATCGTCAACCATGCCGGAGCCGAGCGGACCGGGACGGTAGAGTGCACAGACCGCAATAATGTCCTCGAAGCAGGAAGGCTTCAGCTTGACCAAGAGCTCCTTCATCCCGGTGGACTCCAGCTGGAAGACACCGGTGGTGGCGCCTGACTGGAGAAGCTGGTAGGTGACCGGATCATCGTCCTGAAGTTCACTGATCTCAAACTCGGGATTCTTCTCGGACCGGATGATCTTTACGGCATTATCGATCACCGTAAGATTTTTCAGGCCAAGGAAGTCGAATTTCACCAAGCCAATTTTCTCCACGTATTTCATGGAATATTGGGTGGTAATGGAGTTGCTCTTCTGGTCCATGTAAACTGGGCAGAATTCCTCGAGGGCTTCGGGAGCCACAACAACACCCGCTGCATGGGTGGAGGCATGGCGGGTAAGTCCCTCAAGACAGAGGGCAGTGTCGAGGAGAGTCTTGATACGTGGGTCAGCGGCCGACATTTCTCTGAGCTTCGGTTCTTTCTTCAGGGCGTCGGCCAGCTGGATATTCAGAATATTGGGGACCAGCTTGGCAATTTTATCCACTTCACCGTAGGAATAGTTGAGTGCCCGGCCAACGTCTCTGATAGCACCTTTTGCCGCCATTGTTCCAAAGGTAATAATCTGGCAGACCTTGTCCCGCCCATACTTCTCGGTAACGTACTGAATCACCTCTTCCCGGCGGTTCTGACAGAAGTCCACGTCGATATCAGGCATGGATATACGTTCCGGATTCAGGAACCGCTCGAAGAGCAGGTTGTAGGGAATCGGATCCAGGTCGGTAATGCGCAAGGCATAGGCAACCAGAGAACCGGCGGCCGAACCCCTCCCCGGACCAACAGGAATTCCCTGCTCTTTGGCCCAGTTGATAAAATCGGCGACAATCAGGAAGTAGCCGGGAAAGCCCATCTTGATAATACACTCGAGTTCGATCTCAAGTCGCTTCCAGTACCCCTGCTCATCTTCATCGGAAAGTTCCAGCCTGTTCCGGCGAATCTTTGTTAAGCGGGAGCGCAGCCCCTCTTCGGACTGCCGGGTAAGCTCATCCTCAAGCGATCTTCCGTCCGTGGATTCATACCGGGGGAAATGGTAGGTCTTGAAATCAAAACTCAGGTCACATTGCTCGGCTATCAGAAGAGTATTGGTAAGGGCTTCAGGGTGATCAGGAAAAGCGGCTGCCATCTCATTGGGAGACTTGAAATAAAACTCATCGGCAGAAAAGCTCATCCTGTTCGGATCATCCATGGTCTTGCCGGTCTGAATGCAGAGCAGGACCTCATGTGGCTTGGAATCCACCCTGTTCAGATAGTGGCAATCATTTGTCGCAACAAGGGGAAGACCCAATTCCCGAGATATCTGAACCAGTCCGCGGTTTGCTTTCACTTGTTCAGGAAGAGTGTTTTCCTGCAGTTCGAGATAATAACGCCCCGGAAACATTTCGGCAAAGTCGGCGGCGACTGCGCTGGCATCTTCCATATGGTCACCCTGACAAAGCCAGGCAACCTCTCCCTTCAGACAGGCGGAAAGAGCGATCAGTCCGGAGGAATGCTGGCGAAGTATCTCCTTATCGATGCGGGGACGGTAGTAAAACCCTTCCTTGTGACCGAGGGAGACGAGGCGGCTCAGGTTCCGGTATCCTTCGAGATTCTGACAAAGGAGGATCAGGTGGTGGGCAGCATCACCGATACCCTTCGACTCCTTGACAAAACGAGATCCGGGAGCAATATAGACCTCGCAACCTATAAGCGGCTTGATGCCCGCTGACTGGCATTTCAGGTAAAACTCGATTGCACCGAACATATTGCCGTGATCGGTCAGGGCAACAGCAGGCATGCCGAATTCAACCGCTTTCTTCACCAGGTCCCCGATACGGATAGCACCGTCTAGGAGGGAGTACTGGGTATGAACATGTAAATGGACGAATTTAGAAGGTTCCATATTTCCCGTATAAACAATGACGGGAGCCGCATTGCTGAACGACTCCCTGACAGAAAAGACTTGAATTAAAGGGTAGATACGTGGGACGGCTCGCAACCGGCACTGGGAGTCAACCTGCAACATGCCGAGTATGATCAATTGCGCGAACGGTCGATTGTCTTGAAAAAGTATGTCACGACTGGCGCTCTACTGTCAAGAAAATGGGAAGCGAGAAAATTGCGTTCCTACGAGCTGCAGACTCGATTTCTCCCTCGTTGCTTCGCCCGGTACAGCTCAACATCAGCCGCAACGACAATTTCCCGGGGGGAAACCTTCCCGTCAAGGCTCTCTGCAACCCCGATACTCACGGTGACAGAAATAGTACTGTCGGCTCCGCCATCGTAACGATTCTTACTGCCGTTCCGGGAAGGGTCAGGACGATTCGGCCCACGGATGGCAAAGCGATAGGAGGCTATCGAGGCCCGCAGTTTTTCCATGCAGGCAAGCACGCGGGCTTTGCTTTTTCCCGGAAAGACAATGGCAAATTCCTCCCCCCCATACCGATACACCAGTCCGCCACTTCCGACTGACTGCATCTTCGCTCCTGTCAATCGCAGGACCTGATCACCCACATCATGGCCATAGGAATCATTCACCCGTTTGAAATGGTCAAGATCAAGCATTGCAATCACATACCGTCGACCTAATCCATTCAAATGTTCATTGAACGCCCGGCGTGAAAGCACTCCAGTGAGATCATCACGATATGCCATGTTGTGGGAATCCTGCAGCATGCTCAATAACAGAATCAGCCCTGCCCCAAAGAGGAAAATAGCTGGAATGTCACCCGAAAGGGGATGGGTGAAAATAATCGCCAACGCAGCAAGGATTCCAAGAAAAGCACTATCGATAATCGAATGGCGAACATAGGTCACAACACCGATGATGACACCACATCCTGTCATCATCGGTAGCACGATCCGCGGGAGATTCCGACACCCGGTAACGGCATCCCGCAACCAGACAGTGGTGGCTTCCAGTGGTGCAGCCTGTGCCGTTTTAACCAAAATTACCAGAACTAGAGCCTGCAGGGCTAAAAAACTAAACCGTTTGCGTCCGGCTGCAGTAAAAATACCTTTTTCCCGCATCAGGCAAAAGAGGGTAATGTTAATCGGCAAGAGAAAGCAGAAGATGTCGTCTATTCTCTGCAACGCTGCAACCCTAGCCCCGCCCCGGGCCAACATGTCGGAGTTCCAGCAGAAGGCAAGCAGTAGTAACAGCACGAAAAAGACCCGACTCCGATTGAAGTGAAAACTGAGGAAAAGTCCCAATAAAAAGGCAAGATACACGGCATAGGGCATAAAATCGCGCCAGGGAAAGGGTAGCAACCCCAGGAAGGGCAATGAAGCATACAACGCAGCGAGTATCGCGCTGGGGAACAGAAATAGCGTCAGTCTCTGCGTAAAGGTGCTGTACACTCTTTCAAACTCCTTGCCCATCCGGAGGGTGGACAACAAAAATGGCTGGACCCAAAGCATCGGAAGAGAGGGGATTGGAAATACGTACGTTCATCGTCCACGAAGTTGAAGCTTCCAGCTGAGCATAAAAACCAAAAGGCCCCTGCCCTCACATTGAGTTGTTTTTCGGCGGGGATAATCCGGGCCATTAAACGAAATTTAATACTATTAGTCAACATTGATTTCTAAGGCCTATTCTACCCAAAACCTGGCTCCCCCCGAGTTCACTGATTTAAAGTAGCAATAAAGCCTCTTGCGTCAAAGTCGCAAACGGCGAAATCAGGACCGGACAGATAGCTTTGCAGCAGATTTCCCCTAAGCCTTACAAACTCCTAGGTGAATGGACCAAGATTCAACCTCATCGCCTGGATTAGCGTTATCACGATGACTCTTCTCACACTGTTAATGACCCTGGAATTCACCTGGGAAGGCTCATTGCTGGGAATTTACGGGCTGTTCAGTTTTCTTTTCTCCGGTGCTTGACATACCTGACAGCAGGCGTATAATTAAATCAAAAGAAAAGGATCTTTGAAAATTGCTCTGAAATGTTCGTATGGCACGGCCAAGAGACTGACTTCTAATAATAAAGTTGTCGTTGGGGCCAAAGACAGTGAGTACGCTCTCCATGAGAGAAACCTGAAGTCTTTTCCCGACATATGCTAGCACATTGGTCGGTCCATCAAGCTTACCTACGGCATGTACGGAGCAATTGACCTTGGCGTTACAAGAATCACGGCGAAGTCGTTTTTCTCATCCGCAAGGCGCGTTATACCGCCTGAAAAAGGGAACGAAGGACAGAACAGCCGGCTTACGAGGTCCGAAAGAGCTCGTAACTCGGAGTTTGACTGACGAACACCGACGGATAAGAAGAAAGGATTTCCTGTAACGCCATCGAAAAAACAAAGGGCCGGGAGAATGTATTCTCCCGGCCCTTTGTTTTTTCGACCCACGCAGAAAAGAGTCGTTACCGTTAGCGGAACTCGCCGGGGACTCCTGCTCGCGAGGCCTTATCGTCCAGTGATTTCAGTTTTTTCTCCAGTTCTCCACGATGGAACTGGTAATTTCTTATTGAGCTCTGAATACTCAGATAGTCAGTACGCGACATTTTGGACGTATCGCCCAGACGGGAATTCAACTCAGCAACCTGGTCGTCTGTCGCGCCAATCTCAGCTCGCAAGGTGTCAAAATCTGCTTTCCAGCTCTTGCCGCTTCTGTTTCCGTACAAGACTTCCTTTTTCTCACTAGCTTTCGCATCCACAGGGGCAAGAGAGACAGCATCAGCACCTGCCGGAGCTTCCGCACTGCTTTCCGTGACATCGGAAACACTAGGGCTCACATCACCACGGACACGGACTTTTTTCAGATATTTCTTTGGTACCTGAGAAATATCCTCGGTGAAATTAACTGTCCCGCTACTATCCACCCATGTATAGGTTTCCGCACCCACCGTTCCAGCAAACATTCCCAGCAGCAGCAAGGTACAAATAAAAACTTTTTGTATCATTGTAATCCCTCCATACGCATAATGGCCGGCGAACGCCCATGCAAAGCATTACCCCGGCGGCCAGTGAAAATCCCTTCCCGCCAGCAGATGGAAGTGGATATGAAAAACCGATTGTCCTGCACCGGCATTATTATTGTTCACAATTCTAAAGCCATGATCGGCAACACCCAACTCTCGAGCCAGCCTTGCAGCAACTTGGAAGACATGCCCAACCAGAAAAGTATCATCCGAGTTCAGGTCGAGGGAGTTCACCATATGTTTTTTCGGGATAATCAACAGGTGGACAGGAGCAACCGGAGCAATATCTTCAATAGCAATCAGCTGATCATCCTCGAAAACCTTTTTTACCGGGATCTTTCCAGAAATGAACTTACAGAACAAACACTCTTCTATCATGATCACCTCTATGCCTTAAGTAGTTTCCATCCGGAAACGGTCTTTTTTCGCCCTGACTGCGTCAATCATCGGTTTTGTTTGTGCGACGTACAGTAGTACATCTCCGCACAATCCCTTGATTTCCTTGTCAGAACAAAAATATCCTCGTTTCCAAATTGGAAACCGCTCGTTTCACATCCGGTGTTTCCAAATGGAAACTAAGTACGTCGCTATCCAGCCAGTTACTCTCTCTTTTTCAGATAGATCAGGAACTCCTTGTTCCCTTTCGGGCCCAGCAGTGGCGACTCAAGAACCCCTATTACATCGAGTCCCAAGGTCTCAACCAGAGAGCAGATCGAATCGATCACTTCCCGGTGCTTCCGCTCGTCCCTGACCACACCGCCCTTTCCCACCTGCCCTCGGCCCACCTCGAACTGCGGTTTGATGAGCGCAACAATCTCTCCACCATCTTTCACAAGTCGAAGGGTGTTCGGCAAGACCTTTTCAAGGGAAATGAAAGATGCATCGATAACCGCCAAGTCTGGAATCTCTGAAAGAACCGCTGGCTCGAGAAAGCGAATATTGGTCCGCTCAAGGCAAACAACCCGTTCATCCTGGCGAAGTTTCCACGCCAGTTGGCCATATCCTACGTCAACGGCAAAAACCTTCCGTGCACCCCGCTGAAGCAGGCAGTCGGTAAATCCTCCTGTCGACGCACCAACATCCAAGACACAGAGACCCGTAACATCAAGGGGAAATTCGTCAAGGGCCTTCTGCAGCTTCAGCCCTCCGCGACTGACATATGGAATCCCACTCCCCTTGAGGCGAATCTGGGCATCGAGAAAAACAAGCTGGCCCGCCTTATCGACGGCATGGTCGTCCACCACCACATCTCCAGCCAGAATCAGCGCACGGGCACGCTCACGAGACTCAACCAGTCCTCGCGCCACCAAGAGCTTATCCAATCGTTCCTTTTCCCGAGATGTTTTCAGAGCAGTATCCCCCGTTATTTATTCAACAGCCAGACCATACGAGAGAAATGCCTAACAGACCACCGGCAAACAACACCTGCACATGGGGAGATAATACTCGCGAGTCGGAATAAAATCAATGATATATTGGGCATATTGGCACTCCGAACTTCGCTTATGCCAATACCAGCAGACCTTCTCCACTGCTTTTTCATGCATCGAAAAATCATTCATTTTGTCTTGCAATCAATAATCGATGGTGATATATATATTTGCCTTGAATGCCGAAGTGGCGGAATTGGTAGACGCGCATGATTCAGGTTCATGTGGGGGATTCCTCGTGCTGGTTCGATTCCAGTCTTCGGCACCATTTATCACGTAGTGAGCTGTTTTTCCAGCCTATTAGGAATAGAAAAAGCCTCCCGGTGCGACAAACACACCAGGAGGCTTTTTCGTCCCCTTTAAACCACTCGTTGAGGAGTCATTACCCACTGCCCCCCAAGGGGTTATCAAAACTATTTTCTGACCGGGCAAACCCTCCTGACCCAAACCTTTTTTAACAAAATTTCAGCAAGTTACCCTACCAGCACAAGCGCATTTTCCCCAGTTTTAATTAAAGGCTGTGTATAACTTTATTGATAACCATTATCAATTCTAAAGCCCCACCGCTAACGTATCGGAATTCCAACATATTTTGTATCTAGCTGAATTAACATAACTTTTAAAGACTGGCCATGTTTTAGGCAATTCGTACGACCCTTTTAAATAACAACGGATTGCGCTATTCCAAACAGACTTATCAACAGGTTATCAACATTTCCTGTGGAGAAAGAGGCATAATTTTTATGCACCCGTCGAAGCACGGACGGGGCTGCCCTGTGATGCCTGCAAAAATGTTCGTAAGTGACGCAGAAAACAGCTAAATAAACGGGGATTGTTTTTAAAAACCACCCCCTGTCCCAATATATCCAAAGGAAAGAATTTGGCCTATCCGTTCAGCACTCGGTCAAAGTCAGCTATCAGGTCTTCGGGGTCTTCCAAACCCACCGAAAGGCGGACAAGGGTATCAGTAATGCCCCTTGCTTCCCGTTCCTCACGAGACATGGCCGCATGGGACATCTTCGCCGGATAGGAGATGATGCTCTCCACGCCGCCGAGACTGACAGCAAAGGCCGCCAAGGCTAGATCTTCCAACAGCTTGCGTGTCAACTCGATCGTTGCCACGGTAAAAGAAAGCACCGCACCGGGACCAGCCGCCTGAGTCTGTTGTATTGCAAAACCAGGATGGGTCGCAAGCCCGGGATAGAAAACTTCCACAACCGTCTCTTGCCGGCACAACCAGTCGACCACCACAAGCGCTCCCCGCTGGCTCTCTTCCATACGCACCTTGAGGGTTTTCATCCCTCTGAGCACCAGCCAGGAATCCTGCGGACCGAGTATCGCCCCGAAAGAATTCTGCACAAAACCTATCCGTGCGGCAAGCTCTGAGTCACGCACAACTGCAAAGCCGCAGATCACATCACTGTGCCCATTCAGGAACTTGGTCCCGCTGTGAAGGACAATATCGCAGCCCAGGTCGAGAGGCCGCTGAAGGTACGGAGTCATAAAGGTATTGTCAACCATGGTGAGGATGCCGTGCTCCCTGGCAATTCCTGCGGCACCAACCAAATCGGTAATCTTCAGAAGAGGGTTGGAGGGTGTTTCCAGATAGAGCCCACGGGTATTCGGCCGAATCGCTTTTCGTATCTCAGCCAAATCGGTCGTATCCACAAAACTCACTTCAATGCCGAGCCGGGAAAACAGCGTGGTAAGAACTCGGTACGTCCCGCCATACACGTCTTCACAGACCACTAGGTGGTCGCCCGGAGAGAAAAGGAGTAGGACGGATGAGATGGCTGCCATTCCCGAGGCAAAGGCAAAACCCCGCGTGCCGTTTTCCAGCAGTGCGACCGTCTCCTCCAGAGCCTCCCGGGTCGGATTGCCAGAGCGTGCGTAATCGTACTTGCCAAACTGATCCAGCGATTCCTGGTGAAAAGTGGAAACCTGATGAATGGGAACCCCCACCGCTTTGGTATAAGGATCGACCTCATGGCCGTTATGGATAATTCTCGTTGCGAATTTCATTGCAAAACTCCTTGCCCTATTTATTCAAATGCCTGCGCAAGATCGCTGATCAGGTCGTCTACATCCTCAATCCCCACTGAAAGGCGAAGAAGCACATTATTAATACCAAGCCGAGCCCGGATCTCCGGTCGTATATCGGCGTGAGTCTGCACCTCCGGAAAGGTAATAAGCGTTTCCACACCACCTAAGCTCTCAGCAAAGGAAATGATTTTCGTCTTCAGGAGCAGCCTCTCCACCAGTGACGGCTCGACAACCTCAAAGGAAACCATGGCGCCAAAGCCCCGGGCCGTTTCGCGCAAACGTGCATGACCAGGATGACCAGGAAGGCCGGGGTAGTGGACCTGTTTGACCTTTGGATTCCCCTGGAGCCATTCGGCAATTTTTTGTGCATTCTCCTGCTGTCGATCCAAACGAATACCCAGCGTCTTCATGCCCCGGATTACCAGCCACGAGTCCTGAGGGCCAAGAACAGCACCAACAGAGTTCTGGAGAAAATAGACCTTCTCAGCCAGTGCAGGGTCTTTCACCACCACCAGACCAGACACCGTGTCATTGTGTCCGGCCAGATACTTTGTCGCACTGTAGACCGTAATGTCGGCGCCAAGGTCCAGCGGCCGCTGCAGATACGGGGTAAGAAAGGTATTGTCCACAATACAGAGTATTTCCCTGGCTTTACAGAGTGCGGAAAGCCCCTTCACATCAGCAACCTTCAGGAGTGGATTTGTCAGCGACTCCACAAACAGACCCTTTGTCTCGGGGCGAATCGCCTTTTCCACCTCTGACAGATACACTGGTATCCACATAGGTAAAGGACAGATCATACTGGCGAAAAATCTGCTCGAAAAGCCGGTAGGTTCCGCCGTAGAGATCCTCTGTCACAATTAGATGATCCCCCTTGCGAAAAAGCAGGAGAAGATTTGCGATGGCTGCCATCCCTGAAGAGTAGGCAAATCCGCATACCCCACCGTCCAATGCGGCAATTCCATCTTCCAAAACCTTTCGGGTAGGATTTCCGGAGCGGGTATAGTCATATCCGGTACTCTGTCCAAGTCCGGGATGTTTAAAGGTAGCTGTCTGGTATATCGGCACAGTCACTGCGCCAGTCTTACCGTCCCAATTAAGCCCCACCTGTACAGCCTGTGTTGATAGTTTCACCGTGAACCTCCAAATAAAAATCCCCCTCCGGGGGGTTACGGAAGGGGATCTCTGTTCCCATTCCTATCTCCCGAAACCTTTCGATTCCGCAGGATTTGGCACCTTCCCGTTTCCGGGGGTTGCCGGGCATCGCAGGGCCAGTCCCTCCGCCGCTCTGGATAGAAATTACTGCACTATTGTTTTGTTGACCATTTTAGATAATAATTTATTTTTTACAAGCATTATTTTACTAGTTATTTTATTTTATATATCCAGACCTAAACCACACTTTGCAATTATTCATATCGGCTACATACCCCCCTTTACTATAGGTATTCTCCCACAACAATAATTAAATAAAAATTTGACCTACGTCAATACCTTAGTTATTTTATAAAGCATAGCATTTTATATACTTACATTTACCTTATTTATTTGGTATGGTTTAAGCCATGCACCGGCGAAAAGAGCTGAGAGCAGCAGATTGCTTTCGACAGGAAAAAGGAGGCTGAGTATGAACAAATCAGATATTATGGAATGGCTTACATGCGAAGATGAATCCAGATTGGAATCTCTCTGGGAACAGGCGGATGGGATCCGTGAGGAACACGTGGGTAAGGAAGTTCACCTGCGCGGGCTCCTCGAGATTTCGAACATCTGCTCGAGGGAGTGCCACTATTGCGGAATACATGCAGGCAACGAAGAACTGGAACGGTATCGCATGCCTGAAGATGAAATCATGGCCTGCGTAGGAGAAGCAATAGCCTATCGCTATGGTACAGTCGTGCTTCAAGCGGGTGAGGACTACGGAATTACCAGGGAGTGGATGTCCGGGCTCATCAGGAGAATCAAGTCCGAAACGGAGTTGGCAGTGACCCTGAGTCTCGGGGAAAGGAGCGATGAGGACCTGGTGGCCTGGAAAGAAGCAGGGGCAGACCGTTACCTGCTGCGCTTCGAAACATCCAACCGGAAACTCTATGACAGTATACATCCGCCACTTTCCGGCGAGAACTCAGATCGTCTTGCGCTGCTGAAGAGACTCCGGGAGATCGGCTATGAAATCGGCAGCGGTGTCATGATCGGTATCCCAGGACAGACATATGAAGACTTGGCAAACGACATTCAGACCTTCAAAGATCTCAATCTGGACATGATCGGCGTTGGCCCCTATATTGCCCACACAGACACCCCCCTCGGACGGGACGACGAGAAGCTCAAAGCCCCGGAAGGAGAACAGGTACCAAACACCGAAGCCATGACCTACAAAGTTATCGCCCTGGCACGGATCGCATGCCCCGACTCCAACATCCCAAGTACCAGCGCCCTGGCAACCTTGAACACGGCAACCGGTCGGGAACTGGGACTTGCACGAGGTGCCAACATTGTCATGCCGAACCTGACACCGAAAAAATACCGGGCCATGTATGAAATCTATCCGGCAAAGGCCTGCATCGATGAAACCGCCGCCGATTGCCGCGCCTGCATGCATCGACGCATCCTGTCCATCGGCAGGGGTGTTGGTTCGGGCCGCGGTGATTCACCCAACAAGACAAAGTCGAATCAAGCCGCATAACAAAGATCTTTCCGCAGATAAATCTTTTCTCAAAAAAACGGCAGTTGAAGACCATCGCGACTCTCTACTCAGTCACAGCTGGCTTCAACTGCCGCCTCAAGTCGTAACTTTTCTCAAGACAAAGAATGCCGAGAAAAATGAACGTCAGGCAACCATTCACGTCATCAGCGAATCGGTGTAGGCACAAATCTCCGGCAGAAAAGCACGAAAGTCCCTCAAGAGAAAATCCCTCTTTTTCGACAGCTCTATGAACCCCTCCGCCAAGGGGTTCTGCCTGGTGAGCCTCTCAGACATCCTCCGCAGGGCCGATTCAATCCCGGCCGGTTCGCGATAGGCAATCAGCCAGTGGCGGGAGAACATCCTGGGCAAAAGTTCCTGAAGGCGAGGTGGCAGATGGTCCTCGTAGCGAGAGATGGATTGATGGGAACTACTAATGAAATCATCGAGACTGACCGGAGAAAACTCTTCCCAATAACAGGCAAGAAAATGGTCATAAAAGATATCCACCAGCACCGCCCGGAAGTGCCCGAAACAGGGATCGATACAGTGCTTGCTCCGCAGGAAAACCTCGTTGCCGGCGGCAAAGGAATCGATCTTTCGATGAATCTCGATGCCTCGCCGGATGCCGGAAGGAAATCGGTCGTCGAGGCGCCCCTTGACGAAATCCCCCATCAGGTTGCCCGCAAGAATTTCGGGATCGCTGCCCGAAAGAAATAGATGCATCAGGTGGTTCATGATGAGAAAATATTAGCGCGTACCCCCCAAGGACACAATGTTTTTCTTCCGGAGCAGTTACTACCTTTCCCGCGGCTGTTCGTACCGCACAGAAATATCCAGATGAATTTGCCAGCAAGGTGCAAGGAAAGCTTTTTCTTTCGGTCTAAATTCCAACATCTTTCTTGATTGACTCGATATCGAGTTCCTCAATCCACCGTGGCAGGTTGCCAAACACTGCATGAAAATTATAACCACCTTCGGTCATTTCCCGAACTGCGGCCTCCTTCGACCAGCCCTGGACAACAATCCGGTAAATGGCAGACATAGTGCCGGTGCGATCGGCTCCATGGAGGCAATGGACCAGAACAGGAGTACGCTTCGGGTCCGTGGCAATCTTAAGAAAACGGACAATGTCCTGCCTTTCCGGATGCCAGGCTTTCATATAGATATGTTCATACTCCAATCCGGTCTTGCCGATTTCCTTTCGATCCGAATGGAAGGAACGCAGATTCACCACCGTTATAATTCCCATCTGCTTCAGGTTCTTCATCCCCAGCGCCGTTGGTTGGGCGCTCCGGTAGAGAGTATCGCTGACCTTATGCAGGTTGGGAACACCGTCAAGCTTTACCGGTTGAGCCCACGACGCAGGGCGATCAGGCGCTGGTTCCGACGCTACAGCCACCGTCGTAACCAGAACAAAAGTTGCAAAAAGAATACTCAGGGGACGTAGTATCATATGAACAAAACTCCTAAGATACAGATAGCAAGGCCATCGTTGGGGCATTCACACATTCGATTTATCATTCCCAACGACCCTATCGGGCAGCCATTCATCAGCGCATAAGCGGGATCCCCGTTTAGAATCACCACGGGAAAGACATTTTGCAAGAGTACCATAGTTGACCGCTTGAGCCGTAGTACCTGAGGACAGTAGTAGTATGTCCAAGTGACTAGCCCTTCTTCTCCCCAAGAATAGCGGCGTACAGCTCCGACAGATCCTGCAAGGCACGCTCACCGTTTCCCTTGAAAGATGAACCGTGCATGATGGCCAGCAGCTTCGGTTTCAGTCCAGCCAGTTTCTGGAGGGTAGTTTGTGTCAAACTCGTATAGAGCATGAGATGACGTAAAGGCCCGGCCTCATAGGCAAGAAGGGCCTGCCGGGCCGACTCGAGTAAATCCTTTTCCGTCATCGGATCAACATCACCGTTCTGAAGAAAGAGATCGGAACAGAAAAGAGCCGATGAGGTCTCTTCCAGCAGAAGGCTTGCATCCCAGGCATGGGGAACCTGAGGCGTCTCAAGAAACCTGAAGCGGCATCTGCCGGTGGAAAGAACCTCGTTGTCTGCCAGCACCCTGCCCTGTCGGTGCGCGTAATCATTGATATTTACGATCGCACCGATTGTTCCGCAGAAGAATTCGGCCTGTGGCGCCAAAGACAGCCATTCGTTCAGCGAGCCGCACTCGTCTGCCTCGAAATGGCTGAAGCCTATCCAGCGGATACGTGAGGGTTGCACGACTTTTGCCACAGCATCGCGAACCAGGGGAAACAGCTTCCGCATGCCGGTATGGTAGAGCAGGACTTCATCGTCGATAACAAGAAACTGATTGAATTGGAGATCATACCCGGAGAAGTACGTCGATATCCGGTACAGGTTGGGAGCAATTTCGTCAATCCTGGTTTTCATGGCAGGTCTCCTTCGATATTCGAAATAGTTTCGTGAAAGCTATCGAAAGTAAACCACAAAAAGGGGAAAGTGCAAAGAAGCGATCCCGGCAACAGGCCATTGACACCAGCGGTACGGAGCAGGTCCGACTATTGCCGAACTGCTACATCATGCTATGCTTTCTGCTGCAAGTTCCCAAAACTGTCATTCCCGAAGCGATTCTGATCGGGAATCCAGCTTCTAACCGACTGAAATGATGGTTCCCCGATAGAAATATTCGGGGATGACAATTTTCATAGCGGAAGAATAGCGCTAATCTGGTTGAGATATGATTACATGGTTACTTATGCCGGAACTGTACTTCAAATGGAGATGTCCATGGAAAACTGCCTGCAACTGTGTTACCCGGTCCTGACGCCCTATGGCAAAGAACTTCTTCCCGCCGGAGCACACCTGACCCAAGATACAATGAAGGAACTGGTCCGTCTGGGCGGTAAGGAGACATTCCCTGTCAAAAAACTCTTGGAGTATGATACGGTGGCCGAAGATCTCCAGAGTATCTGCAATGAGCCCCCCTACTGCCGGATATTTTCCGATCCGGTACGCAGGAAAGAGATCTTTAAAACCATGAATCAGGTGGAGTTCGTGCAGCCTCTGCTGGATATTTATGGTTACTTCAAGACCTACGACCCCTATACCTACCGCCACATCTTGACTGTCTTCGCACTGACATTGCTGCTGGCCCAGGAACTTATCGACAACGGCGAAGAACTGGCCAGGGCGGTGGCAGCGGCTCCCAATCATGATTTCGGCAAGATCTGCGTGCCCCTGTCGGTCTGCAAACAATCAACGCCGTTGAACTTGCAAGAGCAAGCGCTGTTAAGTCATCATCCAGCCGCGGGTTACGTTCTTCTCAGTTATTACCTAAAGGATCCGAATCATCCTGCGGCAATAACTGCACGGGATCACCATGAACGATGCGATAGCAGCGGATATCCGCGCCGGATCGCTCTCCGGAACAGGGTGGTTGAAATCGTGGCGGTCAGTGATGTTTTTGACGCGCTCATCTCCAGTCGACCCTACCGGTCCCAGTCATACGACTTACGAACGGCCTTGGAGGAGCTAAGCCTCCAGGCACAAAGCGGTACAATCAGCGAAGATGTGGTAAACGCTTTGATCAGCTGCAACCGGGAAAACCACCCGTGCCGTACTGAATGCAGATTCTCGCACGAACTGCGCGGCACCCCGCCCCCCGGGAATCTCTACCAGGGGATCACTCCCTGCTGCTTTGAGCCTGAACCGGAACAGGAGTAAAGGTCCGGGGTTCGATTCAGACTCAACTGCGTCAGGTTAATCAAAAGCCCCCTCCCCAGCACCCCCCTGAACGCAAAGCAATAATCAGCAATAACTCCTGCTGACGTCATATCCGGCAGCACTCTCGATTATTTACGATGTTAACAGAGAATCAGGCGTTTTCGCCTGTTACTTCGTTATCGCAAACTGTTTTTGCCACAGCTTTTTCCGGAATAATCTCTCCAAGATACTTGGGAAGCTCAATCCCAGCCATAGCAGCCACTTCGTGCAGTGGTGGCAGGCTTTTGATCAGTCCTGAAAGAAAGTTAGAAGTTGCTGTACCGTCTTTGCCACCTCCAGCAGAGTCCCAGACTGTGACCTTATCGATCTTGATGTTTTTGATAGCCTCTACCTGCAGTTGGACGATCTGTTCGATTTTTTCGGTCATGAGCAGGGTTGCCGCTGATTTAGCATCGCCGTTGCAGCCTTTAACAAGACTGAGATAACCGGCCGCCTTGCTTTCCAGTACCAGACGAACGCCTTCGGCCTCTGCCTGGTATTTGAGGAGGATTCCGTCGGCCTGGCCCCTTGCCTCACGGCGGGTCTTCTCGGCTTCGGCTTCAGCAGCAATCTCAATTTTTTTCTTTTCAACTTCCTGGCGCACCACCTCTTCTGCAGTGAGCCGTTCCATTTCAGCCTTGTATTGTGCTTTTTGAATTTCGACCTCGGCCTCACGCCGAGCAACCTCGCCAAGTTGCTGGGCAGCTGCCTGTTTCACCACCAACTCGGCAACGGCATTAGCGATATCGGCCTTGGCGCGGTTTTCACCATCCACTGCAAGGGCTTCCTGTTGCTGAACTATAATGCGGCGATCAGCCTCGGCCGTTTTTTGGCCCTTCGCCGATTGAGCCACGTTCTCCGCAACCCGTATTTCTTTCACTTTGGTCGCTTCGGCCTCACCAATGGCACCCAGTTTTTCCTGTTCGGCAACATCGACTTTGGCCTGGTTGATAGCTTCCGAAGCTGCCTTCTTGCCGA
Source organism: uncultured delta proteobacterium (assembly GCA_963717775.1). GTDB lineage: Bacteria > Desulfobacterota > Desulfuromonadia > Geobacterales > Geobacteraceae > RPRC01. The sequence goes on from CAVQWZ010000014.1 coordinate 372,797, forward strand.
TGGAATCGATGTAGCCCGATTCGTCAGTGATATCGGTAATGTTCACGTTGATCAGAAACAGACCGATTTTATTCAGTTCGGCAGAAACATTCTTGCGGATCGAATCAAGAAAACTCTCGCGGTCCTGATTGATTTGTTCGATGGTCAGCAAAGCAACGGTAAGGCGTAATTGACCAAAGATAATTTCTTTTGCCATTTCCTCGATCTGTGTCTGCGTGAGATGCAGCAAGCGCTCGGCAGCAGAAGTCATTACCTCGGGTTCAGTACTGATACCAACCGTAAAAGTTGATGGAACGTTAATGCGGATATTCTGCAATGAAAGGGCTTTCTGCAGAGGAATGCTGATGGTCATTGGCGTTAGACTGATATAAGCGTAATCCTGAATCAGCGGCCAGATGAAGGCGCCACCGCCATGGATACAATTAGCTGATTGTCCTGCTCCAACCTTACCAAAGACCACCAGGATCTTATCCGATGGACAACGTTTATAACGGGAGGCAAGAAAGATAATGGTCGAGACGACCAAAATTAGAAATGCGGCAATGGGAAGAATCCAAAAATCGAACTTGACTGAATTGATTACATCAAACATTATTTCTCCTTTTTATTGCATTCTTTCGACAACAAGAACAGAGGCTCTAACCTGAACTACCCGTACCGGCGTACCGGTAGGTATCTCAGCACCATTTTTCTCAATAGCATCGAATTCGCGAAGATGATTTTTGAAATTGAGACTGACCCGCCCAGTTCCCTTTTCTGGGATGGTCAGATACACGGTTCCCGTACAACCCACCGCGTCAGCGGTCTGTAGTGTACCGCTGGATTGCAGGCGCGAGGCCATCTGGAAAAGCTTGCCCATGACCCACACCGAAAACAACCCGGCAGCCACTGCCCCGACAATCGAAACGAGAACCTCCAGCTGACTCTGTCGGTAAAGAGCAAGTCCGACCAGACCGAACATCATGAAAAATGCCGAGAGTCCTTGAATGGAAAGCGCACGAAAACCGATATCGGAATCCACATGCTCCGCGTCAAACCCGACATCGCCGTCCACACCAACATCCGCCTCACTATCTCCGCCGATAAATTGCAGCACGAGTTTTACCAGAACGAAAAAACCGCCAATGACGGCACAACCCAGGAAGAACATCTCCAACCCGTTAAAGTCTGAAAAAATCTTTACCACACAAAACCTCCCTTTCTACCATTTCATGACATAACTTCGACTACTGAGTTTCAAAGATGATAAACTTGGTTTTTACAAGTACCAAATTCATACCTCAATAACAATTAGTTTTTCTCAATCATTCATTAACTCACCAAATTGCTATCTAGACATAATGGTTGTCAGTTAAAGATCAAAAGCTAAAAAGACCTGCCATCCTTGCAAACGTGGGTTATGCTGTAGAGAGTCTAATCAACTACGGCGCAGAGCCACAACCAAGGAGGCAGGTCATGGAAAAGTTTATCACATTTATCGGTCTTGATGTCCACAAAAACAGCATTGATGTAGCCCTTGCCGATGCCGGTCGTAATGCCGAGGTAAGGCATTACGGTACTATTGGCGGCGGTCTTGACGATCTTGACCGCCTGGTAAAGAAACTGTCTTCGCCCGGCAAGAAGCTTCACTTTGTCTACGAGGCCGGTCCCTGCGGTTACGAGATATTTCGTTCTTTGACAGACAAGGGTTTTGACTGTGCCGTGGTCTCCCCCGCGCATATTCCCAAGAAACCTGCCGACCGGATCAAGACAGATCGTCGTGACGCCATGACTCTTGCCCGGCTTCATCGTGCCGGTGAATTGACCTACGTGTTCGTACCTCGCACCGATGATGAGGCCATGCGAGATCTAACCCGTGCCAGAGAAGACGCCAAGAAAGCACAGCGTGTGGCACAACAGCAATTGGGCGGTATGCTGCTTCGCTTAGGTTTCAGGTATTCGGGTAATAACTGGTCGCTTCAACATTTCCGCTGGCTTACCAATCAGAAGATGCCGACACCAGCGCAACAAGTGGTGTTCCAAGAATATATCAATGCCATTAATGACACGACTGCGCGTGTGGATCGACTTACCAGGCAAATTGAGTCATTGGTTCTTGACTGGCGCATGGCTTCCGTTGTTAATGCGCTACAAGCGCTCAGGGGCGTCTCCCTCATCGTTGCGGCCACCATGGTAGCGGAGATAGGCGACCTTACCAGGTTTGATCATCCAAAGAAGCTCATGGCGTATCTAGGCCTTGTCCCATCCGAGCATTCAAGCGGCGAGAAGCAGAAACAAGGCAAGATTACCAAGACCGGCAATGGCCATGCCCGTAGAGTACTGGTGGAGGCCGGTCAGGCATACAGGCATCCGGCGCGGATCACGCGACCACTGCTGAAGCGCCAGGAGGCGTTGAGCCAGGAAGTTCGGGATATTGCCTGGAAATGCCAAGTGCGGCTTTGCGCACGATTCCGGCGAATGACGGCAAAAGGCAAAAACCATAATACCATAGTGACGGCTACAGCCAGAGAACTTGCCGCCTTCATGTGGGCCATCGCGAATCAAACGCCGATAGCAGTCTGATACGTTTTGCCGACAAAGCGATATGAGAAAACACGTTATAGCCAGAGCTTTCCTGGCCTGTCCACAGAGTGGTTGCCGGGGTTCGCTTGCTCCTGGAGGGAAGCGACTCACCCCGGCAGAGCTCACCCCTCTATGGACAGACATGAACCGATGTAAAAAACCTGAAAAGAGTACCGGTGGAGTCATGAAGCACTAACATAATTACAGAGCATCTGCGGGGGCAGAACCGCGTAAGGAGAATCCTCGTGGCTCCTATGGGCTAAGGTTTACCGAACTCCCGCCACTAGACAGAGGCAGCTCCGCGACGAAGACAGGTCTTGCGGTATCCAACCCGCGTATATCAGAATGATCAAACGTCGCTACCCAAGGTTCTGCCCCGGCAGATGCTCTGTATAAATAGAAATTGCATAACCGCTTGCAAAAGTTGGCAGGGAGATATTTTATCTTCTTGACAACTGACAACCATATCAGTTTCCGGATGGAAACTATCTGGACAACCCCAGAACCAGGGGGCCCTTTCATATTTCGCCCCGCAGAAACTGCTGCCGAAGGTCTTCTTCAAACTTCTCGATAGCATATCGGAGCATGGTGCGCGGCATGACTTTGTAGTGTAACTTCAGAAACTCTTCTTCAGTCCTGCGATCACGCTTTCCGACTTCGCGCAGCATCCAGCCGACCGCCTTGTGGATCAGGTCCTCAGGATCACGGAGCAGCAGTTCCGCGACATGCAGAGTTTCGGCAAATTCGCCAGACTTTATGAAGTGAAATGTTGCAATGATGGCAATTCTTCGCTCCCATAGCAGGCTGGATTTCGCCAGCTCATGGAGCCGCAGCCTGTTGCGATAGCGGAGATGAGCACCGACAATATGCTCAGCCGAGACATCTACCAGGTCCCAACTGTTGACGCAATGGCTATTCTGGAGATAAAGCCCGTAGATATGTTCCTGAAGAGCGGCATCCCCCTGCTGGTAGGCACTGATCAGGAGCAGCAGGGCAAGGAGTCGTGCTTCATGGATGGGTGAGTGGAGCAGGTGGAGGGTTTCCTGAAGGGAGAGCGACTGGTACTGCCTGGCCAGCTTCCGTGTTTCGGGAACACGGAGCCCGACAAACAGATCACCTTCTCCGTATTCACCCTTGCCGGTCTTAAAGAATCTCTGCAGCACACGTGCTTTTTCAGGGTCGCCGAGCGCCTGCAGTCTGCTGCAAATATCGGAAGCAAGCAAAAGAAAATCCTCCTTGAGCTGCATGACAAGAATCCTACTGAAACAATCCCCTTAATTCCAGTCAAAATATAGCAATGTACGCCAGGAGCAGAACGTTACCGCAAGTAGACACTGGGACACTGGTTGTTGAAGATGCTCAGCAAAGTGATACTCTTTTCTTTTATCTGAAAGTCTTATGAGTACTGCCCATCTCATTTGATCACTTGCTAAAAATAGCGTAACGCTTTAAAGCAAGGGAGGACATCATAATGAGAGTGTTGATACTGAGTGCCGACAATTTCGAAGATTCGGAACTCCTGGTTCCCTATTACCGATTCATTGAGGAGGGGATTCAGGTGGATATCGCCTCAACACGAACAGGGAGGATAACCGGCAAGCACGGCTACCAGGTGGAGGTGGACAAGACTCTTGAGGAGGTGAATCCGACGACTACGAGCTACTCCTCCTCCCCGGAGGTAAGGCACCGGCGGAGCTGCGGAAACAACAGGCCGCCCTGGAAATTGCACGGCGCTTCTTTGCCGAAAACAAACCGGTCGCGGCTATCTGCCACGGCCCGCAGATACTGATCAGCGCGGGCCTTCTGAACGGAAGACGGGCGACCTGCTACAAAGCAGTGGCAACAGAGCTGAAAGAGGCTGGTGCAGAATACGAGGACCGGGAACTCGTCGTCGACGGCAACCTGATCACCTCAAGGCAGCCTTCGGACATTCCGGTTTTCATGAGAGAGCTCATGAAGATGCTGCAAAAATAAGCCCTTGGAAGGAATGGACCCTTTTCAAGCCCCAGTGCGGCAGGAGAAAGCACATCGCTCTCTCCAAAAAGGAAGTTAATGCCGCACTCACACCAGAGGCAGATAGCTCGCAGCAGAGTTATGATCAAGCGCTTCACGAATGGATCGGAGCAGGGCGTTCGGAGAGACCGGTTTTGAAACATAGGCATACTCACTCTTCATGAGGCCACGATCCTTGATGAAGTCAGCCGGGTAGCCGCTCATGAAAAGCACCTTTATATCGGGTCGCAGACTTCTTGCTTCATCGAGCACGTCAATCCCGCTCTTTTTCGGCATGATAATGTCAAGGAGGAGGAGATCAATGCTTGCGGCGGATTCATGAAATTTCGCCACCGCCTCCTCGCCATTTTTCGTTGCAATTACAGTGTATCCCCAGGCGCTCAGGGTGAGTTGAATAACATCAAGCAGCTCCCGATTGTCTTCCGCCACCAGGATTGTCTCTAATCCTCCTTCCGATGCAATGTAAGGGGCAACCTGCAAGGACTTTTCCCAGCAGCGCGCCAAGGGCAGGTACACCTGAAAGGTAGTTCCCATCCCCATGTCGCTATATACCCTCACATGCCCTTCGTGCCGCTCCAGGATACCGTACACGACCGAGAGACCGAGGCCGGTTCCCTTTCCCACTTCCTTGGTGGTAAAAAACGGCTCGAAGATCCGCTGCCGCGTATTCGGATTCATGCCGACTCCGGTGTCCGATACCGTAATGACGGCATAGTCGCCCGGCGTCCCGAAGCCATGCATGGCGACAAACCCTTCATCCATCCGCAGGAGGGATGTTTCAATGGAAAAAATACCGCCACCCGGCATGGCATCTCGTGCATTGGTTGCCAGATTCATCAAGACCTGCTCGATCTGCACCGGATCAGCAACCACTGGCAGTTCTTCCGCACACGGCTTGAACTGAAACTCCAAATCTTCGCCGATCAGTCGAGGCAGCATCTTCTGCAGTTTCGCTATAAGCTCGTTCAAATTCAGACGACTCTTTTCGGAAATATCCTGACGGCAAAATGCCAGCAGACGGCGGGTTATTGAAGCAGCCTTCTCGCAGGAGGAGACAATCTCTTCCGCATAGCGCCGTCGCGGGTCGCCTTCCTCGCTTTTCATTATCAACAGATGACCGAACCCGATAATTGCAGTCAGGATATTGTTGAAATCATGAGCAACCCCTCCCGCCAACTGCCCGACCACCTCCATCTTCTGGGACTGGACCAGTTGGGCCTGGAGTTTTTCCCGCTCCTCTTCTGCCCGTTTCCGCTCAGTGATATCAAGGGCTGTAAATATGATCCCTTTCGAATGGTCACTCGAGTCGATCGGTGTTGAAGAGAGAATGATGTTGACCAGTTGACCGTCTTTCTTCTTCCAGACGGTTTCCAGCACCCCGGTTCCCTTGTCGGCTATCTGACTATACTTCACGCTACCGACACGAAGGAACTCCTCTTGAGAAGGATATAAGATTTCAGCACTCTTCCCAACAAGTTCTTCTCGTGCATAGCCGGTCATCTCGCAAACCCGCGCGTTCACATCAAGAAAAACCCTGTCGCAAACAACACCGATACCGGTCGGAGCGACACGGAAAATGCTCCGCATCCTTTTCTCACTTTCACGCAGGGACTCTTCACCCTTTTTCCTGGCCTCGACCTCTTCTTTCAGCTCTCCCAACAGATTCAGCGCGGCATTCTGACTCAACTGCAATCGTTTATTCGCCTCCCGCAACTCATCTTCCATTCCACGGCGTCTGACCAGTTCCTGCTCCAGCTCGCTGGTGCGTTCGGCCACCAAAGCGGCGAGTCGGTCCTGCTCCTGCCGCTTCATTACATTCGCTTCTTTGATCTTGGCCATGGCGCGGATCTGGGCCATCAGCTCAGTCTCATCCAGGGGCTTTGTGAGAAAGCCCTCGGCGCCCACATCCAAGGCCATGATGCGGCTTTTCCGGTCCGTTTTCAGGGCAGTGAGGAAAACCACCGGGATATGCCACAAGCGGGCGTCCCCCTTAAGTCGCCTGCACACCTCGAATCCGTCCATGTGCGGCATGACAATATCGAGCAGGATGACATCCGGGTCTTCGGCAATCGCCATATCTATACCCTCAGATCCATTCAGGACGGTCAACACGATGGATTGGGGAAGCATATCCGCCACAACGGCTTTCAGGGCCGTCAGGTTGTCACGATTATCGTCTATGGCCAGAAGCTTCAAACTGCTAGTTTGCATCTAGAGCCTCCCGAATGGTCTGGTAAAATACATCCACATCAATCGGCTTGGAAAGGTAGCCGTCGAATCCGTGAGCAAGTATCTCCTCCCGGTCCCCAATCATGGCCCTCGCCGTCAGAGCAAATACTGGAATGGGGCGAAGCGCCTCATCCGCTCTGAGTTCTTCGAGGGCGGCATATCCGTCCGTTACCGGAAGCGAAATGTCCATCAAAATCAGGTCAGGCAGGTGAATCCGAGCCTGCTCGACACCGGCCAGGCCGTCAATGGCTTCAATAACTGTGCAGGTCTCGGCCAGCAGGGCTCTGACCGTCTTCATATTATCAGGGTTGTCCTCCACCACCAGGATCACCGGCTTAGAATCCAGCAGCTTTCCGGGTAGTTGTCGATCCGGCGTATCTGGTTTTCCCAAGTCCTTCGATGCCATCCTTGCCACCGTTGCCAACAATTCCGCCTTGCAGACGTCGCCTTTCTGGATCAGCTGATGAATATTATTTCCCTTGAGAAACTGTAATTCTTGCGTTGTTACGTGCTTGGCGGTCAGGATCAGTACCGGCAGCCGCGCGGTTTTTTCCATGCCACGAACCTTCTGAAGAACCTCAAAACCGTCCACTTCCGGCATCATCAGGTCGAGAATAATTGCATCAGGCACAGACTGTTCAATCCGGTCCAGAGCCTCCTTGCCATCACGGGCCACGGAAACGAGATAGCCCTGCTCGGAGAGGATATCAGTTATCTGAATAACGGCAGGCTCGCTGTCTTCAACCAGCAAGATGCATGCACCATTTTTGGGCGGATGAGTGGGGTTACCGGAAAGCTCAACGGCAGCAGTCCTCCATTCGTCGGCGTGCAGTGCGTCTAAAGTCAACGGCAGACTGACGGTAAATGTCGAACCTTGGCCGGGAGAACTCTCTACATTGATGCTCCCGTCCATCATGTCGGCATATTTTTTTGCTATTGCAAGCCCAAGACCGGTACCGCCAAACCTCCTCGAAGTGCTGTCATCAGCTTGGCGGAATTCGTCAAAGATAGTGGGAATTTCCTCTGCAGCTATACCTATTCCAGTATCGGTAACCGTAATCTGGATCATGTCATTTACACAGCTTGCTGAAATTTCCACCCGGCCCTGTTCGGTAAATTTCACGGCATTGCCGACGATATTCTGCATGATGTGTCGACACTTTGCAAAGTCACTCCTTACTTCAGGCAGATTGCCGGTAACAGAATTCAGTAACAGTATCCCCTTTTCCCGCGCCTGTGGCTCAATCATCGAAGCCACCTCATTGGCTAATTCGGAGACAGTGAAACGACTGAGACTGATTTCCTCACGTCCGGCCTCGATGCGCGAAAGGTCGAGGATATCGTTTATCAATGCCAGAAGCTGACGACCATTGCGCTCAATCACCTCAAGATAGCTGTATTCCTCAGCAGGCACTGCATCCAGCAACCGACGGTTCAACACCCCAGCCAAGGCTATCACCGAGTTGAGCGGGGTCCTCAACTCGTGGCTCATATTGGAAAGAAAGGCACTTTTCAGCCTGTTTGCCTCATCCAGCTGCTTTTTCTGCAGCTCCAGTTCAATATTCTGTTCGCTCAGCTCATCTGCCTGTACCGTTAATTCTTTCTTCTGCTCTTCCAGTTCCCGGTTCTGAACTTCCAGTTTTTCGGAAAATACCCTGATCTTCCGGAAGGCCAAAACTCCGTTAAGACGGGCGGTCATGGTACTCAAAATGTCGTTCAGCAGTCTGATCGACGTATCAGAATAGTTTCGGATGCTTGCCAGAGAAATCATGGCAACAGTTTCCTTACCGGAAAGGAGCGGAATGGTGAGAATTTCACGAGGTACGAACTTCCCGCTGACAGCCGTATAGGTGAAGCGCGAATCAGCCGGGATATCCGTAATGCGTTGTATTTTACCCATTGCCAGGGCTCCGCCGAACTCGCCCTCTAACGTTGAAACGGAAAAAGATGCTTGAGCACTAACACCAAGTCCTATCGACTCGAAATGCTCGAATTCAGTCTTTTCTTTATTCAGAAGGTAGACCGCCCCAAGCTGGGACCCGGTATGCTCCATCTGGGCCTTCAGCAGCTCCCGGCAGAAGACCCGAAGATCATCTTCTGCGAGCATGATTGCTGCAAGGTGGGCGGCAATCTCTCTGCTGTGAAATTCTGCCTGTATTGAATCTGCAAGCTGGTTGAAAGAGCTGGCAAGCACTCCGAACTCATTGGCAGACTCATAGCTGCTGCGGGATTCCAGCTTTCCCCGTCGATATTCATTCGCCACCAAGGTCAACTCCGCCAAAGGTTCCCTGATTCTTTTTATCAACAGGTAGCTGATAACTGCCACCAAGAGCAGGGTACCAACGAGCAAGATCCACAAACCGATCATCAGCGATTTTCTCTCCGACTGTGCCGCCTGGTAAAAGCGGTCACCCCTGGCAATGGCATAATCGCTGATCCGTGTAAGGTTGGACTGTATCTCGGCAACCTTGGCCCCGCTGACACCATGCAGACCGAGACGCGTCGCCACCTCATCAACCCGACCGACCTCAAGCAGCCTGATCGTCTCATTTCGAATATCTCGCCACTGATCAAAGGCGAGACGAGCCTGGTCGATATCGCTCTTTGGCCCCAGGTAGCGGTAACTGAGAATCGAAAATTGCCCAGTAGCTTTAACTTCGTGGGTATTGATTCCCTGCAGGATGGTTTGCCGGTCCTGGTCATTCCTGGCCAGGAGCAGGTCCTTCATGCCCAGACGCATGGTCTGGATGTCATAGCGCAATTCGCCGAGAGCCCGGCGAACCTGCAGGGGATGGTCGTAGAGCCCTTGGGTTTCCTGCCACAGCCGGTCAGCCTGAAACCAGGACATAGCACCCAAAAGAGCAACCAGGACCATAATGGCTCCGAGACCGAGGGTCAACTGAGTTCCGATTCTCACGTCTTGCAATCTCATTCTTTACCTGCCTCGTCCGGTTTTTTGAAATATCGCTGCGGGAGGAGCAACCGCGCGCAGCCCTTTTCTTCCCGTTATCATATCTCTCTCCGCCTCGCCGGTCACCAGATAGCCATTCGGGGAAAGAGAGCGGTATACCTTGTCCAGGATTACCTCGCGTGCTTCCGGCTTGTAGTAAAACAGCAGGTTGCTGCAGAAAACCAAATCGAAATCCCCGTAGATGCTTGCCGGAGGACTGACGGAATGCTCGTCAAGCAGATCGTAACGGGAAAAATCCACGTGGGCCCTAATCCTTGGGCAAATCGAATAGGTTTCCCCCGCACTGGCAAGAAAATCGTGGAGGTGCTTTAGCCGAAAATTCCTGACCGCACCAGAATCATAGACACCCTTCTGCGCGAGTGCCAGATCCGTCTCAGAAAAATCGGTAGCGAAGATACGGTAGGAAACGGCGCTCGCCCGCGAAGCAATCACCTCATCCAAAAGGATGGCAACGGAGTATGGCTCCTGGCCGGCGGCACATGCAGCTGACCAGACCCTGATTTCCGGCCGTCCGGATTTTTCCTTTTCATCCAGAAGAACGGGAATAACCAATTGTTCGATCAGGGCAAAGGTGAGCGGATTCCGAAAGAACTCGCTATAGCTGATGGTAAGAGCCCGAAACAGAGCTTCCGCTTCTGAGCTGTTTTCGGAAAGGTATTCTGAGTAGGCAGCAAGGTTTTGGATCGAGGTCGAAGAGAGGCGCTTTTCAAGCGTTTTCAGCAAAAAGGATTCTTCAAACGGGTAAATATCTTTACCGTAGGCCTTCTGCATTACCCGAGAGATGTCTTCCAGGAAACTGCTCATTGGCTGGTCACGAACCTTTGCTGAATTTACGGGTAAACATACAAGAAATGCACCAGAAAAGCCATGCAAACCTGCAAGAAATGCCATTCAGGAGAGAAAAAACGCAGAAGGCCCGCTAAAGCGGGCCTTCTGCTGTAAAACCGGGACTGAAGCTGTCGTATGAATTGTTATTGTGCTGAGTAGGTAATAGTGTAGGTAAAGGTAGCAGGATCAAGCCAGTCCAAATTTTTGACACCAACACGGGCAAAAGGGTACATAAGATAATTAACAGGTTCACCTGGCTGACGAGGATTAAGAACCAGATCGCGCCCCGTGGACAGCTTTACCCGGTAAGGATCAATCCCCCCCCAGAAATACTCCCGGTATTCCTTGGTTTTGGTATCCTTCAGGGTCAGATTTTCCTTCAGCATGGCCTTACGCACATCAGCCGCATCAACCGGAACCCAGCCATAACCTGGCAGATAAAACTCTGCCCAGCAGTGCTGCCAGGTAGTAATATCATCTGTGTCATTCTTGCCGAGGCGAATACCGAATATCTCGCGGGACGGAACTCCTGCCGCTCGTGCAAGGGCAACGAATACCGAATGGATGTCGGCACACTTCCCGCCAGGATTCGTCAACAGGTTGCAGACGTTGCCCTCACCGCATCCGCGGGTCTTCGGATCACGATAGGTGTTTACACAGGTCCAGTCATAAATCGCCTTTGCTTTTTCCAGCACCGTTTTCTTTCCGGCGGTAATCTTTCCGGCCAGCTTCACAATCTCACCAGTCAGTGGCGCCCGACTTGTCCCCTGCAGATACTGGCGATAATCTGCCGGGTCCCAGGCCGCTTCTTTTGCCGGAAAGTCCCGCCGGATAACTTCCTTGCGTTCCGCTTTAAAACTGAATGTCAACTTCCTGCTTTTTGCGCCATTGTCCCACTTTGCATAGAGCATCGGCGTACTATTGACATTATCCGTGTATACTGCCGAATGACTGAAGTCGCCCGATACCTGGACGTCGGTAATAGTCTGATCACTGTCGGACACAGGGTATGGCAGCCAAAGCTCAGCTTCCTTCCCGCTTTCTCTGGCAGAAAGGTCAACTGCTACGGTAACAGTTCCCGAGTGGGTTTTGGGTGCAGCAAGCGCCGCTACTGGAGTGCAGATCACCACGAGCAGGAACAGCACCATGAATTTTTTGTTTTGAAACATGCATCCCCCGTTTCTTGAGCAATATAATAAAGTAACGGGAGCAAGTCTATCTGACCGTGTGAATAAAAGTCAAATGGATAGTATCGAACCAAAACTTGTGTCTTATCGTTTTTTTCCATAACACGAGGAACAGCGGAAACAAAAAAAAAGGCCCGCATAAGCAGGCCTTTTAGAATGATAGAAAATGCACCAAAAGCTAGTGCAACAGTCTGTCAGCTATTTCTACAAGATTCGGCAGATCTGGTTTCGTGACGATATCATTAGCGCCCAGGTCGCGCCATTTGCGCTTGTTGTCATCACTGGCAAGCGACGAGAAGAGTAGAACGGGCAAACCCCGCAGAGCATCTTCTTTTCTAACCAGGGCGGTAAGGTGCAGACCATCCATTTTTGGCATTTCTATATCGGTTATAAGCATGTCGAATTCACGACTATAGTGTACCCCATCCTTGTTGCAGCGTTGCAGCATGGCAGTGATCATATCCCAGGCATCCGAACCGTTTTCCGCCTCTTCCACCCGGTACCCAGCGGCACGGAGCGAAGAACAGATATTGCTGCGAATAAAGCGCGAGTCATCGACCACAAGAATACGACGCGTGCTCCGATCAAGGGTCAACTCCTCCGTCATCTGCTCTTCCCCGATCTGGGAGAGGACATCGTGCCCGCATATTTCGGCCACAATCTTCTCAAAATCAAGAATCAGGATAATCCGGTCTTCCATCTTAACCACACCGGTGACATTGGCACTATTGATCATCTTCACCGGCGGCTCTACCCGTTCCCAGGAAATCCGGTAGATGCTTGAAACAGAGTGTACAAGAACCCCCACATTCATCCTGTTGAACTCAAGGACAACCACCCGGTCAGGAGTTAAACCTTCGTTGTGCTTACCAAGGACATAGGAAAGGTTGATAACAGCAAGGACACTGTCCCGCAACTGCATCATCCCGTCAACAGCGGGATGGCTGTTGGGAATCCGCCAGGTCTTCGGACGGCGGATAATCTCGCGCACTTTGGCCACGTTTACCCCGTAGTAACAGGGAACGGTCTTGCCATTTTCGTCCAGCTCATCAATCCGGAATTCAACAATTTCCAGTTCGTTCGTGCCACTTTCCAGTAGGATTTTCTGTTTGTCGTCGGCTGCCACCGGCACCTCGCTCGTAGAGAAATTGATTAAAATCCCCACGGGGAAAGTTTTCATCCCCGCCGTTAAGTATGTATCGGTAGATTGCCAAATAAACTTTAACGAAAAGGATGGCCTGACCCCATATAAAATGCACTCACTACGTAGCAGCAAAGAATGCTCCATTTCCAGCTAAAAGTGTCAGGGATACAGAACCACCTCTTTCACATTGTTGCGTTCATCCTTTTCATCAAGCTGATGTGTCTTGTCCAGCACAGCCCGGACCTTCGCCTGGTAACCCGATAGGCAGAGGTGTAGACAATGCGGGAACCAGGCTTTCTCAAAGCGCGATCCTGGTCGATTACCCAGAGAGTGCTTCCACCCCAGCTTTTGCCGTCAATTTCCTGCAGGACGGATGCACTCCGCGGGACTTTCTCCGTCCAGACCGAGAGGGGTAGCAAACTGTCTCCCACATTACTGATTGTCTTCTTTTCACCCTTGGCGAGCAAGTCGAAACCGACCACTCGACGGGGAATGTCCTTACACTCTGGAGATCACTATGATAAAGAAAGTTGGTATGATGGTTCTGACAGTGGTTATTGCACTATTTCTGACTAGCATTGTTATCTGGCACAAAACCAGACAGATACTGGAGCAGTAGTATCAGGATACAACCGCCGGAACACCAATTATCACAGCAAAGGAAGCGGCCTAGCTGAACAATTTCTGCTTTATCAAACAGAGTTCTTCTATGGCGGTCAGCATAGGGCGATTGTTACTGCAAGTGGGGTTCTGGGCCGATTGTTTGTAAAATAGAGCACGCCGGAAAACGGGTAATCAAAAGATCCATGTTCCACAATGATAAAACATACAGGTTCGGCTTCCAGGAAAATGGGATTGAATTCGTAAGGGGCACTGGCAGCATGATTGGATAGGAGTTCTACTAAAACTGGACCGAAAATATTCGATCCAGTTTGGTGTGTTGCTGCTTTTTCGTGGGACTTTTTGCTTTCAAATATCTCTCAAAGATTTATATTTGACTTGAGCTGTTTTGAACACTTCAGACAGCTTTGGCGGCAACTCAGCTTTTAGCTCTTCAATCCCTGCAGAAAAACCATCCTGAAGCCTAGACGTCGACCGGATAAAGTTTTCAGCAGAGCCGACAGGGGCTAAAGTTGTAGAATTGAGACTTGTGTAAATCTTGTAAAGATTTCTAATCTGCTTGTCGGACTTGATGAATTTACTTGGTGGAGCTTCTATTTTCGACATCAGTTTGTCAACTCGGCCCTTCAAACCCACCAATCTTTCCTTTTCTTCCGCGCTGATACTGATAACGAATACACGCTGAGTGGCCATTTTCGTTTTCAGGTCAGCTGTAATCTTCTCACACGTGTCGGTTCCTGTCTTAAGGCCATAAAGTGCCCGCATGTAATTAACAGTGTACAGTTTTGCTTTTGTATACTGGTTGTATTCATACACACCTCCTAACACCAAAACTACGAACATAATCACGCTACCCAAAACCTTTAAAGAACGGTGCGAACGTACATCTTCTTTCTTGGAAGTAAAAGTAAATCTGCTTTTGCGTGCCGGTGCGGACGTCTGAAAGGCTATGAATGATCTTCGTATTTTTGCAGAACGAATACGAACTTTTTTCGTAGAGCGAACGACAAAATAATAGGGGTAAAGAGCTTTACATCCAGGACACACAATGGTGTGGTCAAGCTTGCTGAAGCAGTATGAGCAATAGATTTCACCTCTTTTATTGAGGGCCCTGCTACCGAAAGACTCCTTGTAAAACCATAAAATATTTTTACATTCCGGGCACTTGACTTCGGTACCATTCTCGCTAATCTGGGCAGGGTCTATCAATATATCTGAAGAGCACTTTGTACATTTACAGTTCATATCTCAATTACCTTGTTGTGAATTCTTAGAAGTATACAGTAACTATCATGCCTCAGGTTAGTAAAGATTACCCAAACAAACAGCGGCTCCATCCGCAGAGCGAACTATGTCGTCCAGAGAGTCGTCATCGTTCAGATCCTCTGTGGATGTGCCGTTCGCCCCTTTGCTGTAAAGGTCATAATCCTCATTTAAATTATTAAGCGTAAAGTCTTTATAGGGTACGCTTCCAACAATGGAATGGTTTATATATACATACTGATTGCCCCACGGATCGCGAAGATTTGCCCGGTTCAATTTACTCAGATCGTCTGGAAGAACTCCTTTATCAATCAAGTAGCCAGTAATTTCCTTATCCACTGTCCGAATATCAGCAATGCTGCGAGAAGATTTTGTAATATTGACAATATGGCTGTAAGCAGGTAGTGCAAGGGTTACCAGAACAGCAAGTATCGCGACTACAACGAGAAGTTCTATCAAGGTGAATCCCGAGTTGTCACATACTATTCTGCCAGGTTTAGGGATAGTGAAAAATGGCGAGCCATGGAAGTGACTGTTGCCGCAGTTACAGGAGTAGATTTCTTGCTTTTTCATGACAACTCAGTTCATTTTGATTTTTTCACTGGAATCGATATCCATCACACGCAAAATAAATGCCATTTTATCACCAATGAAGACTTTGTCTTAACAGATATACATCAAATGCTGAAATTGAAGAATAAATAGTTTACTTTCTGTTGTTTACAGACAAGTTTTGGCAGAAGAAATGTGAGAGTTGTCATTCCTCGTGATAATTTTTGCCCCCCAAATGCCAAAATTTGTCAACTACTACCGAAAGCAACTCTTTAAGGAAATGAACTGAGATAAATCTGTGGTACTGGAAACGATGAGAAAGGAGGGTCAAATCGTAAAACGTGGAATGTGGTAAAATTATGTTCGTCTGGCACACCACTATGCATCATCATCACCCGCCCGGTCCCTATCTTTCATCGCAAGACCAGATTGAATCTTTTCTTCATCTCTCCATCATTGCATCCGCCAGCCGAAAGTGCTAAAAGACTTGAATAATGAAAGGCAAATTTGGTTGAGCCAAAATCAGATTGTGCATACCTTCCGTCAACAAGCTTCAAAAGAGGAAACCTTGAGACAATGAAAATCGAATGCCCATCCTGTCACCTCACAGGCAACATAAATTCAGTTGACGTCCCGGCCGAAGGACGGCATTTCGAATGTCCCAAATGCAAGAACAGCTTTTTCGTGACCAAACCGGCCCCTGAAACTGAAAGTGGCCACCTGATGAGCATGTGTCCGACTTGTCAGTATTCGACCTTTACCGATGAGATGTTTGCCGTCTGTCCGAAATGTGGGACAACGGGAACCGACTACCAGAAAATGCTTCTCAAGAAGTCCGAGGAAAAACCGGCAAGGCCCATTTCCGTGCCGGACTGCCCAGAGGAGCCTCCCGCAATAATTGATTGTAACCAGACACAGCACGATTTCGAGCTGCTTACCCGTTCGCTCCGCAACCCGGACTTCGCTACAGCCCCCCCGCTTGAAACAGGTACAGAGAAACCCGCCCTTTCCTTGCCGATCCGGATTACCGGCTGGGCTTCTGCTGCAGCAGGTGGAATTTTTCTCTGCTACGGTCTGGCAGGACTGCTGAACTACTATGGATCAGACTGGCAACTGCCTCTCTCCGAGACATTTCTCGAACCGGCCTCAAAGACTGTAACATTTTTCAAACACGGGTTTTTCCCGTGGTTACGGACACTCTCCGGCCTCGGTTTAGTCCTTGCGGCAAGCCAATTCCTAACCCTGAAACCATGGGCGCCAAAGGTTTTGACCAGCCTTTGCTGGGGGAGCATCAGCCTCATGTTGGTCCAGGAGTTCGTTGGAATCATGAACCGGATTCTGATCACATCCGGTTCCCCTTCTGCTATATTCTATTTGGACTGTCTCATTAGCTACCAGATAAAGGTATTCCTGTGGAGCGTCCCTTTTCTCGCCATAATCTGGCTTTTTAGCCGGGATGAAACCTTACAGGACTATCCGGAAGCCTGACCTAACGACTGTGCAACCACGATGTCAGAAGACTCTTCCCTAACATCGACTATAACTTGCTTACACTAAAAGCGCTTTTCGCCTCAGGTGAATACGCATGAACAGCGCAGGCAATACATGGATCAAAGGAGTGGATCAGCCGGAGCACTTCCAGGGGGCGCTCGGGTCGCGGTCTTTCAGGATTGGCTCGATGCCGCGAAAAAGCGTGCCGCAACTCCAGGCGCTGCTGCACCTGCAGGAGCAAATATTGCACTTCACAACATATTGGAGATCTCTGAGGGAAGGGGTCATTCAGACAAACGAAAATATGGCGGACTCAGCGGAAATATTCATAATTCTCGGTGTTAACCTGGCAATCAGCACTCATAACCATCTGATATTTTTTCTAAACTCGATTACAGGCTAGCTTCCCGAGGAAATTCTTGATAGCATATATTTTTGTGACATCGCAACTCACTACCTCTGGAGGTAAGATTTTGAAAAGCAGTTTTCTCTTGATCCTATTTATCATTCTCGTCGGACTGGCCGGAGGCTACCTGTTCCTACGGGATAGCAAAGCTCCGCAACTGACTTTTTACCCCGCAGATGGATCTGTTTCGGCAAACAGCCCTCCCAATCTAACCCTTGAGGACACGAATACCGGCCTGAAGGATCTCACCGTTACCGTTACCCAAAATGGTAAGGAAACCAAACTGGTTGACATCACTTTTCCGGCTGGCACAACCCGTCGTACGGTTCCGCTCCCCCTGGACAAGCTCGGATTGAAAGACGGTCCCATGGTCATCGACATCATTGCTGCCGATAACGCAGTGCTGGCAAACAAAGCCAAACAGGGTCTTACGGTTATCTACGATAACCGCCCCCCGACTATTTCCGTCCTGACCTCCACCCTCAACATCAATCAGGGGGGTTCCGGACTGGTGATGTTCCGCGTTTCCGAGAAAGTGCGTCGAGCCGGGGTACAACTGGGTGACCGCTTCTTTCCCGCATTTCCCCAGCAAGGCGGCGTCTATGCCTGTCTGTTTGCCTTCCCTCACGATATGAAATCAAATGAGTTTCTACCGCGTCTGGTTGCAGTAGACCTTGCTGGTAACGAACGCATCAGCGGCATCTACTTTCACACCAGGCTTAGGCCTGTCAGGTCCGACCGAATCAACATCAGCCAGTCTTTTCTCGCTGCGAAAATGCCTGATTTCCAACACTATTTTCCGGACACCCGAGACCCGCTCAAGCTATTCCTGCGAGTGAATGGCGAACTTCGCGCCGCAAATGTTGCCAAATTGAAAGAATTCAGCACCAAAACCGCCGGGAAACCTCTCTGGCAGGGTGCCTTCCTGCGTCTACCCAAAGCCGCCCCCCGGGCCGGGTTCGATGACCAGCGCGACTACTACTACGAAGGCCAAAAGGTCGACCACCAAACTCACCTGGGCCTCGACCTGGCATCCATTGCCGCATCACCGGTCCCGGCTGCAAACAACGGCACGGTCATCTTCGCCAATGAACTCGGCATTTACGGCCAGTGCGTTATCATCGACCACGGCCTCGGACTGCAGAGCCTCTATTCTCACTTGAGCAGCATCGGCGTTGCCGTCGGCGATCCAGTGACCAAAGGACAGACCATCGGCAATACCGGCTCAACCGGCATGGCCGGCGGAGACCACCTGCACTTCGGAATTCTCGTAAACGGCATAGAAGTTGAACCAAAGGAATGGCTTGATCAGCACTGGATCAATGACAACTTCACTAACAAATGGAACCAGGCCCTCGCTACGGCAAAGTAAAGTTACACGAGACACAAGCTCTGTTCGATGACCCTGTCCGAGCCTTCATTCTAGCTCACGGGCGATTTCAGGACAAAAAAAGGGGCACCCTCCATGAACAATTTCATTCATAGGGGAGTGCCCCTTTTCCCTGCCAACTGAAGCAGAAAACTGTTACTTTTCTTGCAATTTACCAGTGAATCTTCATTCTTTACTGCCGAGCTTACCCACTTCCCATGGAACGGTCTTGCGAAGCGGATAACCTTTTTCTGCAATCATTTTTCGGAGGCCGGCAATCCTGTCATCAGGATGCGGGTGCGATGCCAGTAGATATGGGAACTTGCCACCCGCCTCCCCGGCGAGACGGGAGAAAAAATCGGTGGCACCTCCGGCATGGCCATATCCAGCAGCCAGCATGTCCAACCCGAACGCATCAGCTGCCGTCTCTTGTTGTCGGGAATAGCGCATCTCCATACCGAGAAACAGGTCCGAAGCTATTCCGGCCACAGAACTGTCCTGCCCGAAAAACATCGCAAGAGCCAGAGTAACGCCAAGTCCCCGGCCCATGCCCCTCAAGTGGTCGCGGTGGGCATAGTGGCCGAGCTCATGCCCCAGAACCATGGCTAGTTCATTTTCTGAGTGCACCTTCTTCAGCAGCCCGGAAAACACCATAATCTGTCCTCCCGGCATAGCCATGGCATTAACAGCCTCGTTTTCAGCAACGCTGACAGAAAATGTATACTTATGCAGGGGTGAATCCGGGGGAAGGGTCTTCACTAATTTTTGCAGAAGTTTCGTAAGGTCCGGGTTCTCCTGGCTAGGGTATTTTCCCATCAATACTTGCCTGCCCAGACCTCAACATCAACGGGAACCCTAGGGACGACCAGTTCGGCCATCCACCAGAATCCGAGAGAGATGACCGCCACAATGGCCACCAACCCCCCGAGCATCCACGCCAGTTCCTTCAAGGGGTGGCTACTGGAAACATTAACGTTACCCGACAGTTCCTTCGGCGTGTATTTCATTTGGGATTTAGGGCAACCGCCGTACCGTAGGCCACCACTTCGATGCTGCCTAACTTGCTTTTGCGGTTGGCCGAATTGCCGATAGTGGCTGTTTCCAGGCGCAGATTAACAACCATGTGCGCACCTTTCCCGATCGCCTGGTCTTTCATTCGCAAAATCGCTTCTCGCCGGGCACGGTCCAAAAGAGATTCATAGGCCTTGATGCGGCCGCCAAAGATATTGCGCAAGATTGCAAGCATTCGCTTGAAATAGTCGATGGAGATTACCGCACTGCCGGACACCAGAAAAGCCGTCTTCACCCGCCCCTCGGCAAAATAGGCCTCGGCTGTCATTACCTGAAACTGCAACTGCTCTCGTTCCCGTTTGGCAATGGAGACATAATGTTTCCGTTCCGCGTAGGAGCCCGCTGTGTAGCCTAACGTTACAAGCGCCAAAAAAAATAACAGATCGAAGTACCTGGTTACAATTTCCATGGCTCCCCCCTATTCAACTCGGACGGCTGTACCGTAGGCAAAAAGCTCGGCAGCCCCTTGGGCCACGGACGAAGTTGCAAAACGGATATTCACCACGGCATTCGCCCCGGACTGCCTTGCCTGTTCTGTCATCCTCTGCATGGCTTCTTCCCGCGCATCCTGAAGCAGTTCGGTATAGCCTTTGAGCTCGCCACCCACCAGATTTTTCAGGCTGGCCATGATGTCCCGGCCGACATGCTTGGCACGTACGGTACTACCTTGCACAATGCCAAAGTGCTCTATGATTTTCTTGCCGGGAACAGTGTTTACATTGGTAAGAATCATAACTCCTCCTCTTTCATAGCAGTATTTCAACGATTAAATGCATACAGAATGACTTCTACTGCCCACACACAGGCCAGACATAATTGGTTTCCGTCTTTTCATTGCTGTCAACGCTGCCGTCCTCCATATTTACGACATCCGCAAAACCAATTTCGAGAGGATCAACCGAAGATGACCAGTAGTCATCCTGCTCCGGGGAAATATCCTCGTCATCGGCACTGCCACTGTTCAGATATTCCAGCATCTCCGTCAACTCCTCTCGGGAGGGCATGCGCCACCCCTCACAGCCAGCAAACTTCTTTATATTCAGTCCATTGAGGAACGCAAGGGCCCCGGCCCAAGTCAATTCCTGGCCGGCAGGATTACTATTTCGTGTCCAAAAAACTCCACTTTCCGGCAGGGTAAACGTTTCACCGGCCGACACAGCTATCTCGCTCTCAGCAAAACTGAAGCTTGGCTGGAAAGGGCTATTGATAAAGATTACAATCAGTCCGACCAGAAAGGCCCTGATTATGGGGGCATGTGCGGAAACGACCATCGTTCTCTTCTCCTTTCAGGAGGTTGTATTTTCGGTATAAATGGTTTGTTTTCAGCCTGACTGTTTCTCCTCCATGGTAGCGCCCTTTAGCGCTTAGTGCCCGCTTGGCGATTATCAGGTTTCTCACGTTACATATCAGATCCATAATCCTATAACAATTAATTTATTTCAATTGTAATCAACCAGAAGTATTAATAGTCTCACGTTAAGGAAAGGATTTCGCGCTGCCGCGAACCAGGAAGGGAGCACACAGTGGGATATTCAGAATCATATGCGAGAACAGTATCTTTGTTTCACCATGCTTATATGTCAGCGACGAGGATCGGTCTGGCGGATAATTGCGCTAACGTTTTTCCTGTTGAAGCCTTTATAACCTTCGCAACGCTGAATGTTTTCCAGGTGGCTGCCGATAGCCCCTTGGGCAAGAAATTTTTCTTCCTGCTCGCTGTTGATGCGTTGTTCCCGAAGCAGTCTCGTCAAGCGTGCCGGGTCGACATCCCACCGTTCCGCGATACTGAAGGCCTGCCTGAGGTAGGGAAAGTCGCTAAAAGGCGCCATGTACTGGACACCATGCTCGGCCAGATCGCCGATAAGACGGTCGAAATCGAACCGGGAAGCCAGATGGTGCATGCCGGCGCCGAAGATAGAATCACCGTGCAGGGCACACCAGAGGCCAACCGTGCCGAGATGCTCCCGCTCCGGCAGTTCTTCACGGGTGAAATCGACGACCACTTCTTCGGGAGCCAGATCGACATCAAGAAACAGGGTCTGTCCAGCTTCACTATTTTCCATGATCTGCGCCCCCCATCCCGCTTCTTTTCCGGCATAGAATCGCTCGCGGTGAGCAAAACCGAGGCGGGAGAAGAGTTCTACCAGCCTGCGGAAATGGCGCCGGGAACTGCGAAACGTGTGGTGATCGTAATTGGCCAAACCCAGGCCGAGGGTATCCTGCCGCCCCTGTTGCAGACGACCGGCAAAGTTCCGAGTGAGCCAATAGCGACGCTCCCCTTGGCAGACGAGTTGGGCGGCCGGACCGCTACCCAGCTGGGAAATCATCTCATCAACCCTCCGGGAAATTTCTTCCCACAGCAGATCCTCATTGTCGATGACCCGGGGTCGGGTCTGCCATAATTCCAGCGCCGACAGGTAAGCATGCTGGTAGCCTGACGGCACCAAGCCTGGAGTAAATACGGCACTGCCGCGCCGTTCAACCGCCAGCAGGGCAATATCTTTCTCTGCTTTAAGTCGAGCACTACGGAATGGGTGAAATGGCTCACCCTCGATCTCGGCAAAGAAACCATTCGCTTGCAGAAAGTCAGATAGGTTTTCCACCCGCAGGGCCAACCCCGTTTCCGGAGGCCCTGCTTTTCGGGTCAATACGACCCGGGGAAGTTGCGCCCCAGGATGCTGCCAGACATCCAGGTCGTCTGTCGATTGGACGACGAACCCGAGTTCGGTCAGCCTGTCACTGAACTGCCGGGAGGACCGCAGCAGCAAATGATCAACCCAATCGAGCAAACGACCGCTGGTTTGCCGGACCAACCGCTGCTCGAAACCGGCCAGGGTAGTGCTTCGCCGGCGGCACGCAGCGATCAGTTCCAGGATAAGCTGCTCGGCGTCAGCGTATCTTTGCCAATAGAACCCTTGTTCCTCTGCCATTGTTCACCTCGCTCCGTTCAAACGCCATCGTCAAATCTTTTTCCTGCCCAACCGCAGCCGTTACCTCAATCAGTCCTTCTCGCCTGCTTCGGAGGTCAGCAGATCTTCCCGCAGATGGTCGGTAATCGGCCTGTCGCTGAAGACCACCCCCGGATTGAACAGTTCCCCAGGATCAAAAATGTCTTTCACTTCGCGCATGTACCTGTACAAGGTCGGTCCCCACTCCCGCTGCAGATACGGCGCCCTCAGGCGGCCCATACCATGTTCACCGGAAACCGTGCCGCCATAACGCAAAACCACCCGATAGATTTCGTCGGCCAGCCGTTGAATCCGGGCAGGCAATCCGGGAAGCCTCAGGTCGAACAGGGGACGCAGATGGAGGTTGCCGCTGCCGGCATGGCCGTACATCAGCACGCTAAGTCCGTGACGGGCAAAGACCTGTTCCGCAGCAGAGATGAATTCAGCCAGGTGCTCCGGCGGCACCCCCACATCATTGACCACCGACAGCGCCTGGAATCCGGGCTGAGGATTGCGAATCAGCCAGAGAATCTGTTTGCGCACTGTCCACAAGCGGTCGATCTCAGCGGCTTCACTGGCCACGACCGGGGCAGAGTGCAGACGAAGGCCCTCGACCAGCAGCAGTTTTTTGACCTTTTCCAGCTCGACCATGGCCAATGGACCTGTCAACTCCACCAGCACCAGGTTGGCATCAACGTCTAGAGACTCGGGAAGCGTGCCGTGCTGGCGGAGGATCTTGACCGTTTCACGGCTGATGAGCTCGATGGCCGCAGCAGGAAGCTCCCGCAGGGCGCAGACCGCCCGTGCCGTTTCAGCCAGGTCGTCGAAATAAAGCAGTACCGCCACACGTTGTTGTTCGTAGAGCGCCGCCCGTAGCGTGGCCTCGAGAACCAGCCCGAGAGTTCCAACACTGCCGGCAAGCAACTGGGCAATCAACTGTCCGTCGGTTAGGTCGGCGAGAAAGGCAAAGAGGTTGTAGCCGCTGGCCGTTTTCAGCCGGCGACGGCTCTCTAGCACCGTCATGGCCGCCCGGTCGGAACGGAGCCGCTGTCGCAGGTCAGCCAGACGCGCCCTGATTCTAACCGGGATGGTGGCTTCATTGCCGGTATCAACGACTTCACCCCGATCTGAGACAAATGTCACCCGCTCAAGAAAACGATCGATAGAGCCATAACGAAGGGCGTGCGGCCCGCTCGCCTTGGTGGCAATATTCCCGCCGATACGACTGATCTCGGCACTGGAAACATCGGCCGGCAAAAAGAAACCCCGCTGCCGGAGATAGTCTTGGAGGACATTATGATAAACACCGGCACCTGTTCGGACCCTGGCAATTGCACCATCTGGAGCAAAATCACTGATCCGGTTCCAACAGCCATGATCCGGCATCACCATAACGATGCCGCGCCCCAAGGCACTGCCCGCGGTACCGGAACCGCCGCCACGGGCGGTAATCGGAAGTCCTTCCCGGGCGGCAAAGGCGACGAGCCGCTGAACATCCTCAGGATCCTCCGGCAGCACCACGACACGCGGCTCGATCTGGTAGATGCTCTGATCAAAGGAATACCGACGCAGAGACTTCTGGTCCGTCACCACCTGGCCACGCACCACCATGCGCAGAGTGTCCGCAAGCAGGGTATCATCGTCCGGCATCAAAACGAACACTCCGGCTCAGCTTCAGGACCTGCCAGAGCTCTGCCCTGCCAGTTATATCCATATCCCATTTCCTCGCCTAAGGAGGAGAGCCTATCGTCCAATGAGCACACACACAAACTTTTCAGCGAATTTTTGTCAAACATAGATTCTCGGCCTCCCAGAGTAGCCACACTTCCAGGTTCCTGCGTTTATCCTAGCACGTCTTACCGGTGACTCTTTTTCCGCCCGTGGACCCGTTGGAAATCAATGAAACCTTTTTCCACATTGGTGGAAACAAGTTTCACCTGGACCCTGTCACCCACGTCAAGGCCCTGGAATCCCTCGACCAGCTTCCCTTCCACCGGGGGATGAAAAATCCGAACCCAAGTACCCTTCTGGGAGGCACCGGTGACAATGCCGTCGAACCGCTCGCCGACTCTTGATTCGAGGAACAGGGCAGCCGCGGACTTTTCCGCCCGCCGCTCAACCTTGGCTGCCGCGTCTTCCGCCTCGGTGCAATGCAAAGCCAGGGCCTCCAGCTCCTTTTTTCCATAGGGCACGGCCGCGCCGGCCAGGGACGCCTTGAGCAGGCGCTGGGTGATCAGGTCGGGATAGCGGCGATTGGGGGCCGTGGAATGCATGTATTTCCTCAGGCCGAGGCCGAAGTGTCCCGGCGCTTCCCGCCCCGGGAAATCCGCCACATACTCGCCCGATCCGAGCAACTTGATGATGGCTAGAGAGATATCGGGAAATCGGAGCGGGTCCCGAGCCTTTGCCCTGACCAGGAACGTCTCGAGTGCCTTGGAATCCGGCTGACCGGGAAGTTTCTGCCCCCAGCCTGCCACAAGATCAACGATCCGGTCCCAGCGCCGGGGCGTCCGCACTACCCGCCTGAGGGAAGGAAAGCCCTTGGCCGAAAGGAACCTGGCGATTGCCGCGTTTGCCGCTATCATGAAGTCTTCGATGATATCCTGGGCCCGGTTCTTCTCTTTGGCTCGCAGGTCAACCACTTCGTCACCCAGGAACAACGGCTCGCCCTGAATGGTTTCGAAACTGAGGGCGCCGTGCTCATGCCGGAAGGCCTTCATGGCCTGGGCGGTACGGTCCTGGAGGCGGAGGTTTTCAGCAAGCCCCGATACCCCGGCTATTCCAGCCGGCAGCTCTCCCCTGCCCTCAAGCCAGGCCGCGACGCCATGGTAGGCCAGTTTTGCCTTGTTTTTCACCACGGCCACGTACACCCCGGATTCTTGAAGGGTGCCGTCCCTGTTGACGAGCATTTCCGCGACAACGGCAATGCGTTCTTCACGGTAATTGAGGGAAGTGAAATTGGTGGAAAGCTTCTCGGGCAGCATGGGAAAGATCACCGCGGGGGTATAAACCGAGGTGGTATTATGCCGGGCGTGCTCATCAAGGGCTGAGTCCTTATGCACCAAAGCGTCCACATCGGCAATGGCGACACGGATTTTAACCTGACCGTCCCCTGCCTGTTCGGCAACCGTCAACTGGTCCAGGTCGCGGGACTCGTCGTTGTCGATGGAGGCCCAGGAAAGACCGCGAAGGTCTGAAACTTCGACAGCAGGTCTGGCCGGCCCATTGATTTTGCCTAACTCGGCGAGCGCCTCCGCTGAAAAATCCGGTAGAAGTCCCCGCTCGACCATGGACTGGCGGGCGATGGCATAGAGAATTCCCCGGTGGTGACGCTCCTTCTGAAGCTGTTCATTCATGATGACCCCTCCTAAAACTGCATTTACCACCATACGGCTAACGTCACAGCACCTCGCAGGGCTGCATACTATTACCGGTTACTCGAGCAGGCGAATATTCTTCTGCTGGCAGATTTCCTTCAGAATTTTTGGCCATACCGACACGGTAACCTCCCCAAGGTGAGCCGTGCGCAGCAGATACATGAAGGTTCTGGCCTGGCCGATCCCGCCACCGATACTGAGCGGGATCCGGTCGTTAAGAATGGCCTTATGGTAGGGAAGATCGAGAAAATCCTCCTGACCCGACATTTTCAGCTGGATCCTGAGCGTTTCCCTGGTAACCCGTATTCCCATCGAAGACAACTCGTGGCGACGTTTCGTCACCGGATTCCACACCAGGATATCCCCATTCAAACCATGGTACTGCTCACCGTTCCTGACAATGGTTTCCGTCACCCAATCGTCGTAGTCGGCAGCGCGCATCTCGTGCGGGTAGCCGTCCTTCAACGGCCAGCCGATACCGATGATGAAGACCGCCGGAGATTTCTCCAGAAGAATCCGCGTCTCACGCTGTTTCCGCGGCAGGTCGGGATACATCTCGAGTATTTCCTCAGCATGGAGAAACGTTATCTCCTTGGGGAAATCCGGATATCCGGACGTTCCGAGTTGAGGATACAGTTCCTGGACCACGGCGCCGGCTCCCCGGATTACCCTCCAGATCCTGGTAACAATATCCTTCAAGAATTCAAGCGTCCGTTGTTCCGGGGTAATGACCAACTCCCAGTCCCATTGGTCCACGTATGCGCTATGGTCGTGGTCGAGGAAATAGTCCTTGCGCACGGCCCGCATGTCGGTGCAGATACCCTCGCCCACCGAGCAGCCGAATTGCCGGAGCGCCATGCGTTTCCATTTCGTCGCGGCCTGCACCACTTGCGCCCGGATGGGTTGATCGAGCCCCAGTCCGCAGGGGAATTCCACCGGGGTCCGCGAACCATCGCGGTCCAAGTAATCGTTCACGCCGCTGGTCTTGTCGACAATCAGGGGGACCTGGACCATCTGCAGGCTCAGCTCCTTGCACAGATTCGTTTCAAGGTAATTCTTCACGGCAAAGACGGCCTTCATTCTCTCCATCGGCGACAGCAGGGCCTCATAGTCATCGGGTAGTTCCCGCGCCAGATCATCGTAATTGCCTATTCCCGGTCCCGCCAGGTCCGCTTGTTTATCCGTCATAATTTCACCTCTCTTCACGGGCGACAATAGCCTTGCCTCAGTTCAGTTTACCGGCTGAAATCTCCAGGACAAATCCGCCCTTTGCCAATCAATTGCCAAAAATCCTTCCTGAAATACAACAGTACCTTGAGTTGGTTATTTATCAAACGGCAAGGCAAGAAATACTTCTTGAGGAGCGCCATCACATGGTGCAGTTACGAATAGAAGCTACCCGACACATGTCAGATGGTGAAACCTGCCGCCTGTGTGTCTCTTCAATGATTGTGATTTCGCACCTTCTTGAGATAATTCGGGTCATGTTTCGGAAAAGCAGGGACTCAACTTCCCGGTTTCCGGGTCGAACAAGGCTCCAGTACCCGGTTGACTCGCAATGAAGAAGGGTTATCATTTTTATACGGGGCTGATTCCATTTTAGGGGAAAGTGCGGAAGAGACTAGTGAGGTAAACATGTCACCGGACAACGATATAGAAATTACCGAAGGGATGCAGCGGTACATCGATAAGAACAACCGGTACCTGGCCGAACGCGCCAGGTACATCCACGAAGTGGTGAAAAAGTGGAAGTTCGATACCATCGCAGTGCATGGGCTCTATACGGTCAAGGACGCCATAGAGGACTACCAGGGATCAATCATCGAGCCGATCTTCATGAGCACCGCACAGGCCTATCGCGACTCGGACGAGATGGCGGCTGCGCTGGCCTATAAGATCCCCACCTGGTGTTACTCCCGGATCGCAAATCCTTCCACCTACTACTACGAATGGACTCTGGCATTACTGGAAGGATACGGGTACGACGGCGAAACATCCTGTTGCTCTACTTCCTCGGGAATGGCCGCCATCATGACGGCGGTACAACCGTTCCTGAAGGTGCAGAATGACGTGCACGAAACCCGGAACTTCGTAGCCACCATCCAGTGTTATGGCGGGACATACCAGCAATTCACGATACGCTTCATGCAGGAGCACAACATCGAATGCCGATGGGTTCTGGATGCGACAGACCTTGACGAATGGGCTTCCAAAATCGATAGACATACCCGTTTTCTCTATGGGGAACTCCCCAGCAACCCCCAGTTGGGATTTTTTGACATCAAGTCGGTGGCAGATCTGGCACATAGTCACAACATCCCCCTGATCGTCGACTCAACCATAGCCACACCGGCACTGCTGCGACCCATCACCCACGGCGCGGATATTGTCGTCCAATCTGCAACCAAAAGCCTCACCAGCAGTGGGTTCGGGGTCTGCGGGGCGGTCATAGCACGCAAGAACCTGATTACGAATATCGATGATGATCAGCTGAAAAGCGATTTTTCCCTCTACATCAAGTACCAGCAAAACCGGGATTTCGGTCCGAACCTCCACCCTATGCAAGCGGTTATGACCCTGAACGACATGCGCACCCTCCGCTCCAAAATGGACCTCCTAAGCCGCAATTCCATGAAAGTGGCCCATTTCCTCGAAAGCCACCCGCAGATAGAAAGTGTCCAATACCTGGGACTGCCGAACCACCCGCTGCACGATCTGGCCAAAAAATACATGTGGCTGGTGGATGCGGAGTATGATGAGCAGTACGGAAAACCTGTCAACCGGTATGGGCATCTGCTGTCATTCTGTGTTAAAGGCGGCATGGAAAAGACCCGCGTCTTTTTCGATAACCTGCAGAGGATCTGGCGGGCAACAGACCTGGGGCGAATAAAAAGCGTTGCCACCATTCCCGCCATCTCCACCCATCAGCAACAGGGGAGCGAAGCACGGCAACAGGCCAACATCCCAACACACCTGGTCCGCCTCTGCGTGGGCGCAGAACATCCCGACGACACCATCGCCGACCTGGACCAGGCGCTCCACGCGGCAAAAAAGTAGTGTGAGGGGGACGCATAGCGCCGGGAGAGGGGAGAACAGCCAATACATAAAGTTGAACAATTCTAGTGAGTACAGACCAGCTTTCGCTTCGAATAATACGCATTTCCAAGGGACACAACTGCATCGCCAAAACGTTTTGTCGGATAAGATTGACAGTATTTCTCTACCCAAGATAAGAGTTCCCCCCTGTGTCAGGATAGTTGTCGCCTCGGATGGGTTGTTTAACCTCGGTCTGCCGAACTGAATGGCAACAAGCGTAGCGAGCTTGCCATTCAGTTCGGCAGACCGGGACCGGCGATAGTCGGTGACCCGTATTTTATTCAACATCTGGGGGCAGCAAGGATTTATAATGACATACACACAAGGATTCAAGTCCAATATGGTCCGCAAGATGGTTGGCCCTAATGGCATCTCGGCCTCCGCTCTAGCCCGAGAAGTGGGCGTTCCCCAACAGTCGCTGTCGCGCTGGCTTCGAGACGCAAACGTTGTGGATGAATCCGTTAGCTCCGAATACCTCCAGGATATGAGAGAACAATGCCCAAAAAGCGCCCACAAGATAAGTCTGCCGAAGAAAAACTCAAGATTGTCATTGAAGCTGAGGCGGTTGCCGAAGATCAACTTGGTGCCTTCCTGCGCCGCAATGGAATCCATGAGGCACAGCTAAGAGAATGGCGCAGCATGATGCTGTCGGGGCTTCAAAAGCCGGCTCGGTCTTCCTCCAAAAAATCGGGGGAAACCCGTAAAATTAACGAACTGGAAAAAGAGTTACTCGCGCAAAGAGAAAGCTTTGGCTGAGGCCGCCGCGATTATTGATCCTCCAAAAAAAAGTCCAATCGATCTGGGGGGGCGAGGACGAGCCCACGGACAAGAGGAACGGCAGATGATCGGGCAACTTATCAAAGAGGCAACCCATTCCGGAGCGAGACTCGAAGTCGGCCGTTGATGCCGTCGGACTGAGCATCCGCACGTTCCAGCGTTGGAATCTCCAGGGAGACGGAGCAGACCGACGGCGTGGGCCGGGCACCGATCCGTCAAACAAGCTGGCCCCGGCGGAGCGGCAGAACATCATTGAGATCGCAAACTCCCCGGCGTTTCGGGATATTTCGCCGAAGCAGATTGTGCCGCAACTGGCCGACCAGGGAATTTATGTGGCGTCGGAATCGAGTTTCTACCGGGTGCTCAGAGAAGAGAGAATCAGATTACTCACCGGGAACCCTCCCGACCCGCCACCAGCCGCAAGTCAAAGGAACATGTGGCTACCGGTCCTTGCCAGGTCTGGTCGTGGGATATCACCTACTTGAAGAGCCCGATTCTTGGGCAGTTCTTTTATCTCTACATGATCATGGATGTCTGGAGCCGCAAGATCGTAGCGTCCACGGTGTTTTTAAAAGAATCCAATGACTATAGCGCAAGGCTGTTTCTGAAAGCCTGTCTCAGGCTCGGCATCAATCCGGAAGGCCTGGTTCTTCATTCCGACAACGGCGGCCCGATGAAAGGGGCGACCATGCTGGCTACCCTCCAGCGCCTGGGCGTAGTTCCTTCCTTCAGCAGGCCACAGGTCAGTGACGACAACCCCTACTCAGAAGCGCTGTTCCGAACAATGAAATATAGACCTGGTTATCCGAGCCGGCCTTTTTCAAGTCTGGCAGCGGCCCAGACTTGGGTTGATGGTTTCGTTGACTGGTATAACACCGAGCATCTGCACAGCGGCATTCGTTTCGTTACCCCAGACGACCGCCACTTTGGACGGGAGAATGCCATCCTGGCAAACCGCCGGGGACATATACGTGAAGGCAAGGCAACTAAATCCGAACCGCTGGTCAAAAAACATCCGTAACTGGGAGCCAGTTGAAACTGTTTATCTTAACCCTGAATCAACAGGTGGAAGTCACACTTCTTGCCGCCTCATAATATTCAACAGAGGCGTTCGTAGGAAGTTTTTGCTTCCGCAAAAATATCGCAAGTATTGTGGGTCGAGAAATTGTAGCCTGTTTGAAATCCGGATATATACATTGTAAAACCTTGTGTTGCTTCCACAAAGGAAGGACTTCCAGTTTCTGAGGATTTAACCTCTTTCATCGACGAAACAAACTGCGAACAACTAACGCTGCCAACACCACCCCCAAGCCAAAAACGACCTTCCGAATCTGCAGCATAGACAAATGGTATCTGAGAGAGGCATAAAATAGTTATCAATGAAACTATATGGTTCATTTTACATACTCCTTTATGTTACCCGCTCAAAACAAAACTACTTCGATTCAAATATGAAACCTGCTACTATTAATATACATTGAAATTAAAGCCCATGCCCATCCAAATAATGTAGCTTTTAAGGGTCAGGTCTCTTTGGTGGAGGGCGCCGGAATAATGGATTCTTGCTTTTCTTGCCATGGCGGAAGTTTATCAGATTTATCAAATAGTACGAGCCTGCCCCCGTTGTTCCTCGAGAGATGGCAGCAAGAGCAGTGCAGCTGAAAAGGAAAAACAAGTATGACGTTAGAAGTCCTCAGGGACAGATTGGCAGACATTACAGACAAGACCGGAATGAAATGCGGACGCTCGGACAAGTGCAATTCCGATTGCTGCCGGCCGTCCAACAGCGGGGGCGTACCTGGCGTCACCTGTCCGGAGATCAAATTGATCAATCGCTTTTTGGCAAAGCAGCGGGGATTCCGGTTTTATGAAGCAGGTAGTGACGCCTGTAAGTTTCTGGGCAAGAACGGCAAGTGCCTGATTTATGCCGTCAGGCCAATCGACTGCCGGGTTCATTTCTGCAAAGACGACTCGTTGGCAAGCCAGTCCAACCGCAGCGCATCCATCCTGGTAGATGATTACCATGCTCGGTATGAAGTCGAGTTTATGGCAACGGAACTGATCGATTCAATCAAGTTTGCGGGGGAACGTTAAGAGACGTCTTCCCCCTTAGAAAAGGGGATATCCATTACAAGGCTGCTCTCTCTGACGTGTCCTGTCAACAGTGGACACTCGCAATGGCAACCGTCAGGTTTCCTGTTGTCGGAAAATTTGATTCAAATTGGTCGGCAACGGCAACTACAAAAGGAAGGTGTAACAAAAAATATCAACGAATATCCATTTGGGTACACTTAATGGACACCATCCCACCATTATGCTTCAAAAATTGGGATCGGCTGATCTAAGACCACAAGATGTGGCAAGCAAGCCGAGCCATTATGCCTGACGGGTATCGGGTCGCCCTCTTTTCGGAGTATGTATATTCAATAATCGTGTGATGGTAGTCGGCATCTTTTGGTGAGTTGCGAGGGGTGATAAAAATGGGGTTTGGTGAATCTTAGGGACAGAGGGACAAAGAAAACTCGGTTCTTTCCAGAGGCATTTCAGGAACGCCCTTACATGACCGGCTAAATAATAATACTTCTTTTTCTCGATTAGGGAATGATTTTAGGGATCAGGATCAACATAGGATGAAAATCTTCGTAATCCCTTGACATTACTTATCATGGAGGTCCAAATTTACCAACTCCGCCCTCAGCGGCATCCGAACTTCTCAACGACATACTGTAGAATCAGATAAAGCCTGTAACGGTCGCGGCTTCAAAGAAGATCGGATCTCCTGCGTTGCCGCGAAGAATGACATGGTAGACAGCGCCGGGATAGTGAATGCGTGATTTACTTGCCAGGGGTGATTTATGCCAGCAGATATCAAAAAGGCAATCCCATAGGCGTTGAACCCATAGGCTTCCAGCCGCACAGCCGCCCAAACTGGAAAGCGTTCAGAGGGTTGGCTGCGACTTGCGGAAGATACTAATCAGGTGAACTTATGGGCGTATCCATAAATACCCCTTCCTCAACTTTTCTCAATCGTTTTTCCATCCTGGTAAGAGACTTGCGCATTTCCGGCAGATGCGAAAATACCGCCGCGGCTTTAAGCCTTTTCTTGTGCGGGATAGCTGGAGTCCCACTTAATACCTCTCCTGGTGCTACGCTGCCGAAAACACCCGATTGCCCGGCGATCATTGCGTTATCACCTATTGTAATATGGTCGGTTATCGCAACTTGTCCGCCAAGTGTTACATGTTTACCTAATTTGGAACTTCCGGCAATGCCAGCCTGGGCCACAATAACGCAATTCTCTCCGATCGTGCAATTATGAGCCACTTGTACCTGGTTGTCGATTTTTGTGCCTCGACCGATGTGAGTCACCTCCAGTGCCGCACGGTCAATTGTAGTACCGGCCCCAATCTCGACGTCGTCATCAATAACAACAATACCGATTTGCGGGATTTTAAACCAGGACTGGCCGTCCGGCACATAACCAAAGCCATCGGCACCAATTATAGAGCCGTTGTGGATTGTAACGCGGTTCCCAATCTTGCATCCCTCTCGTACGCTCACTCCAGCATGAAGAGTAACATCGTCTCCCAATATAGCCCCTTCATAAATGGTAACATTCGGATAAATCGTAACCCTGTCACCTATTCGGACCCCATCAGCGACACAGGCGCTGGGGTAGATACTTGCATCCTTACCGACAATAGCCTCTTTACTGACAAAGGCACCATCCATTATGCCTTTGACAACACGGGTTCTGGTAGTAAACAAAGTAAGCAGCTTGGCAAATGCAAGGTATGGGCTGGCCAACACAATAGCATTATGGCCAAAAGAATTGGCCCCAGGTGGCAGAATGACTGCTGCAGCCTTTGTTGATTCGACTTTCTGTGCGTATTTGGGGTTTGCAAGAAAAGTAATTTGTCCCTCTGTTGCATTATCCAGCGTTCCTAGGCCGTAAATACAGACATTAGGATCACCTATAATCTGACCACCAAGGTAATTGGCCAACTCCAGCAAAGTCTTACTCACATTAGATTCCTTTTGGGTTAGCAATACTTTGTACTTAACAATTGTACCGACCCTTATTTTATAGATGCGTTACGATATATGATAATTATAATAATAACAAGAGAATTTGCCTCTGCTTGTCAATGAAAAAATCCACCACCTTTTGCCTTCGTGGAATCTCAGGGAAAGGATTGAATGGGTAACGGCCGAATTAAACGTTTGGTAAAAGAGAGGAGAATGCAAGAAAAGCGTTCTGTGCAAAAGTTGCTAAAAAAACTTATAAAGAGTTGATTTGCCATTTTATGCGTCTGGGCAAATTAAAAGGAAGAACCTGTCGGGTCAGATACTTGATACCTTGATATTTCATCAACCGATACACCGTTAGGGGGAGGTGTCCTCAAAATCAAAATTTCAAACCCCTTAGACATCCGCCATATGCGGCGGATGTGCAATATATGACGGAAGTCGTTGACGCTTTTCCCCTTACCCGAGAACGATCGCTCATTTTCGTGCTGTAAAATCAAAGCATTATGTCCTCTGTGTCCATATTTTCCTCTTGGCACATAAATTGTTATGCTTCTAGCAGAAGATTGGTGATCGGTGGAGTAGCGGAGAGGTCCCGGCATTGGCAAAATAATTGTTATTACAAAGTTATTTTAGGAGAGAAAGCTAATGAGTGGACGGATATCGGCCAGAGGCGGAATGTATATCGTATCCTTGATCATTGCCGGAATTCTCTTGTGTCCCGACTGGACGAAACACGGGATATCATTTGCCGACCAAAAGGCTGAGGAGTCTGTTTCTCAGGAAGAGAGGGGGCCAGCAGTCTTCGACTTCGACGACCCTCTCGAATACCATACGCCGCTGGCCGGAGAGCCATTACGCACTGTCTTCATGGGCAAATCAATAGACATCCCCGCCAGGGACCGTGCTCGCATTACTGCCATAACGCTGGGAGGGGTACTCTACTTTCCAAAACAGGGGGGAACTTCCATTACCCCTATTGGCGCTTTCTACCTGAAGCGCGTGTGGGAGGATTCAAGGACACGCAACGTAATAAGTGTCTTCGTCAATGACTTGGAGTACGACAAAAGTTTCGGGAATTTTGAACTTGTCACACGTTTTGAAAACAACACGATTCCATTTGGCCAGAAGGAAGTGGTTAACAATCGTGAGATCAGGTCGTCAGATACGGAATGGGGGACAATGATCGCTTCGGTTGGCCCCGGACTCCGCTATAAGGTTGCTCCCTTCCAGGTCGACAACGACCTGAGGCTCCAACTACTCGGAAAGGTCGGGTACTTTTATGCCAATCGGACCAGCGACACGGGCCCATACCTGGTGCTGCCGCCCGACACCATGCTGTACGGCGTGAAACTGCGGGGCCGTTATGACGGGATGCGCCGAAATCTGCTGGAACTGCCTCATACGGGAATGGCAGCCGGATTTGACGTGGATTACATGTACCGGGACAAGTGGGCCAATTTCGGCACCATCCCCAATGCGTTTTTCTCCAAGGAGGATACCAGGAGCTACCTTCAGGTTAGCGGCTATATCATGGGTGCTGGCGGGATTCCGGGACTGTCGGAGAAGAACCGGATTTTCTTCAGCCTCCACGGCGGCTATACTCCCACGAAGAGCGCCGACCGCTACAATGCAATTACGCTCGGTGGTGGTCCTTTACCCGGTGAAACGGATGACCTCTGCCGCCCCAATTATCCCGGGGCCATGTTTAACCAGGTACTCGTTTCAAACTATGCCCTGTTGGCCCTGGAATACCGGCGCGAACTCGCATTCTTCCTCTATCTTCAACTGCGGGAGACGTTGATCTGGGCGGACCGGGCAGCTGTTACGGATACCAACAAGTTTCTTTTCAAGAGTTCTACCGGGGCAGCAACGACCATCGGCCTGGATACTGGTTTTTTCTGGAATTCCGCACTGTATATCGGGTACTCATGGGATTCCGGTTTCATTCGCAATGGAAAAGCGGGAAGCGGCCTGATCCTTACCTGGAGCAAAGCGTTTTGACGTGAAAGGGCATGTCATTTTAATTCCCGAACATATAGTTACGTTAGTAATGATGTAAGAAAACAGGAGGTGAAAATACTTATTATTCCCACAACGCTGTTCCGAGTGCCTGACATCCATTTGAATCTGGGAACAGGTGCATTGGCGAAAACTTGTTCAGATTGGTATGGTTGCTGTCTGGAAAAGCAAATTTCTATCCTAAAACACGCTGGATTCAGCCAGGAGGCAGCTCCATGTCCTTGATAATTTATCTCATCGGTTTTCTTTTTGTCATTGGTGGCATTGCGTGGGCTCTCATTGTCGCGGGTATGAGCCTACTGTATGTGATGATCGCCGTTGTAATACTCGTCGGCATTGCGATCCTGACCGGCGTGACTCGCACCCGCAGTAAGGACTGATCAGATATCCTCATCCATACGTGCAGATTTATTGTTGCCTGATTGCACGCCCATCTTTTATCCACGCAGAGATAAAATTTCACGCCTGGGATAATTATATCCGATAACAGCGGACTGCAGAATCCGTAAAAAAGGAACTCACCATGAGAAACATCAGTGTATTGCTAGCTCTGCTAATGCTGTTACCCGCTATTCCAGGATTTGCCGGAGCACCGCCTGAGAATACCGAGCAGGTCGACAGCCAGAGAACCATTCTATTCCCCGAGGGTCCACTGTTTTATGCTCCGCTGGCAAGCCCCAAGGAGCCCCGTACCCATGCTACCTGGCTTCGCCTCAATCTACCCGGAGAAAGTTTTAACATCGGCGCAGTCGGGTTTGGCGATAGCTTCGGCATAGTGCGCTGGTCCGGCTGGGGCGATTCGGATACCTGGCAGCTGGGCATCAGCGGGGCGGTCTTGGCCCAGTTCAATCTGGACTCCGATTCCATGGACCTGATCAACGCCGACTTTATCATCGGTTTGCCGCTTAGCTACCGAAACGGTCCTTGGTCGGCGCGGGCGCGTATTTTCCACCAGTCCTCACACCTGGGGGACGAGTATCTCCTCCTTAAAAACCACGGCTTCCCGCAGCAAACGCGCATCAACTTAAGCTTCGAGACAATTGAACTGCTCGGCGGCTGGGAATGGGAAGGGATTCGTCTCACCGCCGGACCATCGTATATCATCCACACCGACACCCCACTCAAACGCACCAGTGTCCAGGCAGGCCTCGATTATAGGAGCATGAAGCCGATTTTTCATCCGAAGGTGAATCTGTTCGCCAGCGTCTTGTACCATGCCTGGGAGGAAACCGACTGGAACACCGATATAAGCGCCAAAGCCGGCATCAACATCCGTATCGCCAATACCGAAAAAAGGGCAATTCGGATTTACGGCGAATATTACAATGGCAATTTGCCCTTCGGCCAGTTCTATAAATTGCGGGCAGATTACTACGGTGCGGGTGTCACTATATCGTTTTGAGCAGATATGAGAAAGCTACCCGAAAAATGATATCTTCAGCTTTTATGTCCTTCTTCGGGTACTCGTGGTATCGGGTCTGCGCCTTGCTTTCATGATAAAACGGTAGAAATGATTGCGGAGTTCCAGCGAAAACCTCTTCCCTTCGGCCCACGCAAACTGAATCTGCCACGCGATATTCCTGCCCAGCAGCAACCTTCGAAGTGCAGGAAGTTCCGTCAGGTTCAGTTTGTGTACCATGGTGATAACAGTTACCGGCAGTCCCTCTTTGAGGGCATGATTCATAAAAACGCCGTTTTTTTCGAAAGCGCCGTTACTGTTTCGAATCCGGTCGTGGAGTTCAGGCTGGGCGGCATCGATACTTACTGCAACGGCATGCGCTCACCATGCAAATCACTGCTACCATCGAACATCCCGCTTTCTTCGAGCTTTTCTGCGACCTTCCTGAAATGAAACCCGTAAACGGCATAGGTTATGGCAAGCGGAAATAGCCGCGGCTTTCTGATGAGAGTCCAGAAGAAGAGCTTCCAGAAGTAGAACCTCTCTTTGCCGATCACACCCAGGAAGAGGATCGATTTGAAGAGAGCCCCCACATAGCCAGGCTGGAGATGAAATTTCCCGAGATGCAGCGGCCGGTACTCCCGGAGGAGCCTGATCACCCGCTGATAGTAGTTCTTGGGTGCGTAGATGGTGTTGAGGATGGTCATATAGCCGCCCAGGAGCTGCTCGGTTTTCATCCGGGTGACAAAGTTGAGGTCAAGGGGCGTATTGCTTCCGGTACCTTCCCCCAGCAGTCTCCCCTCCAGCGACATGCGCTGGTGGAGCTTGGTTCCACGTATGGCGGACAGCAACCCAACCATGGCAGTAACAATACCGCTCTCCTGGATAAAAAGTATCTGCTTGTCAAAGATTGAGGGAGGGTCACTATCGAAACCGACGATAAATCCCGCATGCACCTGCAAGCCGGCCCGCTGGATGGTCATGGCGCTGATGAAGACGTAATCCGCCCATGCCAGGTCTTCCTCGGACAGAGAGCGAACGTTCATGTAAGCCTCTTTTCCCAATCGTCGGGGAGCATGGCTGCTACCGTCAGCAGCCCCAGCGGGGGAAAACTTGCCTTCCTGTTAATAAATTTCAAGGTGTGTCTGAAGCTCCAGAAGCTGTCAGGATAGTGAGGATACACGAGCAGGATTTTCATGGTTACGCTCCATGGACCAGCAGGGGCATGTGAACAAAATATACAGTTTATTTACCTTCCCGCTCAGCCTTACTGTTGTGGCAACCCAACCTGGTAAATAGTTTGTCGCCGTCGGATGGAACATTACATTCTATCGCTGTCCGAGACATCTTTGAATCTGGGCATTCTGGCAAATATTGAGATATAAAAGGAAATACAGCAATAAAGACAGAGGTGTTGCTATGAGGAACCAAACGGCTATGGCTTTGAGCGTTGCAACGAGAAGAAGGGCAATATTTCCTAGCCAGTTTTTCATGATTTCTTTCAAAATAAAGTGAGCAGACAGGGACGGCCCCCAGGGAAAAAGGCTTGCACCCATGCGATAAAAAGGAACTATCATTGCTAATTGAATTGGGTAAACCAGAGAATTCGCAACTTGGATTCCAGGTTGATTAAGCCTTAATTTGAAGGCTAGAGCAGCACATATAATAGCTGAACCCCATAAAACAGGAACAGAACCAATGAAAATTCCGAGAGAGATGGTCAGAGCCAGTTTTTGGGGTGAAATCCCCTGGATAAAAATTTTCTCAACCAGATTCCTGATTTTACGGCGGACCATTTTTAACAGTACTCCCAAGTAAAACAAAGTTGCTACCCTAGTTTCCATCCGGAACTAATCTATAAACTCGATCCACAAACTCACGAAAGTTTAGAACCAACGACGTTTAACACCAAGGCTCATCAACATAAGCATAATACCCAGTGCCACGCTGACAATATAGATTTGAAGAGGCAAAGCAACTGTGTTACGCCGTAGTATTAACGCCGCTGATGTCATGAAGCCATTGATACCGATATCGTTAAAGTCATTTTTTTCGTAACTTATTTTATAGTTGCCGCCTCTGTTAATGTTTACTGTCCCTAAGAGTTCCGTTGATTTATCTCCACCTGTCAGCATGTTCGTAAATGTAGCTTTGTCTGCAGTTAATAATTTAACAGCATTTTTCTCGAAGGCAGCCACACCGTTCTTGTCCATTAATCGCAAACTGTAGGTAAAATGGCGATTTGATATTCCTAAGGGCAACTGAAGGTGGGAAAACTGCAGTTCTAGTCGGATGGGATTCATTTCCGGCGTAAGAAAAACGGTACCTGCCGAGTCGGACAGGTTATTCCAATTCCAGGACTCTCTACCCGACCTACCAAGAATAACGGCTTTCGTATCAGATAATTTCAGCCAGGCAATTTCTTCACCTGACCATCTTTCAACTATAAAACAAGCTATCAGCGGCAGTAGCGCTATTAGTACCAAGATGACGCCAGGAAGCGCATGGCGAAATAGATTCCGACATCCTTTAACTATTATGCCCGGATATCGTGAAACAGTGTTGAAAAGAAAGGAAATCCTCTCTTGGTTGACTTCCGGAAGGGATTGCTGTCTTCTCTAAAATCACCCAACACTTCACACAAGTAGATGTTTTTTCATGCATTGTCCCGCATTTGGGACAGGCAATATAACTCGTCAGAGCAGGTGCCTGCGACTTAACTGATAACTGACTTACAAAGTCTATCACCGGCTTAACAAATAAAACAGCACCATTCTTATCAGACATATTCATGGGACTCCCCCTGAACAGATAACATCTCAAATATAGCAGAAAGCGCGACATTTCTCATGTTCTATAAAGAAAGCAAACCGCAACTAACGTGCCAGAGAAGAACTTCGGTTATTCATGTGCAACATTATGTATTTACAGTAAAATTGCATGGAGAATGACCGGGGGGAAGCGTAACCCGCCAGAAGCATCCGTCATATTTAACTTAACTGCCACATATGACGGGTCGCGACTTGGAGCAGGTAAACCTCAAGGTATTCTGGCTGAACCAGAAAGTTGAGCAAATCTCAACATTGTCTATAACCCGGAACATGGCGACGGCATGGCCAGAGCGGATGTCTGCCCTCTGCTAAAATTCGATAATTGACCACCCACTACTGCTCGGGGTGAGATATGTAATGTCATGCCAAGCCCGATTATAAATAAGGCGTTGGAAATGGAAGTAAACATAAAAAAAGTATCCTCAATGAGGCCCACCATATGTGGCACTAATGTTAGATATGACAGTTTCCGCTGACGGTTTTTTCTTCACCCTGCCTACGCGCTTTCAAAGTATCCAACTCAATCAACCACTTGCACTCGACGTATCCACAGCTTTGCCTTGGCACAAAAGATGTAATGATAAGATGTTGCTGCATTTTTACGGTGGATGTTTCTCAGAGGGTTTCAAGCATAAAACTATTCTTGCAAGAACTCCCCATTCTGGATGATGGAGTCAAAGCGGATACGCCCTGGCATGGTGTATCTTTGTGCCCCCGACTGGGCATGTCGGGACATACTAAGGCCTGGCATAATGTCATACCTGCAATGTTTTGCCTACCGGTGGCAAAATGAAACATGGAAAAACATAATCCCGGAACTGTCGAACCCTGGAGTCACCCGGCATAGCTGAGGGATTACCAGGGGGGAA
>CAVQWZ010000015.1:0-9370 GCA_963717775.1 uncultured delta proteobacterium
ACAATCAGTGACCGGTTCTTTGTTTGCTGACGTATCGAGTATCTTTTCTTCGAAACCGAGAGACTATGGAAAAATTGCTTGATAATAAAGGGTTTGCGCTGCTGGCCGTCTTGACTATGGTCATTATCATGGGGATTTCCCTGGGAGCGGTTGGACTGTCATGGCGGACTATCATGCAGCGGGAGCGGGAGGAAGAGCTGCTATTCCGCGGAAGTCAGATACGGGATGCCATCACCCGCTGGTACGCGCTTAAGTCTGTGGAGCAGGCGGCCATGCCACTCCGGGATCTGAAGGATTTGCTGAAAGACCCTCGCACACCACATACGGTTCGCTATCTGCGTCGTCTGTATACCGATCCCATGACGAACAAAGCATGGGAGGTGATCAACGACCCATCAAAAGGAATTCAGGGTGTTACAAGCACCAGCCAGGAAACACCGTTGAAAACGGTCGGTTTTGCAGACGACCTCCAGGACTTTACCGGTAAGACACGCTACAGCGAATGGCGTTTCGTCTATACTCCTTCAGCGCAGCCGGGTGTTGTGACCCCGCAATCTGTTCCGCCCGGGATGGGGCTAACTGCCGGAGGACAACCCCCGCCACCGGGAATGGGACAACCGACTGCCGGAGGACAACCCTCGCCACCGGGGAATCCTTAGAAGGGTTTTCATTCTTCCCTCTGTGGTGCGTGTATCGGAAATCAGGGTGCCGATACCTCTACCACCGAACTGCTCTCGCCATTGGCGTTTAAAATCTGCACCGTGAAGCTCTTCTCTGCGGAATCGTATGGATAGCGCTGATAGATGATCCTGTTACAGCCCACGTAAATGACTTTTTCCCTGTCGGCCGGGTTTACCGAAGCTGGAGTCATGGATTTCCCTTCCACAACGACCTTCGAGTTGCTCTGCAGATTTCGGCCTTCGATAATCAGGTTGTAATAAGTTACATAATTTTCTCCCTGGATTACCCCCGTTATTTCGGGTTTTGAATCGATAAAAAGCGCGAGAGAGGATGAAAGGGCTCCTCCAGGATTCTTGACTTGAACGGTATGGAGTCCTCCGGCAATCCGGGGGGGTTGGAAAGAAATGGCTTCAGTTGATTCGAACCGGCTTTTGACCACCGCTCCATCAAAGAGCACCTGGGAGCTCTTTAGAAAATTATTTCCGCTGATCTGAACTTCCCGCTCACCATCAGAGGTGCAGCTGAAGATTTTGTCCGGCGTCAGGGACGTGACAGATGGTGTCCGTGGTGTCACGGAAAATCTGTATCCCTTGCTAACGACACCGTCTTCGCGTCGAACGAAAAGACCGTAAAGTCCTGGTGCCAGTTCCGGGATCTCGAAACTGAGTTGTTTCGGCCCTTGCACAGTGGTTTGGGCTTCCATGGGCCCCAGTAAGACGTGCGTCGCATCACTGAATCCGGACCCGTAAAGCGTTACGCTCATTCCCGGTTCAGCCTGGGAAGGTATGATGCTGAGGATTGTAACACGGCTGGACCGCTCTTCCCGAGTGCCGGGTGGTTGACCTGCCGCGATATCCCACAGTGTGATGACCATCAGCATCGATATCAGTATCAGCACTTGAGCAGATCTGAACTTGTTTGA
The DNA here is from genome assembly GCA_963717775.1 of uncultured delta proteobacterium. Classification (GTDB taxonomy): domain Bacteria; phylum Desulfobacterota; class Desulfuromonadia; order Geobacterales; family Geobacteraceae; genus RPRC01. The sequence continues at coordinate 1,604 of CAVQWZ010000015.1, forward strand.
TTTCCTCAATCTTGCGAACATGGTTTTTCTCCCTGTTTCATTCTGTCAGGAAAATTGATCCTGAAAAAATGAGCCGACTGCGAAATACATTGAAATAGCTGGCACAGGTAATTGTACCATCTAAAGTAGCGGAAGGAAGCTGTCCGTTAATACCGATAACTTAGATCAACCGTAACAAGCTGATTGGTGCGGTTGATTCCAGCCATCAAGTTCATGTTATGGATCCGCTCCCAACCGTACATCAACTGCATGTCGAAGTCGCCGTGAATCGGGAGCTGCCAGAGTACCCGTAGGGCGTTCTTGCGTTCGACGGCCTGGAGTGTTCCGTTAGGATCGAAAATGCCTGCTGCGTTGACCGGAACCCTGCCCAGATTTCCTCTCTCCGTGTGAATATACTCCAGCGCCAGGTTGTTTCGGACCGAAAACCAGTGGCTGCCGCGAACAAAAAACTCCTCAGCGGCCCCTCCCTGGGAAGGCCCTATGTTCATACCCCGGTACAGGTACCCCTCGGGAAAGGTTCCATTGGTGGAAAGTATTGCATTCCCGAAATAGTATTCAAACCGGAGGTCGTTTCTGCCGTCGGCCGTAAGGCAGGGTATGAAGATGCCGGCAACGTAACTTTCAACAATTGGCCAGAAAGAGGCGGTATCCTCTCCTGAATACTCAGCATAGATTTCCGTGTTGCGCAGGAATGGTAGTCTTACCCGTAAATCAAGTCCGGCCACGCTGTTTGAGTTGTCATTGTTGGTACCCCCTACCAGTCCGCGAAACCAATTGCCGAGTGAATTGTTTACCCCTGGCCCTCCTTGCTGACGACCGAGATTGATACCGAATTCAAGGGTGTCAACCGGTTTGATGGCCAGCTTTGTTGCCAAAAAGTAGGGCTGTCTATGTATGCCGTCCGTCACGGTAGAGTCGAAGCGGGAAAAGATGAAGGCGTACTTGACCCTTCCCAGGTACCGCTTCACCCATCCGATATCAAGAGGTTCCGGGCTGGAGAGCTTCACCAGGTCAAAATTTCTGGCATTGTCGGAAAGGGTTATGGCGGTCCGGTACCCTGGCCCGAACCAGTTGGAATCTCTGCCAATTTCCAATTCAAGATCGCCGCTGCCGATTTTAAGATATCCCTTGTTTAAGCTGACCTGTGTGACTTGATCCTCTACCGAATAGAGAAGAAATGGCTCAACGAGAGCCGAGGCGAAGTTTCCCACATACGCTTCGGCGCTAAAGCGATATTCGGCATTGCTTCCCTTTCGATAGCGGATGCCTTCGTTATTTCCCAGTAATGGAGTTCCTTCCGTTCCGTGCTGCTTGACTGGAGAGGGATAGGGATTATCTGGACGCAATCCTGCACCGATGCCGAATACGCCATCTCCACCCGGGTCATAGACCGGACGCTCGTAGCTCCGCGGGACTCCATCAAGGTAGACATAACGAATCCTAGCGGAGGAAAATGGATTGTAATCGAAAGTCGGAGCCTTTTCCTGGTTGTTACGGAGGGATACTTCGCGGGGAATCAGTTCGCGCAACCGGTTAAGAATTCCTGAGGCAAAGGCACGTGCGTCATCATTGTTGATGCCGGCCAGGTTGCTCTCGGCCTCGAGAGTCAGTCTGGCTGCTTCTGTTTTTGAAAAAGGTCGGATTCCTTGAACGTTTGATGTAATGATCCCAAACCCGGCCAATTTTTCCAAATAAAGGTAGATAGGGCTATCAAGAGGGATATTGTTAGATGCCAGCGCATAGGCGCAGTCAGCGGGAAATGTGATGCAAATGAAGAGTACAATTACTTCGCATAAAACAATAGCCGACCGAGAAAACATTGTTCACCCTGAAAACGATGGGATGCCGTTGGCCTACTTTAGCTGCCGTCAGCAGTGAGGTTCTGCTCTGAAGCTGGCTGTCGTAGTGGAAGGATTTGCGCGGAGTGCGTGCCGGCCTTCTTTTTTATCGGCTGACCGGAAGATTGAGTTTGACCATTCCACTCCACCGGGGACTGGTACTGTCGGGACGGAGTGAACTCCATGACCAGGCAGCGTAATGCAATGACCATCCCCTGGATATCGTGTGTTTCAGCCAGTCGGTACAATTGCTCGAGTTCGGATAAAACACTGTCCGAATCTGCTGTGGTCGATGCGGCAATCTTGATCTTCTTGTGAGAGGTCTCCATGACCCCTTCCTCTTTTGTCAGCAGTTCTTCATACAACTTTTCGCCGGGACGCAAGCCGGTAAATACAATATCAATATCCTTGTGGGGAATCAACCCCGAAAGCCTGATCAATTCTTCTGCAAGGTCCAAAATTCGGACCGGCTCTCCCATCTCGAGAAGAAAAATTTCCCCTCCCTGGCCAAGGCAGCCTGCCTGCAGCACCAGTTGCGCGGCTTCGGGAATAGTCATAAAGTACCTGATTACATCGGGGTCGGTAACGGTTACCGGGCCACCCTTTCTGATTTGTTCCACAAAAATGGGAATAACACTTCCGTTGCTGCCGAGCACATTGCCGAAACGTACGGTAGAGAATTTTGTGGAGCTTTTTTTCGCCAGTGTCTGGATATAAATTTCCGCAACGCGTTTCGATGCGCCCATTATACTGGTTGGATTTACGGCTTTATCGGATGATATCATAACGAAACTGGCGACTCCCGACCGGTGAGCCGCGTCAGCAAGCACCTTGGTTCCCCTGCTGTTGTTTAAAACCGCCTGTGTGGGATTGTATTCGAGTAAAGAAACGTGCTTGTAGGCGGCTGCATGAAAGACCACTTCCGGTTTATATTGAGCGAATACCGTGTCGATCTTTTCACTGTCTCTCACGTCACCGAGCACGGGAATGATTCTCATTTCGGGATGGCGTACGGCCAGTTCTCTATCTATATAAAAAAGAGGGGTCTCGGCATTGTCAAGCAGGACCAGTTTTTTGGGTCCGAACTCGGCGATCTGGCGGCATATTTCACTTCCGATGCTGCCGGCAGCACCAGAAACGAGGATTGTTTTTCCCTGTAGATAGTCCCGAATGCCGGATTTATCCAGAGTAACGGGCTCTCTTCCGAGCAGGTCCTCTAGTTCCACATCCCGTATCTGGTTTACCAATACCTCGCAGTTCATGATATCGTTGATCGCCGGGAGTATCCTGACATGTGCTCCAGTCTTATTGCAGTTCTCGATCATTTTGCGCAAGGCAGTCCCCCGAACTGACGGAACTGCTATGATTACTTCCTCTATTCTGTGATGCCGGACAAGCTCCTGCAAATGCTCCTGTTTGCCCAAAACGGGGACATTGCTGAGCATCATTCCCTTTTTTTTCTCGTCATCGTCGATAAATCCTACGATAGTGTTGTCTGGAAGAGGCTGTCTTCTTATTTCGGTGAGGATGAGGCGCCCGGCATCTCCAGCGCCTAGTATCAGGGTTCTTTTGCCGAGATTTATAGTGGAGTTGAAGCTGCTCTCCCGGTACAGTCTCCAGCCCAGGCGGCTCGATGCTGCAAGGAAAAGGAGGATGAGCCAGTCAAGAATGATGATTGAACGGGGAAAGTGGCCAAAATACTGGAAAAAAGTGAGAAAAAACGAGGAGCAGAGGGACGCGACACTTACCACCTTGAAAATGGAGATGGCATCTCGAACTGAAGCGTAACGCCACAACTTTCTATAAAATCCCGTGCAGAAAAAAACAACGGGTTTTATTGCCGCGACAATCCAGAGACCTCTCCAGAAGATCTCAACGAAGGGGGGCGGGATCTGAAAATCGAAACGGAAGAGGAATGCAAGGGTATAGGCCAGTACTACCAGGGCTGCGTCGATCACGAGTTGCAGCAGGTTTTTACGTAGTGACACAGTTCCTCCTCGGGGTGTTTGAACATAGGGGGATGATATTTCAGGTTGTCTGAATGTACTATGCAAGGCCAGGCACGCGCTGAAGATACGCATCTTTTGCAAAAACTGCAATGATCTGGTCTGATTTGCACATTTGCATATTCAATTAATACATAGTAGAAGTAGATATGCAACATTTACAATAACAATTTATGGCAAAATATACTTTTGCCTTCTCAAGGCCTGAAAGATACGCCGGCAAAAATTGCCGATACCAGATTCCCTTTCCTCGACAGTGCAGCATTTTTAGCTTATAATACTTTGCCAAAATAACAATGTTTTTCTAAAAATACTATGCAATCACACTTGTATCTGCGGTTACAACGTGAAAACCGATACCACAGGAGATTCCCCCTTGAAAAAAGGCCAGGTGATTTTGCTCTTCATTTTCTGCTGCATGTATCTAGCTGTGTCGCATACAAGGCCAGTTTTTGCTGACCTTCTGACAGGTTCTGCTCCGGCCCGCCAGGCACCTTCCTATTCATCTCCGAACAAGCCGACTCCCTTTCAGGCATTGTCTTCGGCGAGAAGCTATTCCCGGGTTTCCTCGGAAACTTCTGCAATCAAAAATCAAGCGGAAGCCATGAAGGAAAAAGAGCGTTCTTCAGAAGAAGGAAAGCTGCCGGAGGACGCGAAGGCCTTATCGCCTATTGAGCAGTCCCTCCTGACCGAAGAAACCACGAAAGACGACTCCCATCCTCAAGCTTACCGAGTGAAGGGTCTAAAACAGTTCGGATATAATTTTTTTAAGCCATCTGCTGGAGGATTCTCACCGCTCACTGATATCCCTGTTGGAGCTGAATACGTCGTTGGCCCGGGAGACAAGATAATCCTGAATCTTTGGGGAAGCGTCGAGGGTACCTACGAGCTTGAGGTCAATCGCAGCGGGGAAATATTTATTCCCAGAGTCGGTAACATCAAGGTCTGGGGAGTCTCTTTCGGTGAAATGCAGAATCTTCTGAAAAGCAGTTTGGCAAAAATATATAAGGATTTTGGCCTGAATGTGACAATGGGCAAACTTCGGATCGTTAAGGTGTTTGTGGTGGGAGAGGTGCGGGCACCAGGTGACTATACCCTGAGTTCCCTTTCGACACTGATAAATGCCCTCAGCGCGGCGGGGGGACCGCTCAAGACCGGCTCTCTTCGTGCAATACAGGTCAAGCGGGCAGGCACGGTGGTTGAGACGGTCGATCTCTATGACTTTTTTCTCTCCGGTGATAAAAGCAGGGATATCCGCCTTCAGCCAGGCGACACGATTTTCGTTCCTGTTATCGGTAGGGTGGCCGGTATTTCCGGCAATGTGAAAAGACCCGCCATCTATGAATTGAAGGATGAAGCGAACCTCGCGGAGTTGGTCGGCCTTGCCGAAGGTTTTCTTCCCACTGGATATCTCCAGAGAGTCCAGCTTTCCCGGGTTAACGCCCATGAAAAGAAGGTGGTAGCCGATTTCAACCTGGACCCTAAGGGTAAAGGAAAGACCCTTGAAGAAATAATGAAGGCCATCAAGATCCAGGATATGGATCTGGTCAAGATATTTCCCATCGACAAAACCTTGCGTGACCATGTCAGGCTTTCCGGCTATGTACTCAGACCGGGGGACTATGCCTTGAAGCCAGGGATGAGGATACGCGATCTCCTGCCAAAAGATAATCTTCTCCCTGAGTTTTACCGGAATGCCGCTGAGATAACTCGGCTCTATCCCCCTGATTATCATCCGGAAAAACTGTTCATCAATCTTTCAAAGGCCCTTTCCGGAGATCCGCAATTTAATCTGGAGCTGAAAGAGTTTGATGAGGTCAGGATATTTTCCCGTTGGGACATGGAAGAAATGCCTAAGGTGTGGGTGAATGGCGAGGTGCAAAAACCCGGAGAATATCGGCTCTTTGAGAATATGACGGTACGCGATCTTCTCATGGCAGCGGGGAACCTGAAGATAACCGCCTATCACAAGTTTGCTGAATTGAGTCGTATTAAGCAGACCGGCGAAACTGTTTCGTCATACCCAATTACTATCAACCTGGAAGAGGCAATGAAGGGGAGCACGAAAGATAATATTGTACTCCTCCCTTTTGACGAATTAAGCGTCAGGAAGATTCCAAACTGGGTCGAGGAACTGGATCGACATATCTCTCTCAGTGGCGAGGTCATGTACCCCGGCATTTATCCCATCTACCGGGGAGAAAAACTTAGTTCAGTCATTGAAAGAGCAGGTGGCTTTACCTCAAGCGCTTACCTTCAAGGAGCAAAGTTTACCCGGGAATCTGTTCGTGAAACCCAGCAAAAGCGAATGGAAGAGGTAATTGCGAGGTCTGAACAGGAGATATTGAAAAAACAGGGCGAATTGGCTGCATTGGCGGTTTCCAAAGAGGAACTGGATGCAACCAAAGCCTCTCTTGAGGGGTTAAAGAAAAGTCTCGACAAACTGAAGTTGGCGAAAGCAGAAGGTCGAATGGTGCTGCAGCTTTCCCCGTTGCCCGAGTTTGTAGAAAGCGAATATAATATTGAGGTGATGGGCGGCGATACGCTGCAGGTTCCGAAGACGCCGAGTGAGGTCACGGTACTGGGACAGGTCTACAACCCCACATCTTTCGTCTATATGCAGGGTAAAAGTACCTCCTTCTATTTGAGCAAGTCCGGGGGGGCAACACGGGATGCGGAAGAGGATGACATGTATATTGTCAAGGCTGATGGTACGGTTGTCAGCAGGCACCAGACATCATTAGGTTTCAACTGGAACGATGATACCAAGTCCTGGTATTTCGGAACGTTCCTTTCCACCCAGATGCAGCCGGGTGATACCCTCGTCGTGCCGCAGAAGCTGGAGCGAATTGCCTGGATGCGGGAGATCAAGGATATTACCTCCATTCTTGGAAATATAGCGCTTACTGCCGGGGTGATTATAGCCGCGGGGCTTTGATAGAAAAGCCGCCTCACCTTTTCTCACTACAGGTCCTCAGTCCTGAATTAATACGGAGTGCCAATGCAGCAAAACAATGAACATCAATCCCGCCTCGAGTCTTCCCGAGTGTCGCCTCCCGCACCTGGCTTGCTCGATTATCTGACAGTTATATTTAAGCACCGACGGATGATATTCCGCATTACGCTTGCTGCAACAATAATTTCGGTAATCTACGCCCTTTTCTTACCTAATATCTATACCGCAAAAACACTGATTCTTCCTGCTCAGGACGATCGGGGGCTGATGTCTGCCATGATGAATCAACTGGGTGGTTTGGCAAGCTTGGCTGGCGGAGTGGGAGTCCCAATCGGCGGCCCGACCACGGCTGATCTCTATGTGAGTATGCTAAAAAGTGAAGCTGTCAAGGATCCGATCATTGACCGTTTCAAGCTTTTGGAGATTTATGATAAAAAGTTCCGGACGGATGCCTACGGAGTCCTCGACAAAAATACATCGGTTTTGGCCGGGAAAAAAGACGGGATTATTACCATAGCTGTCAGTGATAAAGACCCAAAGCGTGCTGCTGCGATGGCGAATGCATATGTTGAAGAACTTGGTCGTCTGGCGGTCCGTCTGAATGTTGCAGGCGCTGGTCAGAATCGATCTTTTCTCGAAGACAGGCTTACAACGGTAAAGGCGGATCTTGCAAAAGCGGAAGAGAATTTGAAGACCTTTCAGGCAAAAAATAAGGCAGTACAGGTCAACGCCCAAGCGGAAGCAACAATCAAAGGAGTTGCCGAACTTAGGGCCCAGCTCGCTGCCCAGGAGGTCCAGCTTGCTACCTACAGGCGCCAGTTTACAGATTCCAGTCAAGAGGTGAAAAATCTGGCCACCTCAGTAAGCAACCTAAGGTCACAAATTGAAAAACTGGAGGGGACTGGTGGAGATAGCGCCTTGCCTTCTGTCGGTTCCGTTCCCGCCATTGGACAGGAATATGTTAGGT
>CAVQWZ010000016.1:0-154206 GCA_963717775.1 uncultured delta proteobacterium
TTCCATAGACTACCCAAAAAGTACCCAAAAAGGGTCAGGTCTCAACAATCAACATCTTCTTGGCCTTATCCAGAGCTTCCTTTGTCTTACCGTCCTTTGCCGCCTTTAGCAAGAGTCTTTTGCTCGTCACCGAGACCGCCGCATCACCCTCTCCAAACTTCTCGCCGATTTCCTTAAGCTTCATCCCGCCATACCGGTGGCAAAGGTGGATACTGATTTTCCGCCAAAGCGCCCCTTCCTCCCCGACCGCTCTTTTCACAGCACCCACGACCTTTTCAATCGAAAGTTGTCCGGCAAGTTGTTTAACGGCCGGTACCGTCCGGTCTGCACGAACATGATTCACGTGTTTTTCCGAAATTTCCTCGACGAATCCTGGGCTTCCCAGGAGCGTAGAAGCTACGACCGCTTTGAGTGGAGTTTCATAGGTTTCTTCGTTGAGAATTTCAACGAAATTCCGATACTTTCCTTTTTGGTTCTGCTCACTGAAATGTTCCAGGATAAGATCCTGACTCAACCAATCAGGCGCAGGGGCCAATCCGGCATAACACCGGTGTGAAGGGGTTTGATTTTGGGGACGTTGTTTCTAAAATTGCCTTTAGCCATTGAACCTCTGCGAATAATTAGGAACACTTCCCTATTTTCCCAAAAACTTCTTCCAATAAAACAGCACTATATAATCGCCGCTCATCATTGTCTAACAGAATAATTATCAACACAAGAAATAAAACATACTAAACGTGCGAAACAGCACCACCACTCAGGTCACCCGCAAAGCCTCAACAATATTCTTCCGAGCCGCCCGAAACGCCGGCAACACCCCACCGACAAAACCCATAATGAGAGAAAAAAGAAGTGATTTGTAGAAGATTTCAAAGGTAAGAGTAAAACTGAAGGCCAGTTCCGAAAAGGTCTGGAAATTGAGAGTGGAAATGGTGAAGAGTTGCAGAAAGGAGGCAAAAAAGAGCCCGATGCAGCCGCCGACCAGGCCGAGCAGTAGTGACTCCATGAGGAAGGCCGCGAGGATGCTCCCCCGCTGAAAGCCGAGCGCCCGCAGTGTGCCGATCTCACCCGTCCGATTGGAGACAGCGGAATACATGGTGATCATGGCGCCAATGACGGCGCCGAGGGAAAAGATCACCGTCAGCGACATACCGAGGATGCGGAGAAATTTCGCCATCATCTCAGACTGGTCGGCATAGTACCTGGTCTCCCGCCGCGCCTCAAGGGTCAGGCGGGGATCGCCCTCGATCCGCTTTTTCACCGCATCGAAGGCAGAAGAATCGGCCAGCTTGAAGATCACCGAGGAATAGACCGGCCGCCGAAAGGCCTGCATGAGCTGATCGGCATCGCCCCAGATCTCCGAACTGAAGGCGCTGTTGCCCGCATCGAAAATCCCCACCACCGTCCAGTCGCGCATGCCGAAGCGCAGGTGCTCCCCTACCCCGCCGCCGCGAAAACGCCGGGCAATGCTGGCCCCGGCCATGATCTCCGAAGAACCGGCCCTGGGCATCCGCCCCTGCACCAGCTTTACCTGGGGACGCAGCAGCAGCGATTCCGGCTGAATGCCGCGGATGACCACCTGGGAGGTTTTGTTGGTGCCCCGCTTGGGGAGATTGATCAGCACCAGCATCTCCTTGGCCAGGAGCCGACGGCCTCCTGAGCCGAATGCGACCTCCGGCTCTGTCTCGACAACGGAGGCCTGCTGGCGCTCGATACCACTCTGTACCTCCGAAGCGGAACCCTTGCGGATTACCACGACATTATCCGGCGAACCGGTATCCACCAGGGTCTTTGTCAGCCCCTCGGAGAGCATCAGGATCGAGGCAAAGACGAACACCACCAGGGCCATGCCCGATGCTGTCAGCACGGTCGTCAGGCGCCGGGTCCAGAGATTGCGGAAGCTGTAGGAAAAGGGGATAGCCATGGTCAGCCGATCCTCCTCAAACCATCAGCAACACGAATGGTAACCGCACGCCAGGTCGGAAAGATTCCCGCAACGATCCCCACCAGCAGCGCGGCCGCCACATCCAGATAGATCGTCGAGGTTGCCACGTTGAAGATCGGGAAAAAATTGGACAGGGTGCTGCCGAAGGCTTTGGCAGCGGGAAACGTGAGGACAATTCCCAAAACGCAGCCGATCATGGAAATAATCAGAGATTCGCCGAAAATCAAACCGGCAATATGGTAGCCGCGAAAGCCGAGGGTCTTGAATACCGCGTATTCGCCGATCCTCTCCCGCGCCGTCATGGCCATGGTATTGGCAACCACCGCCATGATAATGATGATCACCACGAACGAGACCAGCTGAATGGCGATGACGATTGCCTCGGTCATGGAGATGAAGCTGAGCTGAAAGGCCTTTTCCGTCTCGGTCAGGGTCTCGGCCAGGGAATTTTTAAAGGTCTTGTCAATGGCCAGGGCCACATCCGCCGCCCGGTTCGGGTTGGTCACCCCGACCATATAGAACCCCACCTGGTTGGCCCGCCTCGGCACGGTCTTGATCATGGTTTCATTGAGGTAAGCCCAGTTGAAGAACATCTGCGTTTCATCGACCGTTTTGTCCTTGCCCCGGTAGATGCCGCGCAACACGAACTCCCAGTTACCCGGATAGATGGTGCCCTTCAGGACGATGGAATCACCGATCTTCCAGCCGAACCTCTGCGCGAGCTTGCGGCCGACCACGCAGCCCTTGCGGTCACGGCTGGCCGCGGCAAGCTGCTCCGGAGAGAGCACAAACTCGGGATACAGTTTCAGATAATTCTCCATCTCCACGGCAAAATTGGGAAAGAAGTTTTTTTCGTCAATATAAACACCGCCGAACCAGCTGCCGTAGGAGACCGCTTTGACTCCGTCAATCTGGCGGATGCGGTCCTTGTAGGAAATGGGCAAGGGAAAGATCAGGGAGATGGCATTCCTGGTGACGAGGCGGCTGGCGGACGAGGCATCGACCCCGGCATACCAGGCGCTGATAACCGTGCGGAGCATGCCGAACGATAGGATGGCAATGGTGATAGCAAGGATGGTCAGAGAGGTGCGGAGGCGGTGACGGAAGGCATTTTTCCAGAGTAGCTTACTGAGATGCATCGCTCAATTCACCCTTTTCCAGATACCTGATGACATGGGCCTTTTCAGCCGCACGAGGGTCGTGGGTTACCATGATGATCGTCTTGCCCGATTCCCGGTTGAGCCGATCCATCAAGCCCAGGATCTCTTCTGCGGAATGGCGGTCAAGGTCACCGGTCGGCTCGTCGGCCACCAGGATGGTCGGATCGGTAACCACGGCCCGGGCAATGGCGACCCGCTGCTGCTGACCACCGGAAAGTTGTGACGGGTAGTGATCCATCCGATCGGCAAGACCCACCACTCGCAGCGCCGTATCCACATGGGCAAGCCGTTCTTTCCGGGAAAGCCGGGTCAGGAGCAGCGGCAGCTCGACGTTTTCAAAGGCGGTCAGGACCGGAATGAGATTGTAGAACTGGAAGATAAAGCCGACATGCAGCGACCGCCAGCGGGCCAACTCCGTCTCGGCCAGGGTGGTTATTTCCACGCCGTTGATCAGGATGCTGCCGGAGTCGGCGCTGTCAATCCCGGCGAGAAGGTTGAGCAGGGTACTCTTGCCCGAACCGGACGGCCCCATCAGGGCCAGGAATTCACCGTCAGGGATTTCGAAGGTGATATCCTCGAGCACCGGGATGATCTGACTGCCCCTGCGATAGGATTTGGAGAGGTTCCGTATCTTTACTATGTCTGGTTTTGATCCGGTCATAGAATTATTTCTCGGGAATGCTGATCCGCGAGCCGTCCCGCAGCTTTTCACCGGGGTTCAGGACCACGCTGTCTCCGGCCTTTACGCCGCTCTTGACTTCCACCGTGTCACCAATCTTCGCGCCAAGCTCCACCGGGGTCTCGACGACCCGGTTATCTTTTACCAGGAAGACCACCTTCCGTCCGTTCCTCTCCACAACAGCCTCAGGATTGACTGTAGTGCCCGGTTTCTGTTCTCCCGCAGCCACCGGCCGGGACAAGAAAGCCACCTTGGCACTCATCTCCGGCAGAATACGCTTGTCGAAATCAACGAACTTGACCTTCACCAGCACGGTGGCCTTGCTCCGGTCCGCGGTCGGCACGACCATATGGACCTTCCCGCGAAAACGGAGGTCGGGAAAGGCATCCAGCTGAATCTCGCACGGCTGTCCGACCCGGACCTTTTCCAGGTTGGATTCCGAGACATCCACTTCGGCCTGCAGGGAACCCATGTCGGCAATGGTTACGACCGCTGCTTTCGCGTCGGCTGCCGCACCAAGGGGGGTGACGATATCCCCCACATCGGCATTCTTGGTCAGGACCATGGCATCAAAGGGCGCCCGAATATAGGTAAACTCCACCGCGACCTTGGCCGCATCGAGAGCGGCCGAGGCTGCCCGAATATTTGCTTCCGCACCGGCAACCGCCGCCTTGGCCTTTCGGTAGCGGGCCTGCGCCGTGTCAAAGTCTGAGGTGGAAACAATTCCCTCGGACAGCAGGGCCTTGAATCGCTTGTAGGAGAGTTCGGCATCGTGCAACTCAGCCTGCGTCTGGTCCAGCGTCGTGCGGACACTGTTCAGATTGGCTGCCGCCTGATCTTGGCCGGCCAGGACGTCGGCATTTTCGATTCGGGCAAGGACTTCGCCTTTCCGGACCGGGCTCCCCTCCTCGACCCCCAACCAGACAAGACGACCGGTTGCCTTGGAAGCCACTGCCGCCTTCCGCTGGGCAACGACATAGCCGCTGGCATTTAGCAGGGTAAAACCTTGGGAGGGATAGGTCTGCTGGACATTCACGATCTCGACGGTTGCCGCGGGTTGCAGTACCCCACTGAAATAGAGGGCTGCCACCAGGACGACCAGGAGAATCCCCACAATCCAGAATCGCCTGCTTCGAGACTTTCCAGAGCGGGGCGCAATAGCTGTCTTGTCTATCTTTAATTGGGACAGGTCTTCGTTTTCCATAGAATATCTGCGCTTCCTTCCTGGCATGGTAGTTGTCTAGAAAACAACCGGAAATCAATGAAAGTAATATCACCTATCAGATCCGCTGGGAAGCCGAAACTACCCAAAAACCATAGACGGCTTACAAAAAACAGCTGGTGATGCCGTCATCGTTCCTCAATCTCAACACTCACTACCTCCACGTCCGGCCTCGTTTCCACCAGCCATTCCTCAAGCTCCTCAAGAACCTTTCGGGCGAGCACACGACTCTCACTGACGGTAACAAAACCGAGCAGGGCCTCGCCATGCACATCCTGGAGATCCACCTCGGCGGCGGAAATATTGAAGGTATTCCTGGCCCGGGCGAGAATGCTTTTCACAATCCCCCGTTTTGACTTGAGGGAGCGACTCTGCAGGTGGAGATACAGGCTTGCGGAAAAAACATACATAGAGGCGGCCCCCATACCATTACGATAATGTTCTTTTGAATCCTTTTACTCATCGGGTATACTTGAAACAAACCAGTGCAGGAGGCATGCTGCTCTGTACCGAAAAACCACTTTCCCCAAACCGTAAGGAGAATAACGATGCACGCACTACTGAAATGCCTTGCCCTGTCTGCCCTCTTTCTTGCCGTCTTGGCCTGCAGTACCACAAAGGGGGAGGAAAAAGTCCTGAGCCCTTCATCAACCTCGACGGTAACGACAGCATCTTATCCCAAAATCGTCCTCTACACCGTCTCCTGGTGCCCCCACTGCAAGGACGCGAAGGAGTATCTTTCCAGCAGAAAGATCCCCTACACAAACCTGGATATAGATGAAGATGACAGCGCCAGGGTGATTTTCGAGGAGAAATACCAGGCCAAATCTGTTCCCCTGATCGTCATCGGCGACGATGCAGCGATTCTCAGAGGGTTCAAGCCCGAAACCCTTGAGAAAACTCTTCGCGAACTGCAGAAATGATGCTCCGCAAGCGAAAAATGCTTCACGAGGACAGCTGACATGTGCCTGATCCTCCTTGCCTACCGGAGCCATCCGCGTTACCCGCTGATTCTTGCCGCAAATCGGGACGAATTCTATGATCGCCCGACCGCCGCGGCAGCTTTCTGGGAAACTGAACCGCCGGTGCTTGCCGGCAGGGATCTGAAGTCAGGGGGCACCTGGCTGGGGATCAGCCGGACCGGCAGGATTGCCGCACTCTCCAACTACCGTGACCCGAGCATCGTACGGGACAACACGCCGTCACGCGGCGGGTTGGTTACGGAATTCCTGCTCGGGAACATGCCGCCTGCCGGGTACCTGGAAATACTGCGGCAGCGCTCTCAAGACTACAACGGCTTCAGCATCATCTTCGGTGACCTGAAAAACCTTTTTGTCTACTCAAACAGGGGGGAAGTCCCACCCCTGCTGCAACCGGGTGTCCACGGACTGTGCAACCACCTTCTCGACACTCCGTGGCCGAAGGTCACGCAAGGGAAAGAAGCCCTGGCGGAGATTCTTTCGCACGGGCAAGAGCCTGATGTTGAAAAGTTTTTTGCACTGCTTGCCGATCGCTCGATCCCAGATGACGCCCTTTTACCGGACACGGGTGTCGGGCTCGAAACGGAACGGCTACTCGCCCCTCTGTTTATTTCCGGGCCGACCTACGGCACCCGCTCATCCACCCTTCTCCTGATCGATCAGAACGCAGAAGCAACCTTTCTTGAGCGCACCCATAACGGAACGCCCGGCAGCAACTCAACACGTACCTTTCATTTCACCATCGAAGAGTGACGCTAATCTGGTCAAACCTTATCCCAGTTATGAATGGCGATCTGCGTCAAGCCGTCCCGCAAAGCCTGGTAGGCCGCCTCGAGAAACTGTATCCGCTCTCCTTCGTCACCTCCGGTTACCGTCAGGGTAATGTCCAATTCCGGCGTTTCACCGATGGTCCTGGCCAGGGACTTGATATAGACGCGGGGATGTTCCGGCACCACACGGCTCAGCACCGGTTCCAACAGGGATTCGTCATTGCAGCGGACGGTAATGGCCCGAGTGAGCGATCCGCCATTGCCAAAGGTTTCCGCCAGGAAAGTCTCCAGTGAGGTGGTTACAATCCCCTTCAATTCGGAAGGAACCCCCGGCAGGCAGATGATGGTTGTCTTGCCGACCCGGAACAGGACGCCGGGTGCCGTGCCCACCGGGTTGTGGAGCGGCTTCGCGCCAACCGGGAGCCAGGCCATCTTTTCCCTGCCGGGATTCAGCCCGCCCTGTGACATGATTCCCTGCTGGAACAGTTCGTCATAGCGGTCCTTTACCATCTGGCGGGCTTTTGCATGGAGTTTGAGTTCGAGACCCGCCCCCTCGGATACTGCGGCAACGGTCAGGTCATCAGCGGTCGGGCCGAGCCCGCCGGAAGTGAACAGTACCGATACTCCACGAACAATGGCCGAACGGACCGCGTCGGCGACCTCCGCGGGTATGTCGCGCAGCATGGTGGCCCGGGCCACGTAGCCGCCCCGGCTGTTAATCAGTTTGCAAAGCCAGTTGGTGTTCGTATCCTGGATATCGCCGATCAGGATTTCATTTCCGACAACAAGAATCTCAACGGAACCCGCTTGTGACATGGAATCTCCTTGTTAAAAATCCCCCTCAATCCCCCTTTCTCAAAGGGGGAAGCAAGAGTTCACCCCTAGCACTAAGCGTAAGCAGTATGTCACCCCTTTTCTCAAAGGGGAAGCAAGAGCTCACCTCTAGCACGAAGCGAAAACAGTCTGTCCCCCCCCTTTATGAAAGGGGGGCCAGGGGGGATTTCGATAGTTTGATCCTGCGGGAATAGTGTATCACAAAAGAGGTTATTTCAATTCATGAAGAAATAAGGCAGTGGGGGAAAAAATGGGGCTTTGCCTGAAAGGAAATACAACGGGCGCCAAGCGTCTCAGGCGCCGCTGCTTTTGGTGATCATGATCACGCCGATGCAGACAAGTACTGTTCCCGCCCAGCGCATCGGTGTTACGATCTCACCGAGAAAGTATTGGGAAAGAAAGGCAACCAGTACATAGTTCAGTGCCTGCATGGGCAGCGCAACCGTGAGGTCTTCCCAGGAAAGGACCGCCAGCCAGAGGAAGAAGAAGACGGCAAGCATTGCCGTGCCGAGAACCAGTTTGGGGTTTGATAAGGCCTGATAGGCGGCAGACAGCATTCCCCGCAGATTCATGGCTGAAATATCGCCCAGTTCTTTCATTCCCTTGGTAAGAAGCAGGTCACCTACCGTACCGGCGGAAACAGCAAGCAGCATAACGACAACGGTCTTAAACATCGATTTATTCCTCTTCCCGGTAACTACCGAGATATATTCCAAGTTCAGCGATTTTACTCCGAACCTTGGGACTGGTAAGGGCAGCAAGTTCTTCTTCGTGCAGATAGTCAGGCATCCATGCGGCCAGTTCCGGGTCCGGCAGGCAGCCGGGATGAAAATATATCTCCGTACAGCCAGGTTCTACACGATCCAACACTTTCAGAAGATAGTCCTCGGTCATTTTACCGGAATTGAGCAACCCCTTCACCTCATCTGCATAGCGAATCCCGAGCCGGTCCAGCACCGGACGGCAGTTTTCCGCCAGACGGGCAAAGATAAAGGCATCAAGCCTCCGACCGAAGCGTCTCGTTCCATCGTTCGCCGGATCCTTTGCCAGATTTTCCCGGGTAAGCCGGAAGCTGCTGATGCCGTATTTCGGCATCAAATCCGCCAGTACGGAAAAAACGGTCGGATGCATGTGGATGTTCAGGTGGCCGTCAATATGACTGAGAGGCAAACCGGTCTCCCTGAAACGGAGGATCTGTGCCTCAATTTCCCGGGACAACTCACCGCGCAGGGATCTGCGAAAAAAAAAGCGCATCCCGGTCAGCACTGGATCCGTGGAAAAATTCCCTTCATGGTCCACCAGCCCGGGCAGCAGCCTCGGCGGGAGAACCGCTTTCCCCTGCAGTAACGTCAAGTGCAGGCCGACCTGAAGACCGGGATTTTCCCTGGCCAGAGAGACGGCCTCGGCACAGGCCTGGCCCCCGACCATCAGCGAGGTACTGGTGAGGATCCCTTCCCGGTAGGCCCGGATCACGGCCCGGTTGGCACCGGCGGAAAGACCGAAATCATCGGCATTTACTATCAACTTCTTCATGGCTGAGGAACAGGGAGCAGTCATGATCCACTAACAGGAGGAGCAGCTGGACTTCTTGCGCTTCTTCATGTAGGCAAGGTACTGCGCACCTTCCCTAAGGAGTTTCTTCCGGTCCGCACTGCTGGTGATCATTTTCAGAATGCTGCGGGCAATATATTTGGGCCGGAAATAGAATTTGTTGTAGAAGGTCTCCACGGCGTCGAAAATCTCGTGGTTGGAGAGGTGGGGATAATTGATGACGCAAGTCTGGTGGCCGGTTTCATCAAGGAAGGAGTCGGACGTGATCCATCCCTCTTTTTTTGCCATATCGAAGAATTCCGTTCCCGGATAGGGGGAAGCCAGGGAGGCCTGAATGGAGTTGATATCGAGGCGTTTGGCAAACTCGATGGTTTCGAGGATCGTCTCCCGCGTTTCGCCGGGCAGTCCCATGACAAAAGCACCATGCACGGAAAGTCCAAGTTTTTTGCAGTTTCTGGCGAACTCAATGGCCTGCTCTTTGGTAACGCCCTTCTTGATATTCTTCAGGATCTGATCGTTTCCGGTTTCGAAACCGACAACAACGTGACGAAGTCCGGCATCGCGCATAATCCGGAGGGTCTCGTAGTCAGTGTTCGCACGGGCATTGATGGTCCAGGAAACGCCGAGCGGTTTGATTTTTTCGGCAACGGCCCGGGCATGCTCCTTGTTGGCAGTGAAGGTATCGTCGTCAAAGGAAATCTCCTTCACACCAGGAAGGTTCTCGACGATCCACTTTACCTCCTGATAAACATTTTCCGGACTGCGGGTCCGCATGGTACGGCCGGAAAATGTCTGTGGCCAGAGGCAGTAGATGCAGCGTGACGGACAGCCGCGGCTCGAATAAATTGAGACATACGGGTGCAGGAAGTGGGGGATGACGTATTCCTCAATGGGAAGATCCCGGTGGTAAATCTGGCTGGCAAAGGGCAGTGCATCCAGATCGGTTATGGGCGGCCGGTCAGGAGTGGAAACGACCTTGCCATCCTTCTGAAAACTGATACCATCCACCTTTTCCCAGGCCATTCCTTCCGCCAGTTCCTTCACCGAATAATCGAACTCGCCGCGACAGACAATGTCCACCGCTGCGCCGGCTCTCTGCAGGGATTCTTCGGGCAGCACTGATACGTGCGGACCGGTCAGAACGGTCACGATGGCAGGCTTCCGCTCCTTGATGCGGCGGGCGGTTTCGACATCGATGGCAAAGGTTGGGGTGGAGGTATACATCACCACCATATCGTAGTCGGCGGCTATATCTATGCAATCGTCCAGGGTCAATTTCTGCACCGGCGCATCCACCACCCGGCTTCCTTCAATCATCCCGGCCGGAAAACAGAGCCAGGTCGGATACCAGAAAGAGGTAACTTCTCGTGACGCCTGATAACGGGCACCTGCACCGCCATCAAAGTCCTCGAAAGTGGGCGGGTTCAAAAACAACGGTTTCATGGATTCTCCTATAGAGATGTACATCTCTTTACATACTTTTTTCAAGACCAAGACAATCTAGTAAAATAAAGGGAGGCATTTCTTTTGTCAAGGTGAAAGGAGTGGAGGACAGAAGCAACGACCGCCGGAACAACCGGCGAAGCAGTAACGTCCGGATTGCGGCCTGTTCCATTCTCTGGTAGAGTACCGGACACTGGTAGCAGGAGGCAGTGGATGGAGCATGACAGTATAGGTATCGTTATGGCGATGCAGGAAGAGATTCAACCAGTCCTACGGCGGCTCGGCAGTCATCGGAAAGTACAGGCGGGACGATTTCCGGCCTACCTTTTCCAGCGGGACAGTCGGCACATTACGATCATCGAATCCGGCATGGGAACGAAAAAGGCTACTGGCGCAACAGAAGCTCTCCTTTCCTATGCAAAGCCCCGGATTCTCATCTCAGCAGGTTTTGGCGGCGGTGTCCGGGAAGGGTTGGCCGTTGGAGACGTGGTGATCGCAAAGCAATCTCTGGCTCTCAGCCAAGGGCTGACCAGCATCGCAGCTACCCTTAAAAACGAACCTTTGCTCCGTGCCTTGGAAAAGTCGCTTTTCGGCCAGCCGTTTCAGATTAGCGGCGGCACGACTGTTACCACCAGCAGCATCGTACACAAAGGAAAAGCAGACCAGCTCATCGACAAGGAAGTTGTAAACCCTGTCCTGGACATGGAAACGAGTGCCGTGGCAGAGGCAGCTGCCCGCAACGGTATTCCGCTGGTTGCCATCCGTGCCATTAGTGACGCTTCCGGAGAGGAACTGCTCTTCTCGCTGGACGAACTAACCGACCAGGATCTGAATATCCGCCTGCACAAGGTACTCATCTCCATAGTGAAAAACCCGCGCGTCCTGCCCCAGCTGCTCCGGTTGGCAAAAAACGCGAAACTGGCAGGAAACAACCTGGCGACCGTCCTGGAGCAGCTGGTCCGTATGGTCTGACCTGCCAAACCGCCTCTCAGCACTGAAGCAATCACCGCCGAGTACTACTACAGAATCACAAGGACAAAAATTCATGGATATACTTCTCTTCGACCTGGACAACACCCTTTACTCGCCGGACCGGGAGCTTTTCCCACTGATCGACGAGCGCATCAACCGCTACATGAACGAAGTGGCTGGGATCCCGCTGGCTGACGTTGATACGCTGCGGCGTTCCTACTGGCAACGGTACGGCGTAACCATGCAGGGGCTCATGCGACATCACGGCGTTGATCCGGAAGACTACCTCGCCTATGTTCACGATATCGACATTTCCGGTCGCCTGCGTCCTAATCCCGGCCTGAAAGAAGCACTCTCGGCAGTTTCTCTGCGCATGGCGGTATTTACCAACAGCTCCAGAGACCACAGCGAACGGGTTTTAAATGCCTTGGGCATTGCCAGCCAGTTTGAAGAAATTTCGACATCCGCGTCGCCAATTACCTGCCAAAACCGAGCCCGGAACCCTACCTTGCAGTCTTGGGTCGGATCAACCTTCCCGCCTCACGCTGCATTATGGTCGAAGACTCCCGGGAAAACCTTCGAACGGCAAAGGATCTCGGTATGGGTACCATACTTGTAGGAGAGCTTCCCGGCACAGACCATGTTGATATCTGCATCTCTACCGCTGAACAAATATCTTCCGCCTTGACCCACTGGGACTGAGCGCCTATTTTAACGGAACGTTACCCGGATCACTTTTTGATCCCGTTGCCGACAGTCACATACGGGTAATCCGTCAAATGCTCGGCCAACTCCTCCCGGCTGTAGCGGTTCGCTCTGCGCACCAGGAGCACGAAAACGATTATGACCGGCAGGGTAAACATGAAGATTCCGGTCATGGCCAGCAATTTTCCCCGATATGATCGTTACGGCAAAATTGAAAACCAGAACAGAGAGATAGAGAACCGGCCCCAGCAGAGCACGAAAGGGAAGATTCGCTATCCCGGCCGGTTTCTCCTGTTCCTGGCTACGCGGGCATCAATACGCTGCAGGGTGAATACCAGGATAAGGCTGACAATCCACCAACCGATATAGTTGGAAAGAGGAACACCGAAATGCCCTCCGACCTCGCGGTAACCGTAAATCTGGCCAAGAAACCAGCGGTTGCCTTGGAGTGCCACCGGATCTATGACGATGTCGAGGAAGACCTGGTAGAGAGAACCCAGTAACAGGACGGCAAATGAGCGGCGAATCGACCTCGTTTCCAGTGTTACAAGGTTCCATTTAAAGGTTTTGACTGGGGATACTGTCAGCAGAGCTGCCGTATAGCTGCAGTAGGTCAGAAAAACGTACGAGAGGGAATCAAAGAAGGGTACGCCGGCAATCCAGAGTTCCTGCGTCTTCGTCGTATCGATGTAGTAATACCAGCCATAGGGAAAACCGGTATTAATGGAGCTGTACTCGGAAGCAAAGGCAAGCAGATAGCCCACAACGGTGAAAGTCAGGGTCTTTTTCCAGCCGAGATGGGTAACAGCGGCAACCAGGTACACTGCCAGAAAAGCGAAGACATAGGGCCTCATGGTAAAGGTGCCGACTGCTATCCGAACGATTTCATCCATTGTTCCCCTCCTAAAAAACAGAAGGCGTGGCAATATGCCGCGCCTTCTGGAAATTGATGCATTGCGGTGTAAACCGGCGCGTCCGGTACTTTATGAAAAGGGCTATCTTCAATGTACCTGAAGAGTGCCCGGTGATATTGTTCTGCGATAGGAGGCAGACGGCTTTTCATTGCAGGAAAAAGCTTAGAACAGGCTGCCGACAATGCTGCCAAGCACCGAAATGGCACCACTGTCGCCCAGGCCTTCCACAGCCTGCTCGGTCTTCTTCAGGGTCGCGGTTGCATCCCGATAGAGCTTGTCCTCGTTGACCAGCTTGCCCATGGTCCCCTGGCCGTTGTTTATTTTCTCGGTAATTTCCTTGATATTCTTCGTAGCTCCGCTGAGATCGGCGTAGAGGGTCTTGTCGTTCACCAGCTTGCCCATGGTTCCATCACCGTTGTTGATCTTGCTGGCAATCTCTTTAACGTCCTTCATGCTGTCATTCATATTGGCCATGGCATTCTTGGCTTCCACATAGAAAGCATCATCATTGACAAGCTTGCCGATCGTACCTTCACCCTTTTCAATTTTTGCCGTGATCGCCTTCAGACTTGCCGTAACTTCGTTGGTGTTGGCATAGAGGGTCTTATCATTCAGCAGCATGGCCAGCGAACCATCACCGCGGTCCAGCTTGGTCGTAATGTTGCTGAGGTTGCTCATGGCCGTACGGAGGTTCGGGCGGTTCTCATCCAGCATGGCAGACACTTTTCCCATTACCTCAGCCTGGTTCTTGTTCAGATCGGTAATCAGGGTTTTGGCATCGCTAGCGACGTCACCGAGATCAGTCATGATCGAGTCAACAGTCGCAGCATCTTTCCCCTCAACGGTTGCTCCGGGAGGAAGAAGGGGCGCTGTTGACGAACCAAAGGAAAGGCCGAGGAACTGCCCTCCGAGGAGATTGGTCATGCGAAGACTGGCAACAGAGTCTTTTTTGATTTCCGTGCCCTTTTTCACTTCGAAATCGATGCGGACCTTACCTTCAAGAACGTCGATTCCGCTGATTTTCCCGACATCCACACCAGCAAGCCGCACAGAGTCACCAACTTTAAGACCTGTCACGCTGGTAAGGAACGTTTTGTAGGGAATCGACTTTTCGAAAGGGTTCCATTGTCCGCCTAATTCAAGCACGACACCTAAGAGAATAATTCCGAGAATGAAAAAAAGTCCGACCTTTTTTTCCGTTGAAAGCGCCACGGCTTCTACCTCCTGTCTGTAACGAGCCGCCTCTGCGACTCTGCATGCAAATTCCGTTCGATGTCTCGGATTGACGCCAGCCTGGAAAAGGACAGCTCAAGCTCCGAAGGCCTTGCAGGACATAAATTCTTACAAAAGCACACGCGTTAATAAGTAATCGGCGATCAGAATCAGAATAAACGAAAGGACCACGGACCGGGTTGTGGATCGTCCGATACCACGGGGTCCTCCTGATGTGGCAAACCCGACATAGCAGCCGACCAGGGAAATAATCCCGCCAAAAACAAAAGATTTGACGAGTCCTGCCCCGACTTCCTTGAATTTCAACGCTGTCTTGAGACTGTCATAATACGTGGCATAGGAAAGGAAAATCTTCGGATGGAGATGGCTTATCAAGGCGCCACCAGCCATGCCGACACAATCGGCATACAGCGTCAGAACCGGCAGACAGATAATGCAGGCAATAAAGCGCGGCATGGCTAGATAGCGCACCGGATCAATATCCAAGGTCTTGAGAGCATCAATCTCCTCATAGACAGTCATAACGCCAAGCTCGGCGGCAATGGCGGAACCAACGCGTCCTGCCACGAGAAAGCTGGTCATTACCGGACCCAATTCGCGAACCATCGAGAGTCCGACAATGGCGCCAATGATGTCCTGAGTACCATACTTCGCCAACTCGGAACCGGTCTGCAGGGCCAGGACCATCCCGACAAAGAAGCCCATCACCGAAGCAATCGGCAGAGTTTCATAGCCGATTACCGCCATTTGGGAAAAGATACTCTGCATATTTCGTGGGGCTTCACGAAAAGAGACCAGCGTCTGGCCGAGAAGCGTCAACATCTCGCCGACAATCTGCAAAAAGTAAAGAATTTTTTTCCCGATTCTATCCAGGAATACCATTACATTCCACTCCTTATATCCATCCCTGCCTTCCGTTGCTCCGGCAGGACCGGTTTCCCCCACTCAAGCCCGAACGGTAGCCACAGAAACCGGAGTTCTTTTGTTTCGTTATGCTTGCTGTAGCGAATCAAACCCTTCAACAGAGCCAGGTCAGTACCTTGTTTTTCTGACCGATAGGAAACAAAGGGAAAGACCTCATAGGCAAGGCCATCACTTCTGTTCTCGTGCCAATAGAGATTCCAGAGGAACGACACCGCTGAATCACCGGCGTCATTCCATTTCTGGATATAGAGTCGCCAAAGCGGAGCCCAGCTATTTTCAATCCCCTCCAAGTTGAGGATTGGCTCTACCGGAGCAGGAAAGCTGACCGTCTTAACGCCCCGCTCATTACTGCGATAGGTAAACAGGGGCCAGCAGGAAACCTTGCTGCGTGATTTGCCGTCAACTGTCCAGGTTTCCGTGGCGTCAGAATAGAGAAAAAACAGGATCCTGTTGCGTTCCAGTTGATAGCTGTCCGAATCCAGCTCCTGATGACTGTAAAAAGGCCACATGTACCAGCGTTTCAGGCTGTTCTTGCGACGATCTTCACTATAGAAGGGCAGGTATCGGTCCAGATTCCTCGATTCACCCTTAACAGTAACAACAAAGGGCCAGAGATAATCACGTTCCTCAAGCTTTTTATCACTATCGGATACATAACCGAAGAAGGGCCACAGGTAGTGTTTTTCGGTTCGCTTCTTCGATACAGCTGAAGTATATAAGGGAAAAAGGTAAAACTTTTTGGTCGGCGCATCGGAATCGAGACCAAGCTCCTCTTGCAGGAAAATGGGCCACAGGGCAAAGCGCTTGCGGTACACGCCTTCTTTCTCCGATTGTCCATAGAGCGGCCAAAACTGGAATCCACTCTCTTTTTCCCCGCTGATGAGGGAAAAAAAGGGATACAGATAGTTGCGGGTCTCGGTGCCGTTTTTTACCGTCCTGCCATACAAGGGAAAGAGGACGTAATGATATTCATCCTTCCAGAAGCGGTCGTAGATGTCCCCGTAAAAGGGAAAAACAGAGACATAAGGCCCATGCTTTTCTGATGTTCCACTGATGTAGAACGGGAACAGCATCGTCCCGTAACGCTCTTCCACACCTGGAAGAGGCGTCCTCTTCTGGAAGAGCTGCAGAACCTGGAGATACTTCCCATTAGCCCAGGTCTCGCTTGAGGCAAGAGGATAGAGATACTCCGTACGAGCCGTATCATCACTTTCGTCTTCAGTTCGATAAAAAAATGGCCTGACAGCCGTAGTCTCCGTTTCGCCGTTTTGCTGGAACTTGAAAAGCGGCCCGAGAATAGAGAGATTGCTGAAACCTTGCCGGGGGCTCGTCCGGTAGTCGAAGAGGGGCCAGAAGGAAACGATAGACCCTTCCTCTTTTTCTGCCTGTTGCTCCTGGGCAAAAAGGGGCGAAGCAACAGACAGAAAGATGAGGGCAATGATAAAAACTATTTTACCAGCCATGGGTTCATTCATGAAAGCTCGGGACACCGTGAGAATCTGCAGAATTCTCCTTCAGTATTTCTTGTCGGCATAGTCGACCCAGCCGCCGGCCAACACCAGCGCCTTGTCGAAAGGTGCAATTTCGAAAGAAAACGTCTCTTTCCGCCCCCCTCCTTGCACCGTGATGGACAGACCTTCCAAGATCAACAGCAATGCTCGTGTCAGGACAGTCCTGAAAGGTGAAGAGTTCGTCAATTACTATCTTTTTTCAGTTCGATTGCCGCCATGCCGCAGTTGAACATGTTCTGGCGAAAGATCCGGGCAAAGGACTCCGCAATAACGACCGTGATTCCGTTCACTTCAAACACCCAAGGTGCATGTTCACGGGAAGATCCACAACCGAAATTCGCCCGGGAGACGATTACTCTGGCAGCTTTCGTGGTCTCTCCCTTCGGATCGAACCCGGAAAGTTTCAGATCTTCCAGGATATACGGCTTCAGGTCGTCCTTGGTGATTTCGGTCAGATAACGAGCTGGAATTATCTCGTCAGTATTTATGTCGTCACGATCTAGGAAAAGAACGGGACCGCCAAAGGTTTTCATATTTCCGCTCCTGAATTGATAGAATTTTCATCGGCACCCATGGGTGGGCGACGGTTCCCCTCAAGTATCGGGGATAGAAGCGTTTCGCCGTGCCAGAGCATGCCCTGGCACGGCGAAACGCTTCAGACTGAAGTGTCCGGTTTGGGTCTTATTCGGGAAGGTATTTCCGCGGGTCGGCAATTTTCCCCTCAATACCCGCAGCAATACTGCTGGCAGGGGAGAGAAGATGGACCATGCCGCCCTTGCCCATCCTTCCCTGGAAATTCCGGTTGGTGGTGGACGCACAAACCTCGCCATCGGCAAGAACACCGGTGCTCATACCAAGGCAGGCACCACAGGTGGGGTTGGTTACACAGAAACCAGCCTGCATGAAGATGTCGATAAGCCCCTCTTTCAGGGCGTCCTGAAAGACCTTCGGCGTTGCCGGGGAAAGAATACCGCGGACATTGGGGTGAAGAGTTCTTCCCTTCAACATCGAAGCGGCAACACGGAGATCCTCGATCCGTCCGTTGGTGCAGGACCCGAGGTAGATCTGGTCAACGGGCGTTCCCGCCATCTCGGTAACCGTCTTGACCTGATCAGGCTTGTAGCCAAAGGTAACGATCGGCTCCAGCTCGGAAAGGTCAAAATCGTACACCTTATCATAGGAGGCGTCGTCATCCGACCACCAGGCACGGTACTCGGCCACTGCGGCCTCTTTTGACGAAAACTGGTCCATAATGAACGGCCAGAGATAGTCGACTGTCACCTGGTCCGGCATACAGATGCCCGATGTTCCCCCTGCCTCAATAGCCATATTGGTTAGGGTCATACGGGATTCCATGGACATGGCGTCCACAATCGGTCCGCGGAACTCCATGACCCTGTCAGTGGCGCCATTCACGCCAAGCTGGCCGATAACATAGAGGATTACATCCTTGGCATAGACCCCCCGGGGAAGCGTACCGGTGAGATTGATCCTGATCGTCTTGGGTTCACGGAAGGCACAGACCCCTTTGAGAATACCAACCTCAAGATCCGTCGTTCCGACACCTGCGGCAAAAGCACCGAAAGCCCCGTGGGTGCAGGTATGGGAGTCTCCCATGATAATGGTGTAGCCGGGCCGGATAAAGCCCTTTTCCGGAAACAGGGCATGACACACCCCGTTCGCACCCACATCGAAAAAATCCTTGATTCCCTGCCGTCTCGCCCAGTCACGCAGGATTTTCGCCTGGGTGGCGGTCTTACTGTCCTTGCTCGGAGTCACGTGGTCAATGACTGCCTTGATCTTTGTCGGATCGAAGACTCGATCTTTCCCCCGTGCGATAAGATCCGCAATGGCAATGGGTGTTGTTATCTCGTGGCACATCACCACATCAAGCCGAAGCACCTTGGCTCCGGGAAACGGCTCTTCCACCAGATGGCTGGCAAAAATCTTTTCTGCTATTGTCTTTCCCATCACTTCGATTCCTTTCATTTCACTATACTTACAGCTGTCCTTGGTATATTGGAGCCGCAAGGGCTACAAAGATACCTGGCAGGAACAGACAAAGGCTACTATCGGCATAATCTAATCAAAACGCGTCGATAAATCAAATTAATAATGATAAACTCGCTTCGCTGTTTACCATGGAAGACGAAGAGTGCTATACTTCTCAACCATTATAAAGGAGCAAAACACTGACATGGAACTGAAATTTTCACGGGACAATGCTGAAGTTGATGAAATCATAGACAACCTGTTGGAGAAAGCCGGTGGAATTCATCATGCCACACTCTGTCCGGGAAATGATCATCACCGCACTTAAGGCCGGCCAGGAAAGCGACTACCTTGCTGACCAGAAACTGCTCAATAGCTCCATGAAAGAGATGCGCTACACCAACAAGGTATTTGCACCGTACCGGCAGAAAAAAAAGGTGACGATTTTCGGTTCGGCCAGAACTGAACGGGATGACCCGATGTACCTGAAATGTGTCACTTTCAGCCGGCTTCTTGCGGAAAAAGGCTACATGATCATCACCGGGGGTGGCGGGGGCATCATGGAAGCTGGCAACAAAGGCGCCGGAGCTGAAAACTCCTTTGCCGTAAATATCAGGCTGCCCTTTGAGCAGATGCCTAACCGTGTCATGCTTGCCAACCCTCGACTGATAACCTACAAGCACTTTTTTACCCGTAAGGTGGCCTTTGTAAAAGAAACTGAAGCTATAGCAGTCTTTCCCGGCGGGTTCGGAACACTGGACGAAGCCATGGAAGTGTTCACTCTTATCCAGACCGGGAAGACATCGCCAAAGCCACTCGTCCTTTTGGACGATGAAGACGGCTACTGGACACAGTGGTTTGAATTCGTCAAGGAATGCCTGCTTGGCAAAGGTTTTATCTCCGGAGAAGATTTTTCCATCTTCACCATCACCCAGGATGTGAACGAAGCAATCCAGGTAATCGAGGACTTCTACCGCAACTACCATTCGCTTCGTTTTGTTAACGGCCACCTCATTTTCCGTCTGACAAAAGATTTGAGCAAGGAAAACATTGAAGTCCTGGAAGAGGAATTCCCCGAATTGAGGCTGCCCGACACACAGATCTGCGCCTGTGCTCCCTTTCCGGAAGAGTCTGACGAGCCGGATCTCCTTAAGTACCACCGGATATCATTGCGCTTTAACCATCAACACTACGGCTTACTCCTGGCCTTTATTCGACAAATAAACACTTTCTAAAATACGGCCCGTCAGCTATTTCCGATACCCTCTTTCAATCCAGGAGCTTTCTGTCCCGGTATGACTGCGTAGCAGAACCTTCTAAAAAGGGACTTTAGCGTACAAATCAAAGCCGTTTACTGGTGAAATTTTCTTGACATCTCCCCTGCTCCCTGCTATGTCATGGCTTACGTAAGTTTCGGAAGTTATCACTGGGTAAAGAAAGTCTACTGAAGGCATAAAAAGCTTCATCGTTGTCTTTCTGCCTCAAAACTCCGGAAACTTAAGATGTCAGCGTTCCGTTAATTTTCGGAACTCAAGTTCCGGAAGCATGAAAGGAGGCAGTAAAATGGCTGAAGGTAAAGTTAAATGGTTCAATGACGCAAAGGGGTTCGGTTTTATAGAGCAGGAGAACGGTGAAGACGTATTTGTTCACTTCTCTGCCATTGAAGCTGATGGTTTTAAGACTCTCGCCGAAGGCGAGCCAGTAACCTTTGAAGTGGTCAATGGTCCCAAGGGACTTCAAGCCTCTACCGTCAGGAAGATGTAACAGCCTCCAACGCTGCTTCCATCTCATAGAACTGAAAACCCGCTGGCATTGTCAGCGGGTTTTTTTATTTCCAGGTACTCTGTCAGGCAACACCTGCCAATTCCAGCCGGCCACCCCACCTCCTCAGCAACTCTTCCCGAAGAAGAGAATGTTCCGCACTCGCCAGCCTCGGGTCCTGTTCCACGAGAGCGAAGGCCTCCTGTCGGGCTTCCTCAAGAACCCCGACATCCCGAAGGATACTTGCCACACGAAAATCAGGCAAACCAGCCTGGCGGGTTCCAAGAAAATCTCCCGGCCCTCGCAACTCCAGATCAGCTTCTGCAATGCTAAAGCCGTCGGTAGTACTTTCCATTACGTTCAGCCTCCGTTGTGCCTCTTCGGAAAGCTTTCCTCCCGTCAGCAGAATACAGCGGGAGAGCTTATGCCCCCTACCCACCCGCCCACGCAACTGGTGAAGCTGGGAAAGACCGAAGCGGTCGGCATGCTCCACAACCATAACGGTGGCATTCGGCACGTCAATTCCGACTTCAATGACAGTTGTTGCGACCAGGATGTCTATTTCCCGAGCCTTAAAGGAGTGCATCATCGCCTCCTTTTCCTCTGGTTTAAGTCGTCCATGGAGGAGACCAATGCGCATTTCAGGAAAGATGTCAGCCGCCAGATGCTCTGCGACCTGGGTTGCTGCCTTTAGCTCCGATTTCTCCGACTCCTCTACCAAGGGGCAGATAAGATAGGCCTGTCTGCCCAAGCGCACCTCTTCTGCGACAAGACGATAGACCTGCGATCTCTGGGCCTCGTAACAAACCTTGGTTGCCACAGGAGTTCTTCCCGGCGGCAGTTCGTCGATCACCGAAAGGGACAGATCGCCGAAAACCGTCATGGCAAGAGAGCGGGGGATCGGTGTGGCCGTCATTACCAGGATGTGTGGATTCACGCCCTTTTTCTTCAGAATCCCTCGCTGGAGGACACCGAAACGATGCTGTTCATCGATAATCCCTAGACCAAGACGCTTGAACTCGACCTTTTCCTGAATAACCGCCTGTGTCGCAACGACAATCTGAACCTCTCCCGAGGCAATTGCTTCAAGCGTCGCAACCCGTGCCTTCCCCCTGATACCGGAACTGAGGAGACACACCCTGATCCCCAACTGTTCGCAGAGCATGTGGATAGTAAGATAATGCTGCTCTGCCAGAAGCTCGGTGGGAGCCATAATGGCTGTCTGGCAGTTATTCTCAACCGCGAGCAGTGCGGACAGGAGCGCAACAATCGTCTTGCCGCTTCCCACATCCCCCTGCACGAGTCGATACATGGGACAGGAAGAAGCCATATCCTTTTTGATCTCGGACAGAACTCTTTTCTGGGCAGCAGTCAGGCTGTAGGGAAGTAATTTCAGCAACGGGCGGGTATACTGATGCGTGATAGTGAACGGGATACCTTCCTCAAGGGAAGTCCCCTGTTTCTTCATCGCGAGACCTAGCTGCAGGAAAAATAGCTCATCAAAGACCAGAGTCCGGTGAGCCTTCGTATCATGGCTGTTTAATGCCGTAAGATCAGCATCGTTCCCGGGAAAATGGACAGCGCGGAACGCCTCGGAAATCGGTATCAGCGAACGCCGCTGCACGAGTGGATCCGGAAGGTGGGTCATGATTGATGAGGAATGATTATCAACCACCTCTTTCAGCACCTTGCGGAGAGATTTCTGATGAAGTCCCTCGGTAAGCGGATAAAACGGAACAGTCCGGCCAAAATTGACCGGATCGCCAGCCACAAGCGAAGCAAGGTCCTCACCGGGCTTAAGCCATTCCACTTCGGGGTGATGTATCTCCCTCCGGGAGCCATACATCACCACCTCTCCGGTGAAGATACCTCTCTTGCCAGGCTGCCAAATCCCCTTCATAAAGCGGGGGTTGCAATGGAACCATTTCAGCACCAGGTTGCCACTGTCGTCGCCGACCACCGCTTCAAAAAAACTTCGCCCCCCTTTGCTCGAAACTGCATCAGCAACCTTCACTTCGGCAGAAAAAACCTCTACGCAGCCGGGACGCAAATCCTCAATCCTGCGGAGGTTCCTGCGATCCTCGTAGCGATTCGGAAGAAGGTACAGGGCATCTTCCACGGTATGAATTCCTTTTCGCGCGAGAAGCTCTGCCATCTTGGGGCCAACTCCCCGAATGAAACGAATGGAGGTTTCCAGGTTCTTACGACAGATAGCGGCCCTGAGCTGAGCCCCCATGACAGACTCAGGAGGTGCCGGCGGGCGGGACAAAACAGCCCGTCCCTCCACCAATTCAATCAGGACAGTATCGCCGCTAACGAACCCAAGCCCTCCCAGGATATCCACAGGTATCGTCAGTTTTCCATTTTCGTCAATCTTTACTAGTGGCATCTTCATGCTTCCTAACCCGGCATGACGTTGAAGACAATTGACGAGACTCGCCTGACCAGGAATCAGCCCTGAATCTGGATCTTCGGAGCCGGATATTTTCTCGCAACAATTGTCTGATACTTGACACGGAGAGCAGCCATATCAACTTCAAGGAAATCTAAGCAGTCAAGGCACTCTTTTTCCTGCAGATACCTGTCCACAAGACCATCCATAAGGGCATTATAGCGTTTGCGGGAGCTGCCATGGGCAAAGTTCCGGCCCGGGAAGCGACGAATGTCTCCGTCAAAATCAGGTGAAATATGGTAGAGCTCGTGAAAAACCGTGATCAGTTTTTCGCGCAAGGTGAGATTGAGAAAGCGAGGGACGAGAAAATAGATGATATAGAGAATTTCAGTGTCCCTATGGGTCACCGTCGGCATGGTGCAGGTAAAAACCCGCCGCGCCCGTTTGACTTCACGGGTGCGGGAGCCGCCCGGGAAGCGCAGAGGGTGTATCTTCGCAAAGGTCCCGTGAACACCGCCGCTGCGGGTGGAGGAAACACAGATTAGAACTTTTTTCGGATCGACATGGCTGAAATCACTAACCTGGCAAACAATATCCGCAACCAGTTCTTCAAGTGCCTTGGTAAGATTCAAGGTGCTCACAAGGCAGGTTGTTTCAACTTATGGCAGAAAAGGCAGCGATTCTTGGGGGGGTGGTCCTTTGGCAAGGGTTGAGCGGTTTCGTTGTGGCAGACGTCACAGCCCTTTTCCGCCTCAATCTTGCTGCCCGTCTTTTTGAAAATCTCGTAAGCAGGGCGGTGGGGCTCGTCAAAGGGAACCTTTTTTGTCTTTTCCTCACCCGAAAGCAGAAGCACAACGGCAAGTACCGCGCCAAGCAGGGCTATAAACAACCAGTCCTTTGGTCCAATTTTCATGTTCTTATCCCCCTCTGACTAGCCTATCACTGCGCAGCCAATTGCACCGTTATGCTGTGGACTGTCCGGAACCATGACAGAAAAGCCTTCTATCTCCAGAAGCTTGACCAGGGCGTAGTCAAGGGCCACACCACCGGTCAACACGATTATGTCGGACGGAAAACGCTTCAACATCGGAATAACCCGCTTGACCAGTGTCTGGTTAACCCCGGCACAAAGGCGGGCAACAGAGTGCCCACGAAGGATCTGCCCGATAAGTTCCGACTCCCCGAAAATTCCGCAGGTGGCATCAAGCCTCACCGGCTCTTCCCAGTGCGAAGAAAGTTCTTTCAGGTCAACCTCTAGAATTGTCGCCATATTTTCCAGGTATCGGCCGCTGCTGGCGGCACACTTGTCATTCATGACAAAATCCTGCAGTCTTCCGTTACGCACCAGGGCAACCTTGGTGTCCTGTCCCCCCATATCCAGCAGGGTATAATCCCGGAACCCGGTCTGAAATAGCGCACCGGCAACATGTGCCCTGATTTCGGAAATGACCCTGACACCTTTCAGATTCAGAGTATTGCGACCATAGCCGGTTGCCACAATGGAAGACGCTGCAAGCTCGGCAGCAGAGAAAGAAACCTGTTCCTGCCAGGTCGAAGGTCAAGTCGTCCCCTTCCATCCGTCCGAAGCGTTTATAAAAAGAA
Organism: uncultured delta proteobacterium; assembly: GCA_963717775.1. GTDB lineage: Bacteria > Desulfobacterota > Desulfuromonadia > Geobacterales > Geobacteraceae > RPRC01. The sequence continues at coordinate 24,591 of CAVQWZ010000016.1, forward strand.
AGGGTGTCAAAGCTCTCCAGGCGCACAATCTTCCCCTCATCCGCGAGGGCGAATTTTACCTTTCTGCTCCCCAGATCGATGCCTATTCTCATATTCGCTCTCCCAGCAACTCAAGAAAGCTTTCTATTCGAATTTTCGTCCGGGCATCAAGAGGCCCGGGCTTATCACCTTCCAGAGTGAGTATCGGCAGGGAAAGCTGCTGGCGAACCACCATGTCTTCTATCTGGCGAAAACAGAAGGACTGGACGTAGTGGATCACGCCATCAACCCTTCTTTTTTCGATCTCCTGTTTGATGTCCTCCAAGCGAAAAAAGATATCATAGGGATAGGTATACGCCCGATAGCGTTCTACCAGATCGCGAATCCCATACGGCATGGAAAATTGCCTCTGTGTCTCGTTGAACACAACCCGCGCTCCATGGGATTCAAGAAATGGGTACAGGTCGTCAATGATGGGAGGAACCCCGACATAAGCCAGGCGGATACTGTCCTGATAGGGCGTCCGGCAGGATATTTCGTGAAGGAATCGATCAACCTCTGCTTCGAAAGTTTCCGGCGAGCCGTTCATGTCCGAAGATGCTACCTGGAAATAATGATTTTCCTCACCGGAGACGAGCCCATCCTCCCAGGTCAGACGATCAATTTCCGAGATTTTTTTCCGCACATTCTCCAGACTCTCTCCGGCGCGATTCACCTCATCCCAGCCAACGCCGAAATGTGCCATCATTTTCTCTATCTCTTCCTGAAGTGCCTGGGGGTTCCTGTCATGGGGATAGGCAAAAGGAACAGTCGTAATGCCATGCAGGGAGAGAACCTCCATGAGCGCACGGGTATTGCTGCAATCTCCTTCGGTGACCGCTACCAGTTCGCTGAGGCCGCTCTCGATCACAGCACCATAGATTCCCTTGATCCAACCGCAGATATTTCGGGGAAAACCCTGGGCCTCTGCTGCTTCGATGAGTTCAAGGCTCCTCCCGCCGGTTATGAAAAGATTATTCAGATCGACAGGTATTCTACCTGCTGCAAGGAGTATTTCCAGGGGAATGGTTGTGGTAAATCCGGTTCTGTTCACTCGGTCCTATTCGCTTTTGACAAAATTGAAGTAAAGAAGCACTCCGCCGATGAGCAATCCGCCGAAAATAAACGGGAGGGTAGCGGAAAGATTGAGTTCCTCACCCGCTGGCGGGAAGGCGAAACGCACCAGCACCATGACGGAAATAACGGAAAAAAGTGCAAGCAGGACAAACTTCGAGCGTCTGATGACCGCATAGAAGAAAATGATCAGAAACGCCCCGATTAACCAGGGATTCTCCATGGTACTCTTCAGGGTCATATGCTGTAAAAACTTGATTACATTTTCTGTTTCAAAAGGACTAAGCGTTTCCTTTGTTTTCGAGATCAGTTCCTGCTTTTCCATTGCTCATCCTCCTACGGACAATCTTAGTATCAATAGCAAATTTTGGCACGCAATTAAAGGAGAATATTGCTGACAATGATTAGTGCTAATCATCCGCTCAATCCATCTCCCTGACCCTCTCCCTCAGGAGAGGGAATTATTTGAAGTCATAGCGGAAGATTGATGCTCATCAGATGCCTGAAAGACCGGTTGCGGGGAAAAGGGAGCACCAGGGAAGACAATAGCCTTGACAAAATCGGTAAATACATATTAAATTTACTGATTTAGCACTGGAATCTTGCACAGTTTCAATCAAACACTTTCATTCTCTGAGGTCACATCAGTGGTTGCCCTCAGGAAGATGAAATAACCACCGATGAAAAAGGTCTGAACAACGTGTCCTGGAAAGCAATCGGCATATTCGACTCTGGTGTTGGCGGACTTACCGTCCTCAAGGAAATAATCAAAGCCTTGCCCCAGGAAGACACCCTGTACCTGGGAGACACCGCACGGGTTCCCTATGGAACCAAGTCCCCTGAAACAGTTACCCGCTACTCCATGGAGATTACTACATTTCTGGTGAATCGGGATATAAAATTGCTGGTTGCCGCCTGCAACACTGTTTCTGCCGTCTCCCTTGAGGCATTAAAACATCGGTTCTCCCTGCCGATCGTCGGTGTTATAGAACCGGGAGCTCGACGGGCCGCTTCCGTTACAAAAACCGGGAAGGTTGGCGTCATCGGTACAGAAGGAACAATTCGAAGCAGTGCCTACACAAAAGCGATCAAGAGGATCAACCCTGAAATCGAGGTTGTCACCCGTGCCTGCCCGCTCTTTGTCCCGTTGGCCGAGGAGGGCTGGATTGACAACGATGTTGCCCGCCTAACTGCAGAGATTTACTTGCGAGGATTGAGAAACGACGGGGTCGACACACTTGTTCTCGGCTGCACCCACTATCCGATACTCAAAGAAACGATTGCCGCAACCATGGGTGAAGGAGTGCAGCTTGTTGATTCAGCCGAAGAGACGGCCCTCACCGTTGCTGAAATTCTTCGAAACTCCGTTATGATCCGACCGCCCGCGGAAAGAGGCAATCACCATTACTTCGTAACCGACGTTCCGGCCGGCTTTCTCAAAGTCGGCAGTCGTTTCCTCGGTGAAACTTTGCATGATGTCCACCAGGTAACACTTGAACAGGAAGGATGTGTCGCACAATGAAAAAGACCAGGCAAAAAAGACATTTTTACGCGAAAACAGTATTGCTGATAGCCTTTCTTGCCGCAGCTGCCATGCTTGGATCAATGATGCTGCACAAATACCAGTCAAGGCACCAGACTCCGCAGACCCCGGTTCAACCAAAACCGTCTGGCACTGTTCCCGTTACGCTTTTTTTCTCATCCGCTGACGGCACCGGTTTTGTTCGGGAATCTCGGGAAATCGAGGGGTCCTGCAGCTCCGACATCTCACCCTGCATCCGTGCCATCCTGGAGGAACTTGCTAATGGCCCCCTCGGGGACCTGGCACCGACCCTCCCCCAGAACACCTCCTTCCGGTCGATACAGATACAGGGTGATACGGCCGTAATTGATCTCGGCCCAGAAATTGTTGAAAATCTTCCGAAAGGCAGTTCCGCGGAAATGACCGCTGTCTATTCAATGATCGACACCATCGCATTCAACTTCCCGACAATAAAAAGAGTCCAGTTTCTCGTTGATGGCCAGAATATCTCCACACTCGAGGGGCACCTGTATCTGGGTAAACCGCTGGAACCGGACTTTCAACTGGAAAACATGACGATAATAGCTCGAGCAACGAACCTGCTGACAGTGGATCGGCCAGCATTCCCACACCCGGAGGAAACGACAGATGAAAACCCCTTTTTTGGAAGCCATCAGAGAAAGAGTTCTCGTACTGGACGGCGCGATGGGAACCATGCTTCAGGAACGGGGCCTCAAACCGGGCCAATCACCAGAAGAACTCAACCTCACCATGCCCGAGGTTGTTGCCAGCGTACACCGTGCCTACTGTGATGCAGGGGCAGACATTATTGTCACCAACACCTTTGGCGGAAACCGCGAAAAACTCTCCCACTACGGCTTGGAAGGGCGCCTCCGGGAAATAAACCAGGCCGGTGTCGAGCTGGCACGGAAAGCTGCGGGTGAATCCGCCTATGTTGCTGCGTCCATTGGCCCGACCGGGAAATTTGTCGAGCCGATCGGCGACCTCTCCTTCGATGCTATGGCAGCTATTTTTCGGGAACAGGCAGAAGCACTTATCGATGCAGGAACGGATATCATCACCCTTGAGACCTTCCTCGACATCAAGGAAATTAGAGCTGCCGTCATCGCAATCAGAGAGATATCCCCGACCATCCCCATTATTGCAATGCTAACCTTTGACGACATGGGCAGAAGCGTTCTCGGAACCCCTCCTGAAGCGGCTGCCATCACTCTGGATGCGGTAGGCGCCGACATTATCGGCTCAAACTGCGGTCTAGGTGTTGAAGGAATTCACGAAATCCTCCGGGCGATGCGGCGCGTGACCGGACGTCCCCTTATTTCCCAGGCGAATGCCGGCCTGCCGATACTTAAAGACGGAAAGACCATCTTTCCCGGAACGCCTGACGAAATGACTGCCTATCATGACCGCCTGCTGGAATTGGGCGTCAGAATTATCGGTGGCTGCTGCGGCACCACACCCGAACATATCCGTGCCATTCGTAACGCCCTCACAGGGAAAGTCCGGCCCTTTTCATCGGTCGCCCCGGAGCAAGGGGTAACCTGGCTTTCCAGCCGTTCCGGAATTGCGGCCATCGGTGGCACCCACCCTGCCGCCATAATCGGTGAGAGAATCAATCCAACAGGAAAGAAGACTTTCGCTGCCGAATTACGAGAAGGCAAAATCAGCTATATTCGTCGCGAAGCTACTGAGCAAACCGCTGCCGGGGCAACGCTGCTCGACGTAAATGTCGGCACCCCGGGAATAGACGAACCTGCCACTATGGAGCAAGCTATTTTCTGCGTCTCAGGTGCTGTCACGGTGCCCCTGGTCCTTGATTCATCGAATCCAGAGGCTCTCGAACGAGGTCTCAAGGCTGTTGACGGGAAACCATTGGTCAACTCAGTATCAGGAGAGGAAAAAAGCCTCCTGCGAGTACTTCCTCTCGTCAAGAAATACGGTGCGGCTGTTATCGGCCTGGCACTGAATGAGGACGGCATTCCGGAAACGGCGGACGGGAGAACTGCCATTGCGGCAAAAATTTTTGCTGCAGCGCAAAAACTCGGCATCCCTCAACATGACATCGTTATCGACTGCCTCACCCTCACGGTCAGTGCCGAACAGAAGCAGGCGGTTGAAACGTTGGCAGCTATTAGGAAGGTAAAGGACACCCTGAATTTAAATACGGTCCTTGGGGTAAGCAATATCTCGTTCGGCCTCCCTTCGCGCCCCCTCATTTCATCCACTTTTTTTGCCATGGCCCTGCAAGCCGGCCTTGATGCTGCCATCATTAATCCCAAGGAATCTGCAATGATGGATGTTTGGCGGGCGGCTATGGTTCTGCTGCAAAAAGACCCTCGAGCCACTGCTTATATCGAGGCTTACCGTGACAAACAGGCACTAGATGCCACGACAGCGCAAACGCCTTCCGTACCGCCTGACATACAGGGGCTTCTATCCCGCGCCATTATTGTTGGAGACAAAGAAGGAATTCGTGAACTCGTTGAACAGGCTCTGCGTGAAGGACTTACGCCTCTGCAAGTGAGCAATGAAGGTTTGCTTCCAGGGCTGGAGGAGGTAGGCCGTCGTTTTGCAAAAAACCAGGTCTTTCTCCCGCAGGTTATGCTGTCTGCAGAGACAATGCAGACAGCCTTCAAACGGTTAAAAGAAGAACTGCACCAGGGTTCACTTTCCTCCGCAGGCAAGATTTTAATGGCTACCGTTGAGGGAGACATCCACGATATTGGCAAGAATATCGTCTGCACGCTTTTGGAGAATCATGGTTTTGAAGTTATTGACCTTGGGAAAAACGTCCCGGCAGCACGAATTATCCACGAGGCACGGGAACAAAAGGTCGATGCCGTAGGCCTCTCTGCCCTCATGACTACAACAATGGCTGAAATGGAACATGTAATCCGCAAGCTTCATGAAGAGGGCATTAAGACTTTCACCATGGTGGGGGGAGCAGTCGTGACAGAAGACTATGCCAGAGAAATTGGTGCCGACCTTTACGCCCGAGATGCCATGGAAGCCGTTGCCAAAGTTAAGGAACTCCTTGGGAACGGACCCTAATGAGCTGATTTTTCGGTTTTTTCTTTCTTGCATCATTTTTTTCAGCATGGTACTTTTCCCGGCAGCACCGGTGTATCTGCGGTGGCACAAAAAGATTGCCGGCATTGCGCTCAGGAACACAGACAATCATGGTACCTGGATATAATCACAATATTTTTTATAAGGGTGTGGCCTTCCACATCCAGACTGAAGACAGCGGTATCAGAAATCCTCAGATAACGACCCTTTTGTATCGCGGAGGGAGCATCATCGCCTCCAAGAAAACCGATTATTCCGACATCATCATGGCGGAAATGCTCGACAAGGTGGTTGAGGATCTCATGAAAGAGCAGCACAAAGATATGCTCCGTCGCCTGAAATCCGGAGAATTCGACAGTCGCATCATACCTGCCCCCGAAGCCGCCTCTCCGCAGGAAGTACCCCAGGCTTCCCCAACAGTACCCCAGGATACTCCCCCTGCACCGCACCCATCCGAGCAGGAAAAACATTCCCGTCCAGAAAAAACACTCGACGAAATTATCTTTGACTATCTGGCTTCCACGAAAGACTGACAGCAGACCTTACAGCAAGAAAGGACCCGTTTTGGAGAAAGAAAAGATTGAATTATTGAAAGAAAAGGCCCGCGACCTGCGGGTCTCAATCGTTAAAACGCTCCACAAGTCCCAGTCTGGACACACCGGAGGTTCACTTTCGGCAATCGACATTGTCACAGCCCTATATTTTCACGAAATGCGCCACGACCCTGAAAATCCTCAGTGGGAGGGACGGGACCGCTTTGTCTTGAGCAAGGGACATGCAGCACCGGCGCTCTATGTGACACTCGCAGAGGCAGGCTACTTCCCGAAAGAGGACCTGATGATGCTTCGTCGCTTGGGGAGCCATCTCCAGGGACATCCCGACAGCAAGGTGACACCTGGGGTTGAGGTCTGCACCGGGTCTCTTGGTCAGGGTCTCTCCATGGCAAACGGCATGGCCATGGGCCTACGGCTTGATAACAAGGACTGCAGGGTCTATGCCCTCATGGGCGACGGCGAACTGCAGGAAGGACAGGTTTGGGAAGCAGCAATGGCGGCCCCACACTACCGCCTTGACAATCTCTGCGCACTGGTTGATGCGAATGCCCTGCAGATTGATGGTGAAGTGGAAAAGATCATGAATGTCTTCCCCATCAGCGATAAGTTTCGTGCCTTTGGTTGGCATGTTATAGAAATAGACGGTCATGACATGAAGGCAATCGTCTCGGCCTTTGAAAGGGCCAAGAGTATCAAGGGTAAACCGACCATGATCGTTGCCACGACTGTTAAGGGCAAGGGAGTTCCCCGTTTCGAGCACAAGGCATCGTACCACGGTGTCGCGCCCAATGATGACGAACTGAACGAAGCCCTCATATGCCTGGGCTATTTCGAGTGACAGAGAAAAAGAGAGGAAGTACACCATGAAGGCAACGAGGGACGCCTACGGCGAGATGCTTGCACAACTAGGCGAAGAAAATATAAATATTGTCGTACTTGATGCGGATCTGTCCGGCTCTACCAAGACAGCCGTTTTTGCAAAGAAGTTTCCAGAACGATTCTTTAATATGGGAATTGCCGAGGCCAATATGGTGGGGACTGCTGCCGGTCTTGCGGCCGCAGGAAAAATCCCTTTTGTCTCGACTTTCGCAATTTTTGCGGCAGGCCGGGCATGGGAACAGATTCGGCAATCGGTGGCCTATCCGAAAGCAAACGTCAAGATTGTTCCCACCCATGGTGGAGTGACTGTTGGCGAGGATGGAGGTTCGCACCAATCGGTGGAAGACATCGCTATCATGCGCGCTATTCCCAACATGACAGTTATTGTGCCAGCCGATGCAGCAGATACACGTGGTGCCGTAGCTGCTGCGGCAGCCCACAAGGGGCCGTTCTATATCCGTCTTGGACGAAACAAGGTTCCTGCGGTATTCCCGGACGACTTTCAATTCGTCCTGGGCAAAGGGTGTGAACTCTCTAAAGGCACCGACATGACCTTTATCACAACGGGGATCATGACGGCACAGGCCCTCCAGGCCGCCTCCTTGCTGGAAAAGGAAGGAATATCCGCTCGCGTCGTTCACATCGCGACAATTAAACCGCTTGATCAGGATATCATCCTGACAGCAGCTAAAGAGACCGGTGCAATCGTAACCGCAGAGGAGCATTCAGTAATCGGCGGTCTTGGCTCTGCCGTTGCAGAACTCCTTGCTGAACATCACCCAACCCTCATCAAAAGGATTGGGATCCTAGACCGATTCGGGACGTCTGGAAAAGCAGAAGAATTACTCAAATATTTCGGCCTTACCCCTGAAGACCTTGTCGAAGCAGCAAAGGAAGTTCTTGCAAAAAAACAGTTGGCGTAAACCTTTCGAACCTGTTTTTACTACCAGGGTAGCGAATGTATAGGGATATTGTTACAAATGAAGGGTCGCCCTCTCAGAGCGACCCTTCTGACGTGAAACTGGCACTGCAGGGAGGTCCAATAATGTACTCTAGCGTTTTTGAAGTACCGATGCCCGCTGAAGGCCCCTGTCCGTTCGAACTCCCAGAATGGATAGCATGCGCACCGTTCGAGAGCTTTCTCGGCATGCGCATCGAAGAGACCGCTGAAGGCAGGGCCGTTCTAAGTATGCCGTTCCTGGTCAAGTTGGCACAGGGAAAAGGACTCATGCATGGAGGTGCAGTGACATCTCTGGCAGACACGGCCGTAGCCATGGCTATCAAAACAATCCTTCCCGAAGGCAGCCATTTTGCAACTGTTGAACTCGCCCTTTCCTTCCATGCACCGGTAAAAAGCGGTACGGTTCGCGCCGTTGCAACCGTTGTTGAAAGGGATGAAAGGACCATTAAGGGCAAGGCTGAAGTTTTTGACGACAATGGCATCAAGACTGCTACTTTCCATTCCACTTTCCGCGTAAAAAGACCGAAATAATACAGGGCAGAAGACAAATGTCCCCTGCCCCGCAACAACACCTTCCTGTCTGTTTCCGTGAAATTCAGTTCAGATCGTAACCAGATCACCAGAACTCACGAAGCCTGGCAATCCGCCTTTATCCATGAGTTTACCGATTTCATCAAAGAGATTCCCCTCTTTTGAGGTTCTCATATCCGAAAAAGAGGACCAAACTCAGCGTAGCAACTGTGCTATCCGAAGGAAATTCTCCATTAGTTTACGCGATACTGAGGAATAAACATCCTCTTCACGCATAAAGTCTTCCATGATTCGATTCGAGTTGTTAGTGCCGGAGGAATTATTGATCCAGGATGAGACAATGCCGCTGGTAGCTTCCGGATGGAATTGAATACCGTAGTGGTTCCGACCATAGCGAAAAGCCTGATGTGTGCAGGTAGAAGACGATGCCAGACAGATACCAGAGGCAGGGATTTCGAAACTGTCATTATGCCACTGAAAGGTAGTAAAGACCGCAGGAATTTCATAAAAGAGGGGGTCTGAAGTCCCAGATTCCAGAACTTCAACCTTACGCAGCCCGGTCTCTCCATTTCTCTGAGCATGGACTGGCGCGCCAAGGGCATCTGCCAACAACTGGCCACCCAGACAAATACCAAGAAGCGGAACTTCCCGAAAAACTGCCTGCTGAATAAGTGATTTTACTGCCAATAGGTAGGGGTACCGACTGCGATCATGAACCCCCATAGCGCCACCCAAGATAATAAGTGCGGAAATATCGAGGATGGAAGGAAGTTCTTCGCCTGAGTATGGTCTGACAATTCGGCAAGAAATCCGAAATTCGTGAAACCATTCAAGCAAATTACCTGAAGGAACATCAGGATCATTTTGGACAAGGGTGAGCATCGGCAAATCCAGGACAATCGATGTTTACTCACAGGACAGGAAGCAGGTTCTACTGCTGCATTTTCAGAAGGAACCTGGCCCCTATGGTCAAAAATGCAGATTGCAATGAACCGTGTAACTGATGCTATTACTCAGGGGTTAGAATCGTTCGGTATAATTTCGATACGATCATTAGTCCTGACCACTCCACCGCGAAGAACTTTTACAAAGATACCTTCACGAGGCATAACACAATCACCTGCCTGCTGGTAAATCGCGCAACGCGTGTGGCACTCTTTTCCGATCTGAGTAACCTCATTCAAGGTCTCACCAATGACAAGCTTTGTACCGATCGGCAAGGAAGGAAGGTCAATACCCTCGGTAGTGATATTTTCAGCAAAATCACCGGCGGTAACATCGAGCCCTTTATCCTGCATCTTTTTTATACTTTCCAGTGCAAGAAGGCTTATCTGTCGATGCCAATCTCCAGCATGGGCATCTCCAACTATCCCATGGTTTTCACGGATCAAAACTTCGGGCACGGGTTTTTTTCGCTCACCCTTCTCCGCACTAATAGAAACAGCAACAACTTTACCTGGCATACAATTAGTTCTCCAAAAGTTTTTTATCTGTTAACCGCCAACCTTCGACATGGAAAATGGTTGGTGGGAAGATTCCGAGTTCGAGATAATATGTTTTCCTGGTTTTTCAGTAACGATTTTTTTAAGGATTCCTTGCAAGTCCGACACATTTCCTTCTCTCAAGTATGGCTTCAGATCGACCTCTGTATCAGAGAAAAGACAGTTTTTCACCATTCCCTGTGAAGTAACCCTGATACGGTTACAATCTTGGCAGAAATGGCCGGAAAGAGGAGTAATTACGCCAACGGTACCCAGCGCGCCAGTTATTTTGTAGTCTCGTGATGGACCAGACATTTCCCCCCGCACAACCGGCTGCAGGGTATATTTGTCGGCAATACCTGCCAGAATCTCTTCTCCTGAAATAACTCGCGATTCCCATGAGCTGTCATTCTGCGTCGGCATATATTCTATAAAGCGAATTGCGTAGGGTTTATCAATTGTCAGGGCCGCAAAATCGAGAAATTCATGATCATTGACGCCACGCATTGCCACCACATTAATTTTTATGGGAAAGCCTACTTCTTCTGCCCGCCGTATTCCTGCCAGCACTTTTGAAAGATCCCCACCACGAGTAATACTAGAAAAGTTATCAGGACAAAGCGAATCCAGACTAATATTCAGTCGCTGAACGCCGGAGTCCATCAGTTCGGCAGCCATTCCTTCCAATAAAGAGGCATTCGTGGTTAATACTAGTTGCCTAAGCCCCTGTATTTGTGACAGCTCTTTAAGAAATGATACGATTCCAGACCTAACAAGAGGCTCCCCTCCTGTTACACGTATTTTTTCAATTCCAAGAGTGACAACCGCTCGTGCCAAAAGAAGGAGTTCTTCATAGCTTAAGATATCATGGTGACAAACCTTGACGACGCCGTCTTCCGGCATGCAATAAAGGCATCGAAAATTACATCGATCCGTTACTGACAGCCTGAGATAATTAATTTTTCTTCCAAAGGAATCAACAAGAGGCATACATAAACCCTTTACTCCAGTTTACTAGTTACTACCCTTATAAACTTGCCATGATAGTCAACTATGGAATAGTAGCGGTACTCGGAATAAACTTTAGTATTTCTGTAATATCACATGGTGACTATAGGCACCTTTTTAAGTTAAGTATATACATAAAAGTGCGGGCACCCTCGAAAGAGTGCCCGCAGTACACTACAAGAAAGCAAAGTCTAAATTAGAAGTTCCAGAACTCATCAATTTCTGCATCAGAGAAATCCCATACTGCATTGTGCGGCGGAATGGGCTCTTCGAAGAATTCAGGCAAACGGTCATTCTTGTTAGTCATACCGGCAGCGAGGTTGAATTCGTGCTCGACTTTGAGAATATGCTTGCCAAGATTAACTACGTCATCAGCAGTCAAGCTGATACCAAAGCGGGCATTGATCATTTCATAAATAGCAGTAAAGCACTCAGGGATATCAAGTGCCGGGAACGCAACAAAAATGCAGAGGCCACAGCTATCAACAGCTGCGGTAGCAATTTGCAGATTTCTGGAGAGTTCTACCTGACCTTCTTTTGACAGAGGATCAACAAAACCACCAACTTTCAGAATGTTCGTGGCAATGGTGTAACCTGCAGTGTGGTCAGCACCCATGGTAGATGTAGCGTAAGTGATGCCGATACCTTTAACAGAGCGGGGATCGTATGCAGGGATGCCCTGATTCTTTACTACAGGAATCCTGGTAAGGCCATAGGTTTTACCAACCGAACCAGCACCATTACCGAGAATACGGCCAAGAGGAGTACCTTTACGGATATCTTCGTCAAAGAGACGATAGGTTGCTTTACCGTCACCCCAAGGAATAATACCGGCTTCCATGGCAACGCTCATGAGAACAGCACCTTCAATGGAGTCGATACCGATATCGTCCATTACCCAGTCATTCTTTGCGATGTCATCAAGGTCTTCGATGTTACAGGCGCAACCAAAGCCCCAAATGGTCTCATACTCAAATCCGGAAGTTATATACTTGCCGTCTTTGTCGACATAAATCTGGGAGCATTTGATGATACAACCGGCATGGCAACCGTGAGCAGTCACGCCATTAGGACGGGAAGCAATAGTGTCATGTACGGTTTCACCACAAATTTTCTCCGGATGATCAACGGTACCGAAACGGAAGTTTTTGGTCGGAAGACCGCCAGCCTCGTTCAGAATGTTAATCAAAACGTCCGTGCCGTAGGTCGGGAGGCCCTGACCCGTAACGGGGTGATCGAGCATTGCTTTGGCGAAAATTCTTGCATGAGTCTTGAACTTCTCGGGATCAGCAATAGTAACGCCAGGTCCGCCAGTCTCATCAATGGTGATGTACTTGATTTTCTTGGAACCCATAACAGCGCCAGCACCACCACGACCATGGCTACGAATATTGCCGTCAGGATCTTTGACGGAGATGTTAGCGGCTGCCATCTTGTACTCGCCAGCAGGGCCAATGGCAAGAACGCCAAATTTGGGGCTCAATTTCTCTCCAATAACCTTGAAGAGCTCGTAGTTACCCATGCCAATATACTCAACGTCTTCTTTGATCGTTGCACCATTGTTATCAACGTGAATGCTATACCAGGTATCTTTCTCAGGCATACCTTCGATAATAACAGCTTTGATTCCAAGTCTTTCAAGCTTCTGTGCAGCAGTTCCACCAGCATTACTTTCCTTGATACCACCTGTCAGAGGGCTCTTGAAACCAGCAGAGAGCCGTCCTGAGTTAGCAGCAGCAGTTGCAGTCAACAAGCCGGGTGAAAAACAAAGCTTGTTGTATTTGCCGAGTGCATCGCAGTGGGGGGGTACTTCTTTGGCAACGATAGACGAGGTAAGTCCACGACCAGCGATACCAGCCCACTCTGCCGGCACTGCTTCTACCGCAGTTGTCAGGTTCGTCATGTTGATACGGATAATCTTGTCTCCCATTCTTTTCCTCCATTCCCATTCTTTTTTCAATTTTTGAAGCTGCCCGGTACTACTCAATGGAAAAATCATACCACAAGTCAAAAATAAAATAAAATCTTTATTCTCAGGAATTGTAACCTTGTTTGATTATTTCAGTAAATTCAGGTTAAATCCCCTTTTGCAGTGATTTCCAACTATAAATATAAAACAACAGATACTTTCGTAATCGCAAAACCAGCTAATTTCGTTATGTATCCGGCAATACTGTGATGTGTCATAACAAGACAAAACCGATTTACTACTAGAAATCGTAACACTTTTTGGATAGTCGATTTACTTCTCGCCAGAGTCGGTTTTACACAGTCAGTTCTCCGTCCGCATTCGCAAGAACAGGCGATTAACGCTAAGGAGAAGACCAGAACAGGGCTTATATAGGTAGGAATCAATGAAACTGATCAATTATTGCCGGAGATAAAAGTAGGGGGGTGGCATTAGCCACCCCCCGAGTAAAACATTAAGCTACAGCTTAATTACATTGCGTTCTTGAATATTTCGATAACTTGATCAAGAGTAGCAGTACGAGGATTCATGAGCTGGCAAACGTCTTTCTTTGCGTTTTCAGCCATAACCTTGAGGTCTGCTTCTTTTACGCCGAGAACGGTGAGGTTCGGCGGAATACCAATGGAAGCAGAAAGCTTCTTAATGGCGTCAATGGCTGCCTGTGCGGCATCCAGAGTAGACAGTGCTTTCGGTCCTAACGCCCATTGCCTTAGCAATATCGGCAAGACGCTCAGGAGCTGCAATCAGGTTGTACTGCTCAACGTGCGGCAACAGGATAGCGTTGCAGACGCCGTGCGGCAGGTTGTAGAAACCACCCAACTGGTGAGCCATTGCGTGAACATATCCGAGACCGGCATTGTTGAATGCCATACCGGCGAGGAATTCAGCCCATGCCATATCGTCACGTGCCTGGAGGTCGGAACCCAAAGCAACAGCGCGGCTAAGTGACTTAGCAACCAATTCGATAGCTTTGATGGCGCAGCAATCGGTAATCGGCTCAGCAATAGTAGAAACATATGCTTCAACAGCGTGGGTAAGTGCATCCATACCAGTTGCTGCAGTCAGTGCGGGGGGCTTGCCCAGCATGAGGACCGGGTCAACGATACATACCTGTGCAGTTACACGCCAATCAACGATAGCCATTTTAACATGGGTATCAGAGTTGGTGATGATACAGAAGCGGGTCATTTCGCTAGCAGTACCAGCGGTGGTGTTGATGGAGATGTAAGGAACGAATGCTCCGGTGGAAACATCCATACCTTCGAAATCACGGATGTCTTTACCAGGGTTGGACATCATGAGGCCGATACCCTTACCACAGTCATGGGAACTACCGCCACCCAAGGAGATCAGGGAGTCGCAGCCGTTGTCTTTCCATACCTTGACACCGTCACGTACGTTTACGTCGGTAGGATTGGGCTCAGCACCTGAGTAAAGAACATAATCAACGCCTTCTGCTTTCAGGTAGCCGCCAATGATGTCAGCAACGCCCATTTTTGCCAAGCCAGCGTCGGTTACAAGCAGAGCTTTTTTGAAACCCAAGGACTTAGCTTTGGGGCCTGCTTCCTTAGAACAACCTACACCAAGAATGCTGATAGTCGGGATGAAGAAAAAGAAACTCTGTTCTGCTAAAGCCATTTGTCAATCCTCCATAATTTATTTTTTTCCATCAAAAAACATTTGGGCAAATGCCCATTTACTTCTTCTGCTTAATTCAAGCTATCACACTAGATCTAAAACTGCAATGCCCTTCTTTTACATCCACCCCCTCTCTCGGCTAAATATCAAATTCAATAAACAAGTGTTTTACTAAATGCAAATCCGGTGCCACTTACAGTCTTTTCTCAGGATTCCAGCAATTGCTTGGATTATAGAAGAAATGCTGCAATTGCTTTTTCTTGCCAGGCAGGCAGGTAATCCATTTTGGAACATGACGTCTGATTATAGAGCACTGATATCTTCCTACCTCGTCAAAATCTTTTATATTTTTATCGAAGAAAAGAAAAGTGTCAAGTAGCAGTTGTAATTTTATTTGCGGGAAATTTCGATTCTGAGCCCCATAAACATTGTCTCACATTGTTCAGCTGCCCACTAACCAGTACAAGCAACCGGGGCATTTCACTCTCTAAATATATTGATATCCATAGAGACCGCACAAGCACTCCTGATTTGCTGATACTCATCGGCATTGACCTACAAACAAGAAAGTTTCCATCCGGAAACTCCGGATGTGAAACTAGCGGTTTCCAATTTGGAAACGAGGACTTTTTGTTCTGACGAGGAAATCAAGGGATTGTGCGAATACGTACTACTGTACGTCACACAAACAAGACCGATGATTGACGCTGTCAGGGCGAAAAAGGACCGTTTCCGGATGGAAACAAGACAAGATGCTCTCCGACAATCATAGTGGACACCGCATCAGGCCTATTTATATCCACGCGAGTCATTTAACACGGAACGCACGAGAGGTTCAACAGACCTAATGTTTAGCATATTTTAAAGGTTTTGCATCAAAGCAGTCTGGGAAGCTTACGATTCTATTATGGCATATATATTGGACAAGCAAAGAAGGAGGGGGGGGGCACAACGTGCAAGAAGTCAGCACAGGCAGATCTAACAAGTTTCTAATTTGGAAACCGCTAGTTTCACATCCAAGGTTTCCGGATGGAAACTAACTAAATCTAAAAGACACGCCAATACAAGTAATGAAGACAGACCAAAGACGGGGAAGGTGACTAATGCGTGGTTATTTTCAGACCCGATTAGCGCTATTCTTACGCTATGAAGGTTGTCATCCCCGAATACCTGTATCGGGGATCCATGATTTCAGAGGATTAGAAGCTGGATTCCCGATCAGAATCGCCGCGGGAATGACAGTTTCGGGAGCTGGCGAAGGATTGACGCTAATCAGTTTTTTAGATGACTGTCCTATTTTATGTCATACTCTTTGATCTTGCGATACAAGGTGTTTCGTCCGACGCCAAGCTTCGCCGAAACCTTGAGAATATTTCCTTTATAGAGATTCAATGCCTGAACTATTGCATCCCGCTCAATCTCTTTCAGAGACTTCACTTCGTTAACCCGCTCGCCAATTTTTGCAGGACCAGGGCTGTCAAAAAGAAGCAATTCGGGAACCAACACACCATTATCAGACAAAAGATTTAATCCGCGCTCAATGGCGTTTTCAAGCTCGCGAATATTCCCCGGCCAGCTATACGTTTTCAGCTTGTCAAAGAAATCATCAGATGCAGAAATATTCTTCTTGCCAAGCTTGAGTGACAACTTAACAATGAAATGCTTTGCCAGTAACGGGATATCATCCATCCGTTCACGTAACGAGGCAATGTTTATAGTAATGACATTCAATCTATAATAGAGGTCTTTCCTGAAGTTCCCCCGATGGACCTCTTCTTTAAGGTCCTTGTGTGTTGCCGCGATTATTCGTATATCTACATTAATTTCCCCAGAAGATCCGATTCTAGAAATCTTTTTCTCCTGGATGACGCGCAGCAACTTAACTTGGGTATAAAGAGGAATATCCCCAACCTCATCGAGAAAGATGGTTCCACCGTTTGCCAATTCAAACTTTCCAGCCTGGCCACCCTTTTTTGATCCCGTAAACGAACCTTCCTCGTACCCGAAAAGTTCACTTTCTATTAACGTTTCAGGAAGGGCTGCGCAGTTGATTGCGATAAATGCTCGATCCTTTCGGGCACTACCGTTGTGAATTGCTTGCGCAAAAAGCTCCTTCCCTGTGCCACTTTCACCTGTCAACAAAACAGTCGAAGGACTCCCGGCAGCAATCCTGGCCCATTTTTTTGCCAGTGCCACTGCATCACTTTCACCAATAATATCGTCAAAGACATATTTTGCTGTAAGCGAGCCAGTTCTTTTTCCCGACTGCCTCTCTTTATTTTCACGCAGGATGGCAAGTGCTCCGATCGTACGCCCGGTATCATCACGTAAAGGAGAAACAGACTGGTTAACTTTTTTGCCCGTGTCCTCGTTTAACAACTCATGATCTCGATACTCAACCCCTGTTGACAAAACCTGAAGCATAGCTGACGGTTTTTTAAGAACACTTGAGATATGCTTACCAATTGAAAGTTTGGGGTCAACACCAAGAATTTTGCCACCATACGAATTCAACTGATTAATAACACCATTACTATCAACAGCAAGTACTCCGTCCGAAATTGTTTCTAGAAGCGTATTGGAAAACCGATAGGAAACATAAAGCTTACTAGTCGCCTTATGCAGTCGCAATTGATTCTCTATCGCACAAACTGCAGCAACAACCAGGCTGAGAGTATGCGGATTAAAAGCTTTATAGTCCCCCGTAATGTCAAGGACTCCGACCATTTGGCCTTCGGGATCAAAAATTGGAGATGCTGAGCAGGTGAGGTAATGGTGGGGCTGACAGAAATGCTCTCGTGCAAAAATCTGGATGGGCTTTTTTTCAAAGATTGCTGTGCCTATTGCGTTTGTTCCCTTGAGAGTTTCACTCCAGAGACCACCCGGGCATAACTGAATCTGTTTTGTTTTCTTTAATATCTCGGGGTCTCCAATTGCCTCTACTATCAAACCGTCATTATCAGCAAGAACAACTTGAAAACCGGATCCTTTTACAAATCCATAAAGATTATGAATGAATGGGCGTGCAATTTTAATGAGGTGCTGAGATGCTTGAAGCGCGTCTTTTAACTCGTTACCTTTAACATCAAAATCTTGCAGACCATACGGGTCTACCTTGAAATTTCTGCAACGCTGCCAGGAGTGAGCGACCTCGGGACGCAATTTGTGGGCATCCAGAACATCATTTGCGATGAAACGGTTCCAGGCTTCTTCAATCAGATGAATGACTTGAGCTGTCATTAATGTAACCCCTTTACGCTTGCTAATTTCTACCAAGCTTAGTAGTTCCGTATGATCTCACTCCTCGTCGCCAGCTATTCAATTACATGTAATTACCACTAATAAAACACCTAATTCCTAACAAAGTTTTCATTCCTTTAAATTGTATACATTACTTAAAACCAAAAATCTAGCATTATTTCCGAATGGTTATAATCAGTTATGCTAATCGGCAACGATTTACCCGCACAAACGGGCACATACCACTGACGTGTAGTCACCAAAAACAGAAAGGCCCAAGAGGCACAAACCCGATACGAGTTTTATGCTCTTGAGCCAATCAGATTACTAAGCAAAGAGTACTTCTTGAGAATCCTGCAGGGGTCTTAAAAAGACACAGGATATAATCAGAGCTCCTTCAGAATTTCCAGCCTTTTTTTCTCATATTCCTCATCAGTGATCAATTTTTTACTTTTCAGATCGTTCAAGGTCTGGAGACGCTCTTCAACCGTCTTTTGATTAACATAGTACGGTTGGGGACTGGACTTACCGGGGGCTTGAGCGGCAGGAGCATTTTCTCCCAATGCGGCTCGGGCCTCCATCGAAGCAAGGTCCAGAATAACCCAGTCGGAACGGACACCGGCATTCGAAGAATAGAATGATTGGTCAGGCTGACCAAGAAGCCTCCATACATGTTCTGCTTGAACTGACCTGGACCCCGGCAACAATGGATCAGTACGCCTGTCGACAGGTGCATATAACCCGTAGGACTTATAATCCGCCTGAATCTTGCCGAAAATTATATTGAGCTTGCCTTCGCGGTAGAACACCCGTCCGGATGTATATTTCGGCGCCTTGGCAAGGCCGTATAATTCTTTATAATCTCCTATGACCGTAAAGATAACATCCTCATCCGGCCCTGCCTCAGCCAATCCCCGGCTGAGATATTTTTCAAGAGTGTCAAGTTCGGGCTTTTCGAAAACGGGTACTGATTTATTCTGCTTCGGAAACATGATTTCCAGCGAGCTCAACGCGCTTCGGATCTGATCCATATCCAAGGAAACAGGTTGATCATTTGGAGGAGTTTTCATGCCCTTGACAGCATCCTGCTTCACGATGCGCACATATTGATCACGCGATTTAAATAACAGCTTTGCATCTTTATCGCTGGTGATCGACTTGACCATGGAACAACCTGCTGTCCCAAAGCAGAATAGTATCAGGACTACAAAAACCCATACCCGATCAATTGCGGGAAATGCAACAATGTTTTTCGTCATTACTTGCTCCTTGCCTGAACTGTCTATTTCAAAAGGTTTCAAATCCGAATGGGCCGAAATTGTTCCCAATCCGTCGAAAATTACGTGAGACTATATACCATCTGACAACACGGAATGTCAAAGAAAAAGGGCTAAAAGCGGATCGCCAGAGCAACCTTCAGATCATATTCTTACAATAAAAAGGCCGGCAAAAGCCGGCCTTTTTATTACAGCAAATCTTACTTCACACGCAGCATCGAGTATTACCAGACAAAAACGGTGCCAAGAGAGAAGGCGTTGACGTCCTGATGCTGTGCGTTGTACCAGCTGTTGCGGGCCCAAGTATACTCACCCACGAGCGTAAGATACTTGTTGAGGGAGTAATAGACACCGCCGGTTGCTGCCTGTTGCGATTTCAAAACGGCAACTCCGCCCGCGAGCTGACGCACTGACTCGTTATCGGTCCTGCCGGAGTAGTTCTGTCCGTAGTTGGCGCCGAGCTTCACCGAACCGATCTTGTAGGTAGCCTGAACAAGTCCGCCGTACTGGGTGCGCTCTTGACCCAAGAAATCCAATGCATCTGCGTCCTGCAAAAAGGTTGAACCGAGAGCCTGGCCGCCGTACCCGGAAACCATCAGACCAACCGGGCCGATCCCCATCGTGATACCGCCAGCGCCGCCGATAGAGGCTACATTGTGATGATCGGCAGGATTTGAGGCTTGTTGGTAGAGAGCGGAAACCCATGTGGACAGATCGCCAAAAGAGAGCTTCTTGGCATAAGAAAGTTCCGTCTCGAAACGCGGTTGGTTGACCTTATCCGCAGTATATCCTCCATAAGCCAAGGCATTAGCTATCCGGCTCGGGTCATTGATGGAGACGGCAGCCTTGAAGCCGCTTATGTCGGGGGTGGTGTAGCGGAACTGCGCGTTGAAGGTCGGGTAAACATAGCCGTAGCCGATATGGCCGAGGGTGGTGCCGCCGCCGATTACTTCCCCTGCCGGGACGCCCACGCCGATCAGGGTCATGTCGGTAAGGATGTTTTTGCCCTGGTAGAGGCAGAGGGCGCGGCCAACAAGGAACTGGCCGAATTTGCCGTCCGCGGTAAAGAAAACTTCACGAATATCGATCCGGAAGACCCCATGTTGAGAGACGACAAGGTATCGGGACCGAAACCGTCCTGGTAGTTGCATTTTGATCTGGGGGTAGAGACCGATCCTTGCGGCATAATCAACGCCATCGATAGTCGGAGACTTGACATTGAAAGCGAAGATGCTCGGGAGCAGACCGGTACGAACACGGAAGACTGTCGTCACTTCGGCCTGACCGATTGACGCAAAAGCGGTGCCTGCGTCCTTCTAACACTGATAGGGGATCCTTGTCCGACACGGAATAGACCATAAACACATTGATCATACCATCAAAACTCATCTGCCAACCGTTTTCACCACCAACAACAAATGCTGCCTTTGCGGGAGTACTTGCCACCAAGACCAGGGCGGCAAAACCCAAGAATCCAATAATCGCACTACTAATTTTAGCCCTTTTCATTCTTTTCCTCCTTCTTCACGGTAATTAAAACAGGTCGCTCCTGCAAAATTGAATTTCTTCGCCCACGCTGGGAAATCAAATCACGGGAGACTTATAAAACACAACATAAAAGCACCTACAGAGGTCTAACCTCAATCGCAATGCTAAGGCAACGCGAATTTTTCCCCCTCACCCTTCATAACACTCAACTAAACTGCCAGCGCTCTTGAGACACCCGAAACCTGAATAACGAGATCAATCAAAATACCAGCCTGAGGCAAACTCTCTTGTACGACGTAAGCTTCACGTCGAATTGTTGCACACCTCCTTTCCTGTCGAAAAAATAAATCCAAAACACCGTTTTGAGAAAGCAATTTACATGCCACCAAAAAAACACGTCTTTTCAATAACCTTTAAAACCGGAGGACGCCGTCCCGTGTTCAATTTAGGGACTTTTTTTGCCGCGCTCAACATACAACAGAAAACAAGACCTGTATAGAGCTTTTTTTAAGATGTAACCAGAAAGAACACAGTTCTAATATAGAACACTCAAACGGGACCTCGCAGAGACAGAATCATGGAGCACTTGCAAGAACCCAGACTTCTCCCCGAGCAACGAAAAAAACCTCTAGCTACCCTTCCGGCAAAAACCGATCCCTTGCAGGAGGGACAAGTTGAGCGTATTTTCCGCCTTTTATCAAAAGAGCACCTTGGTTGGACACAGACACCTAACACAGGCACTGGGAAGCACCACAAAGACAGCACAACTCAGACCAACATTTGCACTTAGCTGCCATACCTTTTCACTAGCGCCCACTTGCTTCAGCGTTCAGCGCGAAAGACAATTCCTCAGAGCATCACTACCAACATGGACCGACAAACATCACACCCTGTTCGGTCGATTTCCAACATTAGGTTCCATGGAGTTTGACTCCTGACAAAACAAGACAACACAACGAAATAAAATAACACAGAGCAACCAAGAGTCAATTATCGAAAGCAAAGGGAGGGAAGTGGCCGCAAGCAGTAGACAATAATGCCTGCCAGAAACTTGCAACACCACAGAACTCATCCGGACCCGGAGAAAACTACTGGCCTGAATCCGCCTTAGCTTGATAAAAGTTTGAGAGAAATGGAATGGGGCGAGAGACATAGCTTCTTACAGAAACAAAAAGCGGTACTGACCACATAGTGATAAGTACCGCTTATTTTGTTTTGGCGTCCCCTGGGGGATTTGAACCCCCGTCGCCGCCGTGAAAGGGCGGTGTCCTGGGCCGGGCTAGACGAAGGGGACATGGGAACAGGGGGCTTTTACGCCCCCTGGTTTTTTTGGTGAGCCGCGTTGGGGTCGAACCAACGACCACCTGATTAAAAGTCAGGTGCTCTACCAACTGAGCTAGCGGCTCGATAAGTCAAGATGGACTTTATACTATACCAAACCCTTTGGGTCAAGCATTTTTTTCACCATCTAATATTTTTTTTATCCTACAGGAACGGATTGCTCAGAATGATCGTCTCATCCCTCCTGGGGCCAACTGAAACGAGAGTAATCGGACACATGACCAGCTCTTCGAGCCTCTTTATATACTTACGGGCATTCTCCGGCAGGTCTTCAATTCTTCTTACCGAAGTAATGTCGGCGCACCAGCCAGGAAGCTCTTCGTATACCGGCTGACATTTTGAAAATATTTCCATGGAGGCCGGGAGTTCCGTTAGCAACTGGCCCTCGTATAGATATCCAGTACACACTTTAATTGTATCGAAACCACTCAGAACATCAAGCTTTGTAAGCGCGATTCCCGTTAACCCATTGATTCTGACCGAGTACCGGGCAACAATCGCATCAAACCAGCCACACCTTCTCGGGCGACCTGTAGTTGAGCCAAATTCGCCGCCTGCGGTCCGGAGTCTTTCACCAAATTCATCCTCCAACTCCGTGGGAAAGGGACCACTCCCCACTCTTGTTACATACGCTTTTGAGATGCCGATGATTTGATGTATCTCTCTGGGACCGACACCGCTCCCGGTACAAGCTCCACCAGCGCAGGTTGAGGAGGAGGTCACAAAGGGATAGGTGCCATAATCGATGTCCAGCATCGTACCCTGGGCACCTTCAAAAAGAATCTTTTTCCCTGCCGCAATATCCTGGCGAAGGATGAGAGGTGTGTCCGCAACATACTTGCGGAGAATATCGGCATACCCGCAATAGGCTTCAAATATTTCATCAAAACAGAGCGGTTCCCCACCAAGATACTTTTCAAGCAGGAAATTCTTTTCTTCGAGGTTTTCTCGAAGCTTCCTGGCAAAACAATCTTTATCAAGCAACTCCATCAGCCTGATACCGCGCCGGCCTATCTTGTCCTCATAACAGGGACCAATGCCACGACCGGTTGTACCGATCTTTGCAGAGCCGCATTTTTTCTCACGGGCGATGTCTATTTTCTTGTGGTACGGCATGATTATATGGAGAGACTCGCTCAGGAGGAGACATGAATCATCCGGCAAATGGCCTCCGGCTTTCAGCGCAGCGACTTCCTGAAGGAAAACCTCAGGGTCAAGCACGACCCCATTACCGATAATACAGCGCTTGCCCGAATGCAGTATCCCGGACGGAATAAGATGAAGAATCAACCTTCTCTTCCCCGACAACAAGGGTATGACCCGCATTATTGCCACCCTGAAAACGGATGACATCGTCAGCATATTCGGTAAAGATATCGACGACCTTACCTTTTCCCTCATCGCCCCACTGGG
The DNA here is from genome assembly GCA_963717775.1 of uncultured delta proteobacterium. Taxonomy (GTDB): domain Bacteria; phylum Desulfobacterota; class Desulfuromonadia; order Geobacterales; family Geobacteraceae; genus RPRC01. The sequence goes on from CAVQWZ010000016.1 coordinate 48,075, forward strand.
CGCCAACCACTACAACATTCGCCATGCCTAATCTCCCTGCAAGGGGCCGAAAGTTACGGGAAAGTCCTTCTTGCACAGATCGCTCTTGGCGACCGTAATCCCTTTCTTATCAGCAACCCTCACAACATATACGTGATCATCGGTACAGCCATCAGCACCAATGACTATCATATGCAAAATGTTCATCTTCCTGGCATACTCCAGGGACTCGTTCAGAGATCTCCGAATAATATCTCTGGCCACGGTAAAACCTTTTTCTCTCAGACGCTTGGCAATCTCCAGAGCCTCCCGGCGGTCTTCCTTTGTGTTGAAGACAAGGAAATCGCCGGTCTTGCTTGCCGCCACATCAGGCCTTTTTTCAGCAGCAGTCAGCAGGGCCATGATATTGAAGGCAAAGCCGGTAGCAGGCGAAGGAAAGCCATAATGTGCCGTCAGATTATCATAACGACCGCCACTGCACACCGGTTCTCCAATACCACCCACAAATCCTTCCAGAGTAACGCCGGTATAATAGTCAAGACCGCGAATTTCTCCCAGGTCGATAGTCAGATAATCACTTACTCCATAAATATCAAGGAGGTCGAGTACCTGAGCTACATTGTCCAGCGCTTTCCGGGAGCGATCATTGGTTACCCGCCGCTCGGCCTCAGCTAGGACCTCAGGCCCACCAAAAAGACGGGGCAGCGCCAAGAGCTCTTCCTTCACCGCGTCAGCAATAGGTTCATTCTCAAGCAACGCGCGGAGGGCAGAAACATCTTTTTTCCCAATGGCGTTGCAAAGAAGCTCCCGCGAGGCGGTGAAAAGTCAGCTGAATCCATTATGCCCCGAAAAAACTCTACCTGGCCGATGGCGATCTTAAAACCGTCAAAACTCAGACTTTTCAGCACTTCTACGGCTATCGCCGCCATCTCTGCATCTGCTTCAGGGGAATTGAGCCCGATAAGCTCCACTCCGGCCTGAAAAATTTCCCGACTACGCCCGGACTGAAGTTCGGCATGACGAAGCACCCTGCCACTGTAATAGAGCCTGTGGGGTAATGGATATCCGGTCATCCGTGTTGCAACAATCCGTGCGATCTGGGGAGTTATGTCGGGCGGGATAACGAGAAGTTTACCTGTCTGCCGATCATCAAATCGAAATACTCTCTCTTTGAGATCGTCACCCATTGCAAGAGCCATGACATCCTGAAACTCAAGAAGCGGGGTAATAATGCGCCTAAAACCCCACAATTCAAAAACCTTGAGGATTCTTTCCTGGATACAGCCGATTTTTGCGGCCTTTTCAGGGAGAAAATCAGCAACTCCTTTTGGCAGGGAAGCTTCGATGTTCCGGGGAAATTTCACTTTCAATTCTTTCTACAACGCTCTACACGACATTAGTGTGATCAACCGGAATTGCAACCCCGGCCCTCTTCAAAGGTTTTGAATGTAGCAGTATCAGGAATTCATGTCAACGAATTAAATGGTTGATTAATAGTAATGATTTCATTGCCAGAGCTCGGAAAAGGGGCATTTTCAAACACCCCGCGCCCGTACCATGATCTCTTCTCCTGGGCAAACAGACTAAGACTTCAACATCTCCAGATACTTTTCTGCATCCAGTGCCGCCATACAACCTGTTCCGGCTGAAGTAATGGCCTGACGGTAGTGTTGATCCTGCACATCGCCGGCAGCAAAGACTCCCGGGACGCTGGTCGCAGTAACATTTCCTTCCTGTCCGCAATGGGTATTGATATAACCGTCACTCATCTCAAGCTGCCCTTCGAAAAGGTCAGTATTGGGCTTGAAACCAATGGCGATAAAAACACCGTGAACCGGAATCTCCTTAGTGGAGCCGTCCTTGTTCAGCAATCGCACGCCGGTAACGCCGGTTTCATCGCCAAGCACCTCGTCAAGGATACTGTTCCACTCTATGGTCACATTGCCGGTCTCGTCCTTCTCGATCAACTTGTCGGCAATGTGCTTTTCCGCCCGTAATTGGTCACGACGATGGACAACCGTGACATGTGCGGCAATGTTTGTGAGATAGAGGGCCTCTTCGGCAGCCGTACTGCCTCCACCAATGACTGCCACGTTTTTCCCTCGATAGAAGAAGCCGTCGCAGGTCGCACAGGCGGAAACCCCTTTCCCCTTGAAAGCCTCCTCGGAGGGAAGCCCCAGGTATTTAGCCGAAGCACCAGTGGCAATGATCAGTGCATCACAGGTATAGGCACCGGCATCCCCTTCCAGAAGGAACGGCCGCCGGGACAGATCCGCCTTAGTAATATGGTCGTAGATGATTTTGGTTTCAAAACGTTCCGTATGCCGCAGCATACGCTCCATAAGATCAGTTCCCAAGACGCCATCCGGATCCCCGGGCCAGTTATCAACCATGGTAGTGGTAGTAAGTTGTCCCCCCTGCTGCAGGCCAGTTATCAGGGTCGGCTCAAGGTTGGCGCGGGCGGCGTAGATAGCTGCAGTGTAGCCAGCTGGTCCAGAGCCGAGAATAAGAAGACGATGGTGGGTGATATCCATAAAGTTGAAGCCTCCAAAATAACTTTTTTGCTACGTTACCAGCAGATCCGGCAAATTGCAACGCTCCGAACAGGGAAGGACCGAAAATGGCTGGCCGAGACGAATAGGTTGCGAGGCAATGGTCATGAAAGAGAAACAAGATGTCATATCAGACTCTTTTCTCCCGCAGAAAACGGAGAGTTCGCGGCGCATAATCCGGGTTTCCTGCGGCAAGAAATCTTTTCAGATCTTCAACTGTATCCATGTCATGCCAGACAGGTAAGCTCTTAACCTGTAAACCCAGGGAAGATGCAGCTTCTAAGCTTGTCTCCAACACCCTGCTCGTGCTCCAGGGGATATCGCGAAAAAGTCCGGGATAAGATCTTCCCAAAGCCACCAGATAATAACCGCCATCCGCTGCCGGACCAAATACCACATCTGCGCCTTCATCTTGCAATAAACGGAAAGGCTCCTGCAGATGCAAGAGAGGAAGATCGGGGGAATCCGTGCCAATGGCTGCTACTGATTCAAACCCCAGGTCAAAAACCATCTCGAAGGCCTTCTTGAGACGCTCACCGAGATCGTCCCCTTGCTGAGGGAAAATTCTGATTCCAGGAAAACTTGTCCGAAAAAAGTCGGAGGCCCCACAAGATGGTTCGAAAAAAAGGAAAATTTTGACCCCGGGAAGGCCTGCAACCTTGGCCAGGGTATCTGAAAGCATGCAGCGATAAATATCAGCTGCCTCTTGAGGGGAAAAGGGCGGCGAAAGTCGTGTCTTGACCTTTCCGGGAAGGGGCTGTTTAGCAAAAATAAGAAGCGCTTTATTCATAAATCAAGAGATGAGCAAACCCTCTAAAAAGTAGCTTTATCCACACATTAGCCGCTTTTCAACACAGTTATCCACATTAGTTCTCCACTTTTGTGGATTTTTGCTTGTCAATTTCAATGGAAGCATAGGCAGAATGGTTGTGGATGGATTCGAAATTTTCCGCCGACACAGCAAACCAAGTGATATTATCCATCTTCAGGAGACGGAGAGCGGCCTCACGGACCATATCCTCCACGAACCGGGGGTTTTCAAAGGCCTGCTCGGTGACAAACTTTTCGTCCTCCCTCTTCAGCAGGGAAAATACCGGACTGCTGCCGCACTCCTCAATGGCGACAACCAAATCCTCTATCCAAACAAACTCCCGGTAGCGCACCTGCACAGCAATGATACCACGCTGGTTATGCGCGCCGAAGCGGCTCAATTCCTTGCTGCACGGGCAGAGCGAGGTAACCGGGACCCGTATCTCCAGAATGAAGTCAAAATCCGTGGACAGGGTGCCGATAAAACGACAGGTGTACTCCATGAGACTTACGGCACCGGAAACCGGTGCACGTTTCTCAATGAAATAGGGGAACTCCATTTCCAGGTGGGCGCTGGATGCGCCAAGTTTTTCCTTGATATTCTCGAGAGTGGTCTCCATCTTATCCAGAGCCATCTCTTTGCGGTGTGCGTTCAGGATTTCCACGAAACGGCTCATATGGGTCCCCTTGAAATGATGGGGAAGGTCCACGTACATGTTCACCCGCGCCACGGTATGCTGGAAAGCGTCGTTCTTGTCCATCACTACGATGGGGTACGAGATGTCCTTGACCCCCACTTTGTTGATGGCAAGCTTACGAAAATCCGGTGCTTTCTGCACATCACACATGGGGGCGGCGGCTGTTCCATTTTTTCCCTCAGTCCTCACTCTGCACCCCTTACAACATATGCCACCGGGTCCTTTACCCCGGCCTCCGCAAAACCTTTGAGCCGCAAGCGGCAGGAATCGCAACGGCCACAGGCAAGCCCCTCCGGGGTCGGGTCGTAGCAGGAATGGGTCTTCCCGTAGTCAACGCCCAGCGCCACTCCCCGCCGAATAATCTCCGCCTTGGTGAGATGAATAAGGGGAGTATGAATCCGGTACTGTCCGACGCCTTCCACCGCAGCTTTGGTTGCCAGATTGGCAAGAGTCTCAAAGGCAGCGATATATTCCGGCCGGCAGTCCGGGTAACCGGAATAGTCCAGAGCATTTACGCCTATATAGATATCAAAGGAACGGAGCACCTCCGCCCAACCGAGTGCAAAGGAAAGAAATATTGTATTCCGGGCCGGAACATAGGTAACCGGAATATCGCTTCCTACGCCATCCTTTGGCACATCGATCGAAGAAGTCAGGGCGCTGCCGCCGATCTTCCGCAGGTCAAAATCCACCAGCAAGTGGTCCACTGCTCCCATTTCCCGGGCATATTCACGCGCGACCTTCAGTTCTGCCTGGTGACGCTGACCATACGCAAAACTCATGGCATAGGGCTCAAATCCTTCCGACCGGGCAAGGGCCAGACAGGTGGTGGAATCAAGTCCACCGCTGTATAACACAACCGCTTTTTTCATGATGGAACATCTCCTCCACCAGCCGGCTTTTTCTGCCGTGGACGACGTCGCCGCGGTTTCTTCTCGCCCGCTTCGCCTGAGTCAGCGTTGGCGGGAGCGGTCAGCACGGGAGCAGCTGTCACCTTTTCCGCGGCCTGCGGCTTTGGACGACCTTGCGGCTTCGGTTTTGTGCCAAACGATCTTTCACGACCCGACGTTCCCCTCGAAGCCCCCAAACCTGTCGAAGATCTCGGCTTTTGCTTTGTCCGTTTATAGTCCTTCACATATAAGTCACTATCGGCCCATTCGACCATAATTTTCTGCTTGGCATATTCCTCTATAGCCTCAAGATGAAAAGCGCCATTCTCATCAGCAAGGGAAATCGCCTTGCCTTCCGCGCCCGCCCTGGCGGTGCGGCCGATGCGGTGGACATAGTCTTCGCAGTCCTGGGGCAGATCGTAATTGATAACATGGGTAACTCCATCGATATGAAGCCCCCGGGACGCAACATCAGTGGCAATTAGAATCGGCAGCTTGCCGTCCTTGAAGTCATCGAGAATGCGCATCCTTTTTTTCTGGTCCACATCTCCCGATATCACCCTGCAGGGAAAGTCATTGACGTTAAGCCGGTCACTAAGAAATTCCGCTTCACGCTTGGTATTGACAAAGATCATGGTCCGAGTCATCCCCTCTTTTCTCAAGAGGCCCAGGAGCAGGGAAAATTTTTCTTTGCTCGCCACATGGTAGAGAACCTGCTCCACCCGCTCAGCGGTCATTTTCTCCGGCGTCGCGGAAACTTTTTCCGGCAGGTTCATAAACTCATAGGCAAGCTCCATGACCCGCTGGTTAAGGGTAGCGGAAAACATCATGTTCTGACGCTGGTCAAAGGGCGGAAGCCGCCGAAGAATGAAGCGCAGGTCAGCAATGAATCCCATGTCGAACATACGATCCGCCTCGTCAATCACCAGCGCCTCAATCTGTTTCAGGCTGTAAACTTTCTGCTTCAGGTAATCGATAAGCCTGCCGGGTGTGCCGATGACAATGTCGGTTCCCTCCTGCAGGGCGCTGCGCTGTTTCTGGTAATCGACCCCGCCGTATATGGCCTGGATGGTTAAGCCGGTATGCCGCCCAAGGAGTTGAGCATCAGCCTCTATCTGCACCACCAGTTCCCGTGTCGGTGCCAGGATGAGAGCAAGAGGGTGATTATCTTTCGCCTGCCTTGGATGTGAAAGGAGCCGGGTAAACAAGGCGACAAGAAAAGCCGCCGTCTTGCCGGTTCCGGTCTGGGCCTGACCGGCCACATCTTTTCCCGCAAGAGCAAGCGGCAATGTCTTTTCCTGTATCGGAGTGCACTCGGTGAACCCTGCATCAGAAATGCCACTCATGACATTTTCCGGCAGATTCAGGTCGCTAAATTTCATGTTTACAAATCCTTTTTCTACGCTATTTCAAATGGATATCTATACCACAACGGGCGTCGAATAGCAAGAGACACGCCACCGCCGCCACCTGCCGTTTGAGGATCATTGCCATGCTCCACAAAAGCAGGAGAAACATGACCCTTCTCGGAGACACTTTCCTGTGATATGGTATGCGACCACCAGCCATTGGCAGCTGATCTTTCCAGTCGCGCTGGCAAAGGCAATCAAAAGAATTAATCTTCAGGGGAAGCTCAATGCAGTCCTTTATCCATATAGAATCACCTAACTATCTTCGAGCGGAAACCTTGGAAAAACCGACCGACTGGCAGACAGTTTTCGGCAACGATCATCCCATAGCCCTGGAAATCGGCTGTGGGATCGGCGACTTCATCGCCCTCACCGCAGCAGAACGTCCGGAAACCAACTTCATTGCCATCGACTTTTACAACAAGGGCTGCTACAAGACCTGCCGCAAGATCGATGTCCAAAGCTTGAAAAACGTTCGCGTACTCCGGGAAGAAGCCCGCCAGTTCATCGCAGAAAGAATCCCGAAAAGTTCGCTCACGGCAGTCTACATAAACTGTCCTGACCCCTGGCCGAAGAAAAAGCACCGCAAACGACGTCTGGTGAATCGCGCATTCATGGAGTTCCTGCAGAGCTACCTCGTTCCCGGCGCCGACTTTTTCTTTGCCACTGATTTCGACGATTACGGCACTGATGTTGCCGGCATGATGACCAGTTTGGAAGGCTTTAAAAACATTCTTGCCCCCAATCTCTTCCGTCATGAGATGGAAGACTATCACCTCTCAAAGTATATGAGGAAGTTCATGGCTGAGGGCAAAAAAATCTATTTTGTCCACTACCGGAAAACCGAAGAGGAACAATTGATAAAAAGCGATATTTGACCCGCATCCGCTTTTGAAGGAGATATACCCATGCATGCTTATTTGACTGACAACCTGCCCGGCATCGGCGGCGTCATCAAGGAAATGGCCGAGGATTTCGTAGTAACGGAAATCCCCCTTTACCTCCCCTGCGGAGAGGGGGAACACGCCTATGTGGAAATAGAAAAAAGCGGCGTCACAACCCTGGATGCAATTCGCCGTATTGCCCGGAACCTTGGGATTTCTGAGCGTGACATTGGTTACGCCGGCCTGAAGGACTCCCGTGGAATTACCCGTCAAACACTTTCCATCCCCCGAGTCGAAACGGACCGTTTGCTAGCCCTTTCCCTGCATGGAATAACAATTCTTTCCGCCAACCATCACCGGAACAAGCTGAAACTCGGGCATCTCGCAGGGAACAGCTTTACCATCCGCGTGAGGAGCGTTGAAAGCGATGCCCTGAAAAAGGCCACGGATATACTTGCGGTGCTTACCAAGCGGGGAGTTCCCAACTACTTCGGCAGCCAGCGCTATGGTGGTCTCGGCAACTCCCACCTCATCGGCAGAGCACTTGTGAGCAGAGACTTCAAGGGAGCAATCGATGCCATCATGGGCGACCCTGCCATGGTCCGTGACGAGCACTGGCGACAGGCTGTGGAGACGTATCACCGAGGAGACCTGGCCGGAAGTCTGGAGCATTTTCCCAGGCACTGCCGGACAGAACGCGAGGTACTGCAGCGGCTAATAAAGCGACCAGAAGCATTCGAAAGAGCCCTTGACGCCGTATCTCCTCGGCTAAAAAAGCTTTACCTGTCAGCCTATCAGTCCTGTCTTTTTGACAAGGTCCTGGAACAGCGATTAAACTCTCTTGACATGGTTGAAGAGGGCGACCTCGCCTACCTCCACGTCAACGGTGCTTGCTTTCTCGTGGAAAACAGCGCAGCAGAGGAAACAAGGGCCCAAGCATTCGAGATTTCCCCTACCGGGCCCATGTTCGGCTGCAAAATGAAACTCCCTGAAGGAAAACCCCGAGAAGCTGAAGAAAAAGTGTTGCAGGGTGAATCTCTAACTCTCGCGGAATTCAACCTGCCAGGAGGTCTTCGCATGGAAGGGGAACGACGGCCCCTGCGGGTGCCCATACAAAACCTGTCAACCATGATGGACGCCGATGGGCTTACCCTGAACTTCTCTCTCCCCCGGGGAGTCTACGCAACAACGGTTCTGCGAGAAATAATGAAATCAAAAGACAGCTAGGAGCCTTCCGGGAGAGACAAAACCCGCCGGTAAAAGCAAATATCATTTTTCCAACTTGACAACAGTAAAACAATATTCTATATATTTTAATAGTGTCTTTTGCCTGCCCAGCAACATATTTTTCTACATGCTTCTTTGAAATTGATTTTCAACAGGATGTACAGAGGATCACTTATAAAACACTTCGGCTGCAAACGGCGCAGTACTTATTCAAAAAAATATTAACAATTTTGCAGCACCTGAAGCACCTCATGGATCCTTCCCCAGAGAAGCTCCCTTCTTTTCCTTGAAGCGCTCTTCAGCAACTGCCCCTTTCAAGGTACCTAACATGGCAAAAAAAGAAAAATCCGACTATTTGATCCAATCGGTGTCACATGCCCTCGACCTGCTCGAACAGTTCCACGACGATGTGGACGAGCTGGGTGTAACCGAACTGAGCAAGCGTCTGCAGCTGCACAAGAACAATGTTTTCCGCCTGCTGGCCACTCTTGAATCCCGAGGCTACATCGAACAGAACAAGGTCACAGAAAACTATCGACTGGGCCTGAAAACCCTGGAACTGGGTCAGACTTTTGTCAACCAAATGGGCTTGCTCCGGCAATCGCGCCCGGTACTGGAAGAAGTTGTCCGGGAATGCAACGAGACGTCCTACGTGGCAATACTGAAAGATTTCAACATTATTTATCTGGACGTGGTGGAAACCGACCTGACAGTTCGCGTTGTCCCTCGCGTTGGGTCACGACTGCCGTCCTACTGTACCGCCGCCGGCAAAGTCCAGATCGCCCCCCTGTCTGAAGAAGAGATCGACGAGTGTTTCCCCACGAGAGAGTTGAAGCCCTTGACAGCTAACACGATCAAGGACCGGGAGGAATTGAAGAAACAACTCAAACAAGTGGCAGAGCAGGGCTATGCCATAGATGATGAGGAACTGGATGTGGGCGTTCGCTGCGTCAGTGCCCCGATACGGGACTATACCCGGAGAATAGTCGGTGCCCTCAGCATCTCGGGACCTGCCATGAGGATCACCCTTGAGCGACTGGAAAAGGAGCTCATCCCGCTAGCCATTAAATCCGCCGACGAAATCTCCGTAAAACTTGGCTTTCACAAATAACTGATTGAACCCTCAACGACCTGCCAAGGACATCCGCTCCAGCAATCGATTCCACTCAACTGTAACGCAGTGCTTCGTTTCTTCAGGAAGACCGCTATTGTCGATAATCACATCGGCATAGGCGGTCTTTTCGCATAAAGGCATCTGCGCTTGGATTTTACGTAAGGCCTCCTCACAAGAAATGGCATCGCGCTCCATCAACCGCGCGAGCTGCACCTCCCTGCCCACAAAAACCAGCCAGATTTCATCGACCATGGAGGTAAGCCCGGCCTCGATCAACAGGGGAACCATATAAAACAATACTGGGGTATCTTTCAGGCGTTCATCTGCAATTCTTTGGGCAGCCCGTTCCGCTATGCGTGGATGGGTTATTTTTTCCAAAGCTTTCCGTGCTGCCGCATCGGCAAACACAATTCTTCCCAACGCCGTTCTATCAAGCACACCATCCGGTCCCACGACGGCACTCCCAAATTCTTTGACAATTGCACAATATGCTGGTTCTCCCGGGGCCACAACCTCTCGGGCAAGTAGATCTGCATCGACAACTACTGCACCAAGTTTCTCAAGAATATTCGCAACAAAACTCTTCCCGGAAGCGATGCCTCCAGTCAACCCGACTACCCTCATACCATTCTCCATTTAGCTGTAATAGTCTTTACCTTAACCTCAAAACTGTATAAGTGTGTTATACACATGGGTGTCACAGTTAGTATAAGTTGCTCTAATTAAACATTTTTTTACGCAAAAATAAATACAATTCTTTACATTTTGGATTGACATATATATTTTTTCAGATAGTTTAGTATACAAATTCGTATACCTATTTAAAATACTGTTTTACTATAAACCAAATTAAAGTTTTTTACCGCCCCTAAACCAGAGAATGCCACAAAAGAAGACGGACGGTTGACACCAGCGATTTCTGTTGCAAAATGTTCTGATGCTCGGAGACGCTTTTAACTACATAATTTAATCTGATGTTTGTTTTTACCTCTTACCTTGCAATTCAATTCAAAAAAGGAGGGTTACCTGATGGGAGCAAAATGGGTTCCTCGGCTGTTGTTGACCTTAACACTTCTTATACCAGCAACTGCCTGGTCCGTCGAGATTCACGGTAGAAGTTCAACCCAGCTGCAATGGTTCAACAACGAGTTCAACGATCATAACCAGACTGAGATTGGGGAGTATCTTCGTTTGTCAATTACGAACATTGACAAAGAAGGAAAGCTTTCCTTTTTCGGCTACGGGCGAATGGACCAGGACCTGAATAACGGCAACGGTTTCGACGCAAGGCTCTACTATGCTTACGTCCAATATCGCGACCTGTTCGACAAGGTGGATATCCGGCTCGGTCGACAATTCGTCAACTATGCCGCTGGAACCGCAATTATCGACGGTGGCCAGGTAGGGTTAAAAAATGTCGGTCCCGTTGCTTTCTCGGCTGCATACGGTAGGGACGTCATCTTTGGGCTTGATGGCGAATTAACCCATGGCGGAGATCTCGCACTTGCAGTAAGTGCCTACCTGTACGGCTTCAGATCGACCGACCTTGAGGTCAGCTGGTTCCGAAAGTGGGATGAAGGGGACATCGCTCGGGATACAATTGGAGCGACGTTCAAACAAAACATTTTGAACAGCCTCAAGGTTTACGGCAACACCCGGTACGATCTGACTGCTGAAACCTTCAGCGAAGTCTTGGGCGGCGTGAAGTACTTTCCGATGTCGAATCTGGTCCTGACCGGTGAGTATTACCAAAGCTATCCCACCTTTGATTCGACCTCCTTCTATTCCGTCTTCGCGGTCGATCAATACCAGGAAGCGGTTTTCCGTGCCGACTACACCATTAACAACATGATAACGGTCAACGGTGGCTATACTTCCCAATGGTTCGGGGAAGGCGGCAAAGGCCACATTTATCATGTGGGCTGCAGCCTGCGACCGATTGACCCATTGGTGGTCAACCTGGAGTACGATAATAACCAGGGGTACAATGGCAACACAAACGGCTTCCTCGCCGATGCTTCCTACGATGTGACCAAGTCCTTGCAGGTGGCTGCGGGGATTGGTTACGACGTCTATACCCGTGAATTATATTTGAGCAACGGTACTGCCCGCACCTATTGGCTCGGCGGCAAGTATCGTCTTTCAAAGAGTATGACCACATCGCTCCGTATTGAGGACAACTGCAACGAACAATACACTAATGATGTGCAAGGACGTTTCGTCTTTAACTACGATTTCTAGAAAAGGGGGGAGCTTTGAAAAAATATTTTTTAATCTTTATGCTTCTTGCTCTGTCGACCTTTGTGTCTCATTTTGCCATCGCTGAGAAAGCGCCGGAATGTGAGCCCCAAAAGGAGGCTGCAAGCCAGTCCGCAAAAGAGTCCCATAAAGACTACGCCGAGATGAAAATTAGCGAATGCAGCGAGTGCCACAAAGGAGAAGGCGTGGCACCCAACCATGGTGCATTCTGGGTTGAGAGTCATAAAGACGTCGCCAACACGCCCGGAGCCAACTGCAATCAATGCCACGAACAGTCTTTCTGCCTCGACTGCCATTCCGGTGGCGGAATCGACCCTGACCTGAGCACGCGGAATTACCAGCGCGACTATATCCCCAAAAGCCATCGCACCGACTTTATCATGATTCACCCGGTCAAGGCACTTGATAACCCCCAGTCATGTAACCGCTGTCACGACCCCTCCTACTGCAACCAGTGCCACAGCCGTTACCCGATGGGTTCACTCCATATCAAATCGCACCTTATGCTTGGCATTAATGGACAAAAATACACTGCAGGGCTGCAGGAGCACGCAACCGAGGCACGACGAAATCTTCAATCATGCCAGACATGCCATCCGGATGGAGATGTCTGTATTCAGTGCCACTCAAGCGGCAAGAACAACCCGCACCCGAGGAATTGGGGCAGTATTAAAAACAATTACAGGGACAGAGCTAGCAGAGTGTGCACCAAGTGTCACCTGCCAGGCACCTACTGACCTACAAGCCAAACAAATCAAGGAGGAAACAGCATGAGTAGGATTACAAAACGTATTCTCGCCACGCTCGCTTTGTCGCTGTTAGCGGCAGCCTTTACCGGCTGCGGATCTGGCAACAAAGAAGGGTCAGTGGCTCCACTGGTAAATGTCGGCGATAGTGCTTGCATCCAGTGCCACAGCAGCGTCAGGGAAGCCCTGACGGGAGAGACCATTGTCGACCAGTACGAGAGGACTTCTCCTCACAACAATCCCGCCATTGGTGGGTGTGAAAGCTGCCACGGCAGCGGGGCATATCATAACGGCGTGGGTCCGATCCCTTACCCACAGCCTGATGCAAACCGCTGTGCAACGTGTCATAATGGCGTAACTGCACCGACAACCAATTCCAACACAGATTTCACCACGTCCAACCATGCTGAAGGCACACCTGCTCATACCAGCGGACTCTGTATCCGCTGCCACACCAATGAGGGAGGAGTACTCTCTAACATATCCGGCTTTACCGGTAGCGATGCTGTGCTGAGTAATCCCGCCTATGGCCCTCCGATTGTGACTACCGGTTTCACTGCCATCAACTGCGAAACCTGCCACGAACATGGTGGCGGTCTGCGAGGCGTGAATTCTCGTGACGACCTTGGCAACATTGTCGCTTGGAATCCTGGCAAAAACCGTCTAGGCATGACTGATCAGTTTGGCCTGTGCACCAGCTGTCACAGCATGTACAATTACAACCAGACAGCGGTGATCGGTTCGGGAAGTGCTGAATCTGGCACACAGAGCTTCGCAGGTGGCCACAACACCCGCTGGAACAGGCAGATTGTTTCGACACACAGAGAAAAAGGCATGTCGACGCTGTTGAATATCCCCTTCGCCAACATGACCTCTGCGGCCGATGCCAGCAACACTTGGATTACCGGCTACGCCGTTCGCCTTACCAATACAAACAGTGACCCAAGCTACAAAGGTCCCTGCTTCGACTGTCACGGTCATGAAGCAAAAACCAATACCGGCTCTTCGGCGCCTTCTGCTGCAAACTCCACCATTTACACGGACTGGGGCCAGTCGGGACATGCCGGCGGGCTGTTGACTGCCAAGTACGCAGCAGCCAGTGGCAACCTTAGAACCGCAGCTGAAGTGGATGCTGTAACCCAGGCATATGTGGATACCACCACCAACTCCTGGAGCCACTACAACTGGGATTCAACTTATCAAGCTGATGGGGTTACCTCCGACAGAGGCGACTGCCAGATGTGCCACAGCGCAACCGGCATCTCCAACTACCTGGTCAAACAGAACACCGCCATGACCGGCTACAGCCCTGCTGACAACAACTACTCACACCTGATCGGCTGGAAGGCGATCGGTGGTTCCAAGCGGCAGAATGAACTCCTCTATTGCTGGGGCTGCCACAAGGATGCCGGCACTGGAGCCCTGCGTAACACAACCCAGGCAATCTTTTCTTTCACGTACAACGACCAGCCGATCGTCGTAACCACCGCTGGCAATTCCACGGCATGTGTCGTATGCCACGGCGGCCGAGGCAGTGCAGGTGAAGCTGCAGCAAACGACCAGAGAAGCTCACGTTTCAACGGTCATCACGCGCCGACGGCAGGTTTCATCTACAATGAAAAGACCCATATCGGCTACGAATATGCGGGTCTGAGCTATAAGAATGCGGCATACTACGAGCACGACAAAATCAGCGCCAATGCAACCGGCCCTTGCGCAAGCTGCCATATGGGCCCGACTGCGAGTACCGCTGACCCGAGTCCGAGCCATTCTTTCGCGGCTGTTACCGAGAGTGGCGGTGTGATTACCGCCATCAACAACCAGGCACTCTGCAACACCTGCCATACGCCGGGCGGTCCATACGAAATCACGCCGACCGTACTCGACGAAGAAAGTGCTGCATACCAACAAGCAGCACTGTTGCTGACCGACTTGGTTAATAATGTCATCCCGAACTACCTGGGATACCCGATTAACAACAGCAACTATAACAATCAAATCCCGGCTCAACCGGTATCCAACAACGATTATGGGGCATTCCAGAACGCCAAGATCGGCGGCGATGAACCATGCGCCTACGTCCATAACGATATCTATGCCAAACGGTTGATCTTCGACGGCTACGATTGGATGGACGACGGTGTACTTGACGGCACCATAACCATCGACGTTGCTACCTATCCTTTGGCAACAGCATGGTTGGGTGGTGACCCCACAACCGGGGTAACAACCCGCCCGTAGTCAGGAGACTTCAAAACCAGCCGGGCCTAGGTAGGCCCGGCTTTCCCCTGACAATCCTCAACAGTAAAAGTGCTTTCTGACACCCCCCGCTTCAAAACGAAGCGGGGGGTTTTTATATGTGCAAGACTGGAGTATAATTACTTCCCTAGTTCAAACGTTATCGATGAACTGCGAGTAGCATGTGAAAATCTTACGAAAGAATTATCTGAGCAAAAAATATACTATGACACTCTTTGTCATGCTTTCGCTTCTGTCCCACCTGACGGTCTTTTATCTCCTGGCGCTTTCAGGCACCATTACATTAAGTCTGCCGGTAGATCCCCTGCCTGCGGTCTTCGTTACTTTAGAAAAAATCAACGCTGCTCCTCCAAAACAAACAAGAAAGACCGGAGCAGTTGTTGCCGCTTCATATCAGCAACAGGCTTCTGCTCCCACCGGAAAGGTAGAAAGAGGCCATGATTCAGCTGAACCAGTTACACCCTCGGTTCATCCAACTGAGCAGGCCCCTACCCAGGAACCCGCCCAGGAAACTCCTTTGTTAAAAGGTGAGCAGGCGGCTTCAGATATTTCGGGAGAAAAGCTGGAAATAGCGGGTCCGGAAAAAGGTATGAAGACAATCCCGGCTGCTAGCACCATCCCCGTTGTGACAGATTATGAGCGGTACACGGGGCCCGTGCGGAGAGCGGAGGAATTTCTTGCAACAAAGAAGGAAAAGCTTACCTACCGGATCAGCCTTCTCAAGGTCCCGGTGGGGACTGCCGTCATGGAGGCCAGCAATAAAGACGGTGAGCTGCTAATAACGACCAGAATCACTTCCAATGCCGTATTTTCAGCGATATATCCTGTTGATGACCTTATTGAGACGCGGATGATCAAAGGGAATTATCTCCTGACGAGAGTGCGGCAAAGTGAAGGGAGCTACCGGGGGGATTTCGGTTTTACCTTGATGTTGCGGGAACATCAGGCCTTCTGGGTGGACCGCCTGACTAACCGCGGCAATTATCAACCCCTGCCGGTTGATGACGTGATGGATGCGGTCTCCGGTTTCTATTTTCTCAGGAATCGGGATCTGGAGGTCGGGAAAGAGCAACAGCTTAGCCTCTTCGACAGCAACGAGTATTCTCCTACCACTGTGGAAGTGCTGCGCCGGGAGCGTATAGGCCTGCCCGGAGGCAGGGAGGTGGACACCCTGGTACTCCACCCACTCTTTAAAACCGCCGGATTTTTCCGCCGCACTGGTGATATCATGATCTGGCTTAGCGATGACAAATTCCGGGTACCAGTTCGCGTGGAAACCTTTATTACCTTAGGAAAAGTGACCGCCGAGTTGGTATCCGCAGAGAGAGAACAAGAGGAAAACTTGCGGGAGAAACAACTGCCGGGGAAATAATCTTACCTCGAATTTTTCTAAAACAAACCAGCCAGAAAATGGAGCGGGAAACAAATGCCCTATATGTGGGAAGGAATTGGTAAAAGTCCACTGACCCTGGTCAAGGAAGAGCTGACCAGGAGGTTTATCCAAGCCAGGGAAAGTAGCGCAAACTTCCTCAACTACAACATTTTTATTGACGTCGACGAAGATGACCAGGATCTAACCGCAGGGGTACTGTACAAAAGCAACAGTCTCTTCTTCATGGTAGACCTGCAGATCGAGTGCCCAGACGATATCGATATTCTGGCTAATATCGCCGAAATTTCCTACAGCCTCTACCTGCGCGAAGAACCTTTCTACGGTAGAATTCTCGTTAGTGAGGGAAGCACCTACTACCAACTCTGCCACATCCTCGGCCCCACCGGGATTCTTGACACCGCCATTGTTTCATACCTGCTCGATCTGGTCCAGAAGGAAGTACTGGAGATTATTGACGAGCGCTTTTCCCAGGAGTACTTGCCACCGGAAGACTAATCACAAACATCTGGTTACTTATTGTCCTGATGAAACTATAAGTACACTGAAAGCATAGCAAATGGCCCCCTGGTAGCCCGAAACACATCAAGTGTTTTGCAAAGGTTGGGAGCGAAAGCGCAAAACCTGTAAAAAAGCTAAAAGACCTGTCACTGCGGCAAGCCCTCCCAGAGCAAAACCAGCCGGATATCCGACAGCACTGATCCAAATACCGAAGATGGTCGATCCGGCCATCATCCCCAAGTACACCGAGCTGTTGTACATCCCCATGGCCAGCCCCCGCTGCAGAGGCGGAACCGATTCCGCAATGAGGGCACCGACAGCAGTAAAGGTAAACGCCATGCCGATGCCAAGCACCACGGCACACACCGACAGGCTCGCCGTATGCCGGAACAGTCCCAGCAGGGAAAGGCCGGAAGCAAAAAAGAGTATCCCAACTGCGACAATCCAGCGACGATCAAAACAGTCGGCAGCGATACCGACCGGAATCCGGCTAAACACATTGGTAATGGCCTGCGCGGCAAAAACCAGACCAACCTGGGCCGGATCGAGGCCGTTGCCCGAAGCATAGAGGGGGAAAAAAGAAATAAAGATACCAAAGCCCATTGCCGCGCCCCAGGTTACCAGAAGACAGGCAACCAGCGCCCGGTTGCGGAGTAGGGAAAGGCTCGCGGCCAGGACCTCCTGGGGCGCACTCTTCCGCCCGCCCGATGATCGCGGCAGGAAGGCAAGCGACAGAATCGCAACCAGCAAAAGAAGAGCCGCCGAGAGGTAAAACACCTGACGGAGACCAAGATGTTTGCCCAGGTAGCCACCGGTTGCCGGCCCGAGGGTTATGGCGACGTACATGGCGGTGCTGTACCAGCCATAGGCCTGACCAAGCTTCTCCACCGGAAAACTGTCGGCAACCTGGGAAAGCATGCTCGGGATAAAGGCGGCAAGGCCGACACCGAAGAGGAGATAGGCCGCTGCCATCTGGCTCGGCGTAGTACATTGGGTCACAAGGAAAGAAGAGACGGCTGCCGCCAGGATTCCCCCAACGGCAGGAATGCGCGGCCCGATCCTGTCAGCCAGGAGACCAGCAGGAATGGAAAGAACCCCTGTTGCCAGCATGAAGGCGCCGTTGATTATACCAACCTGAACCGGTCCGGCGCCCAGGGAAACGGCAAAAAGGGGAAGGACTGGGATGCGCAGATACGAGCAGAAAAAAGTGGCAAAAGCAATGCAGCAGAGGAGAAGAAAAAGACCATATCTGTGGCGGAAGCCGCTCATATCATCCAGCGCCTTTCATGGAAAAACAGCGTTGGAGTGGTTCATACACGCTGTCCTGATAATCAGGAAAACAAGAAACTAGCCGGTAGCGTTTTCGGCAAAGAGCAACTTGTCGCCTTCGTCGCAGGAAGCCTTCTGGGCAGCATGATCGCCGAATTCCTCCTTGAGGCGGAAGAACTCGACACGATTATCCATAAAAAGGTCCAGAAGTTCCGGATCAATGAAAACGCCCCGGTCACTCTGCATTATTTCAAAAGCCTTTTCAAGAGAAAATGGTTTCTTGCAGGGACGTTCCGAAGTCAAGGCATCAAAAATATCAGCGAGCATGACAATCTAATTTTCAAGAATACCGTTCATGTCGCGGGTCAAGTCGTTTAGCTTTTTGCTCCGCACATGGTTCATCACCCGCAGCTTCATTTCACCAGGATCAAATGGCTTCGCCATAAAATCATTGGCGCCCATTTCGAGAATCCTTTTTACCTCTGAACTTTTGGAAGTCACGACAATTACCGGGATTTCCCGAAACCGTTCATGCACCTTCAAATATTGCAACGTTTCAAAGCCGTTCATAACCGGCATCTCGAGGTCAAGAAGCACGATATCCACATCAACCCTCTGGTCCAGACAATTCAATGCTTCTTTGCCGTTGCGTGCTTCGAGGATTTCAATATCGCCAAGACTCTTCAGAACGTCCCTCATTATCCTGAGATTCATTTCGATATCATCCACTACAAGAACAGTTATTTTTTCCATCATGGCCTACCACCTGAAAGCAATTATTTCATACACCCCTAAATTTATGGAAAGCGACCTTTTCGGCAAGACTATCCTTTGCTTGAATGGTAAACGTATCGTCCCAACCCTCTTCCGTCATAAAATACTTATGGCGAAGAAACCTCAGCCACCTTGCCTTTTGACCGATTGCCGGGGACAATAGAGGAGACTGTAAAAACCAACCTCAATCTCGCCCAATTCCATCAACAGGAGATGTACCATGTCACGCCGCGTCCCGTTCCGTACAATTGAACCAACCTTTTTTTCCGGCCTTTTGGACGATCCGGTTCTCTACCTCTTCATAAGGCCCTTGGGACGGGGCATTTTGCTGGATTGCGGACGAATTCAGCACCTGGCAAAACGTGTCATGAAGTCTCTCTCTGCACTCTTTATCAGCCATGCCCATATGGATCACTTCATGGGCATTGACACTTTCATCCGCAGCGTCCATGTGTCACCGAGAACGATCGATATTTTTGGACCTCCCGGTCTTGCGGATAAGATGGCTTG
Source organism: uncultured delta proteobacterium (assembly GCA_963717775.1). GTDB lineage: Bacteria > Desulfobacterota > Desulfuromonadia > Geobacterales > Geobacteraceae > RPRC01. The sequence goes on from CAVQWZ010000016.1 coordinate 67,346, forward strand.
CAAGCTGGCAGGCTATGTCTGGAACCTCACGGAAGCATACTGGTGCTCCTTCCGTGTCCATGATGTCTTTGCCGACCGCATCGAGACGGCCCTTTTTCCCGGGCCAGATGGATTCGTTCGACAGCACCTGGGTGTACTCACTCGCCCGGATCGCACTATCTACCAAAACCAGAATATATTGGTCGAGGCGGAAGAATGCGACCACAAAATCCCTTCTCTCATTTTCAGGATTTCTGAGCGCCCCTCTTTTCAAGTGGATGAGGAAAAGCTTTTTCAGGCAGGGCTGGTCAAAGGGAACTGGCTGCGAATCCTTCAGCAGAATTTCCACGGAACAAAGGGGAGCCTGCCTCTCAAGGTTCTTTGGCAGCGGAAAGAAGGTATCGTAGAAGAAACTGTCGAGGACCATCACAGTTTGTACGAAAAAATCCGTGGGGAGCGACCGGACGCAAGTATCGGCTACATAACCGATATAAGCTTCAACAACGAAAATATCGAGAAGATTTTCAACCTGATGAAAGGGGTAACACTCCTTGTCTGTGAATGCTCATTTCTAAAACAGGAGAAGGAGAAGGCCCGGACCTCGGCTCACCTCTGTACCGATGATGTCAACTTTCTGATCGACAAACTCCGACCATCATTCTTTTTGCCCATGCACCTTTCCAAGAGTTATATCCACACGTGGGAAAAACTTTACGATGAGCTGGAAATCCCCCCGGACGTCACCCTGGTGAGGCTTCCGAAATATCTAACAGCCCAACCACTGCTACCCTGTGAAGCGAGAAAAATCGTACGACTCAAATGAGGACACCAGCAGGCTGCTAAACCTTTAGAACTCCCGAGGTTGCCTCGATATAGGTAACCGGTTCGCCATGGAGCAGTCGATGGTCCTGGATTTTACCCCTGAAAAAAATACTTTCGCCTGCCTCAAAGGGCAGCGGCTCTTCATCCTTCTGGATTTGAACAATGACCAGACGACCCATCCGGTCACGTCCTATGCAACGGTAGGCTCGAACACGTTCCTGAAGCTTGTCGACATGGACCTCAAAGTCATAGTGATTTCCCAGCCTGCCGAAAAAACCTGCATTATGAAGAGGGTGTTTTTTCCAGCCCCGGTTCAGTTCACTTTCAGCACGGGCAATTGCCCGTTCAGCGCCCTGGATAATGGGATCATTCTCCGGCATGCCAGCATGACTCTCCTTGATTAAAGGCAGCATGGATTTGCACACCTCCAGAAGATCATAGAGAACGGGATAGGTGGACGCGATTGCCTTCTGTCGCACCTCCTCGGCATAGAGCGGTTTTGTTGAGCTGTGCATGCATTCCCCCAGAAACACGGTATCTTGCCTTACGGAAATCCTTCACCCTGACGCCCGGATGAGAATCAGGCAAACGTAAAATACGAAAGAAAGGGCCTGCGATAAAAAAGCCCCTGTAGATTTTTCACGCCAAATCCACAGGGGAAGAACCAAAAGGAGAAGCTAAAAGCTTCATAATAATTATAGCGCAGTGATTCAATTCATCAACCCGAATCTGTTGTTTTCTGGAAGAAATATTCGGCAAAACCTCCAGGCCGGCAGATTACGGTAAAGCAGTGACCATTCCCGTCGGGTTCCAGACCGAGTAGAACCCCAAGAACATTAGCGTGGAATGACCTACTTCATGATGTCCGACAGTAGCTTGCCGCCAACCCCGATATTATCTCGATCCATCTCGTTGATCAGGACGATGAACTTTTCCTCGGGGATCTGGGTTACCTCGCTTGCCTTGGCGGTAAGCTCCTTCACAAGCGCTGCTTTTTTCTCTTTGCTGGTAGTGCTGATGTCAACCGTAATGACCGGCATGGTTCTCTCCTTTCCCAAAATCCTGTATTTTACGATAGGTTACTTCCCGAATATCGCTTCCCGAATCACATCGAGCCCAAACTCCTCAACTACCTTGCCGATCCGGCACTTTCTTTCGAGTGACTGGAACCAGTCAACGACTTTCTCAACCGCTGCAAGGGCCTCGCTTTCTGTGGGTATATTCTCCAGCAAATGCGAAGAGAAGCGGGGGCGTGAGCCGCCGTTTCCTCCAAGCATGAGGTTCCACCCTTTGGGAGTCCCAATCAGGCCCAGATCGCGGATACAAACTTCCATACAGTCATTGGCACAACCGGAAACAGCCATCTTTAATTTCCACGGCACCTGCAGGCGATGGTACTTCCTGTCCATCTCCATACCGATGTCATAGGTGACCTGCTGTCCACGCTTGCACCAGGTTGCCCCCGGGCACATTTTCACATAGCGGATGCAGAGGCCTGTGGCCCCGTCTTCCAGATCCCCCAGATCCGAGCGGACTTCGTCGAGTTTCTCCTCCGGAATGCCGATGAGGGCGATACGTTGGGCAATGGTGACTTTCACCGATGGGATTCCGTGACGTTCCGCCACATCGGCCACCGTGCGCAGTGCTTCCGGAGTTGTGAAGCCACCAGGCATATGGACCTTTACCGCATAGGTTTCGCCGTCACGCTGAACAACGGCACCCTTTTCGGGTATATTCTGTTTCATGAAATATCCTCCTTTCGCAGTTAGAATGAAATATTTTTCTCTTTATGTACAGCTTTCAACCGGTTTTTACTTCATCAGCATCGTTAGCAGCAGTTGTGCCAACAGGATCTTGGTAATGGTGGCAACGGGATAGACCGAGGCATACCCGACTGTCGGCAGTTCGTTCCGGCTCTGTTCGAGCGCAAAGCCGAGAACTGCCGATTGGGTTTGCAGCCCTGCCAGCATACCGATAAGAATACTCATGGGAATCTTGAGCACCCTATAACCGATCCAGAGCATGGTAACGGCAACGGTGCAGGTGATGACAATTCCGGTAGCAAAGAGCAGGAGACCGCCTTCGTGGGTAAAGGTAGTGATAAAACCGTACCCGGCCCGAGTACCGACACCGGCAAGGAACAGGATCAGACCTATTTGACGCAGGGTCAGGTTTGCCCCGTATGGCAGGCTCCAAACGAGCGGTCCGGTACGGCCGAGCGTACCGAGCACCAGGGCAACAAGCAGGGGACCACCGGCGAAGCCGAGCCGCAGCTCAGAGCCTCCGGGCAAAGGAATCGGCAAAGTCCCGAGAAATAGGCCAATCGCCAATCCGAGGCTGAAGGTGAGGATATCCACCTCGCTGACTGCCCGGTAGGAGTCACCGAAAAATTCACTCAGCTGATCGATTCTGTCGTGATCGGTAACAACCCGCACCCGGTCGCCCAGTTCCAGCATCGTATCACCGCCGGCAAGAATATCATTATCTCCCCGGCGGATCCGGGTAATAATTGCGCCACGATTTTCCTTCAGCCGCAGGTCACGCAAGCGACGTCCGGCAAGTTTCGGATTAGAGACAAAAATCCTGCGGTAATCGAATTCCCGGCGATCCAGGTCAAGTTCCGTATCACTCCGCTCGCCAAGGAAACCGGTGACTTTCTCCAGCTCTTCCTGGATGCCGACAGCCGTTATCTGGTCGCCGATTGCAAGGCGGGAAGAAGGATCGGCAAGAGTAACGGAATCTCCATGCCGAATCCGGCCGAAAATAATGTCCCAGCCGTTCTTTTGCACCAGATCCTCTATGGTGATGCCGACTGCTTCCTGACTCGTTACCCATATGGTAACATTGTGGAGAGGCTCGGTGGCTACACCGAAGCCTCGCAGCTGTTTTGCCTCGGCAGCATAATCAACCTTCCAGAGTTTCTGGAGGATACTGATGGACAGGATCGAACCGATAACACCCATCGGATAGGTTACGGAATATCCCACAACCGGATCGGCAAGGAAACGGTTGAGCATATCCCGTGGTACGGTATGCTTGATAATATCCAGTATTGCTGCCAGAGCGGGAGTATTGGTAAGGCTCCCGGCAAACATCCCTGCTGACAGTGCCGGCTTCAGATGGAAGAGCTTTTGGGCCAGAACCGTCAAACCGGCTGCAAAGATGAGGACCCCAACAACCAGGAGGTTATTCCGCACCCCCTGCCGTCTGAGCGAGGCAAGAAAAGCCGGGCCATTAGCCAGACCTACCGTATAGACAAACAGGGCAACCCCAAGTATGTAGATGATTTCCGGAAGCTTCAGGTCCGGATGGAGGGAGCCTATGGCCAGCCCGGTAAAGAGCACCGAAGCGACACCCAGACTGCTGCCGCGAATTTTGATGCGGCCGAGTGGATAGCCGATTGCGGCAACGAGAAAGAGGAGCAGAAGCGGATTATCGATGAGTATCTTCAGCATGGGAGGTACTTCCCGTTATTTCAGAGTAAGCCGGATGTTCCTCCCTGGCAAGGAAGTGCCGGTCTCGGAAACCCGATCGTTCAATTCATCTTGCAACAGGATAGCAGGAAAGGTACAAAACACTATCTGCATTCGCAACAAAAAGGAGGAAAAAACATGGACGCACCTGAACGAATCGACATCTTCCTCGACGCAAAAGCCTATGGAGTTGTAGGGGCGTCAACGAATCGGGACAAATACGGCAACAAGGTACTGCGCTGCTACCTGCAAAACAACTATCAGGCCATCCCGGTCAATCCGAAGGCAAAAGAAATCGAAGGCGTACCCTGCGTTGCAACCGTTCTCGACCTGCCGGACGATGTCTCCAGCATCTCGGTCATCACCCCGCCATCCGTGACTGAAAAGGTCGTGGAGATGGCTATTCAGAAAGGGATCCGGAATATCTGGATGCAACCCGGTGCCGAAAGCACCGCCGCGGTTACTATGTGCCTTGAAAACAATATCAACGTCATTGCCGACGGAAGCTGCCTCCTGGTGGTTCTGGCCTACCACGAGCACTGAGACTGAGCACTCTGTCGCTACTCATTTCCTAAAGGCACCCGCACGGCAAGGGAAACAGTATGCCGACAGACCTGGCCTTGTCCGCCGGAAACCTCCAGTTACCACCGGTCTAGCCAATGGATACGTCCGCCTCCACGGCAAAGCGCTTGATCTTACGGGTCGTGGTCTTGGGGAATTCATCCTGCCGCAGGGTAAACTTCTTTACCCGCTTGTAATCGGCCAGGCCTTTGCACGCCTTCAGCACCTCATTCCGTATCAGTGCTTCCTCATCAGCTTCGGCCAAAGGACCGGCATTGCAACTCCGTTCATAGTCGTGGAGCTGCTCCTGGCAGGGATAGATCAAGGCGTGCACTTCTTCCGAAACCGCATCGATCTTGTGACCGTACACCATGGCCTCGGCAATAAAAGAACTTTTCAGAAGCTCAATCTCCACTTCCTCCGGATAGACGTTTTTCCCGTTGGGAGTTACGATCAGATTCCTGACCCTGCCGCAGATAAAGAGGAACCCCTCGTCATCAAGCCGTCCCAGATCACCGGTATGGTACCAGCCGTCTGTCATAACGTCTTTCGTAGCGCTGGGGTTCTTGAAATACCCCTGCATGACGTTGGGTCCCCTGACGAGTATCTCCCCGACCCCATCCTCTCCTGCACCGTCGATCTTCACCTCAACTCCATCCAGAATGGGTCCGACGGACCCGAGCCTGGACCTGCCGGGACATTCGGCCGAGATGACCGGAGAGGTTTCCGTTACCCCGTAGCCCTGGAAAATCGTAAAACCGAGGGACATCAATCCCTTGGCTATTTCAGGGTCGAGAGCGGCACCTCCACTGATAAACATGGTGCCCCCGGCAAAATTTCTTTTGACACGTGAAACGACCAGGCGACGCGCCAAAGGAAGTGAGAAAAGCAGCCTGGAAAGTGTTTGCCCCCTGACATTCTTCATGATCCGGTCGTGGAACAGGCGATAGAGCGCGGGAACACCGGTAAAGAAGCTGGGTCGCACCTCCACCAGATTCTCACCCAGCTTTTTCAGTGATTCGGCAAAGGAAACCGTACCGCCGACCGAAAGTGGCAGAAGCAGGCCGCATACCTGTTCGAAAACATGGTTAATGGGCAGGATAGAGAGGGTATGCATGCGGCTGTCCACAGCAAAACGGGACGCAGCTGACTGAATGTTGGAGACGATGTTGCCATGGCTCAGGACTGCACCCTTGGAACGCCCGGTGGTTCCCGAAGTATAGAGAATCAGTGCCGTATCCTTCGAGGTGTGGGAAGGATCCGGCAGGCGTTCATCCCGGCAGAATCCCTCGAAAGAGAGGAGCCGGCCGCTTCGCTTAAGCTCTTTTCTGATGCTCGGGAGCGAGGAAAGCGGATCTTTAACCTCAGAACCGTCGAAACTCCGGGACGTCTGCAGCACGGCCAGCGAGGAAACTGTATCAATGACGCTGCGCAACCGGGCCGACTGTTCCTCAGAGAGGTGAAGTGTTCCAAGAAGTCCGTTCAGCTCATCCCGCACCTGCCTGAGAACTTCCTTATCAGCTGCGTCCGAAGAGTCAGAACAGGGCTGATCGTGGAGCAGCACAATCTTTTTAACTCCGGCAAAGTGATTCACTATTTCCAGGATGCTATCCAGATGGCTCCAGTCGACAAAAACCACCCGCACCTCTGAATCAGTGAGAATGTGGCGCAATTCCGCGCTCTTCAGCTCCTTGTCAATGGGCACGACAATCCCGCCGGAACGGAGAATTCCGAAATACGCGGCCACCCAGCGCGGAGAAGATGGGCCGATCAGTGCCGCCCTGTCACCCAAACCGAAACCGGAGTTAAGAAGGCCCGCAGAGATTTTTTCGACAAGTGCGGCTAGATCCCGGTAGGAAAGCTCCTGCCAGGTTCCCGCCTCCTTACTTCGTAGCGCCGCTTTAATCGGATAGCGGCGAAGGTTTTCGCGAAGAAAGGCATCAATGGTCATCATTGGAAAGCAACTCCTAGAAAGAAAATGTACCGGAAAGAAAGCAGGCTACCGTTGCAGCCAGAAGCATAATACCCCAAGACACGGTACGTCCGCATCATCTTTTTCATAAATACCGCTAACATCGGACCGGTTTCAAATCGTGTGGTACACTTATTTTATGGATAGTCATTCACCGTGTCGCCTCTTTTGCCGTACCGGTTACGAGGACACTGCATGACGCTTACCAAATTCAACACGTATACTGCACAACAAGGAGGAACAAATGGAAGAAAGAAAAGGAATCATCACGTTCCAGGGGAACCCGTTAACCCTGGTTGGTAAAGAACTGAAACCCGGTACTGCAGCCCCTGATTTCCGGGTAGTTGACAACGGCTTGGCACCGGTCACGCTGGCCGATTATTCCGGAAAAATCAAGATTCTAAGCGCGGTTCCCTCTCTGGACACGCCGGTCTGCGATACGGAAACCCGCAGGTTCAACAAGGAGGCCGCCACCCTGCCGGATAGCATCGTGGTGCTCACCATCAGCATGGACCTCCCCTTTGCCCAGGCTCGCTGGTGCGGGGCTGCCGGTATCGACCGGGTCAAGACCCTTTCCGACTATCAGGAACGCTCTTTTGCCGAAGCATACGGCATCCTGATCAAAGAACTCAAGCTCCTTGCCCGGGCTGTATTCGTGGTTGACGCCGCCAACATAATCCGCTATGTGCAGATCGTCCCGGAAATCACCGATGAACCTGATTACGATGCAGCTCTGAGCGCGGCAAAAGCACTGTTGTAGAAACCGGTGAGACGGAAGACGTGAGATGGAAGACGTGAAAAGCTCAAAGAGATAGTTTTTACGTCTAACATCTTACGTCTTTCGTCTAACATCTTACGTCTTCCGTCTCACTCTCACTTCTCACCTTCACAATATTCTTCCTCAAAAATCTCTGCAATCATCCTGATTTTGTCCCCTTTATTACTTCTCCCCTGGGAAGCATCAGCATCGGCCATACAGACCTGCAGCAAAAGGGGAAAGAGGACATGCTCCATAAACCTGCGCTGGTTTCGTGTCAGTCGAATATCTGGCCCTAGATTCCAGGAAAAATGAAACAGGTGATGCCTGACCAGCCACGCCACATCGGAGGCCAGTTCAGGGGCCCCCAGCCGCACCATGATTCCAGGGACTAACTGCGCCCCAGCCTCAGCATGGCCGACCGAGCGCCAACGGCTACCATCGAAAAAGGTCTTTTCCGACTTGCCGATATCGTGAAGGAGGGCACCCCAGAAAACCCGCGGATCTTCGTCATCAGCCACTGCATCTATGGTCAGCAGAGTGTGGACAAAGGCATCCCCCTCACCATGGTACTCCTCCGGCTGTTGCACGCCACGCAAAGCTGCCACCTCGGGCAACCACTCGTCGAAGCTTCCTTCGGAAAGCCAACGGAGGACCATTTCCCTGCACTCCCGCGATGTCACGATATTCTCCTCCCCCGGCATACCTCACAAATAGGGCAGCGATCGATTGAGCGGCTGCATATTTTCCCGCGACAAAGAAAAGAACGCTGGGAGCTTTACAGTACCTCTGGCGGTGCTACCATTGAGAAAGATACTACATGACAGAAGGAGGACATCATGCATTACGGAGAAAACAGAGTGTACAAGAAGATCGAAGTGATCGGTGTCTCGAAAAAAGGGATCGATGATGCCATCCAGACCGCAGTCGCTAAAGCGCACAAATCCCTCGAAAAAGTCTCATGGTTCGAAGTCGAGGAAATTCATGGCCATGTGGGAGATGACGGTCAGGTGAGCGAATACCAGGTAGTCATCAAAGTATCCTTCCAGCTCAAGTAGGAGTGCTTCCCCTGACTTCCCGGAAAAAGCAGGGGAAAGAAACGCAAAATATTACCACTTGCCACCTTGAACAGGGTAGGAACAATGCCTGTTCCTGCCCGTTTCAGGCTAGACCGAACTGAACCGGCTCGACGTACAGATTTTTTTCCTATCCATCCGGATTTTATGGTCTTCATTTGACGCGGCATGAAGGAGGATCCGGAACACAGACTCCACCTCATCTGTGGCTCCGATTGCCAGCGCAACCTCTTCTGCAGTCATGGATTTTCCACCATTGCTGCGCAGGCAGGCAAGTAAGTGTTGCTGCAGGCTCAGGACAGTGGTTGCAGCCCGTTTGCCCGCCTCGACCCCCGGCTGATGATAGGCATTGATTCCGATCAGGGAGGCATAAAAGCCGACCGCACGCTCGAAGAGGGCTATCAGCGCTCCGACGGATCTGGCATCAACTTGTTCAAGGGTTATGGTGAGTGACTGCCGGCCGTTCTCGTAGAGGGCCTTCCGGGTCCCCTGCAGAAAACCGCTCAGATAATCTCCGCTCGTCACACCTGTTTCCATCGGGGAAGACACTCCTTCACGATCATGAAGAACCTCGATAAAGGTTAAGAAGAAGTTGTCAACTCCATCGCGCAACTGCTGAACAAAGGCGTGCTGGTCGGTTGAGCCTTTGTTTCCATAGACCGAAAGCCCCTGATGGACGACATTGCCGGAAAGGTCTTTCTCCTTGCCGAGGGACTCCATTACCAGTTGCTGCAAATAGCGTGAAAACAGGAGCAGTCGGTCCTTATAGGGCAGGACAACCATGTCCCTTGTCCCCTTCCCGCCGGTTGCGTGGAACCAGACGAGTGCCAGCCTTGCCGCGGGATTCGTATGGTTACTGGGCAAGCGGGTCAAGGCGTCGCAACGGCTGGCCCCCTCCAGAAAAGCATCGATGTCGATACCCTGAAGTGCGGCAGGCAGCAGTCCGACGGCAGAAGTGACCGAAGTACGGCCACCCACCCAATCCCACATGGGAAAGCGGGCAAGCCAACCCTGCTCCGTGGCCAGGCGATCCAGTTCGCTACCCTCCCCTGTTATGGCAGCGGCATGCCGCGGAAACTCGAGACCCGCCCTTTCATAGGCAAGTTTCGCCTCCAGCATTCCGTTGCGGGTCTCTTTCGTGCCCCCGCTCTTGGAGACAACCAGGGTCAGGGTCTCTCCCAGGCTGTTACCGATTTTCGCCAGGACACGATCCATTCCATCCGGGTCGGTATTGTCGAAAAAAAATGTCTGCATGGGATCATCGACAGAACCGAGCGCATCGGCAACGAATTGAGGACCAAGGGCCGATCCACCGATCCCGACAAGGAGTAATCGGGAAAACCTTCCCCCCTTCTGCGGAGAAATCTCGCCACTGTGGACCCTGGCAGCAAAATCCTTGACCGCCCCGATCGTCGTCTCGATATCCTGTGAAATTTCTTTGGACGGAGCAAGGTACGGAGTGCGCAGCCAGTAGTGCCCCACCATCCTTCCCTCATCGGGATTTGCTTCGGAGCCGTCTTCCAACGATGCCATATCCCGGTATGCCTTCAGCATGAAGGGTTCCATGGTCTGGAAATAATCGTCAGGAAAACTCATCCTGCTGACATCGAGCATCAGCCCTAGTTCGGGATAGCAATTCAAATTCATTTTATAGCGTTCCCACATATCCAGGTTATCCATAGTTTCCTCTCGTCTTTTTCGATTTCACAAGACCTGCCAGGTTTCAAAAACCTGCAGGTCTTACGGTTGCACTACCCTGCCAGCAGCATTCTTGTCCAGGAGCCAGGTAAGTATCCCTTTCACAGGAACGACATTGGCCGCGGGATAGTTCGCTCCGCCGGCCCCATCAAGAATCTCTGCCACAATCCCCGCCTTGCCGGCCCCAGTCACAAGGAACACCACGTGTCGGGCATTTCTGAGAACAGGCAGGGTCAGAGTTACCCGATGACTCTTCAGTTTTTCCACGTACACGGCAACTGCTTTCCGTCCGGAGAAGCCATCCTGGTCCATACCCGGAAAGAGGGAAGCGGTGTGACCGTCACTCCCCACTCCAAGTAGAATCAGGTCGAAAACCGGAATTTCCTCCCCCGGAAATAGAAGCAGACAGATCAGACTCGTAACGCTTGGCTGCCTCATCGGGGGGCTCTTCACCCGCAATCCGGTGGATAACCGCGCCGGGAGCCGGCAGTTTGGAGAGGAGAAGTTCATCAGCCAAACGGAAATTGCTCTCCTCGTGCTTCGGAGGAACACAGCGCTCGTCAGCCCAGAAGACATGTACCGCTCTCCAGTCAATCCCGGCGCGAGGAGCCTCCTCGGCCAAGCGACGGAACAGGGGAACAGGGGAAGAACCTCCCGAGAGAGCCACGCTGAAACGCCCCCGGGCAGCAAGAGATTCACGTGCAGCGTCCAGAAACAGTTCCGCCCCCCTTGCTCCGGCAGCCTCGGCTGTAGCGAAAATTTCGACACACCTCCGGTCGGTCACAGGGGTCTCCAGCTGCGCCCATCCTTCTCCAGCAGTGCAGCAGCCGCGACCGGACCTTCCGATCCTGCCTCGTACAGGTATGATTCCGATGGCAGTTTGCGGTCTTCCAGTGCCGTTATCAGCGGAGTAAGCAGCGACCAGCTCTGTTCAACCCCGTCCTCACGAACAAACAGCATCTGGTCCCCCTCCATGCAGTCAAGAAGAACCCGTTCATAGGCGCTCAGGGAAAACTCACGGGGATAGTGGAAGTCGAGACTAACCGGCATGAGACACATCCGTGAGCCAGGGTTCTTTGCCTGGATCTCCAGGTGGATACCTTCATCGGGCTGCACCTGGAGAATCAGGGTATTGGCCTCGATCCTGCCGCCCATGGTCTGTGAAAACATCATGTGGGGAGCTGGCCGGAAGTGAATGGCAATCTCGGTCGTGCGCCTCTTCAGCCGTTTGCCGGAACGGAGATAGAACGGAACACCGTTCCAGCGCCAGTTGTCTATCCAGACCTTCAACGCGGCATAGGTCGGTAGGGAAGAATCGGCAGCAACCCCTCTTTCCTCCCGGTAGCCTTTGATTTCGGCGCTGGCAGAGCCTGCATACTGACCGGTGACGACACATTCATCAAGCCTCTCCAGGGGAAAGGGCCGGATCGAATGCAGGACCTTGGTCTTCTCGTCCCTGACCCGGTCAGCGGAAAAGAGCGACGGAGGTTCCATGGCCGTCAGGGAAAGAAGCTGAAACATGTGGTTCTGGAACATGTCCCGGAGCACACCGGCTTCCTCGTAATAGCCGGCACGGCGCTCGATACCGATGGTCTCGGCGGCAGTTATCTGCACATGATCGATGTAGCGCCTGTTCCAGAGTGGCTCGAACAATGAGTTGGCAAAGCGGAACATAAGGATGTTCTGGACGGTCTCCTTGGCCAGATAGTGATCAATACGGTAGACCTGGCTTTCGTGGAATGCCTCCAGCAGGATGGTATTGAGATTCCGGGATGATTCCAGATCGTGGCCAAAAGGTTTTTCAATGACGAGCTTGACGCTTGAACCGGCTTGTTTTGCCAGACCCGACAGGTGAAGTGTTCCAATGATATCTTCATAGAGACCTGGAGGGGTGGCGAGGTAGAAGATCCGGTTCCCTCCTGTATCGGCAACCTTCTCCAGCGAAGGCAACACTTCGGTCAGATTGGTGCGGTAGGACTCCGAATCACGGTAATCGATGGTACGGTAGTGCAGTCGGGAAGCAAAGTCACGCCAGCAGTCTTCGTCGCATTCCTCGGGAAAGGTCTCCCTGACACCTTCCTCCATCAATGCACGGAAACGATCCGAATCCATCTCGGTCCGCGCTACGCCAAGGACGAAAAATCCGCGGGGCAAAAGGCGCTGCCGGAAAAGGCGGTAGATGGCGGGAATCAGCTTGCGTTGAGTCAGATCACCGGATGCACCAAAAATGACCAGGGTGCAGCTTTTCGGAATCACAATGCGGCAGACTGGAGCCATCTGCTCTGCTGACATGTTTTCAAAGCGGGAATTCATGTCCATGGGGCATCCTTTATCTTCGTAACTACCCTGTTTATCTTTTCAGGCGACTGGCCGGTCGCCGCAAGCGGTAAAGGTAAGCAACTGGCCAAGCCGAAACCATTATGGTACTTCCGAATTATTTTGTGGTGTGGCGGGACGCACGTCGCCCGCACCGGCCGTGTCAGCCCGCTTCTCCTCTCCCGCCTTAAGAACTGCATGACCGCCGAACTCGTTGCGGAGCGCAGCCAGAACTTTGTCGCCAAAGCTGTCTCCCAGACGGGAGCGGAAACGCTGAAAAAGCGAGGCGGCAATGACCGGAACCGGCACGCCTGTATCGATGGCCTGCTGAACAATCCAGCGGCCCTCTCCCGAATCTTCTACATAGCCCTGTATCGACTCAAGACCCGGATCCTTGCGAAAAGCCTCCTCAGCCAGTTCCAGCAGCCAGGATCTCACCACGCTCCCCCGATTCCAGAGATGTGCTACCGCGGCAGGATCGAGCGCCTGTCCGTAAGGGGAGGCCTTGAGAATGGAAAAACCCTCGCCATAGGCGGCCATCATGCCGTATTCAATGCCGTTGTGCACCATCTTGACAAAATGGCCCGCCCCGGTCTCGCCACAATAGAGGTAGCCTTCTTCAGGCGCAAGGGTGCGGAAAAGCGACTCAAGACGGGAATAATCATCACGCTCGCCGCCGACCATGAGGCAATACCCTTCCGTGAGGCCCCAGATACCGCCGCTCACACCAACGTCCAGGTAATGGATATCGAGCGAACGCAGCCTGTCCTTCCTTCGCACATCATCACGATAGAAGCTGTTGCCACCATCCAGGATGCAATCTCCGGGAGAGAGCAGCTTTACGAGCTGTTCGATGGTCTCATCGACCACCTCCCCGGCCGGCAACATCAGCCAGACAGCCCGGGGGGGAGTGAGCATCCCCACCATTTCCTCCAGAGAAAAAGCCGGCCGAGCCCCTTCCGCGGCAATCTCCTCGACTTTTTGCAGAGAACGGTTCCAGGCAACCACCTCGTGCCCGCCACGAAGGAGTCTCCGAGCCATATTTATCCCCATACGTCCCAGACCGGCAATGGCAACCTGCATAGCTACTCCTCCTGTATTTGAACTAGACGTTAGGCTGCCAGCGAACCGGTGCAGCTCGAACCTTCACCGGCAGTGCAGCAGTAGCAATGCTGGCCCAACTCGAGTCTGCTCCCGGTCAAAGCCGCCTCAAATAGGTCGTCGATGGTCAATGATCTTCCGTCCCGGCTCCTGATCGGTAGGCCGAGAACCTGATTGAAGTCGCAGTTATAGAGAAACCCCTGCCAATCCACGCTCACCATGGTGCGGCACATGATCGCGCCGGCGGTCTCCGGGTTGAAGCGATCAGCAAGAAGATTGAGATATGTTTCGTATGCCCCCTTTTTTTCAAGGTAATCACGGAAGCGACCGATGGGGGCATTGGTTAGGGTGTAGAGGTTGGTGAAAAGAATATCGAAATTTTCGAACAGTTCCTTTCGGTACGCTGCTTCCAGGTCACGCTGGGGACCGGGGAGAAACGGACCTCCCGGATTGTAGACAAGGTTCAATTCCAGCTCCGTCCCATAGCCAAGGGAATTGAGCTTTTTCAACGCGGCTATGCTCCGCTCGAACACGCCGGAGCCACGCTGTTTTTCCACATTTTCAGCGGAATAGCAGGGCAGAGAGCCGCATACCACCAGCTTGTGCTGTCGGTAGAAATCCGCCAGCCACTCCATCCCCGGTTCCGTAACGACTGTCAGGTTGCTGCGCACGATGCGGCAGCGGGACAGAGAGTCCGTCGCCTCCACAAGGTAGCGGAACTGGGAATGAATCTCGGGGCAGCCACCGGTTATATCAAGGGTCATCCCGGGATTCTGCCGAAGGAAAGCGACAATTTTTTCCGCCACATCCCGCGTCATCTTTTTTTCCCCGGAAGGGGATGCAGAGACGTGGCAGTGGACGCATTCCATATTGCAGAGATTTCCAAGATTCACCTGAAGGGTTTTGAGCGAATCGAAGGTTAGAAATTCCGGGTTAACATTTTTCAGCCGGTCGGAAAAGGATTGTGTCATGGGTCGTGTTCTTTCTCCTCTGAAGATTGAGTACTCTAGCCGACAGGCTTTTTCACACCCTTGATCTTAGCGTAGATGACAGGGATCAGGGCAAACAGTCCCAACAGGGCAAAGGAGCCCAGCACTCGGGGTGAAACGATTTCCCCCACACTGTTGATGGAGGCAAGGCTGGCCCCTGCGTTACAAAAGACGAAGCCACCGGGAATAATGCCCAGCATGGTGCCGAAGAAAAATGTCCGCAAGGGTATCTTTGTCAACCCGGCGGCCAGGTTAATGAGGAAGAAGGGAAACAACGGCACCAAGCGCAGAAAAAGCAGATAGTTGAACCCGGCATTGTCCAGCTCTTTGTTGATTTTTTCCAGCCGAGGACCGAATTTACCCTGGATTGTATCATGGAACAGGTACCTGGCAACCAGGAAAGACAGGGTTGCACCAATGGTAGCTCCGATATTGGCATACAGCGTGCCCATCAGCGCCCCAAACACCGCGCCCGCCGCAAGGCTGAGAATTGCGGCGCCAGGAAGGGCCAGGGCCGTCTGGATGATATAGATTGCCATGAATATCGCTACCGTAGCAATGCGATGGTCCCGGTACAGGGTTACGAGATGGTCCCTGTTCTGCTTCAGAGACTCCAGGGTCAAGTATCTCCCCAAGTCAAACCAGAAAAACAGGCCGATGAAGATCGCTGCCAGCAGCAGGATAAGGATTTTTTTTCGATTCATGCTCAGGACCTGCGCCAGGAAAGCCAGGCAGTCATCACTTTTTTCACAAACGGTGTCAGCCGGGTCCGGTTATAGGCGTCGGCAAGTTTTTTTATTGCCTCTGCCTGGGTTGGGTAGGGATGGATTGTCCGGCCGATTGCCGAAAGCCCCAGCCCGCTGGTAATGGCCAGGGAGAGTTCATTGATCATTTCTCCGGCGTGACGGGCAACAATGGTAGCTCCCAGTATCCGGTCGCTGCCCTTCTTCAGATGCACGCGGGCGAAACCCTCGGTTTCGCCATCCAGAATAGCCCGGTCAACGTCGGATAAGGGTACGGTCAGGGTCTGCACAGCAAGGCCTTGCTTCTCGGCCTCATGGGCATACATTCCCACGTGGGCAATTTCCGGGTCGGTGTAGGTACACCAGGGCACGGTAAGGGCCGAGCTCTTCTGGCGCCCCATAAAAAGAGCATTGGCGATAAGAATCCGTGCGAGTGCATCGGCAGTATGGGTGAACTTGTAGGGAAAACAGATATCGCCGGCAGCATAGACGCGCGGGTTTGAGGTCTGAAGCCGATCATTAACCTGGACGCCTTTGCGGACATCGTAGGTGATCCCTGCTGCTTCAAGACCCAGACCATCCACATTTGGCGCCCGGCCGACACCAACGAGGATTTCATCAACCTCAATCTCCGCCGACCGTCCCCCTGAATCGAAGCGAAGAACCTTTTTCCCGGCCCGCATGGAAATCTGGAGATCCTGTGCTGGCAGATAGAGATCGATCCCTTCCTGTGTAAAGACCTTTTGCAGAAGCCCGGCAGCATCCTGGTCTTCCCGGGGCAGGACATGCTCGGTACGATGACCAACAATGCTCACCCGACTACCAAGGCGGGCAAAGGCCTGTGCCAGTTCGCAGCCGATCGGACCGGCGCCGATGACGGCAAGCCGCGGAGGGATCTCCGTCAAGGAAAATACCGTTTCGTTGGTGAGGTATCCGGCCTCGGCAAGACCGGGAATGGGGGGCGCGGCCGCACGGGCTCCGGTGCAGATGGCAGCCTTGGCAAAGCGAAGCTGCTTTCCTTCCACCTCAACCAGATCGTGGCTGACGAAGCGGCCCTTTCCGAAAAAAACGTTTATTCCCAGCTCGTCTCGAAACCTCCGGGCTGAATCGTGGTGACTGATCCCTGATCGTAGCCGCCGCATTCTCTCCATTGCTGCAGCAAAATCAACGGCAATTTCTGCTCCGCAGGAGATCCCGAACTCGCCTGCGTTGCGGATTTCGTGCGCAGCCCGTGACGCACGGATAACCGCTTTCGACGGAACACAGCCCACGTTCAGGCAATCTCCGCCCATCAAATTGCTCTCGATAAGGGCAACCCTGGCTCCCAGGCCGGCGGCTCCGGCAGCAGTCACCAGCCCGGCGGTTCCGGCACCAATGACCACCAGGTTATAACGGGAAGTGGGTTCCGGGTTGACCCAATCCGCTGGATGGACATTGCCCCGCAGCTTCCTGTTGTACTCATCAGCGGGAAAAAGAACAGGTTCGGTTTCCAAGTAACAGTCCTCTCTTGCGGAGATTTCGGAGGAATTTCCACTGGGCTCATTATCGTAACAAGCAACTATTCAATCGAAATTCTTACGAATTTGCGTTGTAACAATCATACCCCCCAGAAGAGGGGGAGGCAACCTGCCAAGATACTTTAGAAATGAACCAGGACGAAAGACTGCACCGGGAGGCCGGTGGCGGGACCGCTCACACCCCATTCGCTGTTTCGACGACCGTTGGTGGAAAGGTCGCCACACTGAACTGCCCACCTGCTCTACGTGTCGTTTCCAACTGCACCCTGGTTCCCTGGTGATATTTTTCGCAAAACAAAGAGCCAAAAAGGAGAGTCAGGATTACCGGTACGATAATCCACCCAACCAGGGCAACACCCGGCCAGAGTAGCTTGTTATTTGTTCCGCAGGGGCAGGAAATGTCACCCTTGATTGCCCGCAGGTCCCGATAGATCAGCCAATGAAAAATCATCAGATAGGGGAAAAAGAGCACCGCAAGGATGAACCCGAAAAAAGGAATTGCACTGACAATACCGGATACGACCCAGATAAGAAACAAACGCAGTGCAACGTCCAGCCAATGCCCGCGTACATACTCCCGGCTTTTGAGAAGGGCTTCCATGCCGCGAACATTTTCGGCCGACATGATGAACTGAGCAAGAAAGAACCATACCGTGAAGATCACGCCGGGAATAATCAGCAGGAGGTAGCCACCAGTAATGATGAAACCGCTCAACAGGAAAATCCAGGCAAGGGGAAGAATCAGCTTCTTGCCTCGGGCAAGCGCGTCCTCAAGCCGGAGTGTATCGTCCACCACGGCACAGAGGAAGCCACTGTAGCACCAGAGAAAGCAAGCAACACCAGCCAGGACACCAATGGAAACCACAGCGACAAATGCGACGCCACCGGCGATCAAGGTCATGAAAAAGGCAAGACCCGTAGCAATTACCGTGGGGATAACGATGGCCAGCATCGCCAGAAAATAAAGGAGCACCAAGGTTGCAAAACGCTTCTGATACAGTTCCCAACTCTGACGAAACAGCTCACCGATATCGGTCATAACCCGCGCGGCCGGCGGACCCGGGGGCTCCTCGCAGGAAGCAGATGACGGCTCCTCAGGCGGTGGGTTTTGGGAATCGTCAGACGACGCGGAAGGGGCGTCCGGAGGAGAAGGTTGCTTGGAGGGAGGACCAGAAACTGACTCCTCGGAAGAACTGGCTGAAATCGCTTCCTCATTCGCTCCGGGAGAAGCAGCCTTGTCGTAGACAAATATCTCTTTACAGTGGGGACAGGTGACGCGGCGTGGCCCATCAGGGACGTTCTCCGAAGGCAGCTGGCGGGAAAAGCCGCAGGAAGGACAGGAAACGGTAAGCATACCCATAGCAGAAACTCCTTTGGTTTATGATGTGAAGGGGGTCTTTTATTGCTATTCACCATACACTGAGAGCAAAGAAAAGTGAAGTCCGGCGACAGGGAGTAACGGCATGGGTGGAAATGGAAAGGACCTGGGCACTCTATTCAGCAGAATCTGAACCTTTTGCTAAACCCCAGTCATCCCCAAGTGGCTCTATCGGGGACCCATGATTTTGTGGTCTGGATTCTCGATTACATCCTCGGGAAGGACACTCTTGTACCATGCTGAATAATTTTGGAGAAGACTGGAATCAGGATTTGGCAGATATGCGCTCGAGAAAATCCGTTACGAAGGGCGCAAAGGTCTCGTGCTCCAACAGGAAAGCATCATGGCCGTAGGTCGATTCGATGAGGTGGTACTCGACCGTCTTGCCCAGTTCTTTCAGGACGTTGACCATCTCTTCGGTCTGTTCCGGCGGATAGAGCCAGTCGGAGGTGAAGGCATAGAATTGAATGGGCGTCGTGACCGGGGCAAATGCCTCATGGAGCGATTCGCAGCCCCAGGCAACATCGTACAGGTCAAGGGCTTTGGCCAGATAGAGGAAAGAGTTGGCATCAAAGCGATCCACAAAGTTGTAGCCGTTGTAGGACAGGTAGCGCTCTACCTCGAAGCGGCCGAAGAAGTCGAACAAACCGTCTCGCGCCGAGAACCGTCGACCGAACTTGTTCCACATTGACTCATCGGAAAGAAAGGTAATGTGACCGATGCCGCGGGCCAGTGCCAAACCATCCTTCGGATTTTTGCGGTACTCGCCCTTTTTCCAGGTGGGGTCATTGAAGATGGCCCAGCGAGCCACGGCATTCATGGCAATGGCCATGGGAGAGGGCCTGCCGCTCGTTGCCAGGACAACGGCCGAGGCAATCCGGTCCGGAAAGCAGGTTGCCCATTCCAGGGCCTGCATTCCGCCCATGCTGCCGCCAAGCACGGTCAGCAGCTTGTTAATTTCCAAGTGATCAAGCAGCAGGGCTTGCGCCCGCACCATATCCCGAACAGTTATAACCGGAAATGACAGGTTATAGCGTTTTCCCGTCTTCGGGTTTATAGAGGTAGGGCCGGTGGATCCATAGCATGAGCCGATGATGTTGGAACAGATAACGAAATACTTGTCGGTATCGAGCAACCGTCCCGGTCCGACGATGGCATCCCACCAGCCGACCTTCTGTTCATCCTCACTGAATTTACCGGCAACATGGGCGTTTCCGGTCCAGGCATGGGTGATCATCACCGCATTGGAGCGGCTGCTGTTCAGGGTTCCGTAGGTTTCATAGGCAAGAGTTATCGGGCCGAGAATCCGGCCGCTTTCAAGACGAAGTTCGGTATCGAAGGTAACGAGTTGTGTTTCTACAATGCCGACAGACATGGAATGCTCACAGGAATCAGGGTAAAGGGTTTCTGCTGCTGATACAAAAAAAAGCCCCTTCTTTGAAGAGAAGGAGCTTCCGGGTGCGTATCCGCCTGAAACACCTTTCTCATCTATGCCTTGCGGCAGGATTTAGCACCTGGCACCCGTTGCCGGGCCGGTTGCTGTGGTTTCGCAGGGCCTATCCCTCCACCACTCTTGATAAGAAAGTCTATTATTAAATTGTTGAAAAAGGATACGGGAGCACATGATTTTTGTCAATGCAATTATCATTATGCAGACATCATGCGTAGAACTGCTCGAAATTCTGGGTAAATTCGTTTCCTTGCTTCTCAGAAAACCTTTCGATTGCGTGGGTGAGTGTTAAAACAGGACTCTCCCTGGCCGGGTCAGGCAAAAGCCGGCGAGGACTCCATACCCTGTGACACCACTGGCAAAAGTAGTGTCTTCATTTTTTTTAAAGCTCCCGCCTCAATCTGGCGCACCCGTTCCCGCGAAAGGGAAAAATGGTCCGCTATCTCCTGGAGAGTCATTGGGTCTTCAGCCGACACCCGGTGCTCGATTACGAATCGCTCTTTTTCATTCAAGCGCGACACGGCTTGCGATACTTCTCGTTCAAGGATTGCCGCTGACTGATTTTCGGCCAGCATCTCCTCCTGGTTCAACCGGTCATCAGCAAGAGAATCCAGCAGGGTATACCCTTCACCTGCAACCAGTTCGGAATCCAGAGAGCAATCGCCCCGCAAGCGCTGCTCCATCTCGAGGTATTCAGACTCCTTCACATCAAGAGAATGAGAGGCGGCCGGCGCATCGTCTTCCCCGAGCATGTTTTTGATGGCATCTTTTGCCTGCTTCAGCTTGAAGAACAGTTTCCGCTGAGCCTGGGTCGTGCCAATCTTCAACAGGCTCCAGGTTGAAATGATATAGTTCTGAATATATGCCCGTATCCACCAAACGGCATAGGAGATGAGGCGAAAACCTTTATACGGGTTGAATTTGCGAACCGCCATCATGAGTCCCACATTACCTTCTTGTATCAGATCGAGCATCTTCATCCCGTAGGCGCGGTACTCTCCGGCAATTTTCACCACGAAACGGAGATTCGAAGTGACCAGCACGTGGGCGGCTTCAAGATCCTTTTCCTCGTAAAATTTTACAGCATGTTGATATTCCTCGTCCGGGGCAAGAACCCGGAAGCTTCTAATTTCAGTAAAATATTTTTGCAGATTATCGGAAAGAATGGGTAAAGATCCGGCCATGGAAACAACCTCCTTCGCAAGGTCCCCCAGCGTACTGCATTGGGACATATTAGCACTCACATCAAGTGAGTGCTAAAAATATAGCAGGAAAAAATCCGCATAGCAACAGGAAAAATGAGTTTTCGTCAATTCTCCCAAGCAGTTCAACCACAATAGCGTACACAGAAATGAATGCGCGTGAAGCCGTAAAAGGGGCAACAGAACCGTAGCACCAATCAAAACATTGGCAGATTAGCGCTATTCTTCCGTTACGACGATTGTCATCCCCGAATGTCTCTATCGGGGATCCATGATTTCAGTCAGTTAGAAGCTGGATTCCCGATCTGAATCGCTTCGGGAATGACAGTTTTGGGAACTGGCGGAAGATTGACGCTAATCAGGAAATATTTTTATCATAACTGAAACCCCATACACCTTTTCCTGGCACCCCACCACACGACAGCCTCTCGAAAACACTATCTTTTACCGAGAGTAGCGCTATTTTGTTTGTTAATGACGAAAACAGAGAGATTGAATAAATCTTGCCCGCAAAGGGGATATATGCTACACACAATATCTAATGAATAAGGCTCATTCCCGGCCTTTACGGGAGGTTACATCAATGGAAATCAGGGTTCTTCCCCTTCCGGAAGAAAAGAAGAAAACCAAATTTACCGATGAATCCGCTCTCAGCTTTGGCAGAATTTTCACCGACCGGATGTTTCTCGTGGAATGGAAAATTTCCGAGGGATGGGTTGACGCCAGAATACAGCCCTATGCTCCCTTTGTCCTCGACCCATCGGCTCTCGTTTTTCATTATGCACAGGAAATTTTTGAAGGCCTCAAGGCTTACAAATGGGAAGATGGGAGCATCGCTCTGTTCAGGCCGGAAATTAATGCCCACCGTTTCAACCTCTCAGCCGAGCGACTCTGTATACCCGAAGTCCCGGAAGATCTTTTTCTCGAAGGCATCTCCCAACTCGTGCTCCTGGAAAAAGATTGGGTTCCCGGCTCCGAAGGCACCTCGCTCTATATCCGCCCCGCAGTCATCGCTGTCGAACCGGTTCTCGGCGTCAAGCCGTCCGACCACTACTATTTTTTCGTCATCCTGTCCCCGGTCGGCGCCTATTATGCCGCCGGATTCAACCCTATCAATATTCTCGTAGAAGACCATTATGTTCGGGCGGTTGCCGGCGGAACAGGGGAAGCCAAGACCGGCGGAAATTACGCTGCATCTCTCAAGGCTGCCCAACTCGCAAAGAAAAAGGGCTTTGACCAGTGTCTCTGGCTGGATGGCTGCCACAAGAAATATATCGAAGAAGTGGGCTCCATGAACATGTTCTTCGTCTATGACGATGTCGTTGTCACCGCCCCCCTCTCCGGCTCCATTCTCAAGGGCGTTACCCGTGACTCGGTTATGAAACTTGCCGACACCATGGGCTTCCGCATCGAAGAACGACAGATAGCTATTGATGAATTGGTTGCCGACATCCGCGCCGGCAAGGTACAGGAAGCATTCGGCAGCGGCACCGCAGCAGTAATCACCCCGGTAGGCGTCCTTGGCTACAAGGACGAGTCCTTTACAATCGGCAACGGTGGTGTAGGCAACCTAACGCAGAAGCTATACGACACCCTTACCGGAATTCAGTACGGAAAGATTCCTGATACTTTCGGCTGGGTACGCAAAATCTCCTGATTGCCATGAAACAACAAACCAGTGCAAACCAGTTATGTGTCTCGTGCCGCCGGCACTGCAAGCAGTCTCCCGAGGTAGTAATTGCCAACTGCCCCCGTTACTACCCGGGCCCCAAGGTCAGAAAAAAGGAATGGAAGCAGATGGATCTTTTTCTGTAATTCCCCCTGGCAAAAAAAAGAAACCCCGATTATCATTTGGGGTTTCTTTTTTTATTGCGATGCAATTCTTGCACAAACCAATGAACTATACGATTTTTCTTCCTTCCCACAACAACCTGCACCACTGACGGAGCAACAATCCGAAGAATCAGACAGAGCCGAAGGCAAAAACCTTAGCTTGAAACCGAAACTCGGAGCATGTGGTATTGATGCACTCTCCCCCTACCATATCTGAACATGAAAGGCACGAGGTGGTTCTCCGTTTCCTTCGTTCAAGCCCGCGGAAGATGTCCTTCGCCGGTTGCCTGATGGGGTCGCGCCCAACTACTACCCACCCACTGGAACGCCGGAATTTCTGGACTCTTCCTCTAGCCAGCAATTCATTAAGCACGTAATCCTGTACTACCTGATGCTCGTTATCACCCTTCAAAAGAACTTCAATCATCATCCCGACACCTCCTGAGAATCAATCAATGGCAGACGCATTTCACACAGCCGAAAAAAGACACTAACCCACAAAAAATAAATTTTCTTTATTTATAGTAGCAAAATTAGCAGATGTCAACGTTTTACAAAAAGATTCCAGGCAGTCCCCTGCTGAGAAAAAAAAACCGGGTACACCCGTTCCTGCTTTTTTTGCGTGGCACAGGGCGTGGCACATGAGCTATTCTGATAATGTGGCTGCCGACCAGTTGCAAAAAATTACTTCTTTCGCGCCTTGGGATGAGCCTTATCGTAGACCTCCATGAGACGGTCAATGGACACATGGGTATATTTCTGGGTGGTGGAGAGAGATGCATGTCCGAGGAGTTCCTGAATGGAGCGCAGGTCGGCGCCCCCCTCGAGAAGATGGGTGGCAAAGGTGTGGCGGAGGGTATGGGGGGAGATTTTCTTCATGGCAGCGATGTGGAGGATATACTTATCAACGATGCGTCCAACACTGCGACTGGTGAGTCGACCGCCTCGCGCATTAACCAAAAGTGGTGCATCATAGGAAGGATTTTTTCTCGCCGCCAGGTAATCGCTGATGGCAGAACGGGCATGGCTTCCGAGAGGAACGATCCGCTCCTTCCCTCCTTTCCCTAAAACACGGACAAGACCTTCGCAAAGATCCACCCCGCCGATATCGAGGCCGGTCAACTCGCTAACCCGAAGCCCGCTGGAATACAGTGTTTCCAGAATTGCCCGATCCCGCAGGGCAAGCAAATCAATACCGGCCGGGGCAGTAACAAGTGCAGTCACTTCGTCAATATCCAGATGATACGGAACCTTTTTCTCCTTCTTCGGAGTGCTCACCAGTTCAGCGGGGTTCTTGCTGACCTGCCCCTCTCTCATCAGGTATTTAAAGAAGGACCTGATCGCCGCCAGCTTCCGACCCAGAGTACTCTTCGCATGATCGATTGTTAGACGTGCCAGGTAGCGGCGGATCACAAGATGACTAACCGCTTCCATCGTGAAGGATGGACCGAGTTCCTTGGTAACGAACTCCCGGAACATCTCCAGATCGGTTCGATAGGCGTCAAGGGTATGGGGAGAGACGTTTCGTTCAATATTCAGATAGCGGCAGAATTCATCAATCTTATTTTTCATTGTGACTACCAACCGTCGTAATGGATGCGCCCGGCATCGAAGCGGTTCGCCGGAGGCTTTTCTTCGGCCGGATAGCCGAGAGGGATAAGGGCAAAAGGCACGATACTCTCCGGGATATTCAACAACGCCCGCATCGCACGCACCCGTTCCTCTCGAGGATAGATTCCGACCCAGACAGCACCGAGCCCCTTATCCTGCACCGCAATAAGAATGTTTTCCGTGGCAGCTGAACAGTCTTGAACCCAGTAGCCCTTGTGCAAATCCTTGTCAAGGTCACCACAGACGAGAATTGCCACTGGCGCCTCGGAAACCATTGCGGCGTAGGGATGAAATTTCGGAATCTCATTCAGCTTGCTGCGCTGATCGATCACCACAAACTGCCAAGGTTGTTCGTTACCCGCCGAGGGGGCACACATGGCCGCTTCCAGCAGTTCGAGGAGAAGCTGTTCAGACACGGGCTGCTTCGTGTACCTGCGGATGCTCCTGCGATTGAGAATTGCTTTCATGGTCGGCCTCCGTCATCTCATTTTCTCTTTCTTTATAATCCTGATGCCTCATTGGTTCAAGGCGTAAATTGATCAAAACAGCAACCAGCACCATGAACCGCCACTGATCACCGTTCCACCCTGACCTGCCAGAGACCACTTTCCGCGCGAAGGGACGGCACATACATAGGCCAGACCGAAGCCGGCAGAGCAAGAACATTACCTGCCAATTCCGGGTACAGCACATAGCGGAACTCATGCCGTCCGGCAGGAAGCACATCGAGGAAAAAGGCCATCCTCTCGTCATGCCGCTCCTGGTGGGTATACCAATCCCAGTAGGAGGAGTACGAGGCAAATCGTGGATCATTGCGGGTTTCGCGAACCTCGAATCCGGCCGGAAGCCGGTCCTCGATGATGACGAAATTCATATCCTCCTTGTTGTCCACTGTCAGTCGCACCTCCACATCATCGCCCGGAGCAAGCTTCTCGCCCGGCTGGAGCGGAACATACTCCATGCGCCATTCTCCAGCATTCTGGCGAGGCGTGAGACGGTACATCCTGCGCTCGATGGCAAGCCCCGGCATACGGTCAGCCGCCTCGGGAGGAACGAAGTACCCCAATTGGGCAGAGAGGTAGAAGGCACCTTCGCGCCCCTCCCGATCGAGACGCACCCTGTTGTCGCCCCGTTTCAGCGTACTCATGGGAATGGCAAGCGACGGACTCCCTTGGACAAGCTTACCATTTTTCACCACATAGCGGCCAATCTCCCTATCGTTCAGGGAAAGTCGGGCGGCATAGGAGGCATCAAGCTCACCGGTAGCGGCCGCATAGTTGGCAAGAGCCGTGACGACGGTAGCCGTTCCCCGGGTAGTGTTCCACCACCGCCCAGACCGTTTCCGCACCAGGAACTCGGCAAGGGATGAAACAAGGGGGTCACTTGCGTCCACTGCAAGCTGACTTTCCAGAAGCATCGCCGTGGTTTCCACTGCAGAGCCGGACCAGCGCCACGAATACCACCAGGAATAAGCATCGTCGTCCTGCAACCAGGTGGCGGAACCCTCTGTCCGCACTTCTTTTTTCAGCTCCTCAAGGAGGAGTGCCGCCCGATCTTTTTGCGACCTGTTCAGCAGCGCCGCCAGATACTGGACACGCTGGGATGGCTGCAGCTGGTGCCAGCCAGCTTTGATCCGCTTCTCCACGACATCGTCGCTCCGACCGGCAAGGGTAAATGCCCGGTAAAGGGCCGGCAGCGCCTCGAGAGGCCCCTTGTCAATCTGGCCAGACAAGGATTGCAACCCCCGCTCATAGGAGTCGCTGCGTATCGGAACCCCGGCCTTGCGTGCAAGGGCGAGGCCGTACATGACGTGGGCAGTCAGGTAGGGATCTGTGGCATCCTCCTTCCACCACCCCCAGCCGCCGTCTCCGTGCTGGAAATCGTAGAGCCGCCGCAACCCCTCATCGAGGACGCGCTCGAGCTTTTCAGAAACCTCCGGAGCCAGGGAAAACTTCGTCGATCCAAGGAGTTTTTTCACCTGAACGGCAGGCAGAAAGCGCGACATGGTCTGCTCCACGCAGCCGTAGGGGAAGCCAATCAACTCCTGCAGACTTTCGTTGAGACTGGCGGTGAGCGTCGGGGACAGGGACAGATCAAGGACCGCTCCTTCCTCCATGGCGTCCTCAGGCAGGCTGACCACCGTCTCCCCTTCGGATCCCCGGAGAACAATATTCCCCTGGGATACCCGTTTCATGCCCCGCATGAATACAGGAATCGTCAACTCCATGGCATCACCACGGTCGCCCGCCAGAGCTCGCAGCCGGAGAAGCGCTTCTCCTGATGTATCCGCCTTGACTGTCATATCCCGCCGCAGAGTACCGCCCGGGTTTACTGTCCCGGTAAAGCGGTTTTCTCCCAACAGCAAAAGGCCATTGGTCTCAAAGATGCCGGTGACACTTCGCTCACTGTCAGTCATATTGGTTATTATGCCGGGAATTTTCATCTGGTCCCCCACCGCAAGGAAACGGGGCGGCTGCAGCCGGGCCATGACGTCCAGACGTGCAATAAAGGTATCGCGTCCGGTCCCGAACTCACTCCGGTCGCTGAAACCGACAGCTGTGGCCCGCCAAGTGGTCAGGTTATCGGGCAGCTCAAATGCGGCCTCAGCTTTACCGTCTGCCCCGGTCGTAAGAACCGGAAGCCAAAAGGCGGTATCCTTGAAGACCTTGCGGACCTTGATCCCCGCCAGCTCGTTATCGGCCAGAGTCGACCTCCCGGCTTTGGCGGCTCCGCCCAGATAGACACGCGGGAAAGAGTTGAGGGTCAGGACCCGGTGCTCGCGGGTTCCCCGGAAAAAGCGGTAAATATCCGGCTGCCTTTCCGGTGCAATGGCAAAGAGCGCCTCATCCACCACTGCCAGTGAAAGCTCGGTCTCCCTCGGCAGTGCATCCTTGCCCCGTGCCGAAACCGAGAGCCGAACCTTTTCTCCCGGTGCATATACGTCCTTGTCTGTTGCGACTTTCAGTTCCAGCACGTCGGGCCTGGAATCGACCCGCAGTGTTCTGGTCCGGGAATAGAAGTGCCCCTTTTCGACCATCACGGTGGACACGAAGACATACGGTGCCATGTCTTCGGTAACAGGTATTTCAACCACCTCAACGGAACCGGCTGACTGGACAACGCGGCGCGAGTAAATTTCTCGCCCCTCAACGGTCAAAAGGAGGGAGGCTCCGGCAGCAGGGTTCTTCACGATAATCCGTGCTGTTTCCCCGGGCAGATAGCTCTTTTTATCAAGTTCGACCCCCAGCTCGCGGTAGGAGGTGTCCCAAGCGTACCCTTCGCGCCAGACCCAGACCCATCCCACACCAGTTGCTTTTAAGCCCCGTTCATCGGTTGTAACAGCAGATACGCGCCAGTAGCCAGGACGGGGGAAGGTTTGGCCCAACACCACCCGGCCGCTTGCCTCGGTAGCAACCTCCCGCTCATCGAGCTTGCGGTAGGTATACGTGCGGGTCTTTCGATCATACACCTGCTCCTCAATAGTAACGAGAACTCGAGCGGAAACGGCTTTCCCCTCCCAGGTAGAGCTGGCAACCTCGATGTCAGTTGTTTTCCCTGGCGAGCAAAGGTAGGAGAGAGGGCGAACCGTGAGAGCAATGAGGGAGGGGGTAACCGTAAAGGAAGCCGTTGCGGACACCTCTCTCCCGGCACTATCGGCCACGTCGAATTCAACTGTATAGACGCGGGGCGAATCGAGCGACTTGGTTCCGATCGTGATCAGAGCCATGCCGTTGGAATCGGTTGATGCCTCCCCTTCACCGAGAAAATCAGCATAACCGCCAAACAGGCCTTCGCCATCATCACCGTTATCACCATCGAAACGGTAGTAGGACCGTGAATAGATTCGGTACTTGACCTTTCCATCCACCACCGGCGCGCCAAAATAGTAGCGGGCTTTCAGCGAAACCGGAACCGGATCGCCCCCCACGTGGAACTTCTTGCCAGCCGCAACTGTAACCTCGAACTCGGGCTTACGGTATTCGAGAACTTTGAAAGAGGTCTGAAATGTTGAACTTCCAGACACAGCCCGCACGGAATAATCGCCCAAGACCGGCTGTGCCGGAAGAACGAGCTCACCACTGAAGGAACCGGCTAATGAAACCGGATATTCCTTCTCCATCAGGGTCTGATCGCCACTGTCGGTAACCGTCACCAACACCTTCCCTGCTCCGGGCAGGGCATACCCTTCGCCAACTATCTTGCGGAGCACCCCCTTGAAGTAGACAGTCTGAGCCGGCCGATAGGCGGGACGCTCGGTATAGAGGTAACCCTTCAAACTCTTTTTCTCGGCTTGCATGGCAGAAACATGAAAAATGGCCAGGCTTTCGTCCATACGGCCAATGAATCGTACATTACCCGCCCTGCTCGGACTGGAGAGGAGACCGTCAACGCCGGTTTTGCCCAGAAGCTCCGGAAGAGCAGATGCTCCCGGTGAAACTGCCGCTTCGAATATCTCTATCCCTTCAAGAGCATGGCCGTCCACCAGGTCGGCAGCAAAGAGCAAGGTTCCGGCCGCTGATGCTTTAGCCACGAGGCCAAGCCGGGTAACCAGGAACGAGGAGCGGGCGACGGTGCCATTTCCTTCGGCTTCCACCAGGTAGAAACCGGGGGGCAGGGGCTTCAGCTTTACAGAAGCACGACGATAGAAGGTAAACCGCTGCTTTGCAAGGGTTACGGTCTTTGCCTGAATACGCTTTCGCGCAGCAACCGGGATAGTGGCTGGATTGGATGGATCCACAGTGCCGTCAAGAAGGCGTGCCTCGGCAACGGCATAGACCGAGATCTTTGCCCGCTTGACCCAGAGTCCTCGCAGGGAAACCGGAATCACACTTCCGGGAAGGATAACCCGGCCAGGATCATCAAGGGAGAGCGACGGCGGACGGAGAACTGCCACCAACCGGACCGAACTGCTTTTCCCTTCCGGTACATCGACACTGGTTCTCGACTGAGTAAGCCTTTCATCATAGGACTCCAGGGAATATGATCCCGGCGGGAGCTTTGTGAAGCTGACCATCCCCCGCTTGTCGGTTTTCCCGTACCGGTAGGCAAGGTTGCCGGAAAGTGACACCTCGGCGCCTGCCACCGGGCGGTTCCCTGCCACCAGGTGCACGGCCAGAGAGCCCGCCTTGCGAACAATAACATCACCGGCATCTTTCCGCTCTCCCGCCGCAAGGGAAAATGACACCTGCCGTTCCGTGACCCACGAGGGATGGTCCAGCCGGAGTTCATACCAGCCTTTATTCAGAGCAAGGACAGTGAAGCGGCCCACGGAATCCGTGCGCCCACGTCCGTATTTACCGAAAGATACGGCAATTCCCGCAAGAGCCTTGCCTTTGGCATCAATAATCCTCCCGAATACCTGCGCCTCCCGGTTGAGGGGAAGGGGAAGTTCTACCTTTCCCCCCGCAGTAACAACAGCAGTTCCCTCCAGAAGCCCGAAACCTGGCTTACGAATCAGGTAGTTGTAAGTTCCCGCAGGCAGGAAAACTGAGAACTTCCCCGCTGCATTAGTCTCCGTATGAAACGAAACCGGTGGTTTCCTGGGATAGCTGCGCTTAAATTCGAGGGCAGCCCCTGCCAGAGGCTGATTTGTCTCGGCAGACAGGACAGTCCCCTCGATCGAACCCTTGGCAACAGCAGCCAGGCCTGGCAGAGGGAAGAGGCAAATACTTGTTACTGCAAGAACAAGGAAACTGATGAAAAACTGTTTCACGGCAAACCCTCCTGAAAACAAGTTCAAAGTTCAATATTCAAGGTTCGTGGTTAAAAACTTCTGACCTGGATTCCCAACTCGACCCTCGGGAATGACAATTTCGAATCGTGCTGAACAGCTAAAAAATCCTTATGATATTCTGCCGGTATCATCTCTTTGTCTTTCCCGAAATCACCCAGGAATCAAAGACATAGAGTCGAACTTTGGCGAGATCGTTCTCCCCGAGCCGTCGCAAAGCTTCCCGGTACGCCCATGAGGCAGTTTTCGCCTCTCCAGGCACGATGGCAACACCGCTGCGGTCATTCTCCACAAACAACCCCTCCCGGACAGGATCAATCATCTCAGGTGAGGCAACCGGACGCGGTTCGCCTGGGAAGGTGATCAGTACATGGGCCGCCAGGGCCGTAGCCCGGTCGATGCGACCGGCCCTTGGGTCCATATGGAGCGCCTGCCGAACGTTTGCATCAATCTCCCTGCCGAGATCGGCGGTTCGGGGACGAAAACCACCGGAACAGGCTATAACTCTTTTACCAGAGAAAAAGGTCACGAAGCAGGCCCGTTGAATATTTGCCGTCCAGGGAGGAGGCGACAGGGCTGGGCCGAGGCCAAGACGGTAGAGAAAAACACCCTCGGCATACTTTGCAAGTGTCTGCTGCATTTCCCAAGTGTTTCGAAGTGTCTCAAAGGAGATATCTGAACTAGCTTCGAAAGGGATTCCCTCGGCGTTGACAGAGGAAAAACCAATTACGGTAAAGAGCAAAATCAAAAGAAACCTGTACCTGGATCTCTTCACTGTTCTGACCTCCCCACAACCCTGGTAGGCGGAGGGTAATAATCCCTCGAGAGCAGCTCCTCTGTAACTTTCCCATCCCGAATCAAGCGACGCCGGGTAACAACCGAGAATCCCTGGCCGCCCGGCTGGCTGGTCACCCCGGATTGCCCGACAGACCGTGAAGTAACCGCTTGCGGATCAACAGCAATGATGTCCGTGAGAACTATTACCTGGAATGATTTGTCCTCCAGCGACCAAAATCCTGCCGTTAATCGATTTTCCGTCAACTCCACTCTCAGCAGCAAAGGATAGGAATGGGGATTGCGAAACTTCAAGTCCTTGCGCCAGGTAAGAATGGTGGCGTCCCGTCCCGGAGTCACATAGCTGACGCTCCGCGAATGGGAATGGCGCTCAACAATCTCCAGGCCCGCCTCCAGCGCCGCATTGTAAATTGTTGTGGCAAGTTGGCAGATACCGCCACCCGGGACATCGCTCAGGCTGCCTCGATCATTGATCATCGGTGCCGGACGATACCCTTTCATAGTATCTCTTGCTCCCACATTGTCGTTAAAACTGAACACCGCTCCCGGAGCAATGATGCAGCCATTAAGATCCAGAGCGGCACGGCTGGCATTGCCGCTCTGTGCCGGCGAACGATTGACCAAGGAGGTTGAAAAACCGCCCCAAAGATGCGAGTAGGACGTGCCGAAATCGGCAGCGCTCGCGCTGGAGAAGAACAGAAAGAAGAACAGATAAAACAAAATCATCCAGACCCCTTTGGAGAGATTTTCGGACTTCCGGTTCCGGTTAGTTTCCTGACCGCTGGAAAACCTCCGAATACATGGCAGAATGTATCAACAGTGTAATGGGAAACTATCATCTTGCAATTATCAGACATTTGCTTTATGGAATCCTAACCGTCTTTCCCCTGCCGTCACAGAACCGAGACAATCCCAGCAAAGGAGAACAGCATCCTATGAATCTTTATCGCAAATCCACAAGTGTATCAGGCCGGCAGTCTCGCAATTCTCCCAGGCACGGCTCCATCAACTTCGTGGCGGTGCTCCTGCTGGCCCTGGCTGTCTTGATTCCAGGCAATCCCTGTGCCGTTGCCGCCATGGACATCATCCCGTTCCAGAGCAGCAACCAGAGCCCGTTGATTCGGATTTTCGGCCTGCCCGCTATCGGCAGTGCCAGCGTTGTTCCGGCTGGCCATTTCGAGGGAACCCTCACCACTGATGTAACAAATAACTCTACTTCAGACATATCGCTGACAGACGCAATCATGCTCGACGGCGAGACTTACCGTTTCAACCTCTCGGCCCGCTACGGAATCGCACCGGGCTTCCAGGTCGGCATCGACATTCCCTACCTGGCAAACAGCGGCGGTTTTCTTGATGGTTTCATCGAAGGTTTCCATGACACCTTCGGCTTCCCCCAAGGGATGCGTAAATCATACCCCCGCAACCGGCTTCTCTATCAGTACACCCGAAACGGAATCACAAAGGTCCTGGTTAATGATGGTTCGAACGGCATCGGCGACATCCGCCTCTCAGGAGCATGGCAGCTCCACCAAGGCAATTCAGCAGCGCCTCTGGCAGTCGCACTGCACGCCAGCATCAAGCTACCCAGCGGCAACAGCAACCGCCTCTTTGGTAGCGGCAGTACCGATTTCGCCCTCTGGCTGACCGCCAGCGACGACTGTCAGTTGCCCCTCGGCCACCTGACAGTGTATGCTTCCGCAGGCGGCATGGCCTTGACCAACGGCGACGTGCTGGAAGGCCAGCAGCGTAACCTTGCCGGGTTCGGTTCCCTGGGTTTCGGCTGGAGCCCCCTGCAATGGCTCGCACTAAAGGTCCAGGCCGACGCCCATACCTCCTTCTATACCGGCAGCAGTCTGAAGCAGGTGAACAGCGGCTCCGTCCAACTGGTCTCAGGAGGAACAATCGGCTTCAGCGAGAAGACATTCCTCGATGTGGGGGTTTCGGAAGATGTGTGGGTGAATACCGCCCCGGATGTTGTTTTTCACCTCGCCCTGCGCAGCCGTTTCTAGGAGCAACCATGCCCATCTACCTCGACAACGCTGCCACCTCCCATCCCAAACCGGAATCGGTCTACCGGGCAGTGGACCATGCCCTAAGGGAGATCGGCACCAGCCCCGGTCGTGGCGGCTACCGCCGGGGCCTGGATGCAACCCGAATAGTTTTCGAGGCACGGGAAAGCCTGGCAGAGTTGTTCGGGATCAAGGACTCATCTCGCCTGGTATTCACCAGCAACGCAACCGAAGCGTTGAACCTGGCAATCGCCGGGATGCTGCGACCCGGCGACCATGCCGTGACCACAACCATGGAACACAATTCGGTTTCCCGGCCACTCCGGGTAGCCGAAAAACAGGGATCGTCAATCACCCGGATACCTTGCGACCGGAGAGGTTTTCTCAATCCACGTGATCTGGCAGCCGCACTTCGGGCCGACACCCGTCTTATTGTCCTCTCCCACTGCTCGAATGTCACCGGCACGGTTCAGCCACTGGCCGAAATCGGCCAACTGGCAAGCCAATCAGGGGTACCTCTGCTGGTTGACGCCGCCCAGAGTGCCGGTGTCATGCCAATTGATGTCACGACGGGGATAAGTCTCCTTGCCGCACCAGGCCACAAAGGTCTACTGGGGCCACAGGGTACCGGATTTCTCTACATTGCGGAAGGCCTGGAATTGCCTCCCTTGGTGGTGGGAGGAACCGGCGGCCACTCAAGCAGTGAAGAACAACCGGAAGAAATGCCGGCCCGCTTCGAAAGCGGCACTCTTAATACCCCCGGCATTGCAGGATTACGGGCTGGGGTGGATTTCATCCTGAACACCGGAATTGAAACTATCAGAAAAAAGGAACTTTCTCTGGTCCACCAACTGTTGGAAGGACTTATGGGTATGCAAAATATTAGCCTCTTTGGACCTGCTGCCGAGAAGGAGCGGGGCGGCATTGTTTCTTTCACCGTAGAAGGAATGGACCCCTCCATGATCGGATTTACCCTGGATCATGAATACGATATTGAAGTAAGAACCGGCCTGCACTGCGCCCCAGGAGCCCACCAAACCATCGGCACCTACCCCACCGGAACCGTCCGGGTAAGTCCCGGCTGGTTCACCACGGAAGAAGAGATCGAAACCTTTATCCGCGCCATGCACCAGATCATCACGAGCTAAGAGTCTGCCGGCTCTTTCATTGCTCCAGCTACCCATTACATCTCACCTACCAGTTTTGTGTATTTTAATCAATGAAATACTACTTTTTTACTGCCTGTTGCACTTTCCGACACTGATGGGCTACACTGGAGAGGTGTGTGGGCGGCCCACCGACCACCCCCAAGAACATCGGCCGACAGGATTTTCATGGAAAAAAGATACAATGCATTCTCGGAAGAATTGAAACATTTTTTTGGCTGCCGGGTACACCGCATCTCCGTTGACGCGGGATTTAGCTGTCCCAACCGGGATGGTACCGTAGGAATCGGCGGCTGTATCTATTGCGGAGGTAAAGGATCGGGATCCCACGGTATTCAGGCCGGGGTCTCGGTGGCAGAGCAGATCGATGCGGGCAAAGAGGTCATGACCCGCAAGTATAAGGCCAAACGCTTTCTTGCCTATTTCCAGGCCTATTCCAACACCTTTGCACCAGCGGAGACGCTTCAACATCTCTACGACGAGGCGCTGGCAGTAGAGGATGTGGTGGGTCTCATTGTCGGCACCCGCCCCGACTGCCTTCCACCTGAAACGATTGCTCTGCTGGGGGAATACGCGCGGAATACATATTTCTGGCTGGAATTGGGTCTCCAGTCGTCACTGGACAGAACACTGGACTTTCTCGGGAGGGGGCACGACTTTTCCGCCTTTGAGGATGCGGTCAGATCATGCAAAAGGGAAGGTATCCGGGTCAGCACCCATGTGATCCTCGGACTGCCGGGAGAGACGCGGAACGAGATGCTGGACACGGCCAAGGTGTTGAATGACCTGCAAATAGACGGTGTCAAGATCCATCTCCTCCATGTCATGAAGGAAACGCCCCTGGCGGAGATGTACGCCCGAGGCGAAGTACGGATGCTTGATCGGGATGACTACGTTGGTCTGGTCTGCGACTTCCTGGAGAGGCTCCGGCCGGAGATGTCCATCCAGCGTCTTACCGGTGATGGAGGAAGGGACCACCTGATCGCGCCCCTCTGGTCACTGCAGAAGTTTGAGGTCCTGAATGCCATTGATTACGAACTGGAACGGCGTGGGTCTCGACAGGGAAGTTCATTATGCGTCAGGAAGTGAGAGTTAAGTCCTGCTGGTAATATCCGCACCGGAACCGGAGAGTACATCCCTCACACAGCGGCCGAGTCCGGCAACACTCCTTGCAGTGCTCGACGATGAGAGCATGGTACTCATTGAAAAGCGCAGCATCGGACGGGAGGTTTTCCATAAACAGGTCACGCAACTGATCATAGGATGCCTTAGGAGAAATGAGTTCAAGACGGGAAAAGAGACGCTTTGTATATGCATCCACGACAAAGGAAGGTTTATGACCGGCATAGAGGAGTATGGAATCGCAGGTCTCAGGCCCGATACCCCGCACAGTCAGCAGTTCCGACCGCAACTCCCGCCAGTCGCCTAAAAACATGCACTCCAGACTTCCCCCGTGCACCAAAAACAACCAACCGATGAAATCCTTCAGCCTGGCGCTCTTCACATTGAAATAGCCGGCCGGCCGGATCAGTTCCGCGAGCCGTTCGGTCGGAATATCCCGCAACTTCTCCGGCACCAGCAGCCCTTCCCTTTTCAGGTTGGCAATGGCCTTTTCCACATTGCCCCAGTTGGTGTTCTGGGTAAGGATGGCACCGACGCAGACCTCGAAGGGCGTCTCGGCCGGCCACCAGAAGCGGGGACCATAGGCGGCATGGAGTGTATCGAATATTTCCAGAAGCATGGTTCTCATGTAGGGTGCGTTTCGTGAAGTTTCAGTAGTATCTTGTTTGGTCAGACCTGCCAGGTTTTGAAAACCTGGCAGGTCTTAGTCTCTCATTCTGTCTCCAGCGTCTCACCACCAATCAACTCCCGCAACCGTTTCGCATCTGCCCGTTCCATGGGACGGCCGGTGATACTGCTTTTTTGCCGCTGGTGACGCTCTGATGGCTCATAGACCGTGCAGTCAATAACGATCCCGTCATCCTCCAGGTAGAGGTGGTAATATTCACGGAACTCGTTGCCGAAACGGATGGATACGGTTTCCGGTTCATAAGAGATATCCCGTTCCTCCAGAAAAAGCTCCACCTCTTCAGAGGAATCGGCATACAGGTGCAGGTCGATGTCGCTCTGCTCCGTGACCGTACCGCTCAGAACCGATCCCACCAGATAGGGACGGAATGGCGCG
The DNA here is from genome assembly GCA_963717775.1 of uncultured delta proteobacterium. Taxonomy (GTDB): domain Bacteria; phylum Desulfobacterota; class Desulfuromonadia; order Geobacterales; family Geobacteraceae; genus RPRC01. The sequence continues at coordinate 103,713 of CAVQWZ010000016.1, forward strand.
AAAAGTTCGAGCCAGGAGAGGGCCATGAGTCGCATGCGGAGAAGTCGCTCCGGCTGCACATCCCCCTCGTTCATCCGGATAAGCCGGGAAAGTTCTTCGTGGATTTCGGCGTTGGAGGGAAGATGTGAACCGAGCGAAAGAGTTTTTTCCGGGCCAAAAAGCTTGGCTGCCTTGCGCTTGGCGTCACGGTACTCCTTGACCCCATCTTCATACATGAGGCGGGCTGCCTCGCGGGCGATACTAAGGCGAATTTTATCTTCACGCTTCACAGGAGAAAAACTCCTTACGGATTCATGCGACGACTCATCGATCTGCGGAAGCAGCCCGAACTGTTCTAACGTCGCTGAATGGTAATCGTTCCTTTGGAAAGCCCTCGCTCAAGAATCCTCCCAAGCCATTTTTTCAGAAAGGTTCTGCTCAGCGGAAAGAGAAAAAAGAGACCAAGGAAATCGGTAAAAAAGCCGGGCGTAAGCAGGAGGATACCACCAGTGAGTATCATGGCTCCGTCCAGCAACCGTGCAGCAGGAAGCCGCCCCGCGTCGAGTTCGTTGCGGATTGCCGAGATAGTCCTAAGCCCTTGAGATTTGGCCAGCCAAGCCCCTACCAGGGAAATGGCAAGGAGCAGGCAAACCGTCGGCAGTGCTCCGATCACCCTACCAACCTTTATCAGCAGCCAGATTTCAATAATAGGCACAAGGGAAAAAATCAAAAAGAGACGAAAGAACATTATTAACAAACCTCTGTCCAGGTATCTTGCAGATATTGGCCCGGACTCCTTTCTCTACTTGGAAGCAATCTCCTTCAGACGCTCCATATCCTGAATAACTACCCGACTTCCCTTTACCTCGATTGCCCCCTCCTCCTTCAGCTTTTTGAGCGCTCGTGAAAGCGTTTCGCTGACCGTGCTCAGGTGGGAGGCAAGTTCGCCTTTTTTTATCTCCAGGTCGAGGTAGGTTTTGCCCTGGAAACTGGTCGATTTTTTGGCGGCAAGATCAATCAGGTAGCCAGCCAGCCGACTTGGCACCTCGGCAAAAGTAAGCTCCTCGATCTGGCGGGCAAAACGTCGCACCGAAAGCGACAAGGTAACAATGAGGTTCAGGGAGAAACGGGGATTCCGCTCCAGAAGGCCCATGAAGGCAGCTCGGGGAAAATACAGTGTTTCAACCTTCTCAAGGGCCCGCCCTTCGGCTGGATAGCGTCCGTCACCGAAAAAAGCTGCTTCGGCAAATGTCTCCGATGCATAGGCAAAATGAAGCACTTTTTCCTTACCATCCGAGGAGATCTTCGACAGCTTCACCGTGCCGGAAGCAATCAGGTAAAATCCCTCAGCAGGCTCCCCTTCGGTGAAGAGAACCTCTCCTTTCCCAAAGGTGCGCTTACTGGCGATGGCAGCCACTTCAGCAAGGTATTCCTCGTTCAGTCCGGAGAAGAGGAGAGATTTCTTTAAGATCTTTTGGTATTCCATGATTCTCCTGCCTTTGTCTCGTTTTTCGGCCCAGCGGTAACGCTTTGAAACTATATATCAATTTCCACCGTTTTGCATAAATTTAATCACCAGAACCAAAGAGCTGATGACTTCGATACCACTTCAAAAGATTTCCTGACTTTGTCCAGGAGCCTGTTTGTGGTAAAGTTGCACCGCGAGGTTCCATCATGCCAAAAGTCTACGATATCATAATTCTCGGATCAGGTTCCACAGCCTTTGCCGCGGCATTGCGTGCCCAGGCCCGCGGCTTCACAGTGACAATGATCGAGAAAAGCGCCCCGGGCGGCACCTGCATCAACTGGGGATGCATCCCCAGCAAGACCCTTATTCACTCGGCCCTGTTCCGGCAGGAAGCACGGCTCGGCGAGGCACTAGGGGTGGGAACCAGAACGGACGGCATTGACTGGGAGCGTCTAACCAAGCACAAAAACAGCGTGGTGAAAGGTTTGCGCAAGACCAAGTACCTCGATGTGCTCCAGAAAGTACCGGGCTTGAGTCTGATCAAGGGGACGGGACAGTTTATCGGCCATCGAACCCTGCAAGTTGGCGATCAGGTACTCAGGTCGGACAGAATACTGGTTGCCACCGGCGGCTTTCCGGCGATCCCTGACCTCCCCGGACTCGAGAGTGTCAACTACCTGACAAGTCGCAGTGCCCTGCTCCTCAAAAAATTCCCCTCATCGCTGATCATTATCGGTGGTGGTGTAATCGCCGTTGAAATGGGGCAGATGTTCACGCGCCTGGGAACAAAGGTTCGGGTGCTCGAGCATGGTACGCGCATCCTCGGACACATGGAAAGCGAACCGGTCCTGGCAGTGCAGGCGGCCTTGCAAAAAGAGGGGATGAAGTTTTTCGAAGATGTGAAAATCCAGGAGATACGGCGCTCCGGCAACTCGGTGGAAGTAACCACAATTAGCGCTGGACTGCAAAAAACATTTCGAGCAGAAAAATTGCTGTTAGCCGCGGGAACATCTCCCGCATCGCGGGGAATAGGTCTGGATAAGGTTGGAGTGGAAGTGAACGGAAAGGGATTTATCACGGTGGACGACCAGATGCGGACTACGGCAGCCGGTATCTGGGCAGCGGGTGATGTAACCGGTGGGATGATGATTGCAACAGTCGGAGCCCATGAAGGTATCGTTGCCGTGGATAACATGCTTACCCCTGACTGCTCCTGCCGGATCGATTATACCTCACTACCGATGGCCATTTTTACCGACCCGGAGATCGGAACCGTCGGTTACACGGAGGAATCCGCCCGGAAAGCCGGGTATCAGGTCATAACCAACACCATACCGGTATCGGCCATACCCAAGGCCCAGGTAACAGGCCATACCGCCGGGGCAATCAAGATGGTTGCGGAGGAAGGAAGCGGCAGGTTGCTCGGTGTACACCTGTCATGCCATCGTGGAGCTGATATTATCAATGAAGCAGCTTTGGCAATCCGCTGCAGGATTACCGTTAGCGACCTGGCAAACACTACCCACGTCTACCCGTCCATGGCAGAAGGGTTGCGGCTTTGCGCCCAGGGATTCACCAGGGATATAAGCAGGCTCTCCTGTTGCGCGGAATAAAAACGGTTCAGCCCTCAGATCTTAAGCAGCATCCCACCCCACGACAGCCCGCCGCCAAAACCCATTATCATCACGAGATTACCCTCTTTGATGACACCATTGCGAATATTCTCATCAAGGGCAAGCCCGACGGAAGCCGCGGCAGTATTGCCGTAGCGGTCGAGGTTGAGAAGGATCTTCTCGGCAGGAATTCCGGTTTTTTTCGTGATCACATCGATAATTCGGCTATTGGCCTGATGTGGAATGATAAAGTCCAGCTCGGCAGGACTGATTCCTGCTTTTTCAGTCACCCTGGCAATAAGCTTGGGGATAACATCCGTCGCAAAGGTATATACGCTCCGGCCCGCCATCTTGAAGGTATTCTCCTTGAGCGCAATCGACTCCGGGGTAATGGGCTTACGGGTGCCGGAAGAGGGGACCTGGATCAGTTCCCAACGGCTACCGTCGCTCTCAATGTGGGTTGTCAGAATGCCCTGCGGCTCTGTCGAAGCCCCCAGAATAATCGCACCGGCGCCATCGCCAAAGAGAGGGCAGCTGGTTTTGTCCTGCATATCGAGAATCTTCGAGTAGCAGTCAGCACCAATCACGAGAATCCTGCGGTATTTTCCTGACTTGATAAAATTATCCGCGGTCTCCACAGCATAGACAAAACCACTGCAGACGGCATTCATATCAAAAGCAAGAGCGTTCGCGGCACCGATATTTTTCTGCACCATGCAGGCGGTCGGTGGAAGAATCATGTCCGGCGTGGAGGTTGCCACGATAATGCAATCAAGATCGAGGGGATCAATCTTTCCCGCCTCGAGTGCCCGAAAAGCCGCCGCAGTCGCAAGATCAGAGGTGGCTTCGTCATCGGCGACAAAGCGACGCTCACGAATCCCCGTTCGAGAATAAATCCAGGTATCCGCATCCTCAACCAGATACTCGAAAAACGAATTTTTCACTATCTTGTCCGGGACCCGACCACCAGTAGCCAAAACCTTAGCATACAACATATATTTCTCCGTACCCTGCAGGTAAAAAAACAAGGCCCCTTGGGAGGGGCCCTTTTCTCTAATGTTCTAATTTATCCCACAGATCAAGGCTCTTTGTCAAATCATTAGTGGCCAAATGCCTTTCCCTCATGCCACAAAAGCCCGGCAAAATCATTTCTCCTTCTCGTCCTCGCTGTCCGAAGCGCTTCCAAGGAAGGCATCCACTACCCCATAGGTCCAGACACAGAAAAGGACACCCCCGAGCCAGAGGAAGGATGGCACACGACCGCGCAGGCTTTCAGCAAGCGCAACAGCATCGATGGTTCCGGTAATCCGGACCACATGCAGAATGTCTTGAGCAGCCAGGACAGCCAGAACAACAAAAATCAGCAGCATGACCGATACCAGGGCCACCAGAATCCCACCCTTCACTTTCCGGCCACGATAGAACTGCCCAACCCCCGGCAGGACAAGGGCGGAGAGGAGAGCCGCTTTGACATTTTCCTTCATGCAATCCACCTTTCTGAAAATCTAATGTTTTGAAGCCAGATTCCGGATAATAATTTGTTGCTATATTTTCCCATTTTGCTAGTATCATGAACTGTATGAAATCATTCAGTTCAACGCAAAAACGAAGAGAGGCCCTTACAGCGCTGCTGACCGACCCCTGCGAAGAAGTACGCATTGCCGCAGCGGAATCACTGGAGCGCCTGGAGAGTATCGGCAGCCTTCCTGAAATCCTCGAAACCCTAAAAAAAGGTGACCTTGGGACAAAACTCAAGGCCCTTTATGCCCTTGGCAGGATCGGCGGCGAACAGGTCATCCCACCCCTGGTCTACTGTGCGTCTCGGCCCGAGGAAGACATTAAATCGGTTGCAATTGAAGTTCTCGGCACCCTCGGCCATCCCAAAGCGCTTCCCGTTCTTATGGAGAAGCTAAAAGACCCGAACCCCACCATTCAAGCAAAAACCATCTCAGCTCTGAAAAACTTCAAAGAGCCATCTCTCGTCCCTGCACTTCTGCCTTTTCTAGCTGCCGGAGACGGCCTTCTCGACGCGGAAGCCGCTTACACCCTTGGACATATCGGTGACGGAGCCCTTGAGCCAAAGATCATGGAACTGCTCTGCTCTCCCCATCAACGCACCCGGGAAGCCGCCGCGCAGGCTCTTGGAACCCTTCTTGTCACATAAGGAAGTAGCGACTCACATCAATATTTTTCAATAGCGGATCGACCATGGCAACAATGCTTGCATGACGAGTCCCGTCCTTCGAGGCAAGGCTTTGCAACACGGGCGCTTCCAAGGTAGTCCCCTGTGCGTCAATGATTATTTTCACCGCAGCCTCGCTGCTCTCCTGGGGATGGGGTTTCACCACGAGTGCGATTTCATTGGTGTCAAGCCTCACAAGAGTTCCAACGGGATACGCCCCCATCATCTCCTCAAATTTTTGCACCAGATCACCGCTCAAAGATGTCCCGGTAATCCTCCGCATCACGTCCAGCGCGGCTTTTGGCAGAACCGGAGAATTGTAGGTGCGAAGGGTTGTGATCGCATCATAGCAGTCCGCAACCGCCAGAATGTCGGCTAACTGATCAAAATCCCTCTTTCTCGCCCACTCAGGATATCCGCTACGGTTATATCTGATGTGATGTCCAAGCACGGCATCCATCACCCGCGGATGAATGTTCTCCATTTCCTTTACAATTTCAGCACCTTTTTCCGCGTGCTTCTTCATCTCCTCATACTCGTCACCGTTAAGTTTTCCGGGCTTGTTGAGAATGGATTTTTCAATTTTTATCTTGCCGATATCATGGAGCAGACCAGCTGTGTTTGTGTCACGGAGGGCTTCCTGGTCCATTCCCAGATAGGCAGCAAGGGCAACGGCAAGAATCCCGACATTAACGGAATGATTGAACGTATAATTATCGTAATCCTTTATCATGGCAAGGCCGAGCAAGGTGGTATGATCCTTGATCGTCAGGGAGACCATGTTATCGACGACCTTATTGATCCGATCACTGGAGGGTATCCTGCCGCTCTGGACGTCCTTCATGGTTCCACGCACGGCATTCAGGGCATCGTGGTAGGTGCGGAGGGGAGAAATCCCGCTCTCCTCGGCGGCACTCCCATCCCGTACTTCGTCAATCCCATATTTTATTGTTGTGACGCCTTTTTTTGACAATTCTTCGAAAACAAGCTCGGCAGGGAAGTTCTTTCGGGCAAGGAGTGAAGCAAACAGAAACAGGTCGTCAGAGCTTACCCCCTCCAAAAAGGTCATGGCAAAGATACCTTTACCAATCAAGCGCTCAGCAAGTTCCGCAACAGAAGAATTTGGGGCAACAAACAGGTTGCTTTCCAGAAAAAAAACACCTTCGACCACGCCAAGATGAATTTCGGGCTTTTCCAGAAACATGTCTTGCAAGATAGCGGTTAGCTCTTCCAGCGGCTGGCGCACAGCAGGATGGGCCTGTGGGTAAAATGCTACCGATTTGATGGAAGCCATCAGCAGCATTGCTGCCCGCTGCGCATTCTGGTGAGTTATTTCAGTCATTTTCGCCCCGCGTCCCTTCCCCCATGTTTTTCAGGACCGTCGCAGACGCCAGTCCAAATCGCCCACCCCGTAATGCAATTTTGCGGAGAAAACTCTGAGCCTCTTTTCCCTCCAGGCGGCCGATAGTCTCGAGAGCAAGAATCTTGAGTTCCGCCCAGCGCCCAGGAGCGATAAAACGTCTTTTCTCCACAAATTGAACTAGAGCGTCAAGAGATCGAGGGTCTCCGATACGGCCAATGGCCAGCAGCGCCTCTTTTTTCAAGGTAACGATCTTGCCCATGAGATCCCGTTTCATGATCAGGCTGAGGAGAGGTTGCAGGGCACTTTCATTTCTGGTAACTCCCAGCCAGAGAATGACCTGCCTCCTGATAGTCCTGTCTTGCTCACGTAAAAGCTCGAGAAGTACTGCGGTCGCTTCTCTTCCCCCAATTTCGGCCAGGGAACGGATTGATTCAAGTCGCACCCGGGTATCCACATGATAGGCTGTCAGAATTAACCCCTTCACGGCAGTCCTGCTCCGCATCTCGCCCAGAACAGCCACGGCAGTACGCACGACCTGCCAGCTACTGTCCGACAGGAATGTCAACAGCGCAGGAACCGCAGAAGGCCCCAACCGAAGCAGAGCCGTCGTGAGGGCCTTCCTGGCAAATTGGCAATCAGAGGCAACAAGCCGGGGAATAACTGCTTCAACGGTCTCTTTCTCCAGATGATGCAGAATAAGATAAACAATCTCCTTCTGCTTAAAACCCTCATCCTCCAGGTGATCCAACAGATGCTCGAGCATTGGTCCACTGGCCAGATAATGAAAAGTCCTTAGAGATACCTCTCGCTGCAGTTCGCTCCGTGTTGCAGCGGCATTCTGGTTCAGAAGACCGAGGAGAATGGGGAACAGCGGGTCAAAATCGCCACCCTCTGTCAAGGAATATCCTTTAGCCTCCAGCATGCGGGCCAACTGGACATATCGTGTGTCATCGGCTTCCTTCTCCAGCAGCGAAAACAACTCCTGTACCGTCAGATTTTCAAGCCTCTCCTGAGGCATTTCTCCAAAGGAACCGGTTCCTTTGGACGACACATCGTCAGCAGTCGGGCCTTCTTTACTTCCCTTGCTTTCCCCGGAACTATCTCCGTCTGGAAGGAAGTCCCCCTCCTCAAAAAAAGTCTCGTATGATTCCCCGGAAGCGCGCTTGGTAAAAACCGCAGAGATATTGATCTCATTGACCACAATCGTCGTAACGCCCAATTGGCCGAGAAACTTGACCACGCCACCCTCGGAAATAAGCCGTTGCGGGTCTTGTGCCAGCATTTCAAGAAATGCCGTAAAGTCCGAATAGGAAAGCTCAGGAAGAAAAATTAGACGCTGGATCTCACGGGTAAAAAGCTCCTTTGCCAGAGCCAGTGTCATCCGGGTACCTTCTATCTTCTCTTCACGATCAAGAAACGAAACTCCAGAACGATGCACCCCCAAGGAAAGACCACTTTCAATCATCAGTTCCCGTATTGCCTGGAAGGCCCGCTGGAGTATCTCCTCGCGAAGCGGGTGGCTTTCCGGGTAGAAGGCTATGGCCTTCTGTGCCTTGTAGAGTTCCGTAAGAGCAATGCCGCTCCCTTTGAGCACACCATCCGCAGATTTCAGGCACGGTTCCTTCGGTATTTTTCCTATCCGGCATTTCCATCTCCCGATGGTGAAAGGCGATCTATCGCTGACTTTTGATCATCCGCCGCACACCCAGTCTTCCCCAAGGTGAATCGCCACTATTATCAGGAAAAACCCAATCGCTTCACAGTTTCGGCCGGAGCCAGATCAAAATGGGAAAACTCCATGGTGAAGCCTCCGCGGCCCTTGGTAGCACTCCGGACTTCAGACATATAGCCGAACATTTCCGCCAGTGGCACGCTCGCCTGAACAATCTCGAGCGACCCCCGGGAAGTTACACCTTCAACCCGGCCACGCTTTTTATGTAGCGAGCCGAGAACTTTGCCCGTGTACTCTGCGGGGGCAGTAAGCTCCAGGGACATGATCGGCTCGAGAAGTGCCGAGCCGGAACTCCGCAAGGCCATCATCAGGCCCCGTTGTGTAGCGGCCCGCAGGCCGGTATCAGTGGTGAAGCCGGGCTCGAGGGGGGCCTCCAGGATCCGCACTTCCATATCCGTCAACGGGTATCCGAATATGCCCCCAACAGAGCACGACTGCTCCACCAAAGAGCCCAAAAGCCCCAGCAATTCAGGCGGAAGGGGCGACTCCTCCGGCGAAGGCAGAACTACTTGCACCCCGGTTCCGCGTTGCAGCGGGGAAAGCCGCAACAGCACCTCTCCCCCGTGAATCTTGCCATCAAGCTCACGCCGGAAAACTTCCCGATGTTCGACGACACGCTTTGGCGTCTCTCGATACACAACCTGCGGACGACCGGTCTTCACTTCCACGCCGAAATCTCTAAGCAGGCGATCGGAGATGATCTCCAAATGGAGTTCCCCCATTCCGGTCAGGATGGTCTGCCCCGTCTCTTCGTCCTCTCGAACACGGAAAGTAGGGTCTTCCCACTGAAGCTTTTCCAGTGCCAGTGGCAGTTTCTCCCTGTCTTCGGCCCCTTTCGGCTCTACCGCCAGCGAAACAACTGAGTCAGGGATAGAAAGACCCTTCAGAAGAATTCGATGAGCACTGTCGCAGAGGGTATCTCCGGTAAGGACATCCTTAAGGCCCGAAGCCGCCACAATGTCACCAGCTGAAGCGTCTTCTACCCGTTCCCGTTTATGGGAATGCATCCGGAAAAGTTGTGCCACCTTTTCCAGACTATTTCGTGTCGTGTTGAAAACCGTTGAGCCCGCACGCAACTTCCCTGAATAGATCCGCAGAAAGGTAAGTTTACGCCCCTCATCGGAAAACACTTTGAAGGCCAGTCCGCAGAAAGGTGCCTTGGTATCGCAGCGGATTTCCTCCGAAATATCGGTTCCGGGAAGCATTCCGATCGCAGGCGGAACTTCAAGAGGAGAGGGAAGATACTCTCCCACTGCATCCAGCAAGGGCTGTACCCCCTTGTTACGGAGTGCAGCACCCAGAAAGACCGGAAAGAGCCGGGAGGCAATGGTACCTGTGCGTATTGCCAGCCGCAGTCGAGTCGGTTCCACGAAGATGCCGTCGATAAAATCTGCGAGAATGGTCTCATCGAAATCGGCAGCAGCTTCGATAATAGCCTCTCGAGCTGCGCGATATTCCGCCTGCATCTCCGGGGGGAGGGGAAGTCGCTCCACGGTCATACCCTGGTCCGCCTCGTGAAACTGAAGGAGGTCACCGCCCAGGAGGTCAACAACTCCGGAAAAACTTCCTTCACTCCCAAATGGGAGCTGCAGCAGAAGCGGGCGTGCGCCAAGCCTCTTCTCAACCTGGGCCAAAACTGCCCGGTAATCAGCGCCGACCCGGTCCATCTTGTTGATGAAACAGATCCGTGGCACCCCGTAGCGGCCTGCCTGCCGCCATACCGATTCACTCTGCGGCTCGACCCCTTCAACGGCACTGAAGATGGCAACCGCACCATCCAGCACCCGCATGCACCGCTCAACCTCGATAGTAAAATCAATGTGTCCAGGGGTATCGATGAGGTTGATCCAGTAACCCCGCCAGCGACAGGTGGTGGTCGTGGCCGTAATGGTAATACCCCGTTCCTGCTCCTGGGGCATCCAATCCATGACCGCCTGACCGTCATGTACCTCTCCCATCTTGTGGGTCTCTCCAGCATAATAGAGAATCCGCTCCGACACCGTGGTTTTTCCGGCGTCGATGTGGGAGATGATTCCTATATTGCGGATAGTATCGAGAGAGGGAGTATCCATAAAGCCTCACTGGGTCAAAAGACAACCGTATTATACCGGTCAAGGGACCCATGGCAAGGGAAAAGTGGTGGCAAGGAATTGCTGCAGAGTAAGAAACAGGCCAGTTATCCCTTGATATTACGAGATAAGATGGTCTATTCTTCATGGATTCGCAAATTTTACCACTTTATGGAACGGAGTTCGATCACTATGGCGGCAAAACCGGAACACGGAAAATCTTCAGAAAACAGGCGTCGGAAAACCGGCAAAAAAGTACTGCTTGTCCTACTGGTTACAATAGCCATCCTGGCCTTGGTCTGCGCGGTTAGCTTAGGAGGATATTATTTGTATCTCCTGACATCCCTGCCAAAGGTAGACCGTCTGGCCGACTACAAACCACCCATCGTCTCGCAGGTTTTCTCTGATGATGGCACCTTAGTGGGAGAATTTTACCTGGAGCGACGCACTGTGGTGCCGGTGAACAAAATCCCGAAAAAACTCATCCAGGCCTTTGTCTCTGCAGAAGATTCAAACTTTTTCCAGCACAAAGGACTCGATTACCCTGGAATAGTCCGGGCCGCGCTGAAAAATTTGATGTCTATGAGCAAAAAAGAAGGCGCCTCGACAATCACCCAGCAGGTTGCACGATCCATGCTGCTAACTCCGGAGAAAAAATATTCCCGCAAAATCAAGGAAGCTATTCTGGCAAGGCGGATGGAAGAAAAGCTTTCCAAAGAAGAAATTCTCTATATCTATCTGAACCAGATTTACCTGGGTGCCGGCTCCTACGGAGTCGAAATCGCATGCCGAAACCTATTTTGGCAAAGATGTGGAAAATCTGAATCTGGCTGAGATGGCCATGCTGGCAGGTCTTACGAAGGGACCGGAACTCTATTCACCCATCAAACATTTTGACCGGGCGCGCGAACGCCAGGAGTATGTCCTGCAAAGAATGGTGAAGGAAGGATACATCACCACCGCCGAAGCAGAACATGCCCGCAAAACCCCAATCGTCATCTCATCACTGAAGAAAATGAACAGTGACCAGTCTGCATACTTCCTTGAACACATCCGCATCCAGCTCGAAGCGAAATACGGCGAAGATCTCCTCTACAAGGGTGGCATGAAAATCTACACCACCATGAACGCCACTATGCAGAAAGCGGCCTATGAAAATGTCGTGAGCGGACTCAAAGCTGTAGACAAGCGGCAGGGATTTAGAGGACCGCTTCGCAGGCTGAAACAGGAAGAGATCGAGCCATTTTGCCGCAAAGTTGAACAGGGCATCAGTACCACCAGTCTGAAAGACGGAGAGACCTACCAAAGCGTGGTGGTCGCTGTCAACCCCGCAAAAAGGGAACTCACCCTACGCGTTGGCGACCGAATCGGTACCCTGGGGAAAAAAAATATGGCGTGGGCCGGCAAAGTCCCCATCCTGGACCAGTATGGAACAGATGAGAAAAACAAGAAAAAGGCTATTTCCCTGGGAGCGGTTCTCGAAGTGACTGTGGTCACCCCGGATAATAACAAGCAGGGCGCGATATTTGCCCTCGACCAGGAACCTCTTGCCCAAGCTGCCTTGATCGCTCTCGACCCGAAAAGCGGTGCTGTAAAAGCTATGATTGGAGGATACGATTTCCGTCGAAGTCAGTTCAACCGTGCGATACAGGCCCGCAGGAATCCCGGCTCCGCATTCAAGCCAATCATCTATGCCGCTGCCCTGGACAAGGGAATGACCGCTGCTTCGATAATCGACGATGCCCCAATCGAATTTGACATAACCTCAAAAAAGACCTGGAAACCACACAACTATGACAATAAATACCGCGGACCGGTGACAATGCGTCAAGCCCTGACAGACTCTATCAATGTGGTGAGCATCAAGATTCTGGAAAACATTGGTGTGGGTTATGCCATTCAGTATGCAAAAAAACTTGGAATATCCTCACACCTCTCCCCCAACCTTGCCCTTGCGCTCGGCGCATCGAGCGTGACCCCTCTGGAACTCACCTCTGCCTATGCTGTTTTTGCCTCAGGTGGCTTCAGAACGACCCCGTACTTCATTACCAAGGTGGTGGATGGAGACGGCCAGACGCTGGAAGAGGTTCAACCGCCAAAATTACCGATCCTCTCCCAGATGTCATCCGCAACCGAGAATATCCCGCTGGAACCGGAACCTTCGCTAGACGGAACAGTTCTTTCCGCCATTCCGGTCATTTCACCGGAAACATCCTATATTATCACCAACCTGATGGAAAGTGTCGTTACCAGCGGCACTGGTCAGCGGGCAAAGGCCCTCGGTCGTCCTGTTGCCGGAAAAACCGGAACGACAAATGACATGAAAGACGCCTGGTTTATCGGATACGTTCCCCAGCTTGTTGCCGGCGTCTGGGTAGGATACGACCACGAAAGGTCCCTTGGTGCCGGTGGTTCCGGCGGTCAGGCAGCTGCGCCCATCTGGACCGGCTTCATGAGCCAGGCCTTGGTAAACACATCTATTCAACAATTCGTGCCACCACCGGATGTTTACTTTGTCTCTATCGACCCTAGCAGCGGATTTCTTGCCAAGCAGGGACAACCGAACAGCATAATGGAATGTTTTGAGGCGGGCACGGAACCGACAGAGTATGGTGAGGATAAAACGCAACAAGATCCTTTCATGAAACCGCCACCGGTCCTATGGCAATAAACACAACAATATCAGTGTGTTGCATTGCAAAGCAAGAGCAAGCAAGGCACTGAACGGCGTTCCACGGGCATGAAAGGCAGCAAACTGCCCAATTTTGCTGCCTTTTGTCCCTGACAAAAAAAGTTTTTCCGTAAAATTTACCCTTGCAAACTACAATTTAACGGTTATAGTAAGGGAAATTAATCCCTACATCTTTAAAGGAGGGCCAGTATGACCAAAGCAGAACTCGTGGACGCCGTAGCAAAATCTTCCGACCTGACTAAGGCAGCAGCGGAAAAAGCCGTAGGAGCATTTATCAATGCGGTAAGCGCTGCCCTTAAAAAGGGTGACAGGGTAACACTCGTTGGCTTCGGCAGTTTTGAAGTCGCCACCAGGAAAGCACGTGTTGGCAGAAACCCGCAGACAGGCAAGGAAATAAAGATTGCAGCAGCAAAGGTTCCCAAGTTCCGTCCCGGCAAAGCCCTGAAAGCAGCAGTAGCACCTACCAAAAAGAAATAGGGCTGATCGCTTCTCAATCCTGCCCGGTATTTCCGGGCAGTAATCGAATCGCGCTTGAAAATGGGAACTTTGATTTCAGCCGGCAGCCACCCTGCCCTTCATTTAAAATCGGCTGTTTCACGTTGCCAGGAGAGCCAACTTCTGACTCCCTTGGCAGCTTACAAACCCTCAGTTCAACTTATATAACCACCTAAAAAAGCCCCGCTCCATTGCGGGGCTTTTTTTAACCTGTCTTTTCATCTATCCGTCTGGAAGAAAATACTTCCAGCGCTGGAATTACGCGATATACTTGAACAGCGAAAGCGATTTTGCAGAACAACTGAATTCGGTACCGGCATGTTTTCAACTTGGCACCCACAAATGACGTCCTTTGCAGGCACCCATTCGAGTACTCCTTTCTCCTCAGGAAATAAAACGCTAGAGCCATCATGAACGAGCCTCGCACAAAAAAAGTGTCCGATTCACCTACCTGGAAAAGGCTCTTCTTCAGGTCGCTTATCGTTGTTGCACTTCTCGCCCTCTCTGTTTACATCCTTTTCCGGATTCTGCTGGCCACCCCATTGGCCTCTGATTATCTGGGCCACACCCTGTCCGAATATAGTAATCTCAAAATTACCGTTGCCGGGCTTACCATGGTCGGACGAACCATCTACCTGAACGGCATCGTTATCGAAAGCCCTCCCGGCTTCAGAAGTCGAAAGATGATTTCCGCACGGACAATCTCCCTTACTCCAGACATCATCAGCTTGATACAGGGAAAACGAAGCCTGACCAGGCTGGAAATTATCGGACTTAGCCTCAGTGCAGAAAAAAGTTCCGAAGGCAGCTGGAATTTCTCACCCCTTCTGCAGCGTTTCACAAAAAAGAAAGAGATGCCCTCAGGAGAGATCATCATCAAGCAATTCTCCGTACAGGACGCCTCCCTCCAAATAAACGGCCACACGATTAAAAAGCTGGGCCTGTCGCTTGCTGATTTCTCCACCAAGGGGACAACGAATTCGAAACTGGAACTCTCGGGTAAAGATACCGCGGGAAACCCTCTTCGGCTGACGGCAGCAGGACATTTGGGCGACAATCCTGTCTTTCACGTTACGGTTGATGCCCCCGCTGTTTACCTTGGGCCACTGCAAGAGATCCTGCACAGCGAGACCCCACTCCACCTCGAAAATGCACAGGGAAAACTGACCCTTTCCGTGGATCTGCACAACAAGATCCTCGCTATCCAGGCAGCTACAGCTTTCAAACAACTCTCTTTCTCTTTTTCGGAAATGAATCTGCCGATTGCGGGACACCTGGATTTCGAGGCCCGTTATAATTTTGAGACAGACTGTGCAGAACTCACCCGAGCAGACCTTGGCGTCGATAACCTTATGACTATCCGGGCCAGCGGTTCGATGCAACAGGTCAGCAAAGAGAGTGCCTTCACTCTTCAGCTGACTCCCGAAAAAACCGACCTTGCCGCACTTTTCTCAAAGCTGCCAGAAAAAGGCCGTCGAGGAATATCCTTGTCGGGAGAAATCTCCTCCCGCGGGTTTCAGCTGAAAGGGAACCGCAGCAATGGAATAACCGCTGCGACCGGACACCTTTCCCTCAGAAAAGTTGCCCTGATTCAAGCAAAGCTGCTCATCCTTACCGGAGGAGCAGCCGACATTTCCTTACGGAAAACGACCCAAATCTGGCAGCTTGACGGAAAGATTTTCACCGAGAGGCAAAAAGATTCTCCTTTGATCGAGGCCCTCTCCCTCCCTTTTACCGCACTCTTCAGCCCCGGTTTCAAGCCGACCCGAGCTGCTGCACCAACTATTAACGCAGTAGTTACCGGGATACCTCTTAGAGGATCCTTTCAGTATCTCGACTCTGCAGCAGTCCCTTTTACACTCAGATGCTCTGCTACCGATGTTCCCCTAACCTTACTGAACAGATTCCTGGCAAAGAAGCTGGAAACGACCCGCCTTACCTCCGGGAAATTAGCTGCAACAGCAAAAATCACCGGAACCGCCCCACAGAAGTTCAGCGGAAAAGTAGCACTGAACCTTGTTTCAGCGGCAGGGACGTTATCTAAAAGCTCGATCTCCTTCAAAAAGGCCGCAATTTTCTCGCGTGTTCAAAGAACCAAAGGGTTTTTTTCCGCTAACGGTTCCCTAGAGACTTCTGGCGGGAAGCTCAACGACAAGCCGTTTTCCGCAAAATCAGGCTTCACCTTGAGAAATCGGAAAGTAACTCTCCAAAAGGTCTTGTTCACCTTTGCCTCAACACAAATCCAAGCCAGGAAAATTACCGGAAGACTACCGATAAAGGGAGCCGGACAGCACAAGGATAAAATTCCTCTCTTTGTCAGCCTTGCCGGTGCCGAGGTCAGAAGCGGCGACCTAGCCGCATCCGGCATAGCCGGGCAACTAAACGCACAGTACAACACTGCGGATCATACGCTCCCCCTGGTGGGAACAGCCGATATTTCCGTTACCTCTCTTGCCTACCGAAATCAACCGGTGGCTTCGTGTGCCGCGCATCTCACCACTGATGGTAAATATGCAAATGCGAAAATCAAGGGAGACTCCCTCGGAGGAACACTTTCCGCACGGGTCCACACAGGGATTTATTCCAAGGCCAAAGAGACTTCTTTCACGGTCAGCCTTCAGAAACAGAAACTCCAGCGGCTTGAAGGTCTTTTACCCGGCAAGGTCTCACCTCACATCGCAGCCGGGATGGCAAACGTCCTTTTCAGTGGCACCTATACGCAGCAAAGCGGGATCGAAGGAAATAGTGCAGTAACCGGGAGCAACATCTCACTGAAAGGTTCTTCAGGAAAAACCCTTGCATCTGGAATTGCCGCCGCTTTCGACTCAACAATCCGCGGAAAAACCCTGACAGTGAAGAAAGGCATTCTGAGCTTCTCCGGGGGACCGTCCCTTCGGATTGGAGGAACGGTGGAGCGTTTTGCCTCTGTCGACAGAGCGGGAAAGCTATCCTTTAGCATGCCCTCTACCACCATCAACTCACTGCTTGACGTTTTTGCCAATGCGCTCCCCCGAAATCTTCAGGAAGCCTCCTGCGAAGGATCTTGTTCACTTGCAGGATTCGCTGAAGTGCAAGGCAGCAGCACCAGAGTCAACGGCAACCTCTCTCTGGAATCTGCCTCGCTGGAGATTCCAGCTCAGAAACTAACCGTTAGCGGGATTGCAGGAAGCCTTCCCTTCTCCCTGGAGTTTCCCTGGCAGGGAGTGGAACCGGAGCACGCTCCTCTGAGCTTCAGCAGAGGAAATTATTCCAGGATTCTGGAAGGTCTCAACAGAAAGTCCAGATCAGGCAACAACATCACAATCGGCACGATCCGCTTTGGAGCACTTGAAACCGGGAAACTTTCGCTATTTTGCAGCGCTTCCAGAGGGATCATGAAGGTTTCCTCTATCGAACTTATCCTTTATGACGGAAGACTCCTTGGCAGCGGCTATCTGATTTTGAAGGGCACTCCGGAATACGGAGCGGATTTCCTGCTCAATGACGTAAGTCTCAAACAGTTCTGCGATTCGTTTCCTTCAATCAAAGGCTATATAACCGGCAGAGTCGACGGCATTCTCAGCCTGAAAAACAGTAAAGGCGGTCTGAAAGAACTGACAGGGTTTGTGCATCTCTGGGCTCGCAGCGGCAAAGGAGAGGAGATGCTGGTCAGCAAGGAATTTCTCCAGAAACTTGCCGGCAAAAAGCTGCGAGGCTTCTTTTTCCGGAGTGATCGCCCCTATGACAACGGAGAGATAAGCGCCTATCTCCTGCATAACTACCTTACCTTCGAGAAGCTTGACATCTCGCACACAAACTTCCTGGGCATGAAGGATTTGAGTGTTTCCGTGGCCCCGGTACAGAACCGGATAGCACTCGACCACCTTCTTGAATCTATCCGAGATGCTGCAGCCCGGGGCAAAGGAGGGGGGCAGGGAACTCCGCCCGTTCAAACAGATCTTAAATGGCTTGAATAACCGAAAACGCTGGTGATGATATTTCAGTGGCCTCTCCATTAAAGCACAACATGCCACAGACAAAACTTTTTACCGTCTTTGTTTCCCTCAGCCGCTGTGATATATTTCGCAGTATAGTCTATGAAAATCGGAGGTTATCATGAAAAAGTCTCTCACTCGATGGGTCATTGCCGTCGCAACAGGACTCCTGGCCGCTTGTGCTTTTATCACGGTCAATGTCTATTTCCCTGAGAAAGACGTAAAACAGGCCTATCAATCGCTGGATGAAATGCTCCTGAAGCAGCAACCAAAAGAAGAACTGCAGCCACTGCCCGAGCAACAAAAGCCTGCCGAAAAACCGCTCAGCTTCATCCCGTCCATCAGTTTTGCCAGCGAGGCATGTGCTCAGGACGACTTGGGAACAAGGCTGGCAGAAGAACTCTCCAAAATCCCTGAAGTCCAACAGGCCTACGAAGAGATGCGCGCCCGCCTTCCCCAATTGAATGCACTTCGAGACAGCGGGGTTGTTGGTGAAGCGGCCGACGGAAGAGTCGCTATCCGTGACCAGTCGAAAGCGGGGAGTGCCCAGGCAATCGTTCTGGCTGAAAACAACAACCGCAAGACGATAATCGTCAACATGGCAAAAGCGATCCTGCGCGTGAACAAACAGCCGGAAACAAAAGATGCTTTGAGTCAAGTACTGGCCAAAGCAGCGGCAACGTATGCTGACACCAAGCGGGAAGAAGCGAAGGCCGGCTGGTGGATTCAGCTGGCAAACGGACGTTGGGTTCAGAAATAGTGATCGAAACATAAAAAGAGCGGGGCCTGTGATTCAGGCCCCGCTCTTTTTATGCCGGCGTCTTGGACAACGGATCAAAACTGTTCTGTTCCGTTAAAACTTAATCTTCCGCCATATATCAATAACCTTACCGAAAATCCGCGTGTTTTTTTCCAGTCGGAAAGGACGGTACAGGGGGTTGTCAGGCGCAAGAAGCACCTCATCGTCTCTCATCCGGTATCTCCGCAGGATTGTCTCCCCCCAAAGGTTGTTCAACAGCACAATATCACCATTGGCAAAGTCAGCAAATTCAGTGAAAATGACAACGTCACCATCATGGACAGTGGGAGCCATGAAGTCTCCATAGAAGAAAAAGGCATAACATCCATCGGGAATCCCGGGAAGGGAGATTCGATCATAAATGTCGTGGTCTTCGATGCCATCCGGGAATTCCGGTGGCACCCTCTTCAGGAGGGGTATTGTCGAAGCAACAAACTTTTCAATCTCTTCCCGAGGAAACATTTTCCTGGAAATCTCTCCGACGCCGGTAAATAACCACTCTTCGCTTATCTCATAGAGATGGCACAATGCTATCAATAGAGTTTCAGAGGGATGCTTTCGACCTCGCTCCACATCACTAAGAAAACCTTGGACAATCCCGAGAGAAGAGGCAAAGTTTTTTTGCGTAAGGCCTCGGGAGAGACGAATCTCTTTTATCCTTGCACCTATCTCCCCGTGATCTTTATTGCTTGACATAGTATTTCCTTGAGATATAATATCACTTTTAGTTGCTATTTAGAAACAGATCCCTCAGCTCTTCCTTATTTCAAGGACAAAAGGAGGTTCGGGCTCCCGATACATCTGAAAATGAAAATTCGTGAAATAGAACGAACCGCTCTTTTCAAGAGCCTTGTGCACCAGTTCGGCTGTTACCGGGGGGACCCGACAAGCCAGGAACTGGAAAAAATGGCGGAAACCAGAGGGCGCATGCTCCTGATTATCAGGATGCGCTGGATACTTCTCCTCATGCTGTGGTCCTACTGGTTGTATGCGGGAAGCCTGTTGCTTTCTTCCAACCCCAACTACTCGCACAGCACTTCCCTGCTGCTCATGCCGGCCGGCAGCCTCCTGGCGGTATCAGGCTTCAATCTCTTCTATCACCTGTTCTACCGCGAACTGAGCCACTTCGTCCTGGCCAACCATCTCCAAATTTTGCTGGACATTATTGCAACAACTGCCCTGATTCATTATTGTGGCGGGATCTTCAGCCCATTGTGGGCCATCTACCCGCTACTCAGCCTGGAAGCATCCCTGCTCCTGGACCGCAGACGAGACATCTGGTTCTTCTGCAGTGCCTCGATTTTGGCATTTGGCCTCCTTATCACGGCCGAGGCCCGCCAGCTTCTAGAACCTGCAGCCGTCCCCTTTATTACGGTAGACCTGCTACAGGAAACCCTCTACCCCCTGTTTCTTTGGACATGGACCGCCGTTATGACGGTCGCGATGACAATTATTGGGTCCCATATAGTTGGTGTAACCCGCAGAAGAGAGCGTACCTTGAAGCAACTGGCAGTTAAAGATCAGACAACCAAATTATACAATAGAAGTTATTTTTTCAAGGGGCTCAACAGTGAAATTCAGCGGTCGATTCGCTACGATCACGTCTTTTCCATCATATTTCTGGACATCGACCACTTCAAGGAATTCAATGATATGTTTGGACACCTGGAAGGTGACAGGGCACTCAAAGAACTCGCCGGAATCTTGCGCAAAAATGTCCGCCGCAGTGAAACAAACCCACCCTACGATATCGACGTACCCTGTCGGTATGGCGGAGAAGAATTCAGCATCATCCTTCCGGAAACCCCGACCAACACGAACGTAAAAGGACCCTGCTCACCGGAAGAGATGAATGCAGTCGCCTTTGCCGAGAGGATACGGCAAGAAATTGAGTCTTTGCGGGTACAGGGCAAGAAAATTACGGTAAGTATCGGTATCGCCTCGTTCCCTGACCACGGGAACACTCCCGACGAATTGGTCAAAGCTGCCGACGATGCCCTCTACCGGGCCAAGAGGTCGGGCAAAAACCGTATTGTCATAGCCGAAAGTTAAAAGGGGATATCGTCATCAGGATTGAATACCGGCTCTTCGTACCCCGGTGAACCGTCCTGTCCGGCCTCACCGGAACTCTTCCCGGAACCCTGACGCCCCCCACCTTCACCTTTACCCCCGAGCATTTGCATCTTATCCGCTACGATTTCCGTAGTATACCGGTCACGGCCATCGCGGTCCTGCCACTTTCTGGTTTGAAGCCGCCCCTCGATGAAGACTGTCTTGCCTTTGGCGAGATACTCTCCGGCAATCTCCGCAAGCCTTCCCCAGAGTGTAACGTTATGCCACTCTGTCTTGTCTTCCCACTCACCACTCCGGTTTTTGAAGCGTTCACTCGTCGCAATAGAGAAACTCGTCACGGCCGTTCCCGACGTGGTATAACGAACTTCAGGATCTTTTCCAAGATTTCCGATCAACATAACCTTATTGAGACTTGCCATTTACATACTCCTTATTGTGTCGGTGCACAGTAACAAATTGTCAGTGCAACACTATTTCTCTGCTGTGTCCAGAACGGTCAAATAGTACATCAAGAATCGCTTCCAGGTAAAGGAATTGTTCCTAGTTTCTAAAAAATGCCCAAAGTCTATCTCTAACTTGCACCGAAAGGCACTCTATAGGAATCCATTCTTTGACTTTTTCAGCGGTATTGGATATTTTTTCATAAGAATCTACACTTGGCGCATTGCTCTATGCCTTCCGACATCTTTAATAGTAACGGGAAATCCATCACCCTGGTTTATATCAAAGACCAGAGGGAGAATTCATCACATGAAAACAACAATTGCGATACCGGGGCTCATGATGTTTCTCCTGCTGTTCGGAACACCCTGTTTCGGGACTGACCTGCCACAGTCCTTTGCAATCAAGGACGGCTTTACACTTCACCTGCCAAAAGATTGGGAGCCGATCCCAAAAGAAGTCCTCGACAGGTATTCCCAGGAAATCGCCAGGCTGGCCCCGAAGGCGGAAAGCCAGGTTTACGACTACGGCTTTCAGCGTACCGACAGCCCAAAGTGGTTTTCCTATCCTTATATTCTGGTACAGGTGAAGCGTTCCGGCCGGATTCCCGAAGAGCAGCTTGAGGGCCTCAAACGGATAGAAAAGGCCATGGACGACAGTTTTGCAAAGGCCACGGACTCTCTTTCCTCAATCACCTCTAACGCATCACTCGGAGAGCCGAGCTACGACCCGCTTTCTCACATCCTCTGGACTCGGATTGCCATTGATGTCAAAGACGCCGGAACCGTGCGGGGAATTATTGGTTCGATTCTCACCGAAGAGGGATTCGTCCAGATTGCCTGCTATGCAAAGGGTGAGGACTTTGGAAAATATCTGCCGCTTTTCGAGACCGTCATCAACAAAACGGAACTCAAGGCCGAGCTAAAGTATGGGGCTCGTAACACCGCTGAAAAGACGGCCGATGAGGAAAGCCTGCTGGGCACCTTTCCCTGGAAAACCATGGCTCTTGTCCTGACTGGAGCGATACTACTGCTGCTTGTAGGTTGGAGACGCAAGAAAAACGCCTCCGGTACTTCATAGCATAGCGCCAACAAGCAGGATATCAGGGTCGCTTCGGAATCCCTGCCGGCAGGCAGCTCCCTTGCGACCCTTTTTTGTATCAGAAGAGCTGCGAATTCAGATACCCGCCGACCCCGGATTGTTATGGGCAAACAATAAATGCGTCGGGATAGCCGTGTTCGGCCAGGGAAACTCGCGCCTCTTCCGCCGCAGCGCGGGAAAGAAAGCGGCCGGCACGTACCCGATAGAAACGGCCCTTCCCGGTCTCCACTTCCCGAACAGCGGAAAAGGACAGGTCCTTCCTCAACTGCGCTGAAAGCTGTCGAGCTGTTTCCGGATCAGAAAAAGAGGCCACCTGCAGCGTATAGACTCCGGCCGCAACCGGTGCGCTAACAGAGCGCGGTGTGCCGGTACCCGGCGAAACAACCTCGATAATCACCGGCGCCACACCAGAATCAACAATACCAAGATCGCGGGCAGACCGGTAAGAAAGATCCACAATTCGACCATGAACAAAAGGACCCCGGTCATTCACCCGGACAACCGTCTGCTTGCCATTCAACTTGTTAGTAACCCTGAGATAGCATCCAAGGGGAAGAGTTTTGTGGGCGGCGGTCGGCTGATACATGTCGAATGTCTCGCCATTGCTGGTGGGGCCGCCATGTTCCTCCGCACCGTACCAGGAGGCCAAACCCTCTTCCCGATAACCTTCGGCGGTCGACTAGGGGGACATAACGCTCACCATCCACAGTATAGGGACGCTGCCAGGGTCGCTGTCCAGGAGACCCCGGTTCCACCGAAACTCTGTGGCCGGTGGTTCCACAAGCTGTCAGCAGGAGGCACAATGCCATCAGTACTAAACGTCGTATGCACATGAGGCGTAGTATAGGGGGCAGAGGAAAAAAATCAATGATAAAATCAGCGGTTCTGATTGAAGGAACAGGTCATTTCGGGTCGGCACAGCTGCGAAATGGCGTCCACAGAAAACCCATGACCGCTCGTTTCAACCCAATCCTACCCTCATTCAATTACTTGCACTCCAGCAGGTTCTGCGTTACAAACAAATCGAAGCGCAGCTCTCGCTTTTCTTCACTCTGGCTCCGGCAGCTCTAGCAAAAGGATATCGCAATGACTATCGACGAAGCATTCAACAAGACTGTTCAGTACTATGACGATTGGATTCGCAAGGCAGTACCCGGTTATTCAGACCTGTTCACCGTTGCGAAAGAGCTTATCCCCTTTGCGCCCACTGAGACCATCGATGTCCTTGACCTGGGTGCCGGCACCGGCCTTTTTGCCCAACACATGTTGGAAAGGTGCCCAAAAGGAAGGTTTGTTCTCTACGATATAGCCGAAAAGATGCTGGATGTGGCTCGGGAGCGTTTCCGCAATGTCCCGGAGCAGTTCCGCTATGTAACGGCAGACTACCGCACCTTAGGCGATGAGGAATCTTTCGATCTGGTCATATCAAGCCTCTCCATCCATCACCTGGATGATCGGGAAAAACAGGCACTTTGCCGACAGGTATACAAGGTCCTCCGGAAACCGGGGGTCTTCATCAACATCGATCTGATCAAGGGTCCGACTCCCTACCTGGAAGAGTTCTACTGCAGCGACTGGTATGATAAGATGAGCCGGGCCGGCGCACTCGATGAGGAGATCCGGGCTGGCATCGAACGACGGCTCGCCTATGACCGGGATGCGCTGCTGGATGACCAGCTCCGCTGGCTGCGGGAAGCAGGCTTCAACGACGCCGACTGCGTCTACCGCAATTACAAGATGGGCCTGTTTCTCGGAATGAAACGGGATACTGGCAACTAATACCGGACCAGGCTGGCAGACCTCACCGTCAGCCCAGGCAACGGGAGAAAACAGCATGCAGCTATGGCATTTCATCCTTATTCTCAGCTCAGGAATCGCCCTTGGTATCATCCTTCACCCCCTGGCAAGAATGATCAAGTCTGAGGGGATCAACCATTTCCTCGATTCTCTTGCCCAGATCGTCACCGCACCTTTTTCATTCCTGGGCAGAGCATTCGGCAGCAAGCTCGCCTCCCGAAGAGTACAGAAAGAGACCAGGGAAGCAACGACCCGGCAGGTCGACCCGCGGGAACAGCAGATCAGCGACACCTCCCAGACAATCCGGGGGCTATTGCTCAACCTGGCCAACGTCATCCAGCAGACCGACCAGGCAGCAAGCGATTCCTCCCAGACCCTGGGCGACGTCCGAAACACCATCGACCACATGGCCATTCCCAATGACCTCAGGGAGGTCCACACCCAGTTTCTGACGGAAATCGATCGGGTAATCTCCAGCAACGGCACCCTCAAACGGGAACTTTTCCACTCCCGGGAGATTCTTGCGAGCCAGCGCCAGCAGATAGAAACACTCAAGACAGAGGTGCGCGTTGACGGCATGACCCAGCTTGCAAACCGAGCCTGCTTTGACGAAAAACTCATGGAAATGGTTCGACTTTGGGAGCGCTACGGAGACGCCTTTTCACTTATGATCATCGATGTTGACAATTTCAAAGACATCAATGACACCCATGGCCACCCGGGCGGCGACCGGGTACTGAAAGGCGTCGCCTACAAAATAAGATCGACCCTCCGCGCCACCGATTTTGTCGCCCGTTTCGGTGGTGACGAGTTCGCAGCAATTCTCATGAAAACCAAAGCACCCGCTGCCGCCGATGCGGCCCAAAAAGTCTGCCGACAGGTTCGGGAAAGCAAGTTTTTTCTCGATGGCGAAGAAGTCCGGACTAGCCTTTCCATTGGTGTGGCCGAGATAGCTACCGGAGAAAGTGCGGAACAACTACTAAAACGCGCAGATAAAGCACTTTACCGGGTCAAAAAAGCCGGCCGCAATAATGTCATGGTGGCGGAATCGCCGGCCTAATTGAAAGGCAGAAATCATGAGATTTGACCAGGACACAAATTTGCAGGAGCTGGGCCCGGAGCTGGCTGACGAGGCGGCAGCCCTGATCGACGAAGCCATGAACCCTGATGAGGGCGCCTGGGCTCGGGTAACCATCGGAAGGCATTTCGAAATGAGGGCCAACGGCCTTGTCGACGGACGCAACTACTTTGCGCTGCTGGTGGACGGAGCGCTGGCAGGCCTAACCGGCTTGCATCACTACGAATGGGGGCCAGACGAAAACGTCTGGCTCGGCTGGTTTGCCCTTTCCCCGAAGCTGCAGGGACGTGGCTTGGGAGTCCGGCTGATGGCGGAAACGGAGCGGGAGGCAAAGGCCCTCGGCTACCGTAAGCTGTTTATCGAGACCTACGATACGCCAACCTTTTCGCGAGCCATCCGCTTTTACGCCAAGGCCGGGTTCCGGAAATCCGGAATGATCGAAAAGTATCTCCCGGACGGCTCCTCCATGATTGTCTTCCTAAAGGAGCTGTAACCGGCGTCTTCCCTTCCACCCGTTTCCCGTCCCTTGCAAACCAGTTGTTCATGTAAATTGACGTTTTCAGCAAGTTGAGGTATGGTAACAAAACTTATAATAATCAGACCTACATAGTGCCCGCACATCGGGCCTCCGCCATTCCCCCGTGACACCCCTCCTCACGTCCCCTAATCCGCAGATCCATATTCAGGAAAACTTGCGATCGGCAGTGTACCAAGGAAGATCAACCGGGCGGCGGATTCGCATCAGACCGGAGGTAAGCCTTGAAAATCAAAACTCATAATATGGCCATATTAATCGAATTCGTCACCGGGTCGGGACTCGCGGTACTTTTCCACTGGGTCCTCCACTATAAGGAGGCAGCCTATATCATCTTCGGCATCGGCATCCTGCTGTCACTTGCCACCTACCTGATCAGGGAGGAGATGGAAACCACCCGTGAAGCGTTATTGGACCAGTACTTCAAAGCGCACGAAACAACCTTTG
Source organism: uncultured delta proteobacterium (assembly GCA_963717775.1). Taxonomy (GTDB): domain Bacteria; phylum Desulfobacterota; class Desulfuromonadia; order Geobacterales; family Geobacteraceae; genus RPRC01. The sequence goes on from CAVQWZ010000016.1 coordinate 129,551, forward strand.
CCATTGCCGGGATTACGGACCCGGAGTGCCAGTCAAAGGCCCATGAGATCATGGCCGGGACCATGAAGACCATCCAGCTGCTGCAGCAGGGCTACATCCCCCTTGAAGAGAGCGGATTTTATCTGGAAGCGGCGAAACAAATGGACCAGACAACCCGACAGGTAAAAGCAGTGGATCCCCTCACCGACGGCTGGGACAGCCGTGGGTCGCTGCTTAACTTCTACCAGGCCAACCTACGTGCCCTGCAGAGAGGAGTCCGGGTGACCCGCACCTTCGTGATCAATCATGACGACCTGGAAGAGCCGTCCGTCCAGAAGATCCTTCTTCCCCAATTACGCGACGGGATAGACGTGCGCATCGCCTTCCGCGAGGAACTCCCGGTAATCAGCGGCATCAGCGGCAGGGACACCAATAACTCCTTCGATTTTGCCCTCTATGACGACAAGGTGGTAACCGATGTCTTTACTCAGCCCGGCAAATATTTCGGCCGGAAGACCTCCCAGCCAGCCGAAGTGGCCAAGTACCTGAATTTTTACACACTGATCGAGCACAGCTCTCATCTGGCGGCCATCAAGGACAACCGGGTAGTACTGGCCTCCGAAAACCTGGCAGCCAACGGTTAGCACCAGTTTTTCTGCAGCGGGTACTCACGGAGGTACTCGCTCGTCACCATTGGCATAAAGTCAAAAAGCCCCGGAGTTATCCGGGGCTTTTTTGTATCTCACTCCTGAGAGCTTTCTGTAACCGTCAGGCCAAAAATTGATCTTCTCATTGCATCCCGGAAAAATGTTCCCCGGCACATGTCTTTCATCCGTCTTCTTCCCCGAGAATACGGTCGTACACCTGCCGCACCCCTTCGGTAATCCGCTCATAGTCTGCCATGAGCGCCTCGCCAGGATTCCGGAGTTTTTCTTCATACCCCAGACGTCGGGCCAACCTGTTCAGGTAGCTTTTCGATCCTCCGAGGGCATTCATGGAGTAATCGTTAATGATCCGCAGCCGATTTTCCAGATGGCGGAGAAAGTTGTATCCGTCATGAAGGGTGAGAAAATCTTTCTCAGAGACTAAAGCTGCGGTACGGATTGACTTCAGGGCCTCCAACGTCGCAACGCTCCTGATATCCGGATAGTCCCGGCCGAACTTCAACTGCAAATACTGCACGATAAACTCTACATCCACCATGCCGCCACGACCGGTCTTGATATTGTAGCTCCCGGACGTCTCCCGTGCCAGTTCATGCTCCATGCGCATCCGGAGGCGATGAATCTCTCGCCGCACATCCTCATCCGCGCCGGCTCCATAGACCGTTTCGCGGATGACTTTCTCAATACTCTCCTTGAGAGGACCTTCGCCATACACCACCCGCGCCTTGGTCAGGGCCTGTCGTTCCCAAACCTGGGATTCCTCGCGATGGTAGGTCTCCAGTGACTCCAGCGACGTGACCAGCGGACCGGCATTCCCCGAAGGGCGGAGACGCGTGTCGATTTTATAGGCATATCCTTCCCGGGTCGGAATAGAAAGAATCGAAATTATTTTCTGCCCCAGCTTGGCAAAATACTCTCGATTGGATATGCAACGCTCGCCGTTTGTAGCCCCCTGCTGGTCATAGACATAGATGATGTCCAGGTCTGAATGGTAGTTGAGCTCCGAGCCTCCCAGCTTACCCATGCCGATGATCACAAAGCGGGCCTGCTGTTCCTCTCCATTCGCGTCGCGATAGAGGGGTACCCCGAAACGCGAAAGCTCCTGCAGGGCGATCTCGCAGGCGGCGAAAAGACATGCCTCGGCAAGGATGGTAAGCTGCCCGGCGATCTCCGCCTGATCCAAGTGGCTGTAAATATCATGCATGCCGATGCGAAGGAACTCCTCGTGACGGTATCTGCGCAATATGTCGAGGCTGCTTTCAAAATCGTCCACCTGAGACAGGAGTGCTGCAAGCTCCGCTTTCGAGTCTGGCAGATTTTTCCGGATCGGAAAGGAGCGGGAAATCATGGCATCGAGGAGTTCCGGTGCCTGAATAAAAATCTTCGACAAGAACTCCGACATGCCGAACAAGGGAATCAACAGCTTGGCAATCTCCCGGTTCTCCGCCAGCAGCGCATAGAAACTGGTTCTGGCCCCCACTGCCCGGAGAAATTTTTCCAAGTTGGCAAGGGCAAGATCCGGATCGGGAGATGCGATAATTTCCAGAAAGAGATACGGCGCGATTTCTTCCCGCAGCCTCCGGTTGCGAGGGACCAGCTTGGTGCGTGGTGGGCCATCCCGAAGCAGCAGCAGATTCTGGTAGGCAGTGTCGACCTCTTCAAACCCACGCTCCTCCAACATATCCTTGACTAAGTCTGCATCGGCATTCGGATCAAAGATAAAATAGAGCTCCGGGGCAACCTCCTCCTTCCGCTTGTCGCGGGAGAGAAACAGGTCGCCGTAAATAGCAGAAACTCGCTGTCTATGGCTTTCCAGTGTCTCCCGGAAAACAGCAGAACCGCCATCGTCAAGATAACCGCAGCGTCGGGCCAGGAGGGACAGTTCCTCCTCTCCGACAGGAAGGCTGTGCGTCTGGCGCTCATTCACCACTTGAATACGGTGCTCCACGATCCGGAGAAAGCGATAAGCATTGCTTAAGGCTTCGCAGTCCTGCTCCGTAATAATGTGAGCATTTTTCAGGTCGGTCAGAGCCTGCAGCGAGTTCCGCTGGCGCAGAGCGGCATTCTTTCCGGCAAAGACCAGTTGCAGGGCCTGGATAAAAAACTCGATCTCCCGTATCCCGCCCCGGCCCAGCTTGATGTTATCCTCCCCACCCCGATCCCGGGCCAGGGAAGTATCGATCTTCTTCTTCATGGACATCATGTCTTCGACCAGGGTGTAGTCCAGGTACTTCCGGTAGACGAACGGTTCGATCATCCGGAGAAACTCTTCACCCAGATCCACGGAACCGGCAACCGGCCAGGCCTTCAGCATCGCCGACCTTTCCCACGATTGGCCCCACGATTCGTAGTAGATCTCTGCCGACCGCAGGGACAGTGCCAGATCACCACTCTTACCCTCCGGCCGCAGCCCCATGTCGACGCGGAAGACAAAACCGTCCTCGGTCACCTGGGACACAACCTTGCTGATCATCTCGGCAAGCTTGACGAAAAAGGCATGGAGGGAGATTCGGCCCTTCAGCGAACCGTCGGGCAGCGGCACCCCGGCCGTTTCCCCGTCGTCGGACGAGTAAAAATAGATCAGGTCGATATCCGACGAGAAGTTCAGTTCCCGGCCGCCCAGCTTTCCCATCCCGAGTATGACCAGGTCAGCCTCTTCCTCCCCGTGCGAAGTCCGCATCAGGGGAGCACCATGGTCACATACCTGCATGCGCCGACAGGCCTCATAGGCAATCTGCAGCGAAGCGGATGCCAGATCCGCCAACTCCCCCATCACTTCTTCGACGGTTGCAAGACCATTCAGGTCCCGGGCGGCAATCCGCAACACCTCAGCATACTTGAAGCGGCGGAAAATGGAAAACAGCTCCTTGTACTCGCTCGTCTCTCCAACCAAGGCCCGGAGCAGCGCGACAGTTTCGTGAAAGGTCTTTGCCGTATCGATACCACCGATCACGAAGACATCGTGCAGGCAGTTGGCACAACGGAAGAAGATGGACGTGAGAAATGGTGAAGAACCACAGAGGACAAGAAGCTGGGAACGACGTAGTGGGTTCCCGCACACAAACAGCAGGTCTTCCCGGGCAACCACACCAGAGATCCGTTCCAGACCATTGAGAGCTTGGTCAGGAGAAGGAGTTTTAAGGGCCTCCACGGCAATTTCAGCCAGAAGATCCGGAGAAAGGAAGGCTGCCAGAAACCGCAGGTTGGCTACGGAACGGGCCGGGGTCAAAAAGCCCCGGGAGGCGAGAAGTGATTCAAGACGCTGGTTGCTTTCATCCGACTCAGGGAGAGCCAGACAGGCGCAGAATTCATCCACCAGGCCAGAGCGATCCGTCATTTTCCCACCATCTCACTGATACGACGGCGGAAGTCACCCGACAGCACACCCTTCTCGGTGATAATACCGGTAATGTAACGAGCCGGGGTCACATCGAAGGCCGGGTTGCACACTTTCACCCCTATCGGTGCCACAGGAAATCCGGCCAAATGGGTCACCTCACGGGGATGTCGCTCCTCAATCGGAATGGCATCACCGGACTCGATAGAGAGATCGAAGGTAGAAAAAGGTGCGGCAACGTAGAAGGGTATCTTGTTCTCTTTAGCCAGCACTGCCACGGAATAGGTACCGATCTTGTTGGCCGTATCGCCGTTGGCGGCAATGCGGTCAGCACCCACCACACAGCAGCTGATCTCACCCTTTTTCATGAAATAGCCGGCCATGGAGTCGGTAATCAAGGTTACCGGTATGTTGTCTTTCATCAGTTCCCAGACAGTCAGCCGCGCACCCTGGAGCCAAGGACGGGTTTCATCGGCAAAGACCCGGATGTTTTTGCCCTGCTCATGGGCAGATCGAATGACACCAAGGGCGGTACCGTACCCGGCTGTTGCCAGCCCTCCCGCGTTGCAGTGGGTAAGGACGGTGCTCCCTTCCCTGATAATGGCTGCTCCATTGGCGCCGATGGCGCGACAGATCCGCAGGTCTTCTTCTTCGACGGCAATAGCCTCCAGCCGGAGGATCTCCCGGATGCCGGTCAGGTCCCGGCCCCGGTTGGCCTCCGCCACTCGCTTCATCCGCTCGATGGCCCAAAACAGATTCACCGCCGTAGGGCGGGTGGCAGCCATCACATCGCAGATATTGGAAAGCTGCTGAAAAAAGGACTCATGGGTATCAGCAATGATCTCCCGCGCACCCAACGCAATCCCCATGGCAGCGGCCACACCGATTGCCGGTGCACCACGGATGACCATGCCGCGAATCGCCTCGGCCACGCTCTTGAAATCGCTGTATTCGTTGTAGACTTCCTCGCCGGGAAGCTTGGTCTGGTCCAGCATCACGACCTTGTTGTCACGCCATTCTATGGTTCGAAAAGACACGGTACAATGCTCCATTTTGTTGATGTTGGATTTTGTAAACGGGAAGAAATTCGGTTTTTAATCGTACCATAAGCATCGCGACATTTCAATTTGCGTCTCGGCTTCCGGCCGCTGTCCGACACTATCCCACCCTTAACGGAAAATTTTCATGGCATTTGCAGGATCTCTTTGCTACACAGGATGAAACAGGCAGTCACTTTCCAGGACAGGTGCGGCAAAATGAAAACCCTTCTCGCGGTTGATCTCGGCCTCAAAACCGGCCTCGCTCTCTACGGAGAAGACGGGAAGCTGATCTGGTACCGCTCGCACAACTTCGGCACCACCGAGCGCCTCAGGCGGGGCGCCCACGGCATTCTGAACGGACTTCCCGGATTAGCGGCCCTGGTCATCGAAGGGGGCGGCAACCTGGCCGTGGTCTGGGAAAAAGAAGCCGGCCAGCGCGGCATCCTCGTCCGGCGGATTGGGTCCGAGGTCTGGCGGGAGCTGTTTCTCTTTCCCCGCGAACGGCGGAGCGGGCCGGAGGCCAAGAAACATGCCGGAGAGGTGGCACGAAAGATCATCGACTGGTCGGGTGCCGCACGTCCCTCGTCACTGCGGCACGATGCAGCTGAGGCGATCCTGATCGGGCTGTGGGGAGTCCTTCAGTTCGGCTGGCTGCCCGCAGTTCCGCAGGAGTTGCGACGATGATAATTTCAGTCAGGATAACAATACCGGCATTCCTGTAGGGGCAAAGCAAGCCTTATCTGCTTTGCACACCTACCCCCACCTCTCGCCTCGTCATTAATGTGCAAAAATTAAATAGCATTTGTCTATCAGGTTTGATAAAAATCTGAGTAACAAAAATCGGCAGCAGTACAGAAAGCAGCTCACATGGGTCAGATTCTGCAAGTCACAGCAAGCGAGACTAGTGAAAAACACAAACCGCCAGGTCGGAATTTCCGAATGGCGGTTTTTTTGTTGCGGAGGTTGCGAGTTATCAGATGCCGAGCGTAAAACTGAAGCCACACCAGCGGGGCCAGACGCTGTACATACATGGTTCAATATTCGATTGCCGTTGACAGAATTGAGTAGACTGTCCCCGGAATCCCCAACCAGAAAACAGGAATGGGCAATTCGCGCACCGTTGCATCAAAACAACGCAAACATCCAAGGATAACATAAGGATCATGGTCAAGAACATAATCATAGCGAGTATAGTGCTAGCCGTTTTTGCATCCACGTGGGCATCAGCTGAAACGTCGGTATGGAAAGCACAAAAGGGCAATTCCATCATCTACTTTGGCGGCACGTGTCATGTGCTGCGAGGAACGGATTATCCGCTGCCTCCAGAATTTGACAAGGCATACCGGGCAGCCGAAATCGTGGTCTTTGAGACTGATCTCGGTAAACTTCAGGATCCGGCGACGCAACAGAGGTTACTGAAGAAATCCATGTATGCTGATGGAAGCACCATTGACCAGCATTTGTCCGCCCAGGCATATGCCACGCTCAGCGCATATTGTGACGCCAACGGGATTCCGCTCGAGGCTTTACGACAGTTCAAACCGGCAATGGTGATGATGACACTGACGTTCATGGAATTCATGAAATCGGGGGTTAGCCAAGAGGGTGTCGACCAGCATTATTATGAACGGGCAATCAAGGACAAGAAGATAGTTAAGGGACTTGAAACGGTTGATGAGCAAATCGATTACGTAGTCTCGATGGCCGACGGAAATGAAGATGAATTTATTACCTATTCGATCAGGGATTTGAAGACCCTCAAACAGAAGTATGCAACTCTGGTACATGCATGGCGCACGGGTGACAGCAAAAAACTAGAAGAGCTAATGGTTACCGAAATTCAGGTAAGTTCGCCGGAGCTTTACAAAAAACTGATCACTGACCGTAACAGGAATTGGCTGCCCATGATCGATGCCTTTGGGAAGACGCCTCAGCGGGAATTCGTGCTGGTGGGCGTGGCCCACTTGGCGGGGCCAGACGGAATAATTGAAGCTCTGAAGAAGAAGGGATATATGATAGATAAGCTGTAGCCAGTCGTCTTTTACAAGGGCTGTAGTACTCGCTAATAATTGGAATGTTCTTCCAAACTCGATGTTAAAAAAAAAGAGCCGGATGCTCACACTTACGGCGAGACGAGAACTGCCCATGAGGACAAACCGCAAGGAGTATAAGTGGATACGATTTTCACCGCACCCCCTCAGGCCCGTTAGGTTCCTAAGCAATCGTTCAGAGAGTTTTAACGGACACACATGGCACAGAAGGAATCAATGGTTAAAGGTTCTGATTCACTACAGGAGCTTATTCGGAAAGCCCTCGATCTCGGTGCGAGTGATGTCAGGATAATTCCTGCACTATCAATCGTGGTTGAAAACCGTTTTGCCGAAATGTGCGCCTCACCTCAATGCCCAGGCTATGGTCTGTCTCCAAGCTGCCCGCCTCATGTCATGAAACCCGATGAGTTTAGAGATCTTCTGACAGACTATGAATATGCCCTCGTTTTCAAAATTGATACTCCCACTGAGATACTCCTCGGTGATGGCCGACTTGATGTCGCGAAACTCATTCACGAGATATCCGCTGGCATTGAACGATTGGCAAAGGAGAGAGGGTTTCTCAATTCAAGGGGTTTTGCCGCAGGCTCGTGCAAGTTGATTTTCTGCAAAGAACATGCAAAATGCATTGTGCTTGATACAAATGAGAATTGTCGTTTTCCCGATCAAGCCAGACCTTCGCTATCTGGTCTAGGAGTCAATTTTCTTGAATTATGCAAAACACTTGGTTGGCAAATTGAAATAATTACCAAAGACACCAAACCTGATGATGTTCCTATGGGAATAATGGTAGGGATGGTCTTGATAGGATAAACGAAACCAAAAAACTCATTGGAGAACCGAGCGCAGAGCGTCAGTTTTGAGTGAGGCCTTGCTTCCGGGGTCCAGTTTTGAAAACAAGGTTTATCCGGCATAGACTCTTACTAGCAGATAAATTCGAACCTTGAACAAAAAAATACTACCAAAAATAGCGGAGGAAACAGCTCATGAAGAGAACCGCAGTCCTTCTCGCCCTCACTTTTTGGACCTTTCTATGCACAGCGACGCTCTTACACGCAGCCGAGCAGAAGACTATCTTTAATACCGAAAGCATCGAGAACAAATCAGGCACTAGCCCAAAGAAGTGTCAGGATATGTGCAGCAGAAGATCAGGTCCTGACGCTACATCGTTACTTTCTGAGGGCTGGAAAATCGTAAACTCCTTTCCCAAAAAAGTAATTGCTGAAGACTATTGGTATATTCCCTGTAATACCTGCAAACCTCATGGATGCACCTGTATAGGGACAGAATACACTCTACAGAAAGATGCCCCGGCCAGGAAAGTAGAAATTCCAAACATTGAACGTAAAGCCCCTGACAAAAACACGCAGACCGGACGTAACGCCCCGAAAGCAGAAGCATCAGACAATGAACCTGACCTTCTTAAAAAGGAAAATGACTTACTGAAACAAGAAAACACAGAATTAAAGCAGCAGATTAAAGAACTCAAAAATCAAATGAAGTTACAACATTAAAAAATACAGTGATTAACCGTAAGAAGCGCAACTCCGGTAGCATAATACCAATTACAGGTGTGTTTCTTTAGCGTGAAAAAGGGAAGTATATGAATCTTGGAAAAGGCATAGAAGTTTTAGTAAGGGACTGGATTGATCTTCATGAGCAGGGTGGCAGCAAGTTATCGGTGGAAGCAGTGGTAAAAAAGTTGGGTGTAGAGAAAACCTCAGCGATGAAGACACCTGCGAATCCTTTGCAGATTGTCGAGTTAGTTCTAAGGCGCCTTCTACAGATACCGGGTGCGCTGGATATCGCCGAAAAATTTATGGCGCAATTCTCGACACCGGGAGAGTTGTTGGACGAAATGGATTTGGACAGCTTCGTCTGCGAATTGGATATAGCAGAAGTAGACGATCGTTGAGATTCTGCGAAAAGTTTACCGGACTCATACGAGAGCATTAAGGGGGCAGGGCTACACTGTAAACTAGTGTACGTCTTCGCCCCCTGCCCTTTTGTTCCCGTTGGAGTTGCGGTAGGTATAATTTCCCCCGGAATGACAATTCCGCCAAGACAAGGGGCAATGCAAGTTTCACCTGCTTTGCCCTCCCGCCCCCTCGCCAAATATTAATGTGTAAAAATTAAATAGTATTTGCTTTTCTATTTTGATAGAAAGTTAAAGCAAAACAAATGGTATTTACACAGAAAACACCTCACCTGGACCAAGCTCAATACGGTACCGCTATCGCGAAAACAGGAAAAAGACGGTAAACAACAGGATGTTTTCCTCTTTTTCAGTTCGAAATATCTCGAAAAAGTGACCCCGACAATTTACAATGACGAGAGGTTGCCGTGTTGAAAGGGGCGCCATGTACTCAAAGAAAGAAGTCCCCCACAATGCCTTCACCCTGTCTTTCCAGGACGGGAGCCTTGAAGCCGCATTTCGAGAAGACTACTGCACTAGAAGACTTCCCCATCTCCGCCTTGACCTGTTGGCAGGAATGTTCCTCTATATACTCTTCGGCATCCACGACTACTGGGTAATTCCCGACATCAAGGAATTTGCCTGGCTGATTCGCTACGTCTTTGTCTGCCCACTGGTGTTCGCGATATTCCTCTTCACTTACAGCCGGCAGATCCGCAACCTGATGCAGGTTTCCCAGTCGATCGCCGCGTTCTCCGCCGGAGCAGGTGTGGCGCTGATGATAGTCAAGGCCGCTCCGCCCGGTAACTACATGTCCTATTCCGGACTGCTTCTCTGCATCCTGTTCTACTTCCGCCTCCGCTTCGTCAGCGCCTCGTTCCTGACGCTGATCACCTTCGTTCTTTATGAGACAATAGCGATATGGGATGCGAAAATCCCGACAAACGTCTTGTTCAGCAACACCTTCATCCTGACGGCATTTTCCCTGACAGGCATGTACATGTGCTACACCATGGAGCAGAGCATGCGTTCGGGCTTCCTTCTGCGGAGAACCGTCGAGGAGCGCAATAAGCAAATAGAGAAATCGAACTGTGAGCTTGGAAAGGAGATCCTAGTCCGCACGCAAGCAGAAACCGCGCTGACGGAGCAGATGAAATTCCTCCGCACCCTGCTCGACACCATTCCGAACCCGATCTTTTACACAGACGGCAAGGGTTATTATTCGGGATGCAACAATGCCTATGAAACCTTCTTCGGTAAAACGAAAGATGAGCTGACGGGCCAACCTGTCCATGACCTGCACCGCTCCAATCTCGTCGGTAATTCTGATGAAGCGGGAAGCGACCCTCCGGATAATCATGGCATTCTGCGCTACGAAGCCCTGCTGGAGCATACCGATGGAACGAAGCGTAATGTGATTTTCTCCAAGGCCGCCTATGCCGACATCGAGGGAAATCCAGCCGGTCTTGTGGGCGTTGTCCTCGATATTACCGACCTTAGGCAGTCTGAAGAAGAGAAACAGCGCCTTGGAACCCAGCTGTTCCAGGCACAGAAAATGGAAGCGGTCGGCCAACTGGCCGGAGGAATCGCCCACGAATTCAACAATATTCTCACTGCTATTCTCGGCTACGCCCACCTGCTGAAGAAAAACATGCCTGATGACGATCCCTTGTGCTTCTACGTCGGCAATATCGCCCTATCCTCCGAAAGAGCGGCCAGACTCACGCGTGATCTCCTGGCATTCAGCAGGAAACAGAAGATTGAACCCAAACTGCTTGACCTGAATGAACTGGTAGCCAAGACAAAACCGCTTCTTTCCATGATGATAGGTGAAGACGTAGAAATCATCGTTTCGCTCTGCGTAGAGCCAGCCAGGGTAATGGCGGACTCCGGGCTATTGAGCCAGGTACTGGTGAATCTTGCTGTCAATGCCCGAGATGCGATGCCAGAAGGAGGCCTGTTTTCCATGAGTACCGGCCTGGAGAAGAAAGATGTGGAGTTTACCCATGCCCACGGTTCGGTGGAACCCGGAATTTACGGCGTCATACACGTCAGCGACTGGGGCACCGGCATGGACCCGAAGACAAGAGAACGTATTTTCGAGCCGTTCTTCACGACAAAGGAAGTCGGAAAGGGAACCGGCCTCGGACTCTCCATGGCCTACGGCATCATCGACCAGCATAAAGGCTGCATCGACGTTACTTCAGAACTCGGCAAGGGCACCACTTTCAGCATTTATCTGCCGCTGATCTTTGAAGAAGATACCCAGCTAAAAACCGAGAGCGACCATTCCCCGCACCATGAAACCTGCTCCAGTCACTCCGGCTCGGATAAGAAGGCTTGCCCGCAGATGGCTGAACTCTATCCGTCGGGTACGGAGATGGTGCTGGTGGCAGAGGATGACTATTCGGTAAGGACTTTGACAAAAAACCTGCTCCAGGAAAACGGCTACAGTATTATAGAAGCGGTCAATGGTGAGGATGCGATAAACAGGTTCATGGATCGTGCCGGGGAAATACAACTGCTTCTGCTTGATGTGATAATGCCAAAAAAGAACGGCTGGGAAGTATACGATACAATCCGCAGGGTTCGCCCGGACATCCACGTCATCTTCATGAGCGGATATACGGCTGACGTCTTCCAGCAGCGCTCGATACCTGAGGAAGGAATGAATGTCCTCACCAAGCCGATTCCACCCGGCGATCTGCTGAAAGCAATTCGAAAAAAGATTGACGGATAGCTCGCTTCAGCCTCCTCTGAGGGTATTTTCCAGTGAACAATAATTAAATACAGGTAACAGCCATTTTATGGACACGTTTTTGCTGTATATCATTCAAAGCATTAAATCGGCAGATAACGGGGGTAGCAAATATGAATATTCAGAAAATTCACCTGGCACAATCGTGCGCACGAGATACTCGCCAGGCGGCAGAAGAATTTCATGCAGCGGTATCCCAAAAAAACATGGAGCTGGTAATCTTCTTCTGCTCCAGCGAATACGACCTCGATATTCTGGCAGAGGAAATGCGCCGTCTCTTTGCAGGGATTCAAGTGGTTGGCTGTACCACGTCGGGTGAAATAGGGCCAGCCGGCTATCGCAACCACAGCCTTACAGGGGCAAGTTTTCCGACAGGCAGTTTCATTGCCGTCGATGGGCTACTAGAGCACCTAAGCCAGTTCGATATTACAAGAGGACACGATTTTACCCAAACTCTGTTACAAAAGCTAGAAAGCAGAGTCCCAGGAGCAACCCCGAATAACTCATTCGCTTTTCTGTTGATCGACGCAATGTCCCAGCGTGAGGAACCCGTAACCCATGCCTTGCAGTATGCCCTGGGAACAATTCCGCTGTTTGGAGGATCAGCAGGTGATGACCTGCAATTCGCTAAAACCCTCGTTTACAGTAATGGGCATTTCCACACAGATAGCGCCGCACTGATCCTCATCAACACCTCATTTCCTTTCACAATATTCAAGACACAGCATTTTGTTGCCACCGACGAGCGACTGGTTGTCACGGAAGCTGATCCTGTCAGGCGTATTGTAAATGAGATTAACGGACTGCCCGCCGCGGAAGAGTACGCACGACTCGTAGGCGCTGAAGTACAAGAGCTTAGTTCTATGAGTTTTGCCGCGTCACCTGTGGTGGTAATGATCGATGGCACTGACTATGTGCGCTCTATTCAGAAGGCGAATGCCGACGGCAGCCTGTCTTTCTATTGCGCTATTGAGGAGGGGCTGGTGCTCAGGGTGGCGCATGGCGTTGATCTGGTAAAAAACCTGGAACAGACTTTCTCTCGTATTGAGGAAGAGATCGGACCTCCCCAAATCGTCTTCGGTTGCGATTGCATACTCCGCAATCTGGAAGTTTCCCAGTACGGTTTGAAAGATCACGTCGGAGAAATCTTTATGCGCAATAATACTATCGGTTTTAGTTGTTACGGCGAACAGTTCCGGGGCGTCCACGTCAACCAGACCCTTACCGGCTGCGCCATCGGCTCCAACCCCGAGTTAAATAAGGAGGTGGATGATGCCTGAACAGTTAGAGCTGAATGTTCCGGCCTTACATGCTGAAATTGCGCGTCTGAACAAGATCATCCAGGCATTGATGAATCGTGCTGAACGTAACACAAGTATCCAGGGATCAGACTTCAACCTGTTCCAGAGAGCTATTACCCTGGAGGATCAAGTGCGCCTCCGCACGGCAGAACTGGAGAATGCGCGACAGGAAACAGAGAAAATCACCCGTGCCTTGCGTGAAAGCGAAAATCATCACCGTCTGCTCGTCGAGAACTCACCGGTGAGCATTCACGAAATTGACATGGCTGGCAAGGTAACATCCATGAACCGTGCCGGACTTCTGATGCGGGGAATTAAAGAGGAAAGTGAGGTGCAAGGATCTTTCTATCTGGACGCTGTCAGCACTGTTGACCGGGAACGCGTTGGAGAATTGCTTGCCAGAGCGTTTGTCGGGGAAACCAGCCACTTTGAGTTTACGTCCAGTGGGCCGTATGGAAAAATCTTTCAATCGTGTTTTGTTCCGATCAAGAACAAAAACGGCGGCCTTGAAAAACTTATGGGCATTACAGAGGATATCACCGAGCGCAAAAACGCAGAGGAACTGGTCCGTCAACTTGCATTCTATGACACTTTGACGCATCTTCCCAATCGCCGTCTGCTACTTGATCGCTTGGAACAGGCGATGGCTTTCAGCAAACGGAGCAATCGTTATGGCGCGATTATGTTTCTGGATTTGGACAAGTTCAAGTCACTCAATGATACGCACGGGCATGATATGGGTGATCTACTCCTGATCGAAGTGGCTCAGCGAACCACTTCTTGCTTGCGTGCAATGGACACCGTAGCGCGCTTTGGTGGCGATGAGTTCGTAGTAATGCTCTGTGAGTTGGATGTAGATGAAAAGCATTCGGCTGAGAAAGCAGGGATTGTGGCCGAAAAAATCCGCGTCACCCTGGCCGAGCCTTATCTATTGAAACGCTCACAAGAAGGTGCGGAGGAGATCACCGTGGAACATCATTGCACATCCAGTATCGGTGTCGTGCTGTTCAAGAGTCACGATGCCAGCCAGCTAGACATACTCAAGTGGGCCGACACGGCAATGTATCAAGCAAAAGCAAACGGACGAAATACGATTCGATTCTTCGATAAATGATTAAGCATGGATCTAGAGAAGAGGCTGCTGAGCGCTCCTAATTGTCGCTGGCAGCAGTTTGATTCCAGTTCGGTAGCGGAGCAAAATTACAGACGTGCCTAGTTGTTTGATACTATCCAAGGTATGAAAGGGTGCAATTCTGATCCCGCTCGTTCCTTCGGTAAAAAAGTGAATGTATCGGCAGTTACGCTATCGCGTGGAGAAGTCGGTTGACGCTTCGCTTGTCGGAAGGTATGCCGGCATCATGTAAAAACTCATTGAGCAACGGTTTCAGGACATGCCTGACTTCTTTCATTTCATCCTTCAAGGAAAAGCTTCCCACCCCGCTGCCGCTGGCAGAGGTCCCGTCCGGAGTTTCGGCGCTGAGCGAAAAACTGAAGCTGGTACTGGACAGTTCGGCCGAACTGCCGGCAAAATTGAATTCGTAGCCATTCGGATCGCTACTGAGGTTGAAGGCACTGGCGCTGGCCGAGGCGTGCATTACCTGAAGGTCGAGGGCAAAGGAAACCTTGGCTCCGTCAGAAGTGTTGATGGACCCGTTGACCGATAAGCTGTTACTCTCGAAAGAGAGATTGGCCTGTTGTGCAGAGATCGATGTTTGCTGGTCCTGTGGCACCGGCACCAAGGCATCGCCCTCGGCAGGGATGTTTTGCAGATCACTGACCTGTGCGCCGGTTAACTGTGCAAGAATACTCTTGAGAAAATCGGCAAGGGGATTGTCATTCAGCTCGTGATGGGCTCTTTGCACATGATCGATGGAATGTTCTCTGCCATGCGGCCGCCTGGCTTCGTCGGAAAGCTCGACCCGGTCCTTAGAATGGAATGGCAACGACGGCAGCGGACCGTTATTTTCCCGCTGATTGAAGGTAAGCTGGCTGAAATCCAGTTGCGATTGTTGCAACGACGTGCTGATGGTCAACTGCATGATGGCCTCTCTTTTGCCAGGGGTGGCAGTTCATTCTTTTGTTATCTTTTCGTCAGATTTTTGACAATCTTTAGAAAAACAAAGAACAAAAGAAACCCATGTCAGGGAGAACTACGCCAGCCCTCCCGTTACCCTGATAATTTCTTCCACCATACATGCCACCTGACGCCTGATCTCCGGAACCGCGCTGCATTCCAGTTCGTCCCCACGCCGCAGCGTGCCAACGGTGTAGAGCCGCGGCTGCACACTGCAATCCGCCGACAGCAACTGCCCGGAACCATTCACCCTCAAACCGAGGAGAAACGCATCCGGCTGTATCAGGCCATCAGCCAGGAGTTGGGCAACCAACTCCGAGTCGGTCTGCAGGATATTGGAAAAAAGTCCGGTCCCGTTTACTGCCGCATCCACATCCAGGGTCGCAACCTTACCCGCCTGCAACACCAGCCGAACTGCCGAATCGCTCCTGCCTTCCTTTTTTTCAACTGCAATCACGCGGGAGTGGAGCTGTTCCAAGCGTCCGGAATCCCTTAGCAGCATCACAACCTGAATGCTTCTCTGACAGGAGCGGTGAAGGTGGGTGTTCCAGAGGGTACGGAGATGACGAAGGAAAAGCCGTTTGTCTTTTGGATCGAAACTGGTCCAGATGTCTGGTGCGACTCGACGAAGCGAGTCCACCAGGGGCTGCCAGTGGACCCCTGATTTTCGCTTTTGCTGAAAGGCCCGCAGAACCTGGCGAAGTTTTAGATTAGACACCGCCAGCTCAGCTGCCCACTGGCGCAGTTCAGCCGAGACCGGAAGGGCGGGCTCATTGTGTTGCCGGGGGAATTGACCATGAGGTGAGAGAACCCAGTAGTGACCGGCATAGCCAGCCTCTTCCGCTTCCAGGATGACGTCCAGTGCCGTGAGCCCTGTTCCGATGATAGCAAGTGATTCAATAGTGCGATAGTCAAGGGAACGACCCCAGGGCGAACAGAGCAGTCCGTTATCCAGCGGTGACTTGGGCGGGAGATTTCCAATGGCCAATAGCGCCGCTGTAGCGCGGATAGTATCGCCTGATTTCAGTTGCAATTCGTATCCCTGAGAACCGGACTGCTGAACCACGGCACAGACTTTGTCCTGCAGCACGGTAAGCGCACCAGGCTGCCAGGTCTCCAGCGCCCGGTCAAGGCAGGAGGTAATGTACTTGCGATACATGCCGCGAGGGATAAAATCGTCGGGAGAGTATTCCGGTGCAAACTCGGAAAGCCACCGGACAAAAGAGTTGGGGT
Source organism: uncultured delta proteobacterium (assembly GCA_963717775.1). GTDB lineage: Bacteria > Desulfobacterota > Desulfuromonadia > Geobacterales > Geobacteraceae > RPRC01. The sequence continues at coordinate 145,904 of CAVQWZ010000016.1, forward strand.
CCCCGCTGGAAATACTCATCCCTCTGGCGCGGACGTTCAGCAGGTGGCAGGGAGAGTCGGTACGATAGGCAAGCCCAGCCCCGAGCTGTGCGCCGGGCTCAATGATGGCACAACGGAACGTTGGCCGCAGCCCCTCGCGGCTGAACAGATGCCAGGCGGTACAGATGCCGCTGAAGCCGCCGCCGATTATGGCGAGATCGAAATCAGAGCCATCCCGATACGATTCGGCTCCCTCAAATTGCCCCGGCCCGGTGTCTTTCCTGTCAACCTGTACCACTTTCAAATCCTTTCCCTGGAGTTCCGCAGAATACCCTGCCGAAGCGGAAAGTTATCAAAAAGGCGGAGCCATGTGACTCTGCCTTTTTTCATCCCGTTGCTCAATAAAGTTTCTCGATAAATTGAGAGATATTCTCGCCGAGACTCTTTGCCTGGTGAGGGAACAGGTCCTCGTAGCTCTCTATCGCAACTGCCCCCCTATATCCGGTTTGCCGGTCAACGAAGGTAGCAAGCTCGCGGCCGGTCTGGGCGCCAGCAGTTAACAGCACTAGCAACATGACAAGAGCAAACAGTGATTTCTTTATGGCAAATCATCCTTTTGGCAAAGTTCAATAGTAGCTGCAATAGAATTCAAATTGGGCAGATTATACCGACGAAAAGGCGGGAGTGGAAGATAAAAGCTCCTGATAGGATCTGGGTCGGATATCATCATCGTACCGGATGCGAAGCAAATGGAGGAATTTTGTCCGACAATAATAGCCATAGCAAACAAGTGCTCCCCTGTTATTGCATTAGCCATTTCGACACAGCACCCTCGGAAAACAAAAAGAGGGTATACTTAACGCAGCACTACTAGTCCAAGGAGTCACCCATGCCCTCTCCCAACTACGATATAATCATCGTCGGCACCGGCCCGGCAGGTCTCGGCGCCGCATTTCACCTAACCGAAGCAGCTCCCTCCCTCTCCATACTCATGATTGACCGGGAAAAGATCTGCTCCGGCGGCCTGCTGAACGACTGCAAGCAGAATTACACCTACCCGATCGGTTTTGTGACCGAAAACTGGACCAGAGAAGAGGCAGAAAGGCTCCTTCCCCAAGTAGAAAAGTGTTTTCAACCTGTTATTAAGGAAAAAAAGAACCTGGATGTCTACCGGCGGCGGGCGGAACGGATCGGCGTAACCCTGCTCGATATCCGCCAGGCCCATGTGGGAACCGACCGTAGCCGGGCTCTGATCAGGCGCCTCATGGGCGAGCTTGAAAGCCGAAGGGTACACTTCAGGTTGGAGAGTGAGGTTACCGATATTTTTGAAGATAGTGATGGGTCGGGAGTAGTTATCACAGGAACAGAGAAGCTATACGCCCGGAAAGTAATTGTCGCCCCCGGACGAAAGGGTTTCAGCTTTCTTCAGCAGGTGATGGAACGAATGGGTATCGACTATGTCGACAACGAGGTCGATGTCGGCATCCGGCTCGAGACAACCATCAACAATTACCCCATCGTTAATGACTACTACGATCCAAAGTTCCATTTTCCCGACGGGGTGCGCACCTTCTGCACCAACTCGGGTCATGCGCGGGTGGTCCTTGAACGCTATCAGGGCTTCAACCTGGTTAACGGCCATGCCCTCTCCGAAAAGCAGCCGGCGAACAATCTGGTGAATTTCGCTCTACTCAAAACCATCGGCCTGAAAGACCCGGTCAGAAGCGGTCAGCAAATGGCGGTATTCCTCGGCAGGCTGGCAAACGAGATCGGTGGTGGAAAACCACTCATGCAGCGGGTGGGTGATTTTCGGATGGGAAAACGTTCGACGTTGGAGACTTTCAACGAGGATCTCTACTCGTTCCCACCCAGCTGCCCGGTCACAGCCGGCGATCTGGGGCTTGCCGTGCCGGCCAAGATCATGCGCCACCTCTGGGCGGCCATGAAGAAACTCGACACCATTATCCCCGGCATCCTCCACCCAAGCACCATCATGTACTATCCTGAGATCAAGATGTACGCAAACAAACCGGCCTTTCTGGATCGCTATTTTCGAGTAAGCGGCAATGTCTACATGGTCGGCGATGGTGCCGGGACCTCGCGCGGCATCACCGGCGCCTGGGCCAGCGGGATCAGGGCTGCGGAAGGAATACTGAAAAACCTGGGCCACCCATAATGGAATACCTCGGCAAATTCCCGTTTGAAGGGCAAGAAAACAAGCGGCTGTGGGACGAGACAGAAGGAAGATGAGGGACTGAAGCCAATCGGCGAAGATGACTTAGAATGCCCTGCCGGACTTGATCTGACGGTACAGATGGAGGAGAAAACGCGAGGTTATGATCTTATGTATCAGCGCCTGGGAAAACCGGTAGAGCAACTTCCTCAACTTTGATGACCTCGCCCCACCCAAAAGAAGGGGGCAGTAATCGCAGACCTCTACGCCTATCTGCACACCACCTTCAACATTCTCAATGGTGAAGGAAAGCATTCCTTTTCCGCACTCGCTCCGCTGCACCAGCAATCCGCCGTCAATGCGGAACGTCGCGGATTGTGAGTGGTCGGTTTCGCTGAATTCAGGACCAGAAAATATCAGCAGGGGGAAAGATATGCCGAAGAGGGAAAAGGCTGTAGCTCCACCGCTTCGTTGCGGCCGCACCAAGGACAGTGTGCATTTTTGTACGAAAGCGAGATACTTCTCAACAAGAAATGCCGGAGTCAGAACACTCGGATCTGGAGGAGCAAATTCAATCCATTGCCGGGAATAGACCGAGTGATCAGCCCCTATGATCTCCCTGCTGGCAATTTTCATATGCAAAAACCGCTTCTCCGTCCACATTCAAACCTCCGCAGCTATCATACCACAGCATTTCAGCCTATGCCCGGTGAGTGGAGTAAAGGGCAGTTTACCTCTCAAACAATCCACTACATACACTTCACTTTTCCAGATGTCGTGTACACTGGTAGGGAAGGAACAGTGAAGGAGAGACCATGGAGCCTCACCGGGGGAAAGTACTGATAGCAGGCGCTACCGGGTTTATCGGGAAACGATTAGTGAGTGCGCTTGTAGCGGAAGGATTTCAAGTTCGGGCGCTGGTGCGCAACCAGGGTAATCAGTTTCCCAAGGAAGTAGAAACGGTGCGTGGGGACCTGCTTGACCGTGCATCGCTGGATCCGGTCCTGGCTGGGATCGATACCGCCTTCTATCTCGTTCATTCCATGGCAGGAGGCCGAACGGGATTCGAACGGCGAGACCGCCAGGCTGTGGAGAATTTCGTATCAGCGGCCAACGAGGCCGGCCTGAGAAGAGCCATCTACCTGGGCGGTCTCGGTGAAACCGGCAGCGGGCTATCCGAACACCTGGCAAGCCGCGTGGCAGTCGCCAAAATTTTGCAAAACGGAGATTTTTCCACAACCGTGCTGCGTGCGGCAATCATCATCGGAGCAGGTGGCGCCTCCTACGAGATCATCAAGGCACTGGTAACAAGACTGCCCATCATGACCACCCCGAAATGGGTTTCAACCAGGTGCCAGCCGATTGCCGTAGGTGATGTGATCCGTTACCTGATCGGATGTCTCCGGAATGAACGGACCGCAAACGATACCTTTGACATAGGCGGCCCGGAAATACTTACCTACCGGGAGATGATGCAGCGTTTCGCCGGGATCATCGGCAAAAATATCTTGATTCTGCCGGTTCCTTTGCTGACGCCGAAACTGTCATCCTATTGGGTCGGACTCGTCACGCCGGTCAAGCCTTCCATTTCCATGCCGCTCATAGAAGGGCTGCGGAACGAGGTAATCTGCCGCGACACACGAATCCGGGAATTGCTACCCGGCAGCCTTAGCTCTTTTGATGAGTCACTGCGAATTGCCTTGACTGAAGACGCTTGACAAATAATCACAATGAAGAAGAAGGAAACTGCTTCATAAAATTCAAATCAATTTAGGTGCACAGGAGGGTGATGCATGGAACAGGATAACAGCTCAGTTTCCAGACGTACGTTTTTACACATTGCCGCAACAGTACTTGTAGTCGTACTGGCTTTGCTGACAGGTGCGGAAAGTGCATTTGCCGCGGGCACGAAAGGTGCTGGCGGGAAAAAGAACATCAAGGGAACTCCCGCCGCCAATGCCCCTATCCGTATCATCAGTGTCCCGACCGCCATAGACGGAGGACTCCTTCCTGCACTGGTCGAATCTTTCCGGGCGGAGACTGGTCTCTCTGTCGTTGTAACATCCAGCGTAGATCCCTACACACCTGCAAGGAAGGGTAAATATGATCTGGTTATTTCGCATTTTGGTCATCGTGATATCAAAGATTTCGTCCTCAAAGGCTTTGGTCAATGGCCACAAACGGTATTTTCAAACCAACTCGCTCTTTTCGGGCCGCCTTCAGACCCAGCGAAAGTGCGTGGCCTGACCGATCTGGTTCAGGCCTTCGACCAAATAGCCAAGGCCAAGGCTTCCTACGTGGTGAATGACACCCATGGAATACGCTATCTGACGGAAATCATCTGGCGTGCCGCCGGCAAGCCGACCAAGGGACCATGGTACATCGAAAAGGATCTCAGCAAAGGCGCTGCTCTTGCTTTTGCCGCAAAAAATGGTGGCTATGTTATCTGGGGGATCACCCCATTTCTAGAGGAACAGAAGACAGCACTGTTGCCGATTGAACCGCTTGTGACCACAGATGCTCTGCTGCAAAGGATTATGGTTTCGGTCGTTGTCAATCCGGGACATGTACCCGGTGTGAATACCTCTGGGGCATTAAAATTCCAGGAATACCTCCTTACCCCGGCAACCCAGGCAAAGATTCTGGAGACCCATTATCCCGGCATCAAGCAGGCAGTCTGGGCTCCAGCCGGTCGCCACAACTCAGGCTCGGTTCTGCCGAAATAAAAAACCACGGGTGCAACTCTTCTGATAAGGCCGCCTTCCTATGAAAGACGGCCTTATGTTTTGCTTAACAGTTCACAGCGAAAGATTAATGCTCACGGTGCTGCTGATCATGTCGAGATTGGCCACGATCCTCGCGTCCCGCCTGTCTCCACGAATCCCTTTCTCCGTCACGTGACCTTTTCCAGTCTTTCTTCATCTCGTGGCGTTCGGCCTTGCGTGCCAACTACACCCTGCAGAAACGCACCGGCAAACTGCACACCGTCACGAGGTGTCCCAAAGAGCCCTCCCAAGGTAGCGCCAGACTCCGCCAGTACGCGCTGTTGTACGTCTCGACCTCCCGTTCCGGGTGCAGGGAATCCATCAGGTGAGCGGTCCGCGCCAGGTCTGCACGCTGCGGGTCAGGCACGATGCCGGTGAGTTCGAGCGGATCCAACACTCGCTCCTGGGCCACCTCCCAGAACGGCCTGCCCAACAGCCGCTCAACCGCGCGGGTCAACACCCCGAAACCGGCGTTGGAATAGCGCAACTCCGCGCCCGGCATTGATTGCAGCGGGAGGCGCACCATCTGATCGATCACATCGTCGATTCCCACCTGCTGGGTGTACCGGGGCTCGCGACCGCTCAGGTCTTCCGGAAGTCCGGACACATGACAGAGCAACTGACGAGCGGAGATGCGTGGGCGCAACCGCTCCCACTCAGGATTTGTCTCGCCACTCGCACGAAACTTCGGGCACGATCCTCCAATTGGCTCATCCAGCGACAACAACCCGTCATCGACGAGCGTCAACACGGTCGCTCCGGTAATTGGCTTGGTCACGGAGGCCATGGCAAACAGCGTCTCTGGTCCCACTGGCTGCCCCGAAGCGCCTCGCCAACATATCGCTCCGCAATGATCTGCCCGTCGTACCAGACCACTGCACCGACGCCCGGCACACTACGCTCCCCAACCCACTCATCGATTAGCTGCAGTGCCGCCTGTGTGCGCTGCGCCATCCTGCCCTCCGTCGTCGCATTGTCTCGCCGTGTCCGTTTACGCCACACAGCATCGCACGCTACGCCCAGCTCAGGCGGCGAACCCGGTCTACTTCATGTCTCGGTTGGGTAAGAACGGCAACGGCCCCGTCGCCAGGACGGGGCCGTTCGTGCACGCTAGCGGCGGTTGCGTCGTCGCTGGGGCTGTGGTGGAGGCACGGGCTTGGGCTGTGGCGGAGTGTTGAGGACCGGTCGGCTTGCAGGCGGGGCTGCAACTGCTGGCTGGAGAAAAAGAGGAACGTGTACAGGAATGCCGCGACGAGGCCACCAATTATGGGCCCGATCCAGTAGATCCAGAAGTTCGTGAAGTCCTGTTGCACCACCTCCGGCCCGAACGCTCGGGCAGGATTCATGGCCGCGCCAGTGATGCGCCCACCGAAGATGATGTCCATGGTAATGGTGAGACCGATCAGGAGCGGGGCAATCGCTCTGGGACCTCGTGGGTCAACCGCGGTACCAAACGCCACCAGGACCAGGAAAAAGGTCATGATGCCTTCCAGCAGCACACCACCGAATTGGGTGACACCAGGACCAAGTGCGGGAACACCCAGGTTGGCACCCGATGTTGTTGCGACCCAGCTCGCCAAGGGCGGAAAAATCAAATTCGTCAGGACGGCAGCGCCCGCAATTCCACCCAACAACTGCGCCACGATGTACACGGCCGCACGCACCAGCTTGATGTTGCCAGTAGCGAGAATGGAGATCGTCACGGCAGGGTTGAAATGGCCTCCGGACACTGCACCGAGAGCGCCAATCATTAGCGCAATGGCGAGCCCGTGGGCCAGTCCAACAGCAACGAGGTTGCCCCCGTCTCCAAGGTTCTGTGTGGCAACGACCGCACCGACACCAGCCGTCACCAGCGCAAACGGACCCAGGAACTCAGCTACCGCCGCCCTGGCCAGATCGCGATCTTCCATCCCATGTCCCCGGCGTCTTCGACGAAGTCAACAGGACGCTCTCTTCGGCGTCAGGGCGCGATTGTATCAAACGCGACTTTGCCGTTCGGACTCCCGGTAAGTGGTCGGTTAAGCCCTGGGGTTCCTGTCCCCACCCTGGTGGTGGTTGACCATCCTGGCCCTGTTGCCAGGGCGCTTCGGGCAGGTCTTGCTGCCACTGCTGGTCAGCCTGCCCCTGCTGAACCTGTTGCCATTGCTGGTCTGTTTGAGCTTGCTGGTCTTGCCACTGCTGATCGGTTTGCCCCTGCTGCCCCTGCTGATTGGGGCCAGCCGTCCCAGTTGCCGAGACTGCCGGCGCCGCACCCGGTGGTGGCAGGGTTGCCCGCACCTGCACGTTGGTTGGCGCCTCCGGCAGCGACTGGGCCGAGCTCCCCTGCCCGGTGATGCCGAACGCCAGCGAGCCGACAACCTGCTCATCAATTTCAACGTAAACGCCGTACTCACCTGGCGGCACATTTTCCACCGACCCCGATGGGCAGCGCCAGCCACCGGTCGGCTCAAGGCCGGGATCAATCGTCACACTTGGCCGGGCCAGGTCGTTACCCCAGGCATCTGTCACGACCGCGTTTGACGGTCTGGCCCACGCTCACGCCCGACACCCTTGCAGCGGCATAGACGGTGCGACGCCTGCCGGCACACTCTCGTAGCTGCCATCCGGCGTGCCATCCGAGCGGAACCCGAATGTAATCACCAGTTCTTCCAGGGCTGCCGGGTCCGGCTCAACGGTACCGGGTGTCGAGGTTGGCGGAAGTACCGCTGGGCCGTTCGTGTGGCCTGGTCTGATGCCAGCTTGTCCGGCAAGCTCGCGTCACGCGCCTCATCGCGACGCGCATCCGTCGCCATGCCAGATGAGCAACCGCTGAGCACGACCAGGGCGAGCAACGCGACCCCCAGCCAGCGCTCGCAGACGGTCAGTCCGCGCTGGTGCTGCTGGAGGAGGTAGGCGCCAAATGCATCCTGATACTCATCAGCCACTTCCACGGCCGACTTGTGGACGTAAATGCGTGTGGTGGCGGGGGAAGCATGTCCAGGGATTGTTTGCACCGTTGACTCACGCACGTGGCGTCGCACCAGTTCAGTCGCCGGCCCCGTGCCGGAAGGTATGCGGGGTAACATCACTCTCCACACCCGCGGCCACCGCCAGCCCTGCCACGATGTGCTCCACCGTGCGGGGGCTGATGGCGTTGCCCGGATTGCCAAGTCTATCCCGCCCGCTGAATGCCGGGAGCGCTCCGGCTCCGCGAACAGGGTCGCCACGCAGCGTCCAGTAGGCCGTCAGCGCGTCTGCGTGTGTCATGTAATCGAAGTGTACGGTTCGGCTCTATGCCCCCTTTTGCGCGATAAATGCTGGCCGATCCCTCTACCAGGTCAATATCGCGCCGTCGCAAGGCGCAAAGTTCTGAAACGCGCACGCCAGAGCGAAACATGAACCGAATC
>CAVQWZ010000017.1:5000-201829 GCA_963717775.1 uncultured delta proteobacterium
TCTGTATGGAAGGGCCGTCGCTCAACGGATAAAAGGTACTCCGGGGATAACAGGCTTATCTCCCCCAAGAGTTCACATCGACGGGGAGGTTTGGCACCTCGATGTCGGCTCATCGCATCCTGGGGCTGAAGTAGGTCCCAAGGGTTTGGCTGTTCGCCAATTAAAGCGGTACGCGAGCTGGGTTTAAAACGTCGTGAGACAGTTTGGTCCCTATCTGCCGTGGGCGCAGGATACTTGAGAAGAGCTGTCCTTAGTACGAGAGGACCGGGATGGACGTACCTCTGGTGTTCCAGTTGTTCCGCCAGGAGCAGTCGCTGGGTAGCTATGTACGGAAAGGATAACCGCTGAAAGCATCTAAGCGGGAAGCCTCCTTCAAGATAAGGTATCCCTGGGAGCAATCCCCTAAAGGCCCGTTGTAGACCACAACGTTGATAGGCCGGGTGTGTAATCGCAGCAATGCGTTCAGCTTACCGGTACTAATCGGCCGTGAGGCTTGACCATAAAAATTGATTTAAATGGGGGGTGGTAACCCCACCCCCCACTATATACCCAATAGAATTCTACAAATCGATCTCTGTGCAATTGACGACATCAATCTTGAGAGACTTGTTCCAAGTCAATCATAACGATTTCTCGGTGGCTATGCCGAGGGGGCCACACCCGTTCCCATCCCGAACACGGAAGTTAAGCCCCTCAGGGCCGATGGTACTGCATGGGTAGCTGTGTGGGAGAGTAGGTCGCCGCCGGGATCTTTTACAAGAAAGCCCCATCTCATTACTGAGATGGGGCTTTCTTGCGTCTTGAATCTGATTGTTAGTGTCCTGTTTTCATCGAGTACTCGAATCTTTCTTCTCCAGCTGATTTAGTTTTAATGCTTTTGACAAGACTTTCACTAAATCCCTCCATAAAAAATGAAATAAATGATTTGTCTGGTTGTGGTGGATAAACAATTTTGGGTTTATGTTTAATCCCAACTATCTTAGCTGCTTCATCGATTGCATCCTGAAGATTACCGAGCTTGTCTACTAGCTTCAATTCCTTAGCTTGTTCACCGGTAAAAATTCTGCCATCAGCAATTTCTCGTACTTTTTTGATTGGTATATTTCGTCCTTCAGCAACCGCTATTACAAACTGTCCATACATGCTTCCGATAATACCTTGAAGGATTTTCTTGTCTGCCTTTGTAAGGGGTCTAAAGGGTGAACCTGTGTCCTTATATTCACCGCTTTTCAAAACCATCGAATTAATACCAACCATGTCGAGTAATTTTTGAAAATTAGCGATTTTCATTAAGACACCAATACTGCCAGTGATAGTACCTGGATTGGCATAAATTATGGTTGCTGGAGCAGCAATATAGTAACCTCCTGAGGCGGCAACACTACCCATTGAGACTACTATTGGTTTTATTTTTTTAAGTTTAATTATCTCTTCATATATTTCCTGAGTTGGCCCAACAACTCCGCCTGGTGTGTCAATTCTTAATACAACGGCCTTTATGCTGTTTTCATCTTTAGCATAATGAAGCTGTTTTATTGTATCGCCTGAATCTATTATCATGCCTTTAACTTCAACGATAGCAATAGAATCTTCATCGAAAAATGTACTATTATTGGTTGTAAATATATTAACTATGAAGATAGATGAACAAAACAGTAAAACAACTGACAGTAAAATGGTGATAACGTAGATAGGTTTGCTTGTTAACATACTAAATACCTCCACTAAAATGAAAACACCATATCTGTTCTGTAGACATGAGCCAATGGCTCCGGCTTGAGAGTTGAATTAATATCACTTTGCTGATTCAGTTATAGATATTTCGAGAAGAAATATGCTAACAAAAGCTTCTGCACGTTTAATCTTATACCTAGTTTACTTGTTTCTGAAGGTAAGCTAAGATTGTTTATTCATTGTTACCAGTAAAATTGTTTTGTTTTTGCGCTATACGATAATTGACTAGTAGATTTTCTTTGCTTATAAAAAATGATTGACTTGGTGCCCAAGTTTTGATATAAAACAGGAGCTTGATTGAGCGGGAATAACTCAGTGGTAGAGTGCAACCTTGCCAAGGTTGAAGTCGCGGGTTCGAATCCCGTTTCCCGCTCCAAATTAACAATATTGAAGGGTTAGCTCAAATCGCTAACCCTTTTTTGTTGTCTTGTTCCCTACAAAAGCTTGGTTCCTCACATATATATTTGTATGGAAGAAGGCATTGGTAAGTCGCCCATGCAGTGATAAAGTTTTAAAATGTAGTTATTGCCGATCTAAAGCCATAGGCTCTTTAGCGTGTTTCAGTAAAGCCATTTCCCGCCAAATTCCTTAGCCAGCATGGTGTACAGGATCACCTCGTTTCTTATTTTCAATCTTTCCTGAATCATAAATACCAACTACTGGAAATGTCGTTCTGTATTGGCAGAATAATTATAACCTCAATTTAGTAAATAACCTGAGTTTTTTGTTCGTTCTGGCGTCGCACGAATTAATGCTTCATTCCGACCAGGGTAATTAGCGAATGGCAAGCTTTTTTGAAATCACATTCCAGAGGTAATAAAAGACCCTTGTCATAGCACAAAGGGTCGAATATTCAATATATATCAAAGACAAGCCAGTCAATGTCAACAGGGGAGGGTACTCCCTGCCCTGTCGGGGTACCACCAATCTCTCTATCATTATGTTTAGACTGGAGAGCTTGATAACACTTCGATCGGTTGTTGGAGACTGTTGACACTCCACAGTCAGAGCCGAGAAACGAACAGCAAATGCAAAACCCGGCAACACTTGTTAACTATTAATCCTCCTCGAAGTGCGCTTGAAGATGGCTTTGCCATCATTTTCTATTAGCTGTGCTGACACGTTATCTAATTGATTTTGATTGTTACTGCAGGAAGGGTCGATGATGTTTGCACCGGCAGTTTGGGGTTTGTTCGAGACTTAATATACATCCAGGGACATTACGTCCGATAAGATATATTATGTTAAGTACGACTTGCGTCAATCCGAATTAGCCAGATTATCTCCGAATTCAGGTTTCTGAAAACTTTTCCAGTGTGTCAATAAATTCGATCAATTTCCTGACGACAAGTTCATTGATTCTGCGACCTTTTTCCGGTGTAGCTTTCGTTGGGTCTCCCCATACGCCATTAGGCCAGAACTTTCTTTTGTTGCGAACAATTATGCCTGGCGGAAAACTTGGAAACTCTCTTTGTCCGATGCCTTTTACGAGATCCGGGTATAAATACATAATCCGTGAGGTTTCTATTTCGCCGGCATGTGCGTCGCCAACGGTTTCGATAATTTCTCTACCTTCGGAATATGCAAGATCATACTCAGTTAGTACGGCCAGCTTTATATCCAGCATTTCTGCTACCAGCTCTTCTCCAGCATCAATAAGAGCCATTTTGTGGGTACCGCCCGCATGACCGGTTAAAATTATGAAATTTCTTAGACCATGAGAATATAGTGAACGGACAATATCCTTCATGAGACTTTGCAGTGTATTGGTAGAAATCGAAATGGTCCCCGGATGACAAGATGTTGATCTGCAGCAACCGTAGTGAACTGGTGGCGCAATGAAAAGCGGACATATTTTGGCCGCAGCCTTCCCTACTTCATAAGCTTGAATAGTATCAGTTGAAAGTGGCAGGTGGTAGCCATGTTCTTCTACCGAACCAAAAGGAAGTAATACGGTTCTCGTTGTTTTAATTCCATTTACAAATTCTCCCATTGTCATTTCTTCGAGTATCATATTGTTTCCCTGCGGGTTATGTATTTGGCTATAGAAGGTTCAAGAATTTGTGTGTTTGAGGTATGATCCTGACTTCGCTCAAATAGGTACTTGCTACTTCCTGTAGCTCCAATAATAATCTGGATGAAATGGCTTGCTTGGCATCCTTTGGTGTCAAAGGTTGAAGTATCAAGGGAATGTTTCTATTGACGGAGACTATTATCTCGCATGATTTTCTGATTTCCGAGATGGATGTTTCATCGGAAACAACGGCTTTTACGTAAACATCTCTGCTGTCAGCAATCTCTAGAAACTTTCGGTGCTCTTCCCAGTACTCTTGGGATTTCGTTGTGGATGGAAGTTTGATATCCATCGATATGTAGTCTAAAAATTCTAAGCATTTTGCTAATTCATGGTAATGAATCCCATTAGTTTCCAGGTAGATAGGTAATATTTTACGCAATTCTGGCAGATATTGTAGCAAGGGCTCAATATGAAGGAGCGGTTCTCCTCCTGTGAGACTTATCGAGTGGTGTGCATTGGGTAGTAAAGATACCCAGTTAAACAATAAATTTGTTATATACTCGAGGGATAGAGGGTTCTTGGTTTTTGTGAAATCCTGTCTTCCTGGAGTGGTTTCGGTTTGACAGAATTCTGGAATTGCAGCAGTGCGAGTGCTAGACGAGTCGCAATAGTGGCAATCCAAGCTACATCCGTGGAAGCGAAGGAATACTTGGCGCAAACCTACGTGTTTTCCCTCTCCCTGGATAGAAGAAAATATCTCAACCATATTTGTAGTATAATTACTCATAATATTTTGCACAGGCAAAATCTGATTCCCATACCGTAATTGAATCCACTGTAACGTTGTCGCTATTTAAGGTGCGGGAGAGTTCTTTATAGATATATCGTGCAATGTTTTCCGACGATGGAGAGACCTCTTTAAACGGTTCAAGTTCGTTAAGATATTTGTGATCAAGCGTTTTTAGAAGTGTTTTTGTTTCTGCTTTCAACTTCTTGAAATCAATTCCGAGTCCTGATTTGTCGAGAACCTGTGCTGTCACTGACACCTCGACTTTCCAGTTATGGCCGTGCAAGTTCTCGCAGTCTCCTTGATAATGCATAAGATTGTGGGCAGAGGCGAAATTACTGCTTATTTTTAATTGATACATTATTCCCTCATTTCGATAAAAAGTTTTTGCTTTTAACAATACCACGGACAGGAAGAAAAAGAAAATATAGATCTTAGCACCTAATCCATCGATTATTATTCGATAAAACTGATTTACTATGTTGAAGATTTAGGAATTATGGTCTATATTTTGGATTCTGTTATTAAATATATGAAAGGAGGAAAACATGCAATTTGGACAAAACAGAACCAGTCTACTTTTCCTCCTTCTCACCCTCCCCTTTTTTTTGCCTTCATATTCTTTGGCGGATATATATAAATTTGTCGACGAAGAAGGTGTCATGCACTTTACCGATGCTCCCACCGACCGACGTTTTAAAATATTTATGCGGGATTTAAAAAAAGACAGAAAACTGCGGACAAACTTCAAGTTGGGGGCTTTTTGCAAGAACGCTGCTGAGTTTGATCCAATTGTCAAGTCTGTTGCATCTGAATATGGCGTAGACAGAAACCTTGTAAAGGCAGTAATCCATGCAGAGTCTGGATACAATCCTAACGCTGTTTCTCCATGTGGAGCGCAAGGGTTAATGCAATTAATGCCCAAAACCGCTCAGGGGCTTAACGTCCCCGATTCTTTTGATCCCAAAGACAATATCCGCGGAGGGGTGAGATATCTTAGATTCCTCCTTGACACCTTTAAAGGTGATGTGACCCTTGCTCTGGCCGCGTATAATGCAGGTATGTCACGTGTGAACCAGTATGGCGGTGTCCCCCCTTATGAGGAAACACGCAATTATATTTCCAGGGTTCTGAGTTATCAGAAATCCTATCAAAGTAACTAGGGATCTCCGATGGCAATTAATAAGAAGAGTGCTCTTCGTCACCTCCCTAATTTCCTTACTCTTTCTCGGATATTGGTTGTACCGCCTATTGCGATAATTCTTTCATCCCCTTCTAAATCTGCTGGATTTCTTGCTACAGTTTTGTTCGCAATCGCGTCCTTCACTGACTGGCTTGATGGTTATCTTGCCAGACGCTTGGGCATTATAACTGTACTAGGTAAATTCCTCGATCCGATTGCCGATAAGCTTCTCGTAATGGCTGCATTGATAATGATTATCCCTTATGATAGAGTTCCCGCCTGGATGGTTCTTGTGATACTCAGTCGAGAAATTATCATTACCGGTTTGCGAGGAATAGCATCAACGGAAGGAATTGTCATTGCAGCAAGCAATCTTGGAAAATACAAAACTATTTTCCAAATAGTGGCAATTATTGGGCTTCTGCTTCATTACAACTATCATTGGTTATTTGGCATACAATCATCTTATTTCTATGTTAACATGCATAACGTTGGAATTTTCTATCTTTGGATTGCCACCATAATTACCATTTGGTCAGGGGTTGATTATTTGGTTCGTTTCTTTAAGGTACTTGCCAGATAATTTTGCACTTCAAATCATCCTGATGTTTCAATTTAGGGGATCTTATGCAGATAGAGAGTGATTTTTTGGTAATTGGTAGTGGTATTGCTGGTTTATCATATGCACTCCAAGCGGCAAATCACGGGAAAGTTGCGCTTGTTACCAAAAAAGAGATTACCGAATCTGCAACAAATTATGCACAGGGCGGTATTGCCTCTGTTTTTTCAGAAGAAGACACCTTTGATTCACACAGCGAAGACACAATGGTTGCCGGAGCTGGAATTTGCCATGAAGATATCGTTAAAATGGTCATTGCAGAAGGCCCCGAAGTAATAAGAACGCTGATTGAATGGGGCGTCAAGTTTACAACTCGTGGCGATACCTATGACCTGACAAGAGAAGGTGGTCACAGCAAAAGAAGGATCTTCCACGCTGATGACTTGACTGGTCGTGAAATTGAGCGTGCTCTCGTAACTGCTGCATTTGAACACCCGAATATAGAAGTTTTTGAGAACCATACGGCAATTGATCTCATTTCTGAACTGAAAATATCAAAGAATCCAGAACGGCCAAACCGTTGTTATGGTGCCTATGTTCTTGATGTACTTAATGGTAAGGTTAAGACATTTTTGAGTAAAATCACACTGCTGGCTTCTGGTGGTGCCGGGAAAGTTTACCTGTATACCTGTAACCCCGATGTTGCTTCTGGAGATGGTGTTGCCATGGCATATCGAGCTGGTTCATTAATCTCAAATATGGAGTTCATGCAGTTTCACCCCACAACACTTTATCATCCTCTGGCAAAATCATTTCTCATCTCTGAGGCCGTCCGAGGTGAAGGAGCAATTCTACGCCGCAGTGATGGAACTCCTTTCATGGAGAAGTATCACAAGCTAAAGGATCTTGCCCCCCGAGATATTGTTGCACGGGCAATTGATAATGAAATGAAAACCTATGGTGATGATTGTGTATACCTGGACATAACACACAAAGACCCCGATTTTATCAAGACTCGCTTTCCTAATATTTATCGAACTTGTTTGCGGTTTTGTCTTGATATGACAAAGGAACCATTGCCTGTTGTTCCTGCAGCTCATTATTTATGCGGTGGTGTCGTTTCAGATCAAAACGGAGAAACAAATATTGCAAATCTTTATGCTATTGGTGAAGTAGCTTTTACCGGCTTACATGGTGCCAACAGACTTGCCAGTAATTCTCTACTCGAGGCAGCAGTTTTTGCAGGAAGGGCATATCGGCATAGTGTAGAACGTCTGAGCAAGACACGGTTTGACTTCCCGGGAATTCCGCAATGGGATTCCGGAACAGCCACCAATAGTGATGAAATGGTTGTCGTATCACAAAACTGGGATGAAGTTCGGCGATTCATGTGGAACTATGTAGGGATAGTGCGGTCTAATAAGCGCCTCGAGCGAGCGTTGAATCGCATTAAGCTTATCCAGGAAGAGATTGCAGAATATTACTGGGATTTCCACATAACCTCGGATCTTATAGAGTTAAGAAACATTGCCACGGTAGCAGAGTTGATAATTCGATGTGCACAACAGCGTAAAGAATCTCGCGGGCTTCACTACAACATTGATTTTCCTGAGCGCGATGATGTCAATTGGAAGAAAGACACACTTATTCAATTAAATTTGAGGAATTATGACGATAGATGATTTTCGATGTGAAATTGATCGACTGGACAGTGAGCTACTGAAGATATTCAATCAGAGAGCACAGTTGGCCCTGAAGATTGGCGAACTTAAGAAAACAACGGGGCTCGCCATATTTGATCCTGGTCGTGAAAAGAAGATCTTTCAAAGAATGAAAAACGAAAATGCCGGACCTTTGGACGATCAGGCAATCGTAAGATTATTCGAACGGGTCATTGATGAATCGAGGCGATTGGAGCGGATCATGACTGGGAGTGAAAAATGAGCCGGTTTGGGGTTGTTTTATGTTGATAATCATGAAAAAATGCGCAGATGAAGCGGCTCTCGATCATATCAAAGAAATTCTTGTTACCAGAGGCTTTGATATCCACCAATCTACAGGGGTAAATCAGATTATAATCGGCGTTATTGGAGATACGGACTCACTCGATATTCGAGAACTTGAGTCAATCAATGGCGTTCTGCAGGTTGTTAGAATAATGAAGGAAGATGAACATTGTATTAATGCACCATGACACCAGCATACCCAACTACCTGATCAAAATCCCCTGAAACTTCACCACTCGTAGTGTATTGGATAAGTTCACTTTTTGTTGCCCCCATTGCAATCGCCGCCACTAGCATAATGGTAGCGGGAATAATTCCGCACATGGTAATTCCCCTTTCCCTTACAACTGAATACATGCCTTCCGGGTTCATATGCAAAATTTCCTGAATTGCCAGATTGTCTTCATGGCGAGCCACATCAGCAGGTTGGTAGTGAGACATGTCTGAGCTGGCAATAATAAGAACCTCGTTCTCGTATTCACTGATAGCCTTTGCTAGCGATAATCCCAGGTTTCTGCATGAAGAATAATCGCTGAACCCAAGACACAGAGGCACGATGGTAACATCTGGCCTGAGGTGTTGCAAAAAAGGGACTTGAACCTCGATGGAATGCTCGAATTGATGGGCAGTGCTGTCTTCTTGCACTAGTGGTGAGTTTTTTAATAATAGTGCCGATAGTTGTTGATTTATGGCAACATTGCCAAGAGGTGTAATCCATTCCCCGGGAGGAAATAACGCGACCCTTGAGCCTACACCATGATGATTAGGGCCGAGGATTACAACTGTTCCAGGGATTTCCATGCGAGCATAGACTGCCCCTGCGACAGCAGCTGAATAGATATATCCGGCATGAGGAACGATAGCCCCGAGCGCCCTTGTCTGTTTGTTCTTTATTTTTACAACCGTATCCAGTTGATCTCTGAGACGTATCGGATCGCTAGTATAGAACTGCCCCGCAACTGCAGGTTGTCGTACCATAGCAACACTCCTTTTGGGAAAAGACCTCAACTATCGTCATCTATCGACCTTGATGTCTCGTCAGTTGTTGTTTGAATGACTCCTTCAAGAGGGAGTTCTTCCTGTTGTTCATAAATACCCTCTCCTGCCAGATCTTCAATCTCCCGCAATGTTGGTAATGACTTAAGATCCTTCAGACTGAACATTTCCAGGAAATACCTCGTTGTGCCATAAATCAATGGTCTTCCAGGGATATCTTTTTTTCCGAGTATTTTTATAAGTTTCTTTTCGAGGAGTGTCTTGAGTACACCTCCTGAATCAACCCCGCGCAGGTACTCAATTTCAGCTCGTGTAATAGGCTGGCGATACGCTATGATTGCCAGGTTTTCCAATGCCGATTGACTGAAGCGAGATATTTTAGTTTTTACCAGTCTGCGAACATAGTCCCCGTTTTCTTCGCGAGTTCTGAATTGGTAGCCTTTTGCTATTTCAGCGAGGAAAATGCCACGCTCTGGACGTGCAAACTCAGACTGTAGTTCAAGTATGCAGGTGCGAATGACATCTCTATCATATTCTGGAAGTATACCGCAAAGTCTGTCAAGAGACATAGGTTCTTCCGATATAAAAATAAGGCTTTCAATAATCGACTTAATTCGACAAGCTGTCATCCTTATTCTCCTGATCAGGGCCGTCTGTCTCTTCAATGACAGCTGGCCTGATCCAGATCTCTCCGAATTGCTCTTGCTGGCGGACGCGAATTAGTTTGAGTTTGCAGAGTTCAAGGATAGCCATGAAGGTAGCAACAATATAGTCACGATCACAGCATTTTTCGAAGAGTTCGGCAAAAGCGATAAACTCTTTTTCTTGTAAAAGGGAAAGAATTTCATTGATTCTCTCTGCAATGCTGATCGATTCAGCGCACACTTCATGGAAGCTTTCATGAGGTGCCTTCGCAAGGATGCCTCTAAATGCCTCAATAAGAGTAAAGAGGTCAAGTTCCAATGGTTCCGCAGGTAACTCGTCAGATTGGAGCTCTTGTGAGGAAAATGACCGGGCAAAGAGTTCTCTCCCGAGAAGCTTTTGCTCATTGAGATGCAACGCCGCCTCTTTATATCTACTATATTCGAGCAGTCTGCGTATCAGTTCCGCACGAGGGTCCTCTATCTCTTCATCGGGGTTGTCTTCGTGGCGGGATGGGAGAAGCATGCTTGATTTGATCTGAATAAGAGTAGAAGCCATCACTAGAAAGTCACCGGCTATTTCTAGGTTTAGATCTTTTAAGAGCTTGATGTATTCAAGGTACTGTTTGGTAATTATTGCAATAGGGATATCGTAAATATCCAACTCACTTTTCTTTATCAGATACAAAAGAAGGTCAAGGGGGCCCTCAAACTTCTCAAGTTTAACTTTATATGATAAGTCGTAACTATCTGAAATATCGTCAATGTTGCTGGGAAAAACTATTTCCAATCAAAGGCTCCCGTATTTCGAAAAGTCGCACTGGATGCTTATCTGACGCCGTTAAAACCGTAATGCTTCTCGGACGTGGGTCATGGTTTCAGTCGCAGATTTTGTCGCTCTTTTTTCCCCTTCTCGGAGTATTTCATTTACCAGGTTCGGTTTCTCTGACAGGATTTCCCGGCGTTCTCTAAAAGGAGCCAGAGTCTCAACAACACATTGGGCAAGAACTTTTTTGCAGTCAACACAGCCAATCTGCGCGTTCCGACAAGACTCGACTATTTCAGATCTCTTTTCTTCGGGAACGTAAAGTCGGTGAAGAGTAAATGCAACGCATCGATCAGGTTCGCCCGGGTCGCTTCTTCTGGGACGTTGCACATCGGTCATCATCGACATGATCTTTTTTCGTGTTTCTTCCTCGGATTCCGAGAGAAAAATAGCATTCCCATATGACTTGCTCATCTTTCTTCCATCAAGGCCAAGGACTTTCGGTGTCTCAGTTAGCAGTGCCTCAGGCTCAGGGAAAACCTTGCCGTAAAGGTAATTGAATCTTCGTGCGATTTCACGGGTGATTTCCAGATGAGGCAGTTGGTCGTGCCCCACTGGTACCTTTGTTGCTTTATAGACAAGGATGTCGGAAGCCATAAGAACTGGATAGCCAAGAAAACCAAAGGTTGAGAGATCTTTTGCCTGCAAGTTGTCCAGCATTTCCTTGAATGTGGGGTTTCTCTCCAACCAGGAAACAGGTGTTATCATGGAAAGTATAAGATTCAATTCGGCATGCTGTGGGACATGGCTCTGAACAAAGATGGTACTTTTCTCAGGATCAATACCAAACGCCAGCCAATCAAGAACCATATCGGAGATATTTTCTCGTATCGGAGCCGTATTTTCATATTCTGTAGTGAGAGAGTGCCAGTCAGCTGCAAAGAAAAAGCATTCAAATTGCTCCTGCAGTTCCTTCCAGTTCGCGAGAACACCGTGGAAATGTCCTAGATGAAGTTTGCCGGTTGGCCTCATGCCGCTGACGATACGTTTGTTTTGCATAAAAAGTAAACTCCGTTGAGAATGACAGTGAGAGGATTAACGCCAAGCTATCTCATTAGGAACGAGGTGACGCCGTATATAAGAGAAGCCTGGGGCCCTGCCAGCAGGCGTATGCCAAAATCGAGCAGAGGCGCAATAATAAAGTTGAAAACATTCGTAAAGAAGACCAAAACAATGATGATGATCATTCCGTAGGGTTCAATGCGAGAATATGAGGCTGCAAGTCTGTAGGGAAGAATTCCGACCACGACACGACCTCCGTCAAGAGGCGGAACTGGAATCAAGTTGAATAAACCTAGAAGCAGGTTTATATAGATTGAAAATGCAAGCATCAAAGAAACAGGCTCGAGAATCGAGTATCCTGCTACCCCCAAATCGAGCATGGCAACACCACGCAAGGCTAACGCTGATAGTGTCGCTAGCAGGAAGTTTGTGATCGGACCAGCCGCAGCCACCCAGATCATATCTCTTTTGGGATTTCTCAACTTCCCGAAATCCACAGGAACAGGTTTTGCCCAACCAATCCCAACCAGAAACACCATTAATGTTCCAAATATGTCAAGATGCTTTAGGGGATTCAATGTGAGGCGCCCAAGCGAGCGTGCAGTGTTATCGCCCAGTTTATAGGCGATATATCCATGAGAAACCTCATGACAGGTAATGGCAAACAATGCTGGAACAAGCATGATCGAAAGTTTGAATAAAAAGTTTTCCATATACCTTCTCTTCTGCATATTTTGTTGGTAAATCGTATAAATTTAGCAGATTGGAATGTTCATGTCAACGAATGCACGGCAGTCGGTAATAAAGGAGTCTTTTGAAAGTAAAAAAAAAGGCGGGATCGCTCCCGCCTTTCTTTATTCGTGTTGATTAGGTACTAAATATCGTAGTACAGAGTGAATTCCATAGGAACTGGACGCATGCGGATTGCGTTTACCTCTGCTTCGGTCTTATACTCGATCCATTTTTCGATGACATCAGCTGTGAAAACATCACCTTTTAGGAGGTACTCATGGTCCTCTTGAAGAGCTATCAAGGCTTCCTCAAGGCTACCCGGTGCAGATGGGATACCTGCCAGTTCTTCCGGAGCAAGCCCGTATATGTCTTTGTCAAGTGGTTGGCCCGGATCGATTTTGTTCTCGATACCGTCGAGACCTGCCATTAATATTGCGGCAAAGGCCAGGTAGCCGTTGCAAGAGGGATCCGGAGTTCTGAACTCGACACGCTTCGACTTTGGATTGGTCGAGAACATGGGGATACGCAGAGCAGCAGAACGGTTTCTGCTGGAGTAGCACATGTTAACCGGTGCTTCAAATCCAGGGACAAGACGCTTGTATGAGTTGGTAGTCGGGTTGGTTAAGGCGCAGAGTGACCTAGCATGCTTGATGATACCACCGATGTACCAGAGGGCCATCTGGGAAAGACCGCCGTACTTGTCACCGGCAAAAAGGTTGGTACCGTCCTTCCAGATGGACACATGGGTGTGCATACCAGAACCATTGTCACCATAAAGGGGTTTTGGCATAAAAGTAACGGTCTTGCCATTGCGCAGAGCTACGTTTTTGATAACATATTTGAACCACTGAAGCTTGTCCGACATTTTTAACATAGAATCGAAGCGCATATCGATCTCAGCCTGACCACCGGTAGCAACTTCGTGATGCTGGCACTCGATTCGAATACCGACATTCTGCAGTTCCATAACCATTTCGTTGCGCAGGTCATTCTGGGAGTCGGTCGGAGATACCGGGAAATAGCCTTCTTTGTGGCGAGGTTTGTACCCAAGATTGGGGAACTCTTCACGTCCGGTGTTCCAGGCGCCTTCAGACGAGTCAACAGCGTAGAAAGACTGGTTTGAGCTTGAATCGTACCGCACATCGTCGAAAATGAAGAATTCAGCTTCAGGTCCGAAGTATGCTGTGTCGCCGATGCCGGATGCTTTTAGGTAGGATTCGGCTTTTTTTGCAATATTCCGCGGGTCGCGGCTGTAACCTTCTTTGGTGATTGGATCAAAAATGTTGCAGATCAGGCTCAAGGTTGGAATTGCAGTGAAAGGATCCATTACTGCTGTGGTGCAATCGGGAAGAATGATCATGTCGGACGCATGGATCGGCTGCCAACCACGAATGGATGAACCGTCAAATCCCAAGCCATCTTCAAAGATATCTTCCTCGAATTCACTGATAGGCACGCTGAAATGCTGCCAACTACCAACAAAATCCATGAATTTGAAATCTACCATAAGTGCGCCATTTTCTTCTGCAAACTTCACAACTTCTTGCGGTGTCATTCATTCTCTCCTTTATAAGTTAAATAGACGCGATTAGATTGCGTCTTGTCCTCGCTCACCGGTTCTGATTCGGACAACCTCTTCCACGGTGGTTACGAATATCTTCCCATCGCCAATACGTCCGGTTTTTGCCGATTGCTCTATGGTTTCGACTACCTTTGTTACAAGGTCGTCACCGACAATAATTTCCATCTTTATCTTCGGAATAAAATCAACGACATATTCTGCACCACGATATAGTTCTGTGTGGCCTTTCTGCCTACCGAAACCTTTTACCTCGCTAACCGTTATCCCTTGGATTCCAATCTCATTGAGAGCTTCTTTAACTTCGTCCAGTTTGAATGGCTTTATTATAGCTTCTACTTTCTTCAATTGAATCACCCCCTCAGAAAATTATCATGCAAAACAAAATCGTAAACTGTACCTCGTTAGGGAAAAACGTAACACTCTCCGTATGGATGCAAAATATCTGCCTAAGTGACAAAAAATGATAATATCGCTAATAATCAGGTGGTTACAGGGATTGTTGCCAATCTATAAAAAAATGTTGAGCTTAATATGTAGGCAATTGTCACAAGGTTGCCTATGTGTTGGGCACACGGTCCGGTTGTCGTAAAGCTCCTATATGGAAAAGATGAATATTTAATCTTTCTCGCTCAACAGGAGCAATGCGTATATTTGTTGAACGCGTGGCATCTGAAAGCTTTTTTCTGCCGCGGCTTGAAGTGGTACGCCAAAAATTGCTTCAAGCTCCAATGGGCGACCTTTAAGTCGGTCTATCAACATTGACGGTTTATATTGCCCCAAATTGCTCGATGATGCCACCATTTTTTCGGCTAAGGATAACGGAATTTCTTTCAAGAGAGATTGAGTATTGGCTGCGGTAATTACTTCTTCCATTATTGCGCGTACCAAGTGGCGAGTTGGTTCAAAATTCAATAAAGAACTCACGGGTTTTAACATAAGTGCACAGAGACCATTAAAAGGGATGTTCCAGACAAGCTTTTCCCACCGCGCACGCTTAAGGTCCAAAATAGTTTGACATTCTACCCCAGCATCCCTGAAAAGTGATGCAATTATTTCTGTTCTGGTGCTATCTGTTTTGGAATGTTCTCCCAGAAGAACTCGCCCTTCCCCCAAGTGGTGTACCTCCCCTGATTTGTTGCGGTTAGAGCAAAGGTAGGCGACACCACCAAGAATTTTCTCTTCACCAAAAAGGGCGGCAAGAGTTTCTTCATTTCCTAGACCGTTTTGCAAAGTAAGGATCTGGGTTTGGGCACTAACAAGCGGAGATATGAGTTCCGCAAATAAATGATTTGCAAATGCTTTCAATCCGACTAAAACAAGGTCAACTATCCCGATTTCAGAGGGTGAACGGAAGCATTTAACTTTAGGCAGATGGAAATTTCCGTTAATGGAGTAAACTGTTAACCCTTCAGACTTGATAGCCTCATAATCGCTTCGCAGCAAAAAGTATACATCGTTTCCCGATTTTTGCAGTACAGCCCCGTAATAGAGTCCTAATGCTCCTGCACCTACCACAGCAATTCGCATTCCGGTAGTTCTCCTCTTCCGATTTCAGTAATCTCTCCGAAGCCCATAGCGATTATAAAAATTCGGGTTTTCTTGCAAAAACATCCTGCTAGCGGTATAACTGCCAATAGAAAATCATAGACATGTGGACGAAAACTATCGCGCTGCTGAGTACCGCTGCGCTCAAGGATTCCTTTAATCTATGAAAACTATTTTTTATGTCGTCTGCCTGCTCTCTCTCGTTGTCGTGAAAATGGCAGTTGCTGACATCTATCGCTATGTTTCCAAGGACGGCGTTGAATGTTACACTGATGCACCAGTTAACAGAAAATCTGTACTTATTATACGTGAGCACCGCCGGGTAGTATCACACAAATTGAAATCAAGCAGGAACGCGTCCTCCAAAAAACAAACCATTCCCCACGCTTCTCAGTCAAACGTTTTGTCTTCTAAACCAAAATCTTTTGCCTTGCCGGTTGAGGGCATTATTTCATCAACAGTCGGGTTGCGTTACGATCCCTTCGATGGAGTGCTTAGAAATCATAAAGGCGTTGATATTGCAATTCCGGAAGGTACCCCGATAAAACCCGTGGCGCCAGGGATCGTCTCATATAGCGGAATGCGAGGCGGATATGGGAATATCGTCATCATCGAACATGAGAGCGGAATGACAACCCTGTATGCCCATAATAACGTTAATTGGGTAGAAATTGGTGACAAGGTGGACAAAAAATCGACTATCGCGTTGTCAGGTTCAACAGGGCGATCAACTGGGCCGCATCTCCATTTCGAAGCCTGGCTTGATGGCCAAAATATAACCTCCGAATTTCTTGCTGATCCATCATCCATCAAAAAGTACTCAAGCACCAGAACGACTGCACGAAAAGTCAGTTTTGTCAGGAAGCTTGTAACGGCCGATGGTTCAATTCTGCTGACCAACCTACCCCTTGTTCACCCCTAGAAAATATTGGCTTTGCGTTACTGTCTGGAAATGCTTGTGGAGTAGATGTCCTCGTCAGGGAAGAAAAGACCGTAAAACATCAATAGTTACACCCTCTAACGTATCAGTAATGTGAAGTGCTTCTGCAAGGCGCTCCTTTGGATAACTATTGGTGATCGCAAGGACATTGAGACCAGCGCCAGAAGCTGATGTAATCCCAGCAGGCGTGTCTTCGATTGCGATACATTCCTGCGGAATAATGGTAGTGGTATGGTAAATTTCAACGAGTCGCTGAAGAGTGAGGAGATAGCTTTCAGGGTCAGGTTTGCTGGCCCGGACATCATCGGCGGTTACTATTGCATCGAAAGAACCTTGTAAGCCAAATTGTTCAAGTATCGGCACAATGTCACATTGCAAGGCACCACTACACAGGGCTAGCGGAAGAACACCGGAAAGCGCCTTAATAAGTTCAATGACACCCGGATAGGATTTAACACCCTGCCGAACAATCCTTTCAAAGACTTCAGCTTTCCGACTGATAAGTTCGCACAACATCCCCTCTTCCAGCAATTTCCCGGCACTGGCAAAGGCTTCTCTAAAAGCGTCCCTGTCATCAAATCCGATATACTTATCAAGATACTCATCCCAGGAATATCCAAGCAGTAACGGTTCTAGAACACTCTGAAATGCCTGGTAATGAATCGGTTCTGTGTCAACAATAATGCCATCAAAATCGAAAATAACCGCTTTCAGCATAGTACCTTCCTTGATGAATTCAAAAAGAGAATAGTTGCCTCGGAGACTAATGCATCTGTTTACTTCACGAGATGTTTCGATTGCCGACGCTTGTACTTTCTGAAAGCAAAAACACCAAGAAGAACAATACCGGCACCAAAAGCATTGGCAAGGAAATCACTGAATTCGGCCATCCTGGTATCGGTAAAGTTCTTTTGAAGAAGTTCCACAAGACCTCCCAGGGCAATGGCAGCACAAGCTACCGTGCCCCATTTTGCCTTTGAAAGAGGTGAAGATCCTGACAGAGCCCAACCACCGAAGAGAGTCAGATTTCCGTAGGCGAACGCATGTAATAGCTTGTCCCAACCTAGTATTTTTGGCTCTGGTACTGGAGGCGCAGGATCAAGTGACAACCATAAAATAGTAAGTACCCAGGCAAGCAAGACGATACGTCTAACGAAAGTAGATGCAAAAAAACAGTACAGAGACATTGTTGGGTTCTTTTCTTTGTGCGTATCAATTTCTTCAAATATAGTTAGCAAGTATACTTTATTGAAAAGAACTGAGATACGGTTAATCGCACCAGCTAACGTCGCCCCCACCCTTGCGTAGGACAAGAGGGGTATCGTCAATGAGGCTTACTACTGAACTGACTGTAGCGGTGAGAATTCCACCATCAACAATAACGTCCAAAAGTTTCCCCATTTCATGATCAACGGTCGTAGGGTCACCGATCGGTTCTTCTCCCGATCGATTGGCGCTGGTTGTAATGATCGGGTGTCCTAATGCCTGAACGATTGCTAGGCAGATATTGTTATCCGGTATTCTGATTCCAACGGTTTTTTGTTTCGTTACAAGAAGACCAGGGACAATATTTGTTGCATTAAGAACAAAGGTATACGCACCGGGAAGATAGCGCTTCATAACCTTATACTGGAAATTACTCACCCTGGCATAACGAGCAATATCGGAGAGATCGTTACAGATGAAAGAAAAAGGTTTACTCTTCTCTCGCTGCTTGATCGAATATATTCGATCAATTCCCCGTTTACTCATGATACTGCATCCAATTCCGTAGGTCGTATCAGTCGGATAGGCAATCACCCCGCCTTTTTCAAGGACGTCGACAATTTTTGAAATGAGACGAGTTTGGGGATTGATTGGGTTTATTTCCAGTAACATCGTTATTCCCCCGGATTAAGGTTGAGAAGAGACTCATGGACAAAGAGACCATCCTTCTGGATCAATTTGTCGTCAAACCAGATTTCACCATCACCGGTGAGAATTTTCACAAGGTCCCAGTGAACTGCGGAACGATTGCCGTTATCACATTCTTCGTAGCTCTGTCCTGGCGTCAGATGGATCGATCCGAAAATCTTTTCATCAAACAGGATATTCCTCATCGGAACGCTAATTTTGGGGTTTACACCAATAGCGAATTCGCCAATATAACGTGAACCCTCGTCCGTATCCAGGATACGGTTCAGTGGCTTACTGGCTGCCCCAGCAGAAGCCTTAACTATCTTTCCCTTGGCAAATTCAAAGTGGACATCGTTGAATTCTTTCCCCTGATAGAGTGAAGGACAGTTGTACGTGATATACCCTTCTATAGAATCACGAACAGGAGCGGTAAATACTTCTCCATCGGGGATATTGAAACGACCGTCACACTTTATGCTCTTCAAACCTTTGATACTGAAGGTAAGGTCAGTGTCCGATGCTGTTATGCGCACCTTTTCAGTTCTGTCCATGAGTATTTTTAGCTTACTCTGTTTTTTCGATTCTTCCCGCCAGTCAATGCAGCATGAAGAAAACAGATAGTCTTCATACTCGTCAAGACTCATACGAGCCTCCTGAGCAGCTCCATGAGTTGGAAATCGAGTTACGACCCAACGGGTATTCTTGACTCTCCAATCAAGTACCGGTCTCAATACTTTGGAGTAGGTAATCATATTATCTTGATTGGCCTGGGCCATTACCATGGAGTTTTCGGATGAACCTATCCCGATAAAAACGGTAACCTGCTTCATGAAGTCAAGTTTGTGCTGGGGAAAATACGATATCTGGTTCTGACTGGCGTTGCAATAAAATAGACGGTTAATGTCGGGAATCGAAAAATCATACTCAACATATTTTGCCCCCTTGCGGATACACTGGGCATAAATCTCCTTCACGAGAGGGAGACATGAAACTCCGGAAGCACTGATCAGCACGACATCGTTTTTTTTGACCCGTGTTGAATAGTTGACAAGCACATCAGCCATTTCCTTGATTCGTGGATCCTGCATTTCTATTGCTCACCTTCCCGGAATTCCGTAGATAAGATAAAAACCGAGCATTATAAAATTTTATGGGTGTTGGGTCAATGGTGACGTGAAATAGCTTTGTTTCGTGTGAGAAAAGACCTGTGCGGGCATTTTACTATGATTTCCCCGTATGGCCGAAACCACCTTCTCCTCTTGTTGTTTTACCAAGTTCAGCGACTTCGGTAAATTCAGCCCTGACAAAAGACGAAAATACCATCTGTGCGATTCTGTCACCGGATTTGACGCGAAATGGTTCCGTGCCATGATTTATCAGGATAATTGCGATCTCACCTCGATAGTCAGGGTCAATGGTGCCGGGTGAATTTACCAGGGTAATCCCATGACGAAGGGCAAGTCCGCTACGTGGGCGAATCTGGACTTCAAAACCGTCGGGAAGCTCAAGGGCAATTCCTGTAGGTATAAGTGCGCGTTCTCCAGGAGAAAGAATAAAGTCTTCCACCAACTCGGCATACAGGTCCATGCCAGCGGAATGGGTGGTCATATAACAGGGGAGTTGATTGTTGCTATCGGATCGAAGGCGTTGGATTTTTACGGTGAGTAAATCATTCATGGGGTGTCAGAGCGAAAATGAAGAAGAGTCGATGGAAAGATCATCTAGTTTACCCATCAATTCCAGGTTCAGAAAGCAATCCAGAAAAAGTTCGTTGCAGAAGTTTATTATATCATTAGGCGTGACACGTTCCAAACCAGCAATTATCTCAGGGATGGATATCTGGCGATCAAAGTAAATTTCATTCTTTGCAAGCTTGGCCATTCTGTTATCGGTACTTTCCAGCGACAGGAGAAGATTCCCCTTAAGATGGTCAATCGCGAAAAGTATCTCCGCTGAGGTAACCGGCTCAGACTTGAGCTTTTTCATAAGATCAAGAATTAATTCGAGGACCTCGTAAAGTTGCTCTTTCTTGGTGCCGGCATAGATAACAAAAGTACCTGCGTCAGAATGGGAAAGAATGTAGGAGTATACAGAATAGGCCAAACCTCTTTTTTCCCGAACTTCCTGAAAGAGGCGGGAGCTTATGCCACCTCCCAAGATAGTGTTCACTATATAGCCAATATACCGTTTTGGGCTGTTCTGGGGAAGTGCTTTGGTGCCCAAGCAGAGATGAACTTGCTCCAGATCCTTATTGTTGAGATTCACTTGTTTTTTATAGGTAGGAGTCAGCGCGTTCTTTGCGTATCCTCCCGGAGTAACATCTGTGAATAGTTCTTCAAGAAGAGTCAAGAGCTCGTCGTGAACAACATTTCCTGCAACGGCAATAATAATGTCTTCAGCACGGAAACGCTTTTTTCTGAAGTCAAGTAGGGTTTCACGGGAGATCTTACCAACCGTCTCCTCAGTACCAATGATGGACATGCCGAGAGGGTGGGATTTCCAGAGGTTTTGACAAAATAGATCATGAATATAGCCGTCAGGGCTGTCCTTCATCATCCAGATTTCCTGAAAGACGACCTTTCGTTCTTTTTCTATATCTGTGGGGTCAAAAAGTGAATTCAGGAAGATATCTGCTAAAAGATTGACAGCCTTGGGCAATGCTTCGTTTAAAACTTTCGAATAATAGCAGACATATTCACGGCAGGTGAACGCGTTAAGGACACCGCCCACGGAATCAATCTCGCGGGCGATGTCCAGTGCGTTTCTTGTTGTTGTTCCTTTGAAAAGGAGGTGCTCTATAAAATGAGCAGCACCATTTGTGTCACTTTTGTCATTACGTGAGCCGTTGGTTATCCATATTCCGATCGAAACGGAATGAGAATGGGGCATCACTTCGCTGATCACCCGGATTCCATTATGTAATACCGATTTTGTAATCATGTAATAACTATATCCCTGAAAAGGTTAATTTCCAGTGGTTGAATAGAGGATTATTGCGGAAGAGTGGCACCAAGAGCCTCTTTGCGTGAAAGCTTTATTTTGCCCTGCTTATCAATGCCAATACATTTAACGAGAACCGTATCTCCTTCACGGAGGACATCGCCAACATTTTTGACCCGTTCGGTATCAAGCTCAGAAATATGAACAAGTCCATCAGTGCCAGGGAATATTTCAACAAAAGCGCCGAAATCCATGACTTTCTTTACGGTTCCCATGTAGAGTTTGCCTTCTTCGGCCTCAGCTGTCAGGTCGCGAATCATCTTGATCGCCTTCTCGCACGCTGCCATGTCGTGGCTGGCAATATTGATCTTGCCGGTATCTTCGATATCGATTGTAACGCCTGTTGCTTCGGTAATTCCTCGGACGTTTTTACCACCGGAGCCGATGACGTCACGAATTTTATCGGTTTTTACGTAGATTGTCGTAATTCTTGGAGCGTAGGGTGACATTTCTGCTCGTGGTGCCGCGAGTTCTCCTGCCATTTCACCAAGTATATGGAGTCTTCCCTCGCGGGCCTGGTCTAAGGCCTCCTTCATAATTGCACGAGTTACACCGCCTATTTTGATGTCCATTTGCAATGCAGTAACACCATCGGCAGTTCCGGCAACCTTGAAATCCATATCCCCAAGATGATCCTCATCGCCGAGGATATCTGAAAGAATGACAACAGACTCTCCTTCTTTAATAAGCCCCATGGCAATTCCCGCTACGGGAGCCTTTATGGGGACACCGGCGTCCATTAGCGAAAGAGTGCCGCCACAGACTGCTGCCATGGAAGATGAACCGTTACTTTCAAGAGTCTCGGATACGATTCTGATGGTATAGGGGAAGTCATCGAAAGAAGGAAGAACTCTTGCAAGAGCCCTTTCCGCAAGGGCGCCATGGCCAATTTCTCGACGTGCCGGTCCGAGGCGCATACTCGTTTCTCCCACAGAATACGGGGGGAAATTGTAGTGCAGCATAAAGCTCTTTTTTGATTCCCCATAGAGAGAGTCGATCCGCTGTTGGTCTACGCTGGTGCCCAAAGTTGCTGCAACAAGAGCCTGGGTTTCTCCTCGGGTGAACAGAGCTGAACCATGTGCCCGTGGAAGCAGTCCAGCTTCACAAGTAATTTTTCTGACAGTTTTTGTGTCTCGACCGTCAATTCGTTCGCCATCCTTTGCGATATGCTCTCGAACAATGTTGTACTCAAGATCGGAAAGAAAACCAGCAATCTCACTCTCACGTCCCTCAAAATCCGCCTGTAGGTTTGCAATGGTTTCATTCTTAATTGTCGTAAGGCTGTCTTTGCGATCCATCTTCGATTTAATTTTGACAGCTTCTTTAACCGTTGCAAAAGCAAGTTCAGAAACTCGATCCCTTAGCGCTTCATCCACGTCTGGGGTGACAACTTCAATCTTCGCTAGACCAATTAATTTCTGCAGTTCTACCTGAGCCGCAATGATCGGTTGAATCGACTCATGGGCGAAAAATATAGCATCGAGCAGATCCTGCTCGCTTACAACATCAGCGCCACCCTCGACCATGATGACCGCTTCCTTGCTTCCAGCAACAACAATATCAATGTCGCTTGTCAGAAGCTCATCAGCTGTCGGGTTACAGATAAAATTGCCACCTACCCTGCCAATCCTGACACCAGCAATTGGCCCCTGAAAAGGAAGATCGGATATGGTGAGAGCTGCTGATGCGCCAATTAAGGAAAGTATTCCCGCATCATTGTCGCGGTCCGCGGAAATAACGGTGGCCATGACTTGGGTTTCATTGAGGAAACTTTCGGGAAAAAGCGGGCGAATTGGTCTGTCAATTAAGCGACAGGTGAGGGTTTCTTTTTCTGAAGGTCGACCTTCGCGCTTGAAAAAGCCACCGGGAATCTTGCCGCCGGCATAGGTTTTCTCTTGATAATTGACTGTTAACGGGAAAAAGTTCTGGTTTTCCCGTGCGGTTTTAGCGGCAACAGCTGTTACCAATACCATGGTGTCTCCGCTTCGCACGACGACCGCACCATTTGCCTGCTTTGCCATCCAACCTGTTTCAATAATTACGGTTTTGCCTTGAATTTCTGCCTGTACAATTTGTTTCATTACTATGGCCTCCTAGCCAACTTGGTGTTTGTTGGGGCCGTCGATAAAAAAACTAACAAGAATTTCCCTTGTTCGTTAGTAATTTTACCCGCGTCCCCAACAAAAAAAAGCAAACGGGCATAAAGCCCGTTGTGAAAATAAAAAGGCAATATATCTCAGTACATAAGAGATATACTGCCTTTTTTTATCTCCTGATGCCTAATTTGGAAATAATGGCACGATATCTCTCAACATCTTTACTTTTCAAGTAGTCGAGCAAACGTCTTCTCTGACCAACTATTTTCAGCAGACCTCTTCGACTGTGATGGTCCTTCTTGTGAATCTTGAAATGGTCCGTTAAATATGTGATTCTCTCCGAGAGAATCGCTATTTGTACTTCAGGAGAACCGGTATCATTCTCATGACGTTTATGGGTCTCAATGATTTCCTGTTTCTTTTCGGTTACCAACATTTAGCACACCCCCTTTCCATGAAAAAATATATTTAGAAATCTAGTCTATTGTTCAACGAAGGCTTTTTTTTACCATAATTGCCTAGTCGTGTAAAGGAAAACCTAGGAGAAAACCCTTGAAAGACGAATGGTTTTCTCCATGGCTGACGTTCTTGATTGCGTGATGGATGCAATTGCCAGCAGATTACCCTCACGCACGAGTTTAACCGTTTGTCCCTGTATAAAGTCTTCCTCAGGAAGTGCAGCAAAATCACTTGCGGAGGATGGTGATCTTCCGAAACTAACGTTCTTTTCACCCGCCTCTGTAAGTGTTATCGTTGGCAGGTGTGAAAGTGCTTGAAGTGGAGATATGAGAACTTCTGGTAACTCACCTTCGAGAAAGTTTTTCTGCAGCAGTTCCAAAGAGATTGACATATCTTCAGTGAATAAGCCACTTCTAAGTCTGCGGAGTTCGACCAGGTGAGCCCCGCACCCCAAAGCATCACCCACGTCTTTTGCCAAGGTTCGAACATATGTTCCCCGTGAACAACGAACCGTGAAAGTTACAAATGGTAACTGATAGTGGTTCATTGAGAGGGTGAGTATGCAGATCTGGCGTGGGGAACGTTCAACTTCCTCTCCAAGCCTTGCTAACTTGTATAAGGGGACACCGCCCTGTTTTATGGCGGAGAACATTGGTGGCATCTGTGAAATTGTCCCGGTAAAATCAGCAAAGGTCTCAAGAACCTGAGTTTCGGTGATCTTCTCTAATTCTTTTTGCTGCAGAACCTTGCCTGTGCAGTCTTGGGTGTCAGTAGTGATGCCAAGGCGCATGATTGCTCGGTATTCTTTCACCGACTCATCAAGATAGGAAATGACCTTCGTAGCATCGCCGAGCGCAATGGGAAGTACTCCGGTTGCAAAGGGATCCAATGTGCCCGTGTGACCAACCTTTTTTTGCTTCAGTGCTCGGCGGACGTGGGCAACCACATCATGGGAGGTTATGCCTGCGGGTTTGTCGATAACGAGAAAACCATGCATCAGATTAAACTGCCTGTTCCAGGTATGATAGGACGTTTTCTTTTACCTCTTCCAGAGAACCGGTGAGTGTACATCCTGCCGCGTTATAGTGTCCACCACCACCGAAAGCCATTGCAAGGGAAGAAACATTGACTTTCCCCTTGGAACGGAAGCTGACTTTAAATGCACCCGGCTTAATCTCCCGGAAAAAGACGGATACCTCCACTCCATGAATGGACCGGGGGTAATTAACAAATCCGTCTGTGACTTCGGAATTTGCTCCAGTCTTCTGATACATATCGAGGGTTACAGTTATGGAGGCAAATTCACCTGTTTTTGAAACAGTAAGTGTTGAAAGGGCAAGAGCGAGGAGTTCCAGGCGTTTCAATGGCTGACTTTCATAGAGTTTTTCAGCCACTGTCCAGGGGTTAATGCCTAGTGCAACAAGTTCACCTGAGATCTGAAAGGCTTCGGGATCAGCGTTCGAATAACGAAAGGAGCCAGTGTCGGTTACAATTCCAACATACACGCATAAAGCACTGTTGTAGTCGATTTCATAGCCGGCAGTTTTCATGATCCGATAGATTAGGGCAGCAGTGGCCGAAGCAGTGGGGTCAACATAATTAAGATCACCAAATTCTTCACAATAAGGATGATGATCAATATTTATAATCTTACCGAACCTGCTAAAAGCGGAAATCTCCGCTCCCGCTCTTTTTAGCTCTCCAGCATCGAGCACAAAACAGACATCAAACTGTCTGTCTGGAATCGAAGGTACCACTAAATTTGACAGCGGAAGGAAACGGTAGGTATCTGGCATTGGATCACAGTAAAAGAGCGTGACATCCTTTCCAAGTGCGAGCAGAAAAGATGCCAGAGCCATTGTTGATCCAACAGCATCCCCGTCAGGGCCTTCATGTGTTGTCACAAGAAAGGAAGAATTAGTTTCTATTTCATGAATTATTTTCGTTATCATCATCTGAATTCGTCGGTATAATTTCATTAAGGAGGGAGTCAATGTGTCGGCCATAATCAACTGATTCATCGTACTTGAAAACAACGTCGGGCACAAAGCGCATGCGGAGAGCTTTTGCCATTTCTTTGCGAATAAATCCCCGAGCACTGTTAAGGCCCTGTTCTGATGTTTTTTTCTCGGAATCATCTCCAATTACCGAGAAATAAACAGTTGCAAGACGAAGGTCGTCAGTAACTTTTACAGCGGTCACTGTCGTAAATCCGATGCGTGGGTCTTTTACGCCTTTTATCAGCAAACCTGAAATCAGTTCATGGACTGCTTCTGCAATTTTATCGGCTCGTTTTATGGTCATAATAATATCACAAGTATTAAAGGGTTGTGGCAACTTTCTCGATTTCGAATGACTCTATGATATCGCCTGGCTTGATGTCGTTGTAGTTTTCCAGAGAGATACCGCACTCGTAGCCTGCGGCAGCTTCCTTGATATCATCTTTGAAGCGACGCAGACTGGCCATCTTACCTTCGTAAATGACTATATTGTCGCGAAGCAGGCGAACCTGCGAGTTTCTCATCATCTTGCCATCCAGAACGTAGGAACCAGCAACATTTCCGTGCTTTGGAACAGAGAATATTTCGCGAATTTCCGCACGTCCCAAGTATTTTTCCTTGAGTGTCGGCTCAAGTAGACCTTCCATCGCCTTTTTAATGTCGTCCACCGCATCATAAATGATATTGTAGAGGCGAATGTCGACCCCTTCCTTTTCAGCAAGCGCCTGTGCCTTAACTTCAGGCCGAACATTGAAGCCAAGAACAATTGCGTTGCTGGCTGTTGCGAGATTTACATCGGTTTCAGTTATTGCACCGACGGACGCATTGATGACACGAAGGCGGATAGCATCAGTCGAAAGTTTACGCAAGGATTCGGATACGGCTTCAACGGAGCCCTGAACATCTCCTTTTACAACAACATTGAGCTCTTTAACTTCACCCATCTGAATTTTTTCATACAGTTGCTCGAGAGAAAGTTTGCTCGATTTTGCCAGTTCTGTTTCGCGTACCTTTTGCTGACGAAGCATTGCAATTTCTTTTGCCTGACGTTCATCCGGCATAATTATAAAATTGTCACCGGCATCGGGAACTCCGGTTAGGCCAATTACCTCTACAGGCATCGATGGCCCAGCTGAGATGACTTTATCGCCACGGTCATTTTGCATGGCCCTGATTCGGCCATAATGGATACCGCAAACGAAATAGTCACCAACCTTTGCTATACCTTCCTGAACAAGGACAGTGGCAACAGGGCCCCGACCTTTATCCAGTTTTGCCTCAACTATAGTGCCACGAGCTGGTTTGTTGGGGTTAGCCTTTAACTCGAGGACATCGGCTTGAAGAAGTACCATTTCCAGCAGTTCTTCCAGGTTTGTCTGTTGTTTTGCTGAAACCTCAACAAAAATGGTGTCGCCGCCCCATTCCTCAGAAACAAGGCCAAACTCCATGAGTTCCTGCTTGACGCGTTCCGGTTTCGAGTCCGGTTTGTCAATTTTATTGATGGCGATAATTATTGGGACGCCTGCAGCTTTCGAGTGGTTGATTGCCTCTCGTGTTTGGGGCATCACACCATCATCGGCAGCTACCACGAGGATAACGATATCTGTAACCTTCGCTCCACGGGCACGCATTGCTGTAAAAGCCTCATGACCTGGTGTGTCGAGGAAAGTAATCTTCTTGCCTTTCAGCTTAACAGCATAGGCACCAATGTGCTGAGTAATCCCACCTGCTTCACCAGCAATGACATTGGTAGTCCGTATGGCATCAAGGAGGGATGTTTTTCCGTGATCAACGTGACCCATGATGGTGACAACAGGGGGCCTGGTTTCGAGATTTTCTGCTGAATCCGGTATCGATTCAACTATATCAACCAGATCAACGGCAACGTTTTCTATCTCAAATCCAAAATCAGTGGCAATAATAGATGCCGTTTCGAAGTCAAGCGGGTGATTGATCGTAGCCATAAAGTCCATCTTCATGAGGGTTCGAATCAGATCATTAGCCTTGACACCCATACGCTTGGCCATTTCGCCAACTGTTATACTTTCACTTATTTTAATAATTCGTTTGATTGCTTTGGGGACAGTAATTTCTGTTTTTCTAGCGTTCGGATCTCTGTATTTTTCTCTTCGTCTCCCCTTGCCAGGGCGGAATGAAGGTTCAAATACACGTTCGCGCTTCTCGATTATCTCAACCTTTTTTAAAGAATCTTTTTTCTTGCCTGCAGCGGCAACCTTTTTCGGTGCCCGATCTGATTCAATCGGGGGTGCTTCTTTGCCTTTTCTACCTTTTTTCCGATCTTCAACAGTGCTAATGGGCTCCTGGGGTGCCTGAGTCTGGACTGGTGCCGGAGTTGCCGGCCTTGCTGGCCTTGAGGCAGTCGGTCGCGCTGTTGTCCGCTGATGTTGTCGCTGCGGGGGAATAGGAATTTCAACTCGGCCGATGATACGTGCTCTCCCTGGAACATGCTTTTCAGGTTCCGGCTGCACAACTTGCTCGGGAGGAGTTGCTTCTGCCGCGGTCTCTGATTCCTCTGCTGGAGGTTTCGAAACAACAGGCGGCTGTTTTTCGGGTTTCGGCTCAATACTTTTGGGCTTTTCTTCTACTGTCGTTTCCAAAGTAGAAATAGCCTCAACAGGTTCTTCAGGAGTCTCAGAAACCGGTTCATCAACGATTTTCGGTCGACGACGGATAACGGTTGGCTTAACCCGAATTTCATCCTGAGAGGCCTCCTTCACTGTTGGTGACGGAGGGGAAAGCTTATTAATATCTTCTTCCGTGACAACCGACATGTGACTGGATACGTCCACTCCGACGGCCTGAAATTTTGCTATAAGCTCTTTATTGTCAATCCCCAATTTCTGGGCTAATTCGTGTACACGGGTCTTATTCATATGCACATCCCTCCCCTCTCAAGAAGTTCCTGTATCTATCTATTTCATTGGTCATTGTATCTACAAAACCGTCACCTTGCACGGCCACAACACTTCGAAGGCCTTTGCCCAGGAGTTCACCAAAATAATCCTTACTGAAGAGCGTTGCGTGGGCTACTCCGTGAAGGTCTGCCAATCCGCGCAACCTGTTCCCGATATCTTCGGATATATCAATGGCAAGCAAAATAAGTTTTCTGACTGACGCTTTTCTTTTTATCATGTCCGCAACCAAGTCACTGCCAGACACAACCTTCCCGGCTTTATTCGCAAGGGCAAGATAGGAGGCAATTCTTTCTTCCATGGAACGGATAACCCATGCTTGTAAAACTTTAGGATCAGCAACCGGGACATTCGTTTTGAATGCTCGGGAAAACTGGTTTCTTTCACAGGCTTTGTAAATGCAGGTAGCCTGCATGCATGTATAAGCCCCACGTCCAGGAAGCTTGTTCAAAAGGTCAGGAACTACGGATCCATCAGGAGCAAGGACAAAACGCAATAGTTTCGATTTCTCAAGGGATTCTCGACAACCGATGCAGGTCCTTTTGGGTTCTTCTTTGGCCATAGGCTACTTTTCCAACTCCTCTGCTGATTCCTCGGTTGTTTCCACTGTCAATTCCTCGGTTGCTTCCTCTGCCAAGTCTTCAGATTGTTCAAGGGTTTCAGCCGGAACTTCTTCTCGGGCAGCATCGCTGTCTTTTTCTATCTCGTCATCCGAACCGTCGAAAGAGGCAAACTCAAGCATTTCTGCTTCTGCCGCGCGAGTTTCGCTTTTGATGTCGATCTTCCAACCGGTCAGCCTGGCTGCCAGTCGGACATTCTGTCCCCTTTTCCCAATAGCAAGGGACAGCTGATCATCTGCAACGATGATTTCCATGGCCTTTGTCGCTTCAATAATGTAAATCTTAGAAACAACCGCTGGAGCCAGCGCATTACAGGCAAAACGGGCAATATCATCAGACCAGGGAATAATGTCGATTTTTTCTCCGCGAAGTTCAGAGACGACATTCTGCACTCGTGCGCCGCGCATACCGACGCAAGCTCCAACCGGGTCAACGTTATTGTCATGCGAGTAAACAGCTATCTTCGACCGACTGCCTGTTTCCCTGACAACTCCTTTGATCTCAACTACACCCTCAGCGATCTCAGGGACCTCAGCCTCGAAAAGTTCTGCTAGCACCAAGGGGTTAGTTCTGGAAAGGATAATCTGCGGACCTTTTCCCGTCATCTCGATCTTGACGATCAAAGCTTTAATTCTGTCGCCTTGACGGTACACCTCACGCGGAGCCTGCTCGGTGTGAGGGAGGATAGCCTCGGCACGTCCAAGATCAACGATAAGGTCGCCTTTCTCGTATCGACGGACAATTCCATTAATCAACTCACCCTTACGACTGATAAACTCGTTGTAAATCGTTTCCCGCTCGGCCTCGCGTACTTTCTGAATTATTACCTGTTTCGCTGTCTGTGCGGCAACCCGGGTAAAGTCACTGGCATCCATCTTCATCCCGAGCGAATCGCCGATTTCTACGTCAGGATCCACCTCTCGTGCTTCATCGAGGTCAATCTCTTTATACGAATCGGTAACTTCTTCGACAACGGTCACGAATTCAAAGAGTTCAACCTCTCCGACTTCTTCATTGAAGTGGGCTTCCAGATCACGGGTATTGCGGTATTTTTTATTGGCCGCGGAAAGCACTGCCTGCTCGAGGGCTTCGAGGACAACCTGCTTATCAATGCCCTTTTCCTTAACGATCGAATCTATTGTATTCTTAAGGTTAAAGGTAGTTTCCACTTCCGAATCTCCTCAAATGTATATATTGTTTTAATCTTACTCAGGCCACTGCTGATGATTGTCAAACAGCGGCTGAAACCATGTAGAAAATATCGTTACATCTCAAACTCAAGATTGGCTTTTGCTACTGCTGAAAAAGGAATAGTCGCAGACTGGCCTTCCAGAAGTTTTAAATAAATCAAGTCACCATCTACCCCAACAAGCTTACCTAGAAAAGTTTTGCGGAGGTTGCCGGCATCGTCAGCTGTGGGGGTGAAAGTTTTGACTTTAATAAGCTTCCCCGTGTACCGTTCATAGTCGGCGTGTGTCTTGAGAGGTCGGTTCAGCCCAGGAGAGGAAACTTCAAGGGTAAATTTCCCCGGAATGATATCTTCCACATCCAATAGCGCTGACAACTCCTTGCTGACCGCAGCGCAGTCATCAAGCATTAAGCCACCCTCTTTGTCTATGAAGACCCGCAATACCATTTGCCGCCCTTCCGACGTGAATTCTATTTCTACTAATTCAAGGCCGAGTGACGTGATCAGTGGCAGTGCCAGGCGTTCAACTTTATCAACTATTTTAACTTGAACCATTATTCATCCTGCTGAAAACAAAAAAAGCGAGCTGGAGTAGCTCACTTTCTAGTGAACATTTAATTGTTAATCTTTTCTACCACGTGGCCATTGTGAAAAGCAAGCACTTTTTTCTGATTTTCTCTGCTTTTGCACGCTAAAACGTAATAATTCCTAAGGGAATTGATTGTGAGGAAAAACATATATTCATTCGATAAAGCATGTTCCGTTGCTGCTACTTTTATGCAGTGATAACGATAGTATCACAGATTTCAGGCGAAGTAAGCAGGATAATTATCGGATTTTACGTGCGTAGAGGAATGAGAAATTTCTATCAAACAAACCTCACTGCGAGCAAGCGCCCCTTTTGAATAGGGATTACAAACGGAAAAATCAGCGATTGTGAAAAGCACTGCCGGTTTTTCCGCTTCAGTCATACCAGAACAGTGAGTATCAGTCATTTAAGATATATGCAAAGCATTGACAGCGAGCTGCCTGACGGTGTATGAAGAAAAGCTCTTCCTGTTGAAATCAAACTTTTATGAAAGGTTATTCTATGATCAAGCTCGATTTTGAAAAAATGGGTGGCCTAATTCCCGCCATCATTCAGGACCACGAAACCGGTGAAGTACTCATGCTTGCCTATATGGATGAAAAAACCATGAACCTCACCCTGGAAACAGGTAAGACATGGTTTTTTAGCCGTAGCAGAAATAAGTATTGGATGAAGGGGGAGCAATCAGGGAATGTCCAGGATGTAATGGAGGTCTATACTGATTGTGATGCCGACACGGTTCTTATCAAAGTAAAGCAGCACGGCGGAGCCGCATGCCACACCGGTAACCGCAGCTGTTTTTATGTGAAACGCGAAGATAATCAGTGGGTAGAGCATTCGAATCCGCTCTTCAATCCCGATGAGGTGTACAAGAAATGAATAATTTGCTCAAATTCGGTATCCCAAAAGGCAGTCTTGAAGCTGCAACAGTCGATCTTTTTCGTAAAGCCGGCTGGAACATCTCACTCTCATCGCGAAGCTATTTTCCCTCCATAGATGACGATGAGATGAAATGTAACCTTATCCGTACCCAGGAAATGAGTATGTATGTTGAAAAGGGTACAATCGATGTGGGAATCGCCGGTAGGGATTGGGTTATGGAAAATGATTCCGAGGTGGTTACCGTTTGCGACCTTATTTATTCGAAAGTTTCGCGCCGCCCCGCGCAATGGGTTCTTGTTGTCAACCAGGATTCTCCTGTCACGTGCGCAGAAGATCTGAGGGGTAAAACCATTTCCACGGAACTGGTAGGGTTTACCAAGCGGTACTTCGCCGAGCGCAACGTTCCGGTAACTGTGGAGTTCTCCTGGGGTGCCACTGAGGCAAAGGTTGTAGAGGGTTTGTGTGATGCCATTGTTGAAGTTACCGAGACCGGTTCTACCATTCGCGCAAATGGTTTGCGGATTGTAGAAACTCTGATGACATCTAACCCGATTATTATTGCCAACAAGCAGGCTTGGGAAAACCCTTGGAAGCGGGAAAAGATTCAACAGATCGCAACACTCCTCCAATCGGCACTGAAAGCGGAGAATATGGTTGGTCTCAAACTGAATGCACCGAAAGAGAAAATGGAAGAGATTATTAAAGTTCTTCCTAGCCTGAATTTCCCCACTGTATCCAGCCTCTATAATACGGAATGGGTTTCAATAGAAAGCATTCTCCATGAAAAACAGGTTCGTGAGATTATTCCCGAGCTACTTAAGATTGGAGCTGAGGGAATTATCGAGTATCCGCTTAATAAAATTATTTAAGCAATAATGTGAATTTTTCCAGCATTAAGTGGCAGAGATAACCATTACGGTTGTCTCTGCTTTCTTTTTTTACACCCGTCAACCTCTTTATGTATTTGGGTTGACAGCACTGGTTTTCTTGTGGTACCTGAGTTTTGGAGGAAATTATGAACAGACGATTTGACCTTCTTACCGAACAGATTTTGGCCGGAGGAGAGCTTGCACAGGAAGAGGCCTTGGAACTCGGCCGTACTGCTCCGCATGATCTTTTTGATCTATTCGCGGCAGCAAACATGATTAAGACGCATTTTGTCGGAAACCAGGTTCACCTCTGTTCCATCATTAATGCAAAATCAGGGCGTTGTGGAGAAGATTGCGCTTTCTGCGCCCAGTCGGCTCATCATGAAACGGAAGCCCCGATTTTTCCTTTAGTGGCTGAAGAAACAATCGCCATGGCTGCCCGTGAAGCGGAGCAAAAGGGATCAGGCTGCTTCGGAATTGTAACCAGCGGAACAAGCATTGGTTCTGGCGAAGAACTCGAGATGATCTGCACCGCTCTACGCCGTATCAGGAGTGAAAGCAGTATAAATCCATCCTGTTCCCTCGGTATTATTGACCAGGAAACAGCGGTTCGTCTAGAGGCTGCAGGTGCGGTTACCTATCATCACAATCTGGAGACTGCACGTTCATTTTTCCCCTCCATCTGTACCACCCACGATTATGAGGATGACGTCCAGACCATCCGGAATGCCCGGCAGGCAGGAATGAAGGTCTGTTGCGGTGGGATTTTCGGCATGGGAGAAACCATGGCGCAACGGGTGGAGCTTGCCCTGACCTTGCGGGAGTTGGAGGTTGACTCTGTCCCTATCAACTTCCTGAACCCAATTCCCGGAACACGATTGGCAGCTGCAAATTTTCTAACACCTCTGGAATGTCTTCATATAATTGCTCTCTTCCGGTTGATTTTGCCTAAGAAGAGAATTACCGTCTGTGGTGGCCGCGAAAAAAACCTGCGAGACCTTCAGTCGTGGATGTTCTTTGCCGGTGCAAACGGCACAATGATCGGTAACTACCTGACGACGACCGGTCGTGACGAACAGCAGGATCGTCAGATGCTCAAAGACCTGGGTCTAACTATTGTTAAAAACGGATGCGGAAAGTGACGGCAGCAGAACACAAAGGAAATGCAAACAAGAGGGATATTCGTTACTGGAACCGACACAGGGGTCGGCAAGACTATTGTAGCGGCTGCAATTGCGCTTTATCTGAGGAAGAGAGGAATACGGGTTGCCGTTCTTAAGCCGGTAACTAGTGGTGCGGTACTTATTGATGGCAGGCTTGTTTCCGAAGATGTGGAGCTTCTCCGCTGGGCTTCAGCGTGTAACGCCCCGGACAAGGATATCGCTCCTTATCTCCTCCGTGAACCGGTCGCACCATCAGAGTCTGCTGCCCGCGAAGGGGTCGTCATTCAAAGCAGTCCGATACGAGAGGCGTTCGAGCGACTCTCAGCCAGCCATGATTTTGTAATCGTTGAAGGGGTTGGTGGTCTCCTGGTTCCTCTTGCACCGGATCTCCTTGTCGCTGACCTGGTCGAAGAGCTAGCCCTCCCCCTTTTGATTGTTGCACGGCCGAATCTGGGTACCGTCAATCATACCCTGATGACCTGCGAATGTGCTCGAGCGCGGAATATCGAGGTTATGGGTGTCGTAATCAACGGACAACCGGAATATCCGGACATAGCTGAAGAGTATGCGGCACGTCTGATCTCGGAGTTTGCCTCGGTGTCGATACCCGCAGTTTTGCCGCGCTGCACTGGTTTTGGTGAAAAGACTGTTGTGGAGACCCTGTCGAAATGTATCGCAACGCAGCCGCTTGCGGCGCTTCTCTCTCTGGAGGTATCTTATGAAAAGCCCTGATACACGTACCCTGCGCGAATACGACCAGACCTATGTCTGGCATCCCTTTACCCAGATGCGTGATTGGGAGGCTGAAGATCCGATCGTCATTGAGAAGGGGGAAGGCTCATATCTTATCGATACGGATGGCAATCGCTACCTTGATGGAGTTGCTTCGATCTGGACTAACGTTCATGGTCATTGTCGTGCTGAAATCAATGAAGCACTCAAGCAACAGATTGACAGGTTGGAGCATTCAACACTTTTGGGTCTGGCAAATGACCAATCTGCGATTCTTGCCAAAAGACTCATCGAGGTAGCCCCTCCGGGACTGAAGAAAGTTTTTTATTCCGATAATGGGTCAACCGCGGTGGAAATAGCCATCAAGATGGCCTTCCAATACCAGCGCCTCAGGGGTGGCCGCTCCGCATCAAAGACCAAATTCATTTCTTTTCGAAACGCCTACCATGGTGACACTATCGGCGCTGTGAGCGTCGGCGGAATCGACCTGTTTCATGGCGTCTTCCGGCCGCTCCTTTTTCCCACGATCCTTGCCCCCTCCCCCTATTGCTACCGCTGTGAATCAGGTGGAACCGGAGATGATACCTGTGAACGTTTTTGTCTAAAAGAGCTGGAACGCCTGATGGCGGAGCATGGGGAAGAAACCGCCGGACTTGTCATTGAACCACTGGTGCAGTGTGCCGGCGGCATGGTGGTCCAACCGCCTGGTTTTGTGAAAAAAGTGCGGGAGTTGTGTGACCGTTACAATATCCTGATGATTGCAGACGAAGTTGCCGTGGGATTTGGCAGAACAGGTGCCATGTTCGCCTGTGAGCGTGAAGGCGTTACCCCGGATCTCATGGCTCTGTCGAAAGGCCTTACCGCTGGTTATCTTCCGCTCGCGGCCACCCTCGCAACTCAGGAAATATATGATGCGTTTTTGGGTG
Source organism: uncultured delta proteobacterium (assembly GCA_963717775.1). GTDB lineage: Bacteria > Desulfobacterota > Desulfuromonadia > Geobacterales > Geobacteraceae > RPRC01. The sequence goes on from CAVQWZ010000017.1 coordinate 40,905, forward strand.
ATTATAGCGAGTTGAAGACATTTTTCCATGGTCACACCTTCACCGGCAATCCGATAGCGTGTGCCGCTGCCCTGGCAAGCCTGGATCTTTTTGAACAGGACAAACTGTTGGAAAAGCTTCCGCAGAAAATTGCCTATATGGAAGAAAGGCTCCTGAAATTGAGACATTTGGCTCATGTGGGAAATACGCGACAGGTGGGGATGATCGGCGGCATAGAGCTGGTTCTGGACAAAGAAACGAAAGCGCCCTATCCGTGGGAGCAGCGTCTCGGAGTCAGGGTGTGCAACGAGGCACTAAAGCATGGTCTCTTCCTCCGCCCGCTTGGAAATGTGTTGGTCGTTTTCCCTCCCCTTTCCATAACCATGGAAGAGCTCGAGCTTCTCATGGTAGGGTTAGAAGAATCCATCCGGATGGTAACCGGGACTTAAGGCTTTGCCGGAAGGCATGGTGCTGCTACCCGACTCTAACTGGTGCCGCCGGCCCAGTGCGGCCATGATTTTTGCCAGGTGCAGGATCTCCTGTCCTTGTTGTGACATGTTGTAGGAATTCATCGAGATCAGTCACGGACAGCGGGGGACTGAAATAATTCCCCTGTTGTTTTTCACAGCCCTTCTGCAGCAAAAGCTCCATCTGATCTTTCGTCTCCACCCCTTCTGCGATGGTATCCAGCTTCAGACTCATGGCCAGGGCAATAATTGCTGAGGTTATTGAGGTGCAGTCAGGGTCAACAAGAATATCTTTGACGAAAGTTTTATCTATCTTTAGGATATCCAGCGGAAATTTCCTCAGATAACCAAGTGAAGAATATCCAGTCCCGAAATCGTCCAGCGCCAGCTTTATTCCCATTTCCTTCAAACTGTTCAAGGCCGAAACAACATACCCGTTGTTATCAATCAAGACTCCCTCAGTGATCTCAAGCTTTAGCCACCCTGGATTTATTTCAGTATTTCGTAAGGTTTTGCCAACGGTTTCAACTAGAGTTCTCTTTTTAAAATTGCGCCCTGAAACATTGACCGACACCATCCACGTGCGATCAAAACGATCCTGCCATGTCTTGATCTGCCTGCAGACATCAAGCAGTACCCACTCGTCGATTTCGGTAATCAAGCCTGTTTCTTCGGCCAGCGGCACAAAGGTGGAGGCGGATAAGATCCCATGTTCAGGGTGCCGCCACCTGACCAGGGCTTCAACACCTGAAATCTCGAATGATGGAACCTGCATGATTGGTTGATACAAGACAAAAAGCTCATTCCTTTTGATAGCATTCCTGAGTTGACCCTCCAGGACCAGGTGATCCTTGGCTGTAGAGTCCAGAGAACGTGAGTAAAACTGAAAGTTGTTCCTGCCAAGCTCTTTTGCATGATACATGGCTATGTCGGCGAACTTGATCAGATCATCGAGTTTTTCACCATCAACGGGGTACAAGCTGATACCGATACTCGGCGTGACGATGATTTCAGTACCGTCAATTGAATAGGGCATGGTCAGAGAATCCTGGATGCGTTGTGCGACTTTTGCTGCATCAAAATGGTCCCGAACATTTTTCAGCATGATAATGAATTCATCTCCTGCAAAACGGGCAATCTCGACATCAATGCCATCTACCGGCTCCCTGGTGACATAGTCATATTTTCGGACTCCTGCATTGAGTCGCTCCGCAACTTCTTGCAGAACCTTGTCACCGACTGCATGTCCGAGTGTATCGTTAATTTGCTTGAACCGGTCCAGGTCGACAAAAAAGATGCCTATCTGTGTTTTTGTCCTTATAGCAAAGGAAATTGCATGACTGAAACTATCCTGGAACAGAATACGATTCGGCAGTCCGGTGAGAGTATCATAGTAGGCAAGTTGCTTAATTTTCTCTTCGATTTCTTTGTGTTCGGTAATATCCTGAATAAAACCGACAATCCAGGTAGCCTTTGCTGTTTCGTCTCGGTTGATGCGTGCTTTGATCAAAATTGACCGTTCGCGACCATCCTGAGTCACAATACGGCATTCGATGGTGAAAGTGTTTTCTTCCGACAGGGCGTTTCTCATCCGTTCGGTGACAGTATTTTTATCCTGGGGGTGCACGGCGTTCATGAAAATATCGTATGTTATTCTGCCGTTACCCGGTTCTATGTCGAAAATTTTATATACTTCATGGGAACAGTAAATCTCACCCGAGACAAGATCAAATTCCCAGCTGCCAAGATTCGCTATGCTTTGGGCGTCCACGAGCCGCGCTTCACTCTGTTTGAGATTTTCCAGTGCCCTGCTTGATCGAAGGACGTAGTGAGCCCGATGACCGATCAGAGCTAAATTTAGCGGTTTTGTAATGAAATCGGTGGCTCCTGCCTCGTAGGCTTTCTTTACGGACTCATTATCATCCAACCCTGTCATCATGATAATTGGTACGGCATCCCCAGAATCCATAGAGCGAATCTGCTTGCAGATGGAAAAACCATCCTGGCCAGGCATGATTACATCAAGAAAGATGAGATCTGGCTGCAACATGCAAAACACAGAAATTGTCTCATCTCCATTAGTTGCTTCCTCGACTCTGAAGCCTTCCGCTTCAAGTGACGCTCTTACAATGACACGGATCAGACGATCATCGTCGGCAACAAGCACCAACGGGACATGATTAATCGATCTGTATTTCAAATCTATACCCTCCGGTTTGTGAATCCAAGAGAACACTCGTGATTAGATAATACTCGACTATCGGGACAATAAAAGGGGACTGAAGTCGAAACTTCATAAATCCTATTCTCGCAGGGATGCAGCAAGATGCAGTAATAACGTAAATAGTGATTAGTTGTCAGTGTGCTTTCAAGAAATTACCAGTGGCAAGGCAGATCCTCGCTTAATAAGAAATACTGATAAGTGTACCAGGACGGATTGATGAAAGCGGGCGGAAAGCATGATTGGTTTCAGGGTGGCAATAAAGTGGTTACAAGAGAGATGATAAAAAACGCTGAGGATTATTTGAGATGCCTGGCCTCTTTGCGTGCGATCTGGAGTTCGTCGTCCCTGGTCAAGGCTTCATCATCCAGACGTGCCTGAAAAACGCGGTCGATAATTTTCTTGAAAGCCGGTCCGGCAGGGACACCCATTTCCTTAAGATCTTCTCCCGTAATGGCTGGGCTTATCCCATGGAGTTGTGTGAAGTAAAGTGACACAAACTTCTTGACTCCCTCAACTTTGGTTTTGACCATCATATAGAGAAGTATCTCCACCGGTATTTTAACGAGCAGGAAGTATATTTCGCTGCGCTTCATTTCCGGCCCCCTGATAATGCGGCGCTGCATGGTTTCAAGGATAGAATCAACCCTGTTCCTCATCTCGAACAGTTTCTTGCGATACTGCTCAGCCAGAGACAGCCGGGTACAGGTTTCAATGAACTGGTCGATTGACAGAGGATCACAGAGAGACAGGAAATATACTACCCATTTCTCGTAAGGTCGCTCAAGGTAGAGAAGGTCGAACCAGGCCACGATCTTTACTGTCTCGTGCAGCAACTGTCTTATTTCAGGCGTCATTTCCAGGTCGGGATGAATAAACGGGAGCAATCCGAGAGAGGCCACGCGTTCGATAGCTCGAAGCGGTTCCTTTTCTTTCAAGATTATTACCAACTCAGTGAGAAGCCTCTTTCCGCCGAGTTTGCTCAGAAAGTTCATCTTTACGGCATTTATGATGAGGTTTTCCGTGTGCTTGCCAATGCGAAAGTTGAGGCGCTGTTCAAAGCGAACTGCCCGGAATACTCGTGTCGGGTCCTCGACAAAGGACAAATTGTGTAGGACCCTGATGACCTTTTCACGTAGGTCGCGCTGGGCGGAGAAGTAATCTACAAGGATTCCGAAGTCTTTTTTGTTCAACCTGATGGCCAGGGTATTTATTGTGAAATCACGGCGATAAAGATCCATTTTCAGGGAGGATCTTTCCACTGTTGGCAATGCGCCAGGGGAAGAGTAGAATTCGAGGCGGGTGCTTGCAACGTCGATCTTGAAACCATCAGGAAAGACAATGACCGCCGTGCCGAATTTATGATGACTCTTAACCCGGCAACCATAAGTCTTGGCAAGCGTCTCTGCAAACAGTATCCCATCCCCTTCGACAGTAACATCAATATCGAGGTTTTCCATACCCAGGAGCAGGTCCCGCACAAAACCTCCGACGACGTACACGGGTAAATCCAGAAGGTCACCTATTTCGCCCAATTCTTTCAGCTTGGTGTAAACCGGGGGCGAAAGTCTTTTCTGCATGACGGTTTCCATATGCCGCTTCCGCACCGGAATCTCTTCGCGTGCAATATCGTAGACACCTTCCAGCCGATTATGGATCCCTGCATACATGACCCGGAGGAGGTCCGTCCGGGTAATTACGCCGACCAGGATATTATCCTCAAAGACAGGCACTAGACGACGCTCGCGGCCAACAATATAATCTTGTATCACTGACAGCGGAGTCTGGGTAGCCGCTCGCAGAAATTCTGTATGCATATACTCGGTGACAGGCAGGTCGCCAAGGTTATGATAAAGGGATTTTTCCACGATGCGTCGCGAAATGATACCGACCATCTCCCCATCACAAAGAACTGGCATGGCATTGACGTTGTAGCGGGTGAGGAGATCGCGGGCTGCTGAAATGGTTGCCGTCGTCGGCACGGATTTTACCGGTGAGGACATGATGTCGGCGGCAGTCCGCTTGGGATTTACCTGAATGCGGAGCTGTTCCTGCAATTGTGCCATGACTTGAATAAGAGTCAGGTCTTTCACGGTTGCCGATGCTGCATGGGCATGGCCGCCTCCTCCAAACTCACGCAAAACGGCGCCCACATCGACCTCGGGAAGTCGGCTCCGTGCCACGAGGAACACCCTCTTTCCCATATCGACCACGAGAAATAGGGCATCAAGGTTCTCCATGTCGCGGATCATGTGGGAAAGAATAGCAACATCGCCTATATAATAGTCAACAGAAGCCTGTGCTATTGAGATATCCACACCGTTGATGGTTGTGGTCCTGAGTGACTTGAGAAGATCGTTAAGAAGGGAAACCTGCTCTGCTGTCAATTCCTGGGTAATAAAATCACTTACTGTATTGAGATTGGCTCCCTGTTCGAGAAGCCATGCTGCCGCACGATAATCATCTACCGTTGTTGAAGGAAAGGTCAAATTCCCCGTATCCTCATAGATTCCAAGCATCATGAGGGTCGCCTCGGTTGGAGTAACGGAAATACGTCTTTCCGTGAGAATTCTGGTCAAAATGGTGGTGGAAGAACCGCATTCGCGGATTTCGCCTGCGGAGGGACGGATGTCACCATGAATCTCAGGATGGTGATCGTAGATGTGGAATTTTATTCCTGGTCGGGAAACAACCTCGGAAAATCTTCCGATACGGGAGGAGTGTTGACAATCTACGAGAATAAGGAGCGAAATGCTTGACAGGTCAATGTCTTTGGCTTTTTTAAAATCAAGTGCAAAACCGGTTGATTTCAGGAAGAAGTCGCGCATGCTCTTTTCCTGAGAACCAGAGAAAACCATGGCAGCATCGGGGTAGAGTTTTTTTGCGGCTACCATCGCTCCAAGGCAATCAAAATCGGCATTTACATGAGTGGTAATAACTTGCATGAGGTATCCGGGGAGTGAGGGAGGTGCGGCAAGGAGAACGATCAGCCTGCTGCCTTTTTCTCAAGGGATCTGAAGATCATGTCGAGAACGGCTTTCTGACCTGCTTCGTATTTGTTCAGCACCGCCAGACAGGTTCCCATGGGGAAATGACTATGAAGATAATCGGCGTCGTGACTGGAAAGAAGAATGATCCTGTTTTTATTTATGCCCTTTTCCGAGGCATACTTTAAAAGTTTGGAACCGTCAAGGTGAGGCATTTCCAAATCAATGATCATGAGATCGAGATCTTCCCTCATCGACTTCAGCCCCTGTAGAGGATTCTTGCACGTCTGCACGTCCAAACGTGGATAATACTGCTCTATATAGGAACTGAGGAGAACAAGAAAGGATTCGTCGTCGTCAATTATCAGTATCTTGCCCATAGTCTCCTCATACAGCCGGGCGAATCAAACGCGCTGAAGCACAGGCATCAATGATGGAGTAAAAAAATAAACGTGTCCATCTTTTTTTACCGCATCTTTTGTCGAGGGCTGAGAATTCGAGCTTAGGATAAAGTGAATCATCTTAGCCTTTAATCCCTTTGGTTGTCGTGTATACGAAAGCTCTCACAACGGGATTGGTGCTGGACTTGATCTCGGCTGGAGTTCCTGTCTCAATGATACGTCCTTCATGGAGCATGCAGATCCGGTCCGAGACATACAGAGCAAAATTCAAGTCATGGGTGACGATGACCGTTGTATTGCGAGTTGTCTCCTTTACCTTGATAATGGTGTTTGCCAGATCATCGGAATTTATCGGATCCAGTTCAGCGGTTGGTTCATCATAGAGGATCAGATCCGGATTCATGGCAAGGGAACGGGCTATTGCCACCCTCTTCTTCATACCTCCGGAAAGTTCGGATGTTTTGAGGTTTTCCGTGTCCTGGAGTCCAACCATGGCAAGTTTTTCCCGGATAATCTCGCGAATTCGTGTCTCCTTGCAAACCCGTTTCTCCCTGAGCCACAGTCCAACGTTTTCTCCAACACTTAACGAGTTGAACAGAGCTGAAGATTGAAATACCATGCTGTAGCGATAGTCTCGTTCGGAGTTTTTTGCATCGTCTCCGAAAACAGGGAAACCATCGATAAAAATCTCGCCACTATCCGGTTCGTCAAGTTTGACAATCAGCTTGAGAAGCACGCTTTTTCCGGTGCCGGAGGGGCCGATGATAGAAAAAGTTTCGCCCGCACGAATATCAAGATCAACATCCTTCAGGACATGATTGGGGCCGAAAGACTTGTTGAGCTTTTCGATACGTATTCCCACTGCTCTGGTATCGCGCAGGTTGCGACAAGAGTCGCTACCCTCATCATTAAAAACACTTCCGACTAGACCATGGGCAACTTTGTGAAAAACGCTTTCACTTTTCTTGGCGCTCTCTTTGATCGATTTCAAAAACATCACTATTTTCATCTCCACAGGTACGGATCATCTCTGGCTGTTTGCATCAATAGTACTAAGAAGGTTTGAAATGATAAAGTTAATTTTTCCGTTTATTCATACCACTGAGGGCAATAAAAAAGAAAATGATCCCCATGACCAGTCCGATAAAAATCCAATCCGCTACGCTGAAACCAAACATCTCGCTTCCTCCTTCACTACGCATCAAAAGTCGTGCCTCGGTCTGTGAGACATTTACCCATATTTGGCATGACATACACCATGGCTAGATTTTACCTGTCGTTCGGGGAAAGTGTCGATTCCAGCCCTTTGGCCCACTTGAAGGCAAATCCTGATGCCATCCCAGGGTTTTTCAAGAATACCATCATGTATGGCCCAGCTTCTCCCGTGCACGGTGGTTTCAAAGCCGACACATCGAAAAGGGGAAGAACCATCGAGCCTGCGTTGATAGATATTTCCCTGACGAAAACCCTCATTGATTTCGAGCATCAGCCGTTTCCCGGTAATATAATCAAAGCCGTATTTTTCATAACGTATAGCGTTATCGTAGGAAAGCGGCTCTGCAACGATAATCTCCATCCCAAGAGAATCGACGAAATTCTCAAGCAAGGGTAGAAACTCGGAAAACATCCGCAACCCGCGATGGGTCTGGTTCGGAAAAAGCCCGGCTTCCATGGCCCTTATTTCCTCCGGGATATTTCTTCCCAGAGTCGTAAAACAGTTATCCTTGCCATTTTCGTCCACATCAACATTAAAGCGTGGCGAAGACGGATCATTAATGATACAGAACGCCAGCTCCATCTGATGATATTGGGTATCTGCTATCTCCAGAAAAAACACGGTATCCCGATCAAGCGGCGAGAGCCGCACCTCAATACGACAAAAACCAAGTCCCTCTGGTGCTATGAAACTGATCTTCCTCTCACCGTCGCTCCCCAGGAAAGTTTCGGGAGAAATGCTAAACATACTGAAAAGGCGACCAGGAAGAATTGTACCGTAAAGACTTTCCTTTTCCTTCTTTTGCAGTGCGTTAATATCCCTGAGGGTAAAGAGCGGTGTACCCTTTGAATCCGTCAATTGTTTGTTTCCTGGTAACCTAGCCATGGGCACCGATTATAATAGGGAAAACCATTTTTTTAATTGACGCGATACTCTTCTCAACCGCGTCGAGCGCACGGTTTCGGTCGTCATCCTCGGCCCAGTGCATTGCATCAAGGAGCATCCGGTTGGAGTAGCCCAGGGAATTAATAAGTTTTTCAAAACGATCCGGAAGCCGTGGGGGAAGCTCGATACCATTCATGATCGCCCAGGCGAGGGTCCAAGCTCTCGCAACGTTGATATTTTCGTACCCGCCGCCGCCGACTGCTACCCAAGGAATTTTCAAGGCTTTGAGTTTCTTTACCACATAACAATAGCTGTGAGTGGTAAATTCCAAACGGGTCAAGGGATCGGTGCGGAAAGTATCAACGCCAAGTTGCGTCACCATAACGTCAGGATCGAAAGCGGCAATAAGAGGAAAGGCAACTTCGTCAAAAGCTTTCATAAACAGGGCATCGTCAGTATGTTCTTTCAAAGGAACATTTACCGAGTACCCCTTTCCTCTTCCAGACCCAATTTCTTTTTCAGCACCGGTTCCCGGAAAAAAACTCTCGCCACTTTCGTGGATCGAGATCGTAAGAACCTGGTCAGTATCGTAAAATGCCTCTTGAACGCCGTCACCGTGGTGTGCGTCGATATCTAGATAAACAACCCGTTTTCCTTTTTTTAAAAGGGAATTAATGGCCAGGACGCTATCGTTAAGATAGGAGAAGCCGGAAGCTCTGCTCCGGTGAGCATGATGCCAGCCGCCAGCGAGGTTGAAGGCAACATCATACCCTTCTTCAGTCACAAGCCGAGCCGCCTCGATTGTGCTTCCTGCCCCGAGCCGAGCCCAATCATAAAGGCCAGGAAAAACCGGGTTTTCTAGGTCGCCAAGCCCATAGCGGAAATCCGCTCGCGGCTCTGCTGAAAGGCTGAATTCTTTAAGTTTTGCCAGGTAACTGTGAGAATGGAAGGTCAGGAGATCAGCCTCATCCGCCGAAATACAGTCAAAGACTCGGGTGCTTGGCAAGGTTGTCAGGTTGAATTCTTCCATGAGTTCATAGGCAAGTCGAAATCGCTGAACCTTGAATGGATGTTCCTGGCCGTAACAGAAACTGCTAAAATCCGGAGAATATATGAGAGCCGTTCTTGATACCACGCTAAGTTTTGCCTCCGATATGCTACCAATTTGTACTACGACCGACACGAGCCGTCAACTTCATTCTACGACAAGAAAAGAGGCCTAATAATTGTGCAGAGGCGCCAACTATTTAGGCACAGTGTCCAAATTATATCAGAATATTAAGACATGGTTTTAATATTATCAAGAACTTGCCGGCTTGGCAAACAGCTTGCTTAGACAAACAGATTGCTCCCAACGCTGGGAAGTAGAAGAACTAATACCAATGGAGGTATATTATGGATGTTCTGTCAATGACGACAGGTCTCAAAAACAGTACAGATGTACTGTTTCTCATGCTTGGCGCAGTTATGGTATTTGCCATGCACGCTGGTTTCGCTTTTCTGGAAGTTGGCACCGTACGGAAAAAAAGCCAGGTAAATGCCTTTGTAAAGATTATCTCTGACTGGTCAATTTCTACCATTCTCTATTTCCTCGTGGGTTTCCCCCTTGCGTATGGCATTTCTTTTCTGCATCCGGCAGCTGACCTTATGGCAAATGCCCAAGGATACGATCTTGTTCACTATTTCTTTCTACTCTGCTTTGCTGCCTGTATTCCCGCAATTATTTCCGGTGGTATTGCGGAACGGGCCAAATTCTGGCCACAGTTAGTTGCCGGAGCCATTTTTGTTGCCCTTGCCTACCCTCTTTTTGAATCACTGGTTTGGGGTCAAAACAAAGCACTCCTCCAGGGTTTTATCAGCAGCATCGGTGGCGCTGAGTTTCATGACTATGCCGGTTCTGTTGTCGTGCACTCCCTCGGAGGCTGGATAGCCCTTCCCGCCGTCATTATCCTTGGCGCTCGAACCGGCCGTTACAGCAAGGCTGGATCACATCCGATTCCAGTCAGTAATATTCCCTTCCTGGCTCTCGGGTCCTGGATTCTGGCAGTTGGGTGGTTCGGCTTCAATGTCATGAGTGCCGGAAATTTGCAAGGCATTTCCGGACTTGTTGCCGTTAACTCTCTTATGGCGATGGTTGGTGGTGTACTGTTTTCCCTTGTCGCAAGCAAGAACGACCCAGGATTCATTCACAACGGCGCCCTTGCAGGACTTATCGCAATCTGTGCCGGAAGTGACATCATGCACCCTCTGGCAGCTTTTCTTACCGGCGGTATCGCGTCGGTAATATTCGTGTACGGCTTCAAAATGGAGCAGGAAAAATTCAAGATCGACGACGTGCTCGGCGTTTGGCCTCTTCACGGGATTTGCGGGACCTGGGGTGGAATCGCTGCCGGTATCTTCGGATACAAGGAATTGGGCGGCATGGGCGGAGTTTCGTTCGTCTCACAGTTGCTAGGTAGTGTAAGCGCTGTCATATTTGCACTGGCATGCAGCTATGTAGTCTATACCATACTTGCGAAGACCGTGGGTATACGCCTCGATAAGGAAGCTGAATTTATCGGCCCGGATCTCGCAATCCATCACATTGATGCATACCCTGAAGATCAGGTGTGATAATCGGCTTGTTAAGGTAACTGCAGTAATGAAAAGGCCCTTTCAGAGGGCCTTTTTTTGTGGATCGTCAAGTATTTCTCCGACCATTGACATTTTATCATCGAAAGAGTTAAATGCCCGCAACCATCCTCTGTGTGGTCATATTTGGGAAGTTCATTGATGAAAGGAAGGGATTATGGATACCGAAACAAAAGGATTCGACCGGTTGATGGACCTGATGCGACGCTTGCGAGCGCCAGGTGGATGTCCGTGGGATGCGGAACAAACCCATGAAAGTCTGAAAAGATATCTCCTGGAAGAAACCTATGAAGTTATGGAGGCAATTGATTCCAAGTCGCCAAAGATGCTCAAGGAAGAATTGGGGGATCTTCTGCTTCAGGCTGTTTTTCATTCGGTTATCGCTGAAGAGAATAACGAGTTCACGATGGATGATGTTCTGCAAGTTCTTTGCGACAAGCTTATTCGACGCCATCCCCATGTTTTTTCCGGCTTGCAAATAGATACCATCGATGAACTTGTTGCAAACTGGGATAAAATAAAAAAAGGTGAAAAAGGAGAAGAACGGCCTTCAGCCCTTTCCGGTGTCCCACCCCAGTTGCCGGCACTTCTGCATGCTCAGAAGATAACGGAAAAAGCATCTCGGGTCGGTTTTGACTGGGATCATGTTGATCCCGTCTTTGCAAAGGTTCTCGAGGAACTGAAAGAACTGGAAGAGACTCTCATTGCCGGTGACCAGGTGCGTATGGAAGCAGAACTGGGTGACTTGCTGTTTGCCACCGTCAATCTGGGAAGATTTCTTTCGATCAACCCGGAGGATGCCCTTCGGAAAACAATTGCACGTTTCATCACGCGCTTTAGCCATGTGGAAGATTCTCTTCATGCCCAGGGAAAGACTCTTCCTGAAGCCTCGCTTGAGCAGATGGATAGCTTATGGGAAGAGGCAAAAAAGGCCGAACGTGATGAATAAGGAGAAGGCAGGGGCAGAAGAATGGAATAAAATAATTATGTCTTGTGCCCTTCAAGAAAAGTTATCCACAATAACTGTGTATAACATGTGTAAAACAACGTGGACAAGTCAATATATTGACTATATTTAAGTGTTTTCTGCCTTTTGCCTATTTATGGTGCAGTTAAAAAGCGTAGTAATATTAGCTTGTTACGTCACATGTCTTGTTATTTCAGGTGGTTACCCCTTGCCAGAAGTGGTTCTATTTGCATTGGCAAGTATTTCCGTGCAATTGTGAATATATATCAGCAGATTCGTTCTATACTTTTGGTATTGTTCCTGCCTGCTTCAGAAGGACCGCTGCCTCCATACGCAACAGCAATTCCTTTCTTTTGACACCTCCCGGTGCCGAATACCCTGTCATGGCACCCGATGAACCGATAACCCGGTGACAGGGGATAATGATCGGCAAGGGGTTGTGAGCCATTGCCGATCCAACTCCCCTGGCAGCTTTAGGGCGATGAATCTCCAGCGCAATTTCCCCATATGTTTTAACCAATCCATAGCCTATGGTCTGCACCGCATGGTACACCATACTTTGAAAATCGGTAAATTTCCGCCCGTCTACAGGATAGTTGAAATCCACGAACTCTCCCGAAAAATAGCGAAGAAGGCTCCCCGCAACATCTCTTGTAAGCTCGTTTTCACCGCGTAACCGGGCAAAACGTTTATGTAGATTTGCCAAGATATCGTCCGCCGAACTTGCTGACGGTAGTGTTGCTTCGAACAGTCCGTGATGTGTGGAAACGATAACGCCATAGTCTCCATCTACGCAATAGAGTGAAAATGCAACCTCTTCAGCTATAGCAAGGCAGCGTTTTCTCATCTTCTAATCCTCCTGCGAATGATTTCAGTAACACGAGCGGTTTCCTCACACCGGAAAAGATGCGCAAACAGTAGGAATACGAGTATCCCTGCGCAGACGGTCACGGCAAGGATCCCACTTTTCAAGAATTTCTCTCCCTGTACCGACCAATCTATGGTCTGCGTGCAGAAGTACACCACCACGGACATGGGTATGGTTGCCAAGAGGATTCTGAAACCTGAAAAGACAATCTTTTTGCCACCGAAAGGACCAATTTTCTTTCTCAGGAAATAGAGAAGAAGCAGCATATTGAAGAAAGCAGAGAGACTGGTCGCTAATGCCAGGCCGGCGTGCAGAAGCGGCCCCATGAGAATCAGGCTGAAACCGACATTCAAGAGAAAGGCGACTAAAGCTGTCAGTACCGGTGTCTTTGTGTCTTTGAGTGCATAGAAGGCCGGAACGAGTACCCTAACAAGAGCCACGAATGTGAGCCCCCAGGAGTAGTAGTAGAGTGCCTCGGCTGATTTTACCGCCTTTGCGTAATCGAAGGCTCCACCCATGAAAAGAAGTGTGAAGATGGGTGTCGCACAGAGAAGCAGCCCGGCCATGGCAGGTATCGTGATAAAGAGTGTCAAGCGGAGGCCAAAGGTGAGAGACTCTTTCAGCCCATCCATCTCCCCTGCCGCTGCCTGCCTGCTCATGGAGGGGAGCACTGCCTGGGCGATGGAGACAGCGAATATCCCCTGGGGAAATTCGAAAAGACGCTGGGCGTAATAGAGGTACGAGACGCTTCCCTGAGGTAGTAAGGAAGCAAGAATGGCACCGACGGTAATGTTCAGGTAGTAAACGCCGACTCCAAACACGGAAGGCAGCATGAGCAGTGCAATCCGCTTTACCGCCGGATGGTTTGGCCTGAACCTTGGCCGAAAGGGAAAGCCCTTGCGATACAAGACAGGAAGCTGGAGAAGCAGTTGAAGGACTCCGCCGACTAAAACACCGACAGCAAGGGCGGTAATGGGGATCTCAAAATAACCGCGGAGGAGAAGGGCACAGCCGATCATTGACAGATTAAGAAAAACGGTGGAAATGGATGGGGTGAAAAAGTGGCGAGCCGTATTCAGTATCCCCATACATAGAGCTACGAGGCTGATAAAGAAAATATAGGGAAACATGAGCCGGTTAAGAAGAATTGTTAGTTGCAGCTTGTTCGGTTCGGCTTGGAAACCGGGAAACATGAGAGTTACGATGTACGGTGAAAATACCACTCCCAAAAGAGTTACAACGCCCATGACAATAGTTAAAAGAGAGAAGCAGACGTTGGCCAGTTCGCGCGCCTCCTCCTTGCTCTTCTGAGTATACCACTCGGAAAAGGTTGGTACGAACGCCGAGGTAAGAGCCCCTTCGGCAAAAAATCGCCGGAGCATATTGGGGATCTGGAATGCAGCAAAAAATGCATCCGTTGCGAATCCGGCTCCAAAAAGGCGCGATACCACCATGTCGCGAACCATTCCCATGATTCGCGACAGGATGGTTGCAATTCCCATTACCCCTGCGGCTCGTGCAATATTTTTCTTTTCAGACATGAGAACCCCTGCGCCTTGTTTTCACAGGGGTATGTATCATAAGCGGGAGGAAATTGGTATTTATTTCAAGCGATTTCATCCAAGAGTGTGTCCAATTCTTTAACATCGGCAACCGGCAACCTGCAGGCGCCAGACGCACATATCTGGACAACAGTTTCCCCTTTTTTGCCCTTTGGCAGGGTGATGGGGTCACCTTCCGAAACACGGAGAACGAGTCCGGGTAGATAATGTTTGTGAACGGAAAGAATCATTTTTCTGGCTTCCTCAGTATCGAGTCGTCCTGAGAAGGTAACTTCAGTTTCAGGGCAGCTCAAATAATCAAGTGCACAGAGGAACTGAAGGCCGGTTATGGGGCTTTCGGAAATACTTCCCATGAAGGAGCGGAGTATTCCCTTCCCTTCCTCCAGCAGCCGGGAGTCGGCAGTAATTTTACCTAGTTTGATAAAATTAAATGCTGCGACTGCGTTGCCGGACGGTATCACACCGTCATGTCCCCCTTTTTTACGAACAAGAAGCTCTTTCGTGTCAGAACCGGTGTCGAACAAACCATACACTTCGCTGTCGGTAAAGAGCTTCAATGTTTCTTTGCCAGTTTTAAGTGCTGCATCAAGGTAGCCTCTGTCAAGCGTGGCTTCATACAGTTCAATCATTCCCCAACCGAGAAAAGAATAATCTTCCAGGAAACCAAGAATCGAAGCTTTGCCTCGATACCAACTACGCAACAGACGTCCATCGTCGTTTCGCAATCGAGTTGCGACAAAGTTGAGTGCAGAGTCAGCTGCATCACGATAACAATCGTTACCGGTAACGGCAAAGCCTTTCGCCAGTGCCGAGATCATCAGTCCGTTCCAGGAACTGAGAATTTTCTCGTCACGAAGGGGTTTACGCCGCTGCTTGCGGGCGGCTTCGAGAGATTTACGCCATTTTTCGATACGTTCCAGGAGGCTCGGGTGAGCGATACCCTCTTTTTCTGCAAATTCCAGCGTTGCGACCGGTAAGTGGAGGATGTTTCGCCCCTCAAAATTTCCCTGCTCGGATATGTCGAACAGGCGGCATACTATTTCTGCAGCATCTTCTCCCAGCGTTGCGACTATTTCCTCACGGGTCCAGGTATAGTAATCTCCCTCAACGCCATCCGTGTCGGCATCCCATGCTGAATAAAAACCTCCATCAGGTGAGCGCATATCGTTCAGGACAAAAGTGAAAATCTCTTCAGCCGCTGTTAGGTACTGGGAATCGCCCGTTGCTTTGAAGGCGTCCAGGTAGGCATGTGCTATCATTGCCTGGTCGTAAAGCATTTTTTCAAAGTGCGGAACGAGCCATTTTTGATCAACGGAATAGCGGTGAATACCGAAGCCGACCTGATCGTAGATTCCGCCTCGCCGAATCATTTTCAGAGTGTCTTCCGTCATCCAAAGAGCGTTCACGGCGCGGGACTTCTTCCAGAATCGGATCAGAAATGAAAGATAATTGGGCAGAGGAAACTTGGGTGACGTGCCGAATCCTGACCATTCATTGTCATAGGCGCTCATCAGGATCTGGAAGGCCTTGGACATGATGGATTCATTCTCTAAAACACCGGCAAGCGGTTGAACAGCTTTTTCCAGTCCCTGAATCACCTGATTACAGCTTTCAAGCACACCATCTTGGTTGTTTTTCCAAAACTCATCGATTTTCTCGAGCAGCTCAATTATTCCCGGCATTTGCATTTTAGGAGTTTTGGGCAAATAGGTGGCTGCAAAGAACGGTCTTTTATCCGCTGTCATAACAATTGTCAGTGGCCAACCCCCTCCACCAGTTAGCAATTGCGCGACCGTCATGTACTGATCATCGATATCGGGTCGTTCTTCTCGATCAACCTTTATGCAGACAAATTTTTCGTTAAGTACCTTAGCCACGTCATTATCTTCAAAGGATTCTCGTTCCATGACATGACACCAGTGGCAGGTTGCATAGCCAATGGAAAGAAATACCGGTTTATCCTCTGCTTTGGCTTTTTCAAAGGCTTCTTCTTCCCATGGATACCAGTCGACGGGGTTTTCGGCATGCTGAAGCAGGTAGGGACTTTGGGCAAAAATCAATCGATTGAAGTCTGGCCCGCCGTCATTTGGCAGGGTTGCCGTATCAACCTGGGCAAGGCGAGACACACGATCGTTGCCATGTGTGATTTTTCCAGTAGTACTCGACATTCGTAACTCCCTAATGGTTTTTTGTGAGGTTCTTTAGTAGTGTATCTGGAGTAAATTATAACAGCTGATCTGGATTATTCAGTAATTAATGAATAAAGAAGATACTTTCTTGACCGGATCTGCTAAAAATGATACAGGATATCCATGAGTGGCTTTCGCCCCTTTTCCTTTTGATTTCAAGAAGTTTCATTCTTACTGTTGGAATTAAGACACTCAATGACAAAAGCAGTAAAATATCTTGTTCTGTCAGCGATCCTGATAGCCATTGTTCTCTACAATCCCCTGAGAACAAGCCATCCCGCAGCGTCTCCCGACGATCATGCCAAGGAAGATCTGTGCAGGGTTCTGTATCCGAGCACTCGGTCCATTGCCTGGAAACCCGTGTTCATTCGACCTCAGGATACCCTTGAAAGTCTCTTTGGAAAAGACTGGATACTTGTAGCCCGGTTTAATCGTATCGACCGCCGCCATGTTTACCCCGGTATAACAATCAAGTCACCGATAAACATTGACGACCTAAGAGATTACACCCCCATGCCTCTCGAGTATGAACCTGCCAAAAAGTATCACCGATATGTCCTGATCAATATGGAAGAGCAGTGGCTCGGCGCCTATGAATTCGGCAAATTGAAGTTTTCCTTTCCAGCGGCAACCGGGAGAAAAGGCTATGAAACACCCACGGGAATCTTCCGGGTTGACGCACGTCATAAAAATCATACGTCCTCCCTGTACAAAATTGAAGGCGAGAGTGGTCAATACCCAATGGATTACGCCATCAGGTTTCATTTTGGGGAGGACAATGTTGCGTACTGGATACATGCCCGCGATCTCCCAGGGCGCCCTGCCTCCCACGGTTGTGTTGGCTTGTACGATGAAAACATGCAAAAGCGGGTTTTTAGCATCCCGGATATACCTGTCCTGCAGGATTCGAAAAAACTCTATGATTGGGCTGTTGGCGAAAACCAGTATGGACCCGACAGCGGAGCTGTTGAACTCCTTGAGAACGGCCCAATAGTTGAAGTGGTTGGACATAACCCGGAATATCTTTCCGAACCAACCCGTCCCCAAGAAACTCCGAAAAGCTGAAAACACGTTTCCTGCTTACCACACACTAAAAAAGGCAAGGATAAATTCCTTGCCTTTTTTACTAATAGCACGTGACGATATAAAATTTTATACCCGTAATGCGCCGATCAACTCCTTTACATCATCAATGCCGTTTTCCCGTAAATACGTTTCCATATCCTCGGCGATTTGCTGAGATGCTGCAGGAGACATGAAGTTGGCGGTTCCTACCTGCACTGCCGTTGCTCCGGCTAAAAGAAATTCCAGGGCATCCGTGGCAGAGGTAATCCCACCGATCCCGATAATAGGAAGTTTTACTGCTCTGGAAACCTGCCAGACCATCCTGAGAGCAACAGGCTTTATTGCCGGACCGGAAAGACCTCCGGTAGCATTCGCTAGGGATGGACGCCTGGTTTTCAGGTCAATTGCCATACCGGTTATGGTGTTGATGAGCGACAGAGCATCCGCTTCCGCTTCTGCGCAAGCCGAGGCCATTGCCACAATATCGGTCACATTGGGTGAAAGTTTAACGATCAGCACTTTGCTGGTGGCCTTTCTTACCGCGGTGACTACAGAGTAAGCCGATTTTGGGTCGGTGCCGAAAACAATTCCCCCGTGTTTTACGTTTGGGCAGGAAATGTTTACCTCAATTCCGGCCACCTCTGGAATCGCATCGAGTCTTTCAGCCAAAGCAGCATATTCATCAACTGTATTGCCAAAAAAATTCACAATTACCGGTGTTGAGATCTTTCGGAGAAAAGGGATTTTCTTCTCGATAAATGCCTCTATTCCAACGTTTTGCAGACCAATGGCATTCAGCATCCCACCAGGCGTTTCGACGATACGAGGCATGGCGTTGCCGGCCTTGGGTCTGAGGGAAAGCCCCTTGGTTACAATTGCACCGATCTTTTCTAAATCAACATACTCCGAGAATTCTTCCCCGTAGCCAAACGTTCCCGAAGCGGTCATAACCGGATTACGCAAGGAAATTCCTGCAATATTTACTGACAGATCTGGTTTTTTCATTGTCTCTATTCCCCCTCCCCTTCAGATTCGGAAAGGGTTTTCATTTTCGGATTTGACCGATACGTTAGTCCCACAGGAGGTCAGTTGCATCAAAAACCGGACCTTCCTTGCAGACGCAACGGTAGGAAGGACTATTCTCGGAATGGTCATGACCTTTTGTTACGCAACCGAGACACGCCCCAACACCGCAGGCCATGGCCGCTTCGAGTGAAACCTGGCACCTTACTCGGTATTTTTTGCAGAGTTGGGCAACTGCCCTCAGCATCGGTTCCGGCCCACACGCCATGACTACCCGCTTTCTGCCCTCCTGTGAAAGGTGTTGTTCCAGAACCTCGGTCACGAGTCCTTGTGTGCCAAGGGTTCCATCATCAGTGGCAACGTAGGTATCTATACCCAGTTGTTCAAACTCGGTGACACAGAGGATATCCTCTTTGCGCCTGCCACCGATACATACCTTCGGCGAAGAAACGTTAACCAATTCCTTTGCCAGAAAATAGAGCGGTGCGAGACCGAATCCACCTCCCACGAGGATGTTCTCCTCATCTTGGCCACCAGGAGAGAAACCATTCCCCAGGGGGCCAAGAACATCAACGTAATCCTTGTCATGCAATGCGCTGAGAATAGACGTTCCTTTGCCGACAACCTTGTAGAGAATGTCAAGATAGTATTGGCGTGGAGCATCAGGATATTCGGAGCTAAATGTGCCGACATCGAAGATGCCGAAAGGGCGCCGCAGAAGGGGGTCTATTCCCTCACGTACCCGGACCATGACAAACTGTCCAGGCTTTGCTCCATGCATGGCACGTGGTGCGGTGAGACGGATACGGCGGTAACCGGGAGAGACCTCCTGATTAGTGACAACCATGGACTTAAATTGCATAGGGTTCTTCCTTCTGCACTTTTATTTCGTATTTCATCAAGACAGCATCCTCGCCATTTTCATAGTATGCCCTTCGTATCCCTGTGGTGACAAAGCCGCAGTGAGTATAGAGAGAAATAGCTACCGTATTGGAAGGTCGGACCTCCAAGTGAATAAAAGAGGCACCTAAAATCTTAAGTTTTTCAACGGCGGCTTCCAAAAGAATTTTGCCAATGCCCCTGCCCCGGCACGAGGGGTGAACCGCCACATTAAGAATATGGCCTTCATCCAGAACGAGCATGGGGCAGATGTAGCCTGCACACGAACCATCCTTAAGGCGCGCCAACAGGGGAAAAGAAAGGGGTGAATGAATCTCGTTGAGAATGTGTTCACCATTCCAGGGGTGTTGAAATGATGCCCTTTCAAGGTTGAGGACCTCTTCCAGGTCAGCTACCGTGACAGGATGAAGGGTAACTATTTTCATAAAGTCCTCTTTTTTGTGCGGGGTAATCATAAGCAAACCCTCAAAGCATTGTAAACTGTTTTTTTGTTAGAGACGGCAACCTGGGGAAAAATCTTTTTAAAGGGTGAAATATCAAGGGAGTCGCCAGAAGCTAGCAGTGGATGACCCGTTCAAGGACCTTTGCATTTTTCAATGACCGGATAGCAGATCCATGGCAGGAGCAGGTCTGTCAAACTACCTGGTTTCCCTCCGGTGTTTCCTGATGGAATCTACCGAGATTGGATTTGACATTTTGTCGTATATGCCGTAAAAATAGCATTTTGCATATAGGAGGAGCAGACGTTGAATAACAAGGTAACGTATAAAGACGCAGGTGTCGACATCGACTCCGGTAACAGCTTCGTTAAAATGATCAAGCCTATGGTCAAGTCAACCTATCGACCTGAGGTTATTGCAGATCTCGGTGGGTTCGGTGGACTTTTTTCCCTTAATGCCAGCAAGTACCGCCAGCCTGTCCTTGTGTCGGGAACCGATGGCGTGGGGACAAAGCTGAAACTGGCCTTCATGGCGGACAAGCATGATACGGTTGGCATCGATCTCGTTGCCATGTGCGTCAACGATATTATAGTGCAGGGTGCCGAACCGCTTTTCTTTCTCGATTACCTGGCAACCGGCCGACTTGTTCCAGAAAAAGCATCAGAAATTGTCAAAGGCATAGCCCAGGGTTGCTCCATGGCCGGTTGTGCCTTGATCGGTGGGGAAACGGCAGAAATGCCCGGTTTTTATTCTGAAGGCGAATACGATCTTGCCGGCTTCGCCGTGGGCGTTGTTGAACGGGACAATATCATAGACGGCTCTTCGGTCACCGTTGGAAACAAGCTGATTGGCATAACTTCGAATGGCCTTCACAGCAACGGTTATTCGCTGGCACGCAAAGTCCTGTTCGATATCATGGGCTTGGAAATTCATAGCCCTCTTCCCGGCTTTCAATCTACCGTGGCCGAAGAGCTTCTGACCCCGACCCGCATCTATGTAAAAACCGTACTGAACCTGATACGGGATTTCCAAATCAATGGTATCGCCCATATTACCGGCGGCGGTCTGTTGGAAAATGTCCCGAGAATTTTGCCAAACGGCTGCAAGGCTATCATCGCAAAAGACTCTTGGGCAATTCCGCCGATCTTCCCGCTGATTCAGCAAGGTGGCGGAATTGAAGAGATGGAAATGTTTCGCACCTTTAACTGTGGAATCGGGATGGTGCTTGTTGCTCCGGATAATGAAGCCGAGGAAATTCTGATCAGACTTTCCGGCCTTAGTGAGCAGGCTTTTGTGATAGGTGAGGTTGCAAAGTGTGATGCCGGCAGTGAGTGCGTTGAACTTGTCTGAGCCAGTTGACGCTGATCGATCAAAAGTGAGCGAAAAAACAAAGGTTCGGGTTGCCGTATTGGTCTCGGGTAACGGCTCGAACCTGCAATCAATCATTGACCATATGGAAGCGGACAAGCTGGACGCTTCCATTGTTTGCGTGATCAGCAACCGCGCAGAAGCTTATGCCCTTGAAAGGGCAAGAAACCACAGTATCCCAGCCTACCATGTCAACCATCGCGAATACCCTGATCGCGAGTCCTTTGACGCTGCAGTTCTGGCAATAGTGAAAGAGCATGACTCGGAACTGATTGCCCTTGCCGGGTTCAACCGCATTATCTCCCAGGTGATGATCGAGGCCTTTCCCCTGGCGATCCTGAACATCCACCCTGCTCTTCTGCCCGCTTTTCCCGGCAGTCACGCACAACGCAATGCACTATTGACTGGCGTGAAGATTTCCGGTTGTACGGTTCACTTTGTGGATTCTGGAACTGATACCGGTCCCATCATTGCACAAGCTGCGGTGCCGGTCTTTGAGAGCGATACAGAAGAAACTCTTTCTCAGCGCATTCTTTGTGAAGAGCACAGAATCTATCCTGGCGTGATTCAATTATTTGCTGAAGGCCGCCTTCGCGTCGAAGGACGGAAGGTCGCGATCAGTCGAGGGACTGAATATTCTGACGACTTCCTTGAAAATCCGCGTTTCTGAATTTCTCCGCACTTTCCATCCACCACCCTTTCCAATCAAAGCCATCAAAATCAATCAGTACTGCTAGGGAAAGAAGGGTATCCAGTTCGTTAATCTTCTGGTTTAGCAATATGCCTGTAAACTCCTGAAAATAAAGTAGTTCATCCTGAAACAACTTTCTAAATTCCCAACGCAGATCGTGATTTTCCAGCGGATTTTCGTTTTTGAAGTTGCAGGTGCACCACTCATCGTGGAAGCATTCCGCGGAAATATCGATCAAGGGAATACCGTGGAGGCGACAGGTCATGGGTCGATTTTCATAGATTAGACAGAGCCCATCATCTCCGAGTAGTGGGCAGGGAGTAGGATCTTCTTCGGGCATCAACCGGTCCAGATCTTCTTCAGGCAGGGAATTTATGATATACGGTGGGGATACTTCGGGCCACGTCAAGCGCAGTGAGTCCAGTTGTGAGGCTACTCGTGAAAGCACCTTTTCTTGTACCGGGTCTGCAAGCGCATCAAACCCCTGTCTCACAAAAAAGGCATCTAAGAGCGTAATATCAAACTGCCCCCTGCAGCAAGAAGAGCAGCCCTTGCCGCAGAGAACTGCATCTCCTGCTGATGCTGCTGCGCTTGCAAACCAGTGATCCACCGATTTCAGGAGCTCAGCATATTTTTTTAGAACTTTTTCGTAAGCAGAACTCACAAGTGCTATCCTTAAAAGAGAGCAAAATATCCTTCAGAAAAGAAGAAGGCGGTGAACAAGTCACCGCCCTGGTAACAACTAATACTTCAGGTTAGGGACTACGCCAGTATTTCGGCTTTGGTGAAAATTGCTTTCAACCAGTAACCGGCTTTTTCAATATTTTCCCGGCCACCTTCCTCCCGGTCAACAAGGGTGACAACACCAAGAACCAGTAAACCTTCCTCTTCAGCTCGCCGTATTGCCTTAAGGGATGATCCTCCGCTTGTAACCACATCTTCGAGAATTACAACCCGAGCCCCGTGGCTGAGGTTTTTTGCGCCTTCAAGCCAGGCACCCGTTCCGTGCCCCTTGGGTTCTTTGCGTATGATAAAGGCCGGTATCGGTTGACCTTCAAGATAACTGACAAGCGAGGTTGCCGTGGCTATTGGATCGGCGCCTAGTGTCAAGCCACCTACGCCTTCAACGTTCTCAAGGTCTTTAATGGTTTCGAAGAAAAGCTTTCCCGTAAGATATGAACCTTCGGGATGCAGAGTCGATTGTTTGCCGTCAAAATAAAAATCGCTTTCTAGTCCTGAAGAGAGAGTAACCTTCTTGTTTTCATATGATTTTTCAAGAATAATTTGCTTCAGTCTGTCTCTGTTGGTCATATGGTCCATTACTCCTTGTTAAATAGGCCGAGCTGGGCTTCCGGTGAACGGATTGGGAAATCGACAGGATAGTCGCCGGAAAAACAGGCCCGACAGTAATCGGTATCTCCGGTTCCCACAGCTTTCATCATCCCTTCCACGGACAGATATCCGAGGGAATCGGCAGTAACATATTTTCTGATCTCTTCAAGAGTATGGGAGGAAGAGATTAGCTCTTTGCGGGTCGGGGTATCAATCCCGTAATAGCAGGGATAATCGGTTGGAGGCGCGGATATCAGGGTATGCACCTCTGCAGCGCCTGCATTACGAATCATCTTCACGATCTTTCGGGAGGTTGTGCCGCGGACGATGGAATCGTCGATGACAATAACTCTTTTCCCTTTGATGATATCCTTAACCGGGTTCAACTTGATCTTTACGCCAAAGTGGCGGATTGCTTGCTGCGGTTCGATAAAAGTTCTGCCGATATAATGATTACGCATTAGCCCGAATTCGAAACGGATCCCTGACTCCTGTGCATACCCCAAGGCAGCCGGGACACCGGAATCGGGTACCGGAATGACAATATCTGCTTCTATTCTATTTTCGCGTGCGAGTTGTCGACCCAGTTCTTTTCTCACCATGTAGACGTTCTTGCCGAAAATATATGAATCAGGCCGTGCGAAATAGACAAATTCAAAAATGCAGGGGGTTGGATTAACTTTTTTAAAGGGAAAAAACGAATTGATGCCGTTTTTGTCGATAACAACCACTTCACCGGGCTCAATTTCCCTGACCAATTCTGCATCAATCAGATCCAATGCACAGGATTCGGAGGCTACCACGTAGGAATCGCCCCGCTTGCCGAGACATAACGGTCTGAATCCGTTCGGGTCCCTGACTGCCACCATTTGCGTTTCAGACAGGAAAAGCAGGCAATAAGCTCCCTCTATCCGGACTAAAGCTTCTGTGACTCGATCAAGGAGGGAATTTGCTTTTGACATGGCAAGGAGATGAACAATAATCTCCGTGTCCATGGTGGTCTGGAAGATGGACCCCCAAGCCTCAAGCTCATCCTTTATCATTTGGGCATTCACAATGTTGCCATTGTGGGCAACAGCAATAGAACCGCGCGAATAATCCACCAAGATCGGTTGAACGTTTTTTCTCACCGAAGAACCCGTAGTGGAGTAACGAACATGTCCGATTGCCGCATTTTCCCGGCAATGAATTGAAAATTTCCTCGTCTCCGAAAACGTCCGCAACAAGCCCCATGCTTCTGTGGGGGTGGAGTTTCATACCGTCAGAAGAGACAATGCCACAGCTTTCCTGTCCGCGATGTTGCAGGGCATAGAGACCTAAGTATGTCAGGTTTGCCGCTTCCGGATGGTTATAAACCCCAAAAATACCACATTCTTCTTCTGGTCTGACAAATTTCATTGAAACACCAATCTCCTTTTGCTCACAAGGGGGGGTAAACCCTTCCTTACAGTAGGTTGCTGCGAATATACTCTACAGCGTTACGGAACAGGATAAGACCGTCGCCCTCTTCTGGCAGCGATTCCCGGGTCCAGCGGGGGTGGTTGGTGCGATGAAGGAATGCTTCCGGATGCGGCATAAGCCCCATCAATCTGCCAGACTCGTCACAAAGCCCCGCTATTGAATTTATCGATCCGTTAGGGTTAAGGGGGAACTCCATGGTCGGAGTGGTGTATTCCGCATCAGAATATTTCAGCACAGAGAGATGCCGATCTTCAATCTTCGCCAGCACCTCATCCGACTCAACCAGGAACTTTCCTTCTCCATGTCGAATCGGGAGATAAATGCCTCCGGAAATCCCTTTGGTAAACACCGAAGGGGAATCGGGGTCGCATTTCAAGTACACCCAGCGATCCAGAAATCTGCCGCAGTCATTAAAGGTGAGAGTTGTCGACTGCTTCAGGTATGAGCCGTCAAGAGACGGCAATAGCCCCATTTTAACCATCAATTGAAAACCGTTGCAGACACCGAGGATTAGTTTGCCATCGGTGATAAACCGAAGGATCTGATCAATCAGATGTTCATTGGTTCCAGAGATGCGTGCGTTTTTAAAACGGTTTGCCTGTGCCTTGGCACTTCCCAGGTCATCACCGTCAAGAAAACCGCCAGTCAGGTTCAGAAAGTGAAAATCATCCAAACAAACCTCTCCGTAGAGAAGCTCCGATATATGGGCAATTCTCACTTCGTCAAAACCTGCAAGTCGGCAGGCGTGTGCCGCCTCAACTTCACAGTTGGTACCATTTCCCGTCAGTACAATCGCCTTTGCCAGCGTCATGTTACAACTCCCTCAGGGGGCTCTGCCATGCTTCTTTCAGATCTTCGAGAGCCCCTCGCAGTACCACCGATCCGTCAATGCCGGTTACTGTTAGCGTAGTTTCTTCCGTAATCGTTCCAATGCTGGAGAAACAGTTTCCAGTCATTATGTCCTCAAACATTTCGCGATTTTCGGGTCGTACCGTTACCAATAGTCGTGAAGCCGATTCAGAAAAGAGCAGCGCCTCATCTGTTCGGTCACAGGAGACTCCGGCAAACAGGACTCTTTGCAGGTCGATCTCCATACCGAAGCCACCCGCAAAAGCAGTTTCGGCCAAAGCTACGGCCAGTCCGCCATCCGAAAGATCGTGGCAGGATGCAACCAGCCCCTGCTGAACCGTTTCGTGGTATGCGCGATAGCGTTTCAGCGACTTCACGGCATCGACCCTCGGTACACGATTACCCACAAAACCCTTCAGTGTATAATACTCGGAGCCGCCCAACTCGAAAGCCGTTTTGCCGAGCAGATAGACAATATCTCCCGGTCGCTTGGCATCCATGGTGACGGTTTTTCTCACATCATCCATTTTACCGATTACCGAGAAAAGTACCGTGGGAGGAATTGATATCTTCGTAACTCCATCGAAGAAATCATTCTTCATCGAATCTTTGCCGGAAATAAGCGGCACATTGTAGGCAACACAATAGTCGTAGAGTGCCTTGTTGGCACGAACAAGTTGCGCAGTCTTATACTCGCCGTCCGGGGTTTTTTCGGATTGCACCGGGTCACACCAGCAAAAGTTGTCAAGGCCCGCAATGAGATCAAGGGAACCACCGACGGCAACATAACCGCGAATACCCTCGTCAATAGCGTTAGCCATCATATGATAGGTGTCAATGTCGCTGTAGCGTGGGCAGATGCCGTGGGAAACGACAACACCCTCGAATGAGTTCAGGTCAGGACGAAGCACTGCCGCATCGGATGGACCATCGTTATCGATTCCGGTAAAGGGTTTCAGAACGCTACCGCCCTGAACCTCGTGATCGTACCGTCGAACAACCGATTCCTTCGAGCAGATGTTCAGCGACGCGAGAAGCTTCTAGAAGTTCGCCAGTGTAATCGGTTTTTTCGAACCGGTCTGGGCTCTGGGTGCTTCTTGATCTCCCATACCCCCTTCAGCTGCATGGGGGGAAGGCCCTCATGGAGGAAATCAATGGGTAGATAGGCTACCGTTGCATCGTTGTAGAGAATATGGAAAAACCCGGAGTCGGTAAAATCACCGAGCACCGTAGCTTCGACACCCATCTTTTGGGCAAGGGCAAGAAACTCATCGATCTTTTCAGGAGGAACAGCAAGGCTCATTCTTTCCTGGGCCTCGGAGATGAGAATTTCCCATGGGGCCAGCCCCGAGTATTTCAAGGGCGCTTTTGCCAGGTCAAGTCTGCAGCCGTTACATTCAGTTGCCATCTCGCCAATCGAAGAAGAGAGTCCGCCAGCGCCGTTATCGGTAATAAAATTATAGAGATTCCTATCCCGGGCAATTATCAGAAAATCGGTCATCCGTTTCTGGGTAATGGGATCCCCGATCTGTACCGCGGAAACAGGGGACGACTCGCTTAACTCTTCAGAAGAAAAAGTCGCACCGTGGATACCGTCTTTGCCGATCCGACCTCCGGTCATAACAATGAGGTCACCCGGAATAATGGTTTTGAGATGGGAGGGTTCTCCATGGAGAGTGGCAGGCATAAAACCAGCAGTACCGCAAAAAACAAGAGGTTTGCCAGCAAAGCGGTCATCAAAAACGAGCGATCCATTAATCGTGGGAATGCCGCTTTTGTTCCCACCGTGCTCTACCCCTTCCACAACGCCTTCGTAAATTCGACGGGGGTGGAGAAGTCTTGCGGGGAGAGCCTTTTCATAATAGGGCGAGGCAAAACAGAAAACATCGGTATTAAAAATAAGTTTTGCACCTTTGCCGGTCCCGAAGGGGTCCCGGTTGACACCGACAATACCGGTAAGAGCTCCGCCGTAAGGATCAAGTGCGCTTGGTGAGTTGTGTGTTTCAACTTTGAAGACGAGAGAATAATCATCGTTAAACTTTATTACACCCGCGTTATCCTTGAAAACTGACAGACAGTAATCACGCTCACCAAGGTGCTCGCGCACTTGTTTCGTGGCGCCCTGGATGCAGGTCTTGAATAGTGACTGGATCTCCTCGTGATTCCCATTTTCATCGCAATAGTCGATAGTAGCGGCAAATATCTTGTGTTTGCAGTGTTCCGACCAGGTCTGAGCAAGAGCCTCAAGCTCGACATCTGTTGGATTTTCGGAGAGACCCAGTTTCTTTCTTTCCTCGGCAAAACCGTTGTCCCGAAAATACTCCTGAATGATTTTCATTTCTTCCAGAGTAAGTGCCAGTACCCCATCCTTGCTGATGGCAATCAGCTCATCGTCGGAAACATTCAACGGGATTTCATTGATCGTAGCCTGCGTTTCAGCGGTAACCTTCGGAATGCCGAGAGGCGCCGAAGCCCCCGAGGTGAAGGAACGAAAATCAACGACCCGGTAGCGCTGGATCAAAGTATTACAGAGGAGACCGGTTGCAATCTTTTCAACATCGGCAGGTTCTAGTTTTCCTTTGAGGAGGTATTGAACTGACGTATAGACGCCCTCCCCTTCCTGCAGGCGACGTCCGGTTACATACTCGATTGCTTCCCGGGCTGTTCGTCCCACATTGTCGGTAACACCTGGACGGAATCCAACTTCGATGAGATAATCAAAATCATTCGCCGCTGGCTTGTCGATGGAGCTGGTCTGGATGATGCGGTCACACAAAGGCTCGTCCGCAATTGTTTTGAGCTCCTGCTCGCTCAACTCAGCATCGATAGAGTACACGTCAATGGTACGGACACTCGAAACCGTGAAATGAAGGAAATGCTCAATTTCCCTCCTGATACGCTCTCCACGGGCGTCCCGTACCTGCTTCTTAAGACTGATTTCAATTCTGTGTGTCATTATCCTTCCCTTTCCAGCAATACCTTCCTGGTGGGGTACGGTATTTGTATGTCGTTCTTGGTAAAGGCTGCCATGAGCAGCATGTTTATCTGATCTGTAACGCTGAATGTTTTAGTGTAGTCGTTAACCCAGAATACAAGCACCATGTTTAGGGCGCTGTCTCCGAAGGAAAGAAAATATGCTTCTGGAGACGGTTCCTGAAGAACTTCAGGGTTCTCCTTGGCGATTTCGCGCATGATGCTTTTAACTTTTTCAACGTCGGAGCCATACGCAACGCCAATGGAAATCCGACCTTGGGATATCATGTCAGGAAAAGCCATGTTGAGTACAGTACTGTTACAGAGTTCCGAGTTGGGAATGATGAGTAGTGTATTATCGACTGTCTTTATTCTGGTGCTTCGAAGACCGATATCCACGACATCTCCGGACTTTCCACTTGCAAGCTGAATCCTGTCGCCAATGCGGAATGGCCTGTCGACCATCAAGGTGAAGCCGGAGATCATGTTTGCCAGGGTATCTTTGGCCGCCAATCCAATGGCTAGTGAACCAATACCAAGGGCAGTTAGAAGCGACAGGGCATCATAACCAAAATGTTTCAGAACTACAATCAGGACCGCACATACCAGAAAGATGGTGAATACTTTACGGACCAGGGGAAAAATCTGTGTCCCAATTTTGGTTCCCGTTCGTACTTCCACACGATTGGCATACCAGGTAAGAAACTCATCCGCTACCCGATAGATAATAGTGGAAAATATCAGAACATTTACAATAAAAACAACACCGGCCAGAATGTGTTGCACTCGGTCTTGAATCGGAAAACTCAGCACTGCCAGATAGAGTCCGGTTGTGATGGTAAACAGTTCTATGGGCGGAATTATCCGTTGTCGAACTCGATCATCCAGTTCAGTGTGAGTAAACCGTGCAATCCTGGGCAGCCACTTTGCAAAAAGGTAGCGCAGAAAACGGGATAGCACCCAGAAAAGTGCGACGATAAAAAGCGCGAGAAAACATTCCTTGGCCCAGGTGAGAATCTTTTCGTTTTCAATCAGGGACCGGAAAAAATCCTGCATTCTAATTACCGAAGACTCTAGTAAAGATGGTATCGACATGTTTGAAGTGATAGGCAAGATCAAAGGCGTTGTCAATCTCCTCGCTGGAAAGGTACGAACGGACCTCGGTATCGCCAAGGAGTTCTTCACGGAAGTCTCTCCCCTCTTCCCAGACCTTCATGGCGTTTCTCTGCACAAGTGAATAGGCATTTTCGCGGGAAGCACCTTTTCTTGCAAGCTCCAGCAGAACCCTTTGAGAGAAAACCAGACCCCGCATCAGGTTCAGGTTTCTCAGCATGTTTTCAGGGTAGACCACCAGGTTGTCGATCAGACCTGTACAGCGATAAAGCATGAAATCCATCAGGACCGTAGCATCAGGGGCTATCACCCTCTCTACCGATGAATGTGAAATATCCCTTTCATGCCAAAGGGGGATGTTTTCCAGTGCCGACACGGAATATCCCCTGATCAAACGGGCCAGACCACTGAGATTTTCAGACAGGACGGGGTTCCTTTTATGGGGCATGGCGGAAGAGCCCTTTTGGCCTTTACTGAAAAATTCCTCAGCCTCAAGCACCTCAGTCCTCTGCAGGTGGCGGATCTCAACGGCAAATTTCTCAATGGAAGAAGCAATTATCGCAAGGGTGGTAAAAAACTCAGCATGCCGGTCTCTCTGAACGATCTGGGTTGAACAGGGCGCCGGCTTCAAACCGGCACGGGCGCAGACAACCTCTTCAACCTTCGGATCAATATTGGCGAAGGTTCCAACCGCACCTGATATCTTGCCATAGGAAATTGTCTCAACCGCAGACTCCATACGACGAAGATTACGCCTCATCTCGTCGTACCAAAGTGCCATCTTGATACCGAAGGTCACCGGTTCGGCGTGGATTCCGTGAGAACGGCCGATCATGGCCGTGTCCTTGTGTTCATAGGCTTTTTTCTTAAGTGCTTCCATCAGGCTTTTAATGCCTTCGATAAGCATAAGACCACTTTCGCGCAACAGCATGGCAAGTGATGTGTCAAGAACATCTGATGATGTCATGCCCACATGCAGAAAACGGGAGTCATCGCCGATATAATCCGCGACCGATGTCAGAAAGGCAATTACGTCATGTTTTACGACCTTTTCTATCTCATCAATGCGTGGAACATCGAAGTTGGCTTTTGCCTTGATTCTCTCCATTGCGTCCCGGGGAATTGTTCCCATTTCGGCGTGTGCTTCACAAGCGTACAGTTCTATTTCCAACCATTTACGGTAGCGGTTTTCCGCACTCCAGATTTCGGTCATTTCCGGTCTGCTGTATCGTTCTATCATTTGGTTCTTACCTCGTTGATTTTAGAAGTGTTATATTTTAATAAGGTGCTGTTGAGTCTAAAGTGGTCGCCCGCTACGGGTCATCACAACGACAATACCTCACTGGCGCTCAGTTGAGTGCCGACAAAGATCCGGGGTGAACAGACCGTGGTGCCGGACAGTTGTTTTTGGCAAACTCGAAGGGCAATCTCCGGGTTATTATTTGCTTCCGACAGGTGGGCCAGAAACACCCCCTCAAGGTTCGGATGAATGATTTCCGCAAGAAGTTCGGCCGACTCTACGTTTGAAAGGTGCCCATGACGCGATTTAATCCTTTGCTTCAGGTGCCATGGATATGGACCGTTCAGTAACATGTTTTCGTCATGGTTTGATTCAAGGACGAGCACTCGGCTCTTCTTGAGTTTTTCTTGAACAAGCCTGGTTGCAATACCAAGATCCGTGGCAAATCCTATTCGTGCCTCATGACTGTCAATGACAAAACCAACTGGGTCGACAGAGTCATGAGTTATTGGAAAGGGGTCTATGAGAATATCTCTGAATTCGAAGGCGCAGCCAGTCTCGAACTCGACAAGGGTGATTGAACGAAAATGTTCATGTGTCTGTTTACTGGCAGGGTAGCTGATGAGAACCGGAATCTTGAATCTTCTCGCGAGTGTTCCTGCCCCGCGAATATGATCACCGTGCTCATGACTTATCAGTATACCATTGAGTTCTGAGGTGTTAACTCCAATTCTGTCGAGCCTGACAGAAATCTCTCGTGCAGAAAGACCGGCATCGATCAGAATTTTGGTGTCACCGGTCTCGACGAAAAGGGAGTTACCCTTGCTGCCACTAGCAAGCAGACAGACTCGCAAAGATCCTCCTGGAAGATAAAGGCAGTTAAAATCCGGGACGAGGATACCTTCCCTGTTCCGGAACAAGAAAACAAACGTTGAATAAAAGCAATGCGGAGAAGAGATGTAAACTCATCATTTTATACATAAAAGCTGAAAAAGATTCAAGATGAAACTTGTGAAGCAGTGCACATATAATTATGCACATGAAGCAATAAAAGTCTCTGCATCAGCACGGCAAAGTTGTTTTTGCCGCGAATTTGTCTAAAAGCAAGCATAATAACTATCCATAAAAAGATTGACGCACGCACGACAGCTTGTATAGTATCTCTTGGTTTGTCGAGCATCTTGTACAAATCAGCGTCATAAATGTATTGCGCCAGGAGGTCCAGTAATGTCATTACGCGTTGCAATAAATGGTTTCGGTAGAATCGGGCGAATGGTTTTGAGGCAAGCTTTGAGTGCAAAAGATTTGGAGATTGTTGCCATTAACGATCTTAGTGAGCCGAAAATTCTTGCACATCTCTTTAAATACGATTCCGTCCACGGCGCCTTTCCAGGAAAGGTCGAAGCTGGCGATGGATGTATAATCATCAATCGGAAACCAATCAAAATATATTCCGTTAAAAATCCGGACGAACTTCCTTGGAAAAGCGAAGGAATCGATGTGGTTCTCGAATCAACGGGACATTTCACCTCACGCGACCAAGCAGAACTACACTTGAAGGCAGGTGCGACCAAAGTTATCATTACCGCCCCGGCAACCGATCCCGATATTACCATAGTAATGGGAGTAAATGATAGCATGTACGACCCGGAGAAACACTTCATCATCTCTAATGCTTCGTGTACGACAAACTGTCTGGCCCCGGTCGCGAAAGTTCTCCATGAAAACTTCGGCATCGAAAAGGGTCTCATGACGACCATCCACTCCTATACAAACGATCAGCGCATCCTCGACCTCCCCCACAAGGATCTCAGGAGGGCGCGCGCTGCTGCCCTGTCGATGATACCGACAGCAACTGGTGCCGCACGGGCCATTTCTCTCGTTATTCCCGAGTTGAAAGGGAAAATTGACGGCATGGCGATACGCGTACCTACGCCTAATGTCTCTGTGGTTGATTTTGTCGCACAGCTTTCGAGAAATACTGATACAGAAAAGGTCAACAATGCCTTGAAAAAGGCTTCCAGAACCACCCTTAAGGGAATTCTGGCGTTTTGCAGTGAGCCGCTTGTCTCAATCGATTTTAACGGAAATCCACACTCTTCAATCGTTGACGGCTTGTCGACCAAGGTGATTGATGGAAATTTGGTTAAGATTCTCTCGTGGTACGACAATGAATGCGGTTTTTCCAATCGTTTGATCGATATGCTACGACTGCTCGCCAGGTAAAACCTGACGGAGAGCGTCCCTTGCTATCCGTTGACGTTTTAGAAAATTCAATTTAATCATATTTTATTCAAGGGAGTCATGTGTATGACAATTCGGTATATCGATGAAATCAAGGTTCTTTCTGGCAAAAAAATATTTCTTCGAGTGGACTTTAATGTGCCGCTCGATGACAATGGAAACATTACCGACGATACCCGTATACGCGCAGTACTTCCGACCATAAACTATGCCCTCGACTGCAATGCGAAAGTAATCATTGCCTCACACCTTGGACGACCAAAAGGAGAAAAAAATTCCAAGTTCTCCATGTCACCTGCTGCGGTACGGCTATCGCGCCTTCTTGACAAGGATGTCACCCTGGCCCCGGACTGTATTGGCGAACAGGTAAATACTCTGGTAGACAGCATGAAGCCGGGCGATGTTATCATGCTTGAAAATCTTCGTTTCTACCCTGGTGAAGAAAAAAATGATTCCGATTTTGCCAAAGCACTTGCCGAACTTTGTGATGTTTATGTGAACGATGCCTTTGCGGTGTCACACCGGGCACATGCCTCAGTTGAAGCAATAACGAACTTTGTTCCAATCATTGCAGCCGGTTTTCTGATGAAGAACGAGATGAGTTTCTTTGAGAAAGCCATGCGGAACCCGGTCCATCCCCTGGTTGCTATTCTTGGTGGGGCAAAGGTTTCCGGGAAAATTGAAGTGATCGATAACCTTCTGAACAAAGTCGACAAGCTGATCATTGGTGGCGGAATGGCTTTTACCTTTCTAAAAGCCTTGGGGTACGAAGTCGGCAAATCCCTCGTGGAGGAATCGCTGATCGAAACGGCACGTAATGCCTATAACAAGGCCCGGGAAAAAGGTGTCAAAATCTATCTTCCGGTCGATTGCGTTGTGGCTGACCGCTTTGATCCGGCAGCGGAGATTAAGATTACCACCATACAGGAAATTCCCCATGACTGGATGGCACTTGACATCGGACCGGCAACGGTAACGCTTTTTACCGAAGCATTGCAGAACGTCAAGACTATTATCTGGAATGGACCTATGGGTGTTTTTGAAATGGATGCCTTCTCACGTGGTACCTTTGCCATGGTAACTGCCGTGGCAAATTCCTATGCGCTGACCATCGTTGGCGGTGGAGACACCGATGTGGCGGTGCATCGAGCCGGCGAATTCGCTAAAATCAGCTATATATCAACGGGTGGTGGAGCCTTCCTTGAGCTTCTCGAAGGAAAGATCCTTCCCGGCATCAGAGTGCTGGAAGAAAAAGGACACGCATAAACAACGATCCAAGGAGTAACTATGCGGAAGCCTGTCATCGCAGGGAACTGGAAGCTATTCAAAAAAACAGCCGAGGCGCTACAGTTGGTTCAGGAACTATCTCCTCTTGTCAAGGATGTGAAGGATGTTGAAATTATTATCGCGCCCTCCTTTACGGTCCTAGGTCCTGTTCGCTCACTGTTGTTCGATTCAGCGATATCAGTAGCAGGGCAGGATTGCTTCTGGGAAGAAGAAGGTGCCTATACTGGCGAGGTATCACCGAGCATGCTTGTTGATGCCGGGTGCAGCCATGTAATCATTGGCCATTCTGAAAGACGTCAACTCTTCGCTGAGACAGATGAAAAAATAAACAAGAAAATTAGAGCAGCAATCCGTGCCGGTCTTACGGCAATCTTTTGCATCGGTGAAACCTTGCAGGAACGTGAAGCTGGTAAAACTTTTGCCGTTCTCGATTGCCAACTTAAAAAAGGTCTCGACAATCTTTTCCCGAACGAAATAAAGAATGTTATTCTCGCCTACGAACCTGTCTGGGCAATCGGAACCGGCAAAACAGCAACAGCTGAGCAGGCTCAAGAATCTCATGCATTCATCCGACAGCTTATTGCTGAACTATATTCCACATCCCTTGCGGACGGAATTCGCATACTTTATGGTGGCAGTGTGAAACCTGACAACATTCGCAGCCTGATGTTACAGCCGGATATTGATGGTGCGCTTGTGGGCGGGGCTAGCCTTACTGCCGAATCCTTCGCATCTATAATCCGTTTTTAGAAAAAATTACTTTTATTACCGCTGCAATCGTGATAAAGTTTCGTTTTTATTTCACAAAGAGAGGTTGGTATACGATGCAAGGTTTCCTGATTACCCTTCACATCTTTGTTAGTATCTCACTGATAACAATCGTGCTTCTGCAGGCTGGAAAAGGCGCAGACCTTGGTGCGACATTTGGCACCGGTTCAAGCCAATCACTGTTCGGCGCTGGTGGCAGCAGCACTTTCCTCGGAAAAATGACAGCTTCAGCCGCGGTCATTTTTATGCTAACATCACTCTCCCTTGCCTACCTGTCGGGAAAGTCTGGAAGCTCTTCCGTCATGCCGGCAAAAAAGGCTGCGGTTACGGTTGCACCAAAGACTGTGCCCCCCCCTGCAACCGCTCCAGTTGCGCCCCAGCAGTCACAAAAAAAGTAAAGGCAAGTCTAAATTATCATTGACATATCCTCGGCAAACTGGTAGAAAATGTAACTCGATAACGATGTGGTAAGACACGTATTTTTGTCCAGCAGGTCGAAATATAACAAGTTCTTTATACTTTAAATAGTTTCATTTTGCGGTGGTGGCGGAATTGGTAGACGCGCCAGCTTGAGGGGCTGGTGGCTGCAAGGCTGTGCTGGTTCGATTCCAGTCCACCGCACCATTAAGGGGCTACGATATTTCGTAGCCCCTTTCATTTTGTCAAAACATACTTTCCGCTAGTATGGGCTACGAGTCTCTCGGAATACTCTGGGATGCCCAGCGTGATGTTTGGGTGCTGACATCAGGTCCTGGAAAAATACATACTTGCCAACTATTGTTACGTAATTGTTTTTATCCTGGGATTTTGCTTGACAGGAAATGAATCCTATTGTAAAAATAACCTTCAAAAATACTTCTTACAGAGATATTTCCCAAGGATACACGATAATACTAAACCATCCGTGAGGATGGGACGGAAAGCCTACAGGGTCTCCTAGAGACAGCCGGGTCGCCGAAATATCATTCAGATATTCTGCCCGGCTTTTTTTGTAGCCTGGATGTGAGGTATTTTCAATCAACTTCAAGGGAGGTAACTCGATATGACCAAGTTTCTTTTTGCGGTATCACTGTCAATGTTCGTACTGTTTTCCGTGGCAGGTTGCGGAAGTGGATCTGGAGGAAGCAGCTCCTCCGTATTCGGAAGCGGAACGACTGGTGACACTGCTACTGGTGACACTGCTACTGGTGACACTGCTACTGCCGGTTCCGTAACGCTAGCATGGGACGCGCCCCTAAATAGTGACGGAACACCGATTCTGAACGTTGCGGGCTACAATGTACATTATGGCACTTCATCCGGAAACTATGACAAGACGGTAAATACCGGCACGCGGAGTACCTGTACCATCAGCGGACTTGCACCAGGCACTTATTATATAGCCGTTACATGCTATGATTCGTCCGGTAATGAAAGCAGATATTCTAATGAAGCAAGTAAAATCGTCCAGTAAATAGCTGCCGACTGTTCTCATTTGTCGGCCAGTTGCGGCATAGCATACCACCAATAATTGACCGCTGACAGAGGGCATAATTGATCTGCCGATAGTTTCAGGCAGGATGCTAATTCTAAACCGAAAATTCATTGATAAAAAAATCCCCTCAAGTTTAGTTACTTGAGGGGATTACGCTTTAATGTGAAGAAAGGTGCCACACTGTCCGTAACAGTTGGCCTTTGGGTGCCTTTCAGCTAGGCAAGAACTACCAGTAGATCATCCTTTTCAACCTTGTCACCTTCAGCAAAATTCACTTCTGCAATTTTACCATCTGCACGGGCTTTGATGTTTGCTTCAAGTTTCATTGCCTCGGTAACCACCAGGATATCACCAGACTTCACTTCATCACCGACCTTGACTGAAACCTTGAGAACCTTCCCTGGCATCGGTGCGCCGATATGGAGTGGGTTTAAAGGGTCAGCTTTGATGCGCTCTATTTCATCCGTTTCAACAGAAAAGTCACGAACACAAACCTGGCGAGCAAGACCATTCAGTTCAAAATATACCTGACGGGTACCATCCTCATGGACAGCACCGATAGCATTCAGTTTTATTATGAGGGTTTTGCCCGGATCTATCTCAACAGAAGTTTCCTGGCCGGGTTCGAGACCGTAGAAAAAAATCGACGTTGGAATAACTGACGTATCTGAGTAGAGTTGACGGTGTTTGTCAAAATCAGGATAGACGTTCGGGTAAAGGATATCGGAAAGAAGCCTTTTGTCGTCGACAAGATGTCCGACTTTTTTCTGAACATCCAAGCGCACCTGTTCAAAGTCAACAGGCAAGAGAAGTTCGCCCGGTCGACAGGTTATCGGCTCCTCCCCTTTTAGAATTATCTTCTGCAGTTTCTCGGGGAAACCACCATACGGTTGCCCGATCATGCCCTTGAAGAAGCCTATAACTGATCCGGGATAGGTCAGATCTTGTTCATTGGTAAAAACGTCTTCCACATCCATATTGTTTTTTACCAGGAAGATAGCCATATCACCGACAACCTTCGAAGAGGGGGTAACCTTGATGATATCGCCGAAGAGGAGATTCACTTTGTGGTACATTTCCTTGCATTCGTCCCACTGGTCCAGCAATCCTAGTGCGGCAACCTGTGGTTTGTAGTTTGAGTACTGGCCACCAGGAATTTCATGATGATAAACCTCGGCGGTAGCACTCTTGAGTCCCGACTCGAAAGGGGCATAATAGTCACGAACCGTTTCCCAGTAGTTGGCAAGTTTTTGTAGACCGACTTCGTTTAGTTGCGGATCCCACTCGGTTCCGCGCAAGGCGGAGATGATGGAATTAAGGTTTGGTTGCGAAGTGAGCCCGGAAAGCGATGAAAGGGCGGCATCGACAATGTCCACACCGGCCTGACAGGCCATCAAGAGGGACGCTTCACCATTACCGGAAGTATCATGGGTATGGAGATGGATTGGTATCCCGATCTCATCCTTCAAAGCTTTTACCAGTTTGTAGGCTGCAAATGGCTTGAGAAGTCCGGCCATATCCTTAATGGCAAGGATATTGGCACCCATTTTCTCCAGTTCTTTTGCCAGGGAAATGTAATATTCAAGGGGGTACTTGTCCCGCTTCGGGTCAGAGATGTCTCCGGTATAGCAAATTGATGCCTCACAAACCTTTCCCGTTTTGCGAACAGCATCCATGGCCACGGTCATGCCCTTCGTCCAGTTAAGTGAATCGAAAACCCTGAAAACGTCGATTCCGGATTCCGCAGCTTCCTGGACGAAACGCTGAACCACATTGTCGGGATAATTTGTATATCCTACAGCATTCGAGCCGCGAAGCAGCATCTGGAAAAGGATGTTTGGAATTTCCAGCTTCAGCTTGGTGAGCCGTTGCCATGGACACTCCTTGAGGAAACGCATGGAAACGTCAAATGTTGCCCCACCCCACATTTCAAGGGAAAAGAGCCCTGCGCCAAGATGCGAGGTCGATTCAGCAATTCTGAGCAGGTCGTGAGTCCTGACCCGTGTTGCCAGAAGTGACTGGTGAGCATCACGCATCGTGGTATCGGCAATAAGGATCTTCTTTTGATCCAGTATCCAACTAGAGAGCCCCTCGGCGCCCTTTTCACGAAGAATATCCATTGTTCCGGGAGGATGTGGAGCGGTTTTGTCGATGACAGGAATCCTTGGTTCCAGCAAATCAGCAGAACGAAGTGGTTTGGTGATTCCTGGAGACCCGTTAACAATAACATTGCCAAGGTAACTGAGAATTTTTGTCGCCCGGTCCCTCCTCTCTTTCATCACCATCAATTCCGGATGCTTGTCAATGAAAGAGGTGTCGCACTCTCCGGCAAGAAACGCCGGATGGGTAACAACGTTTTCCAGGAAACATTTATTTGTTTTTACGCCACGAATCCGGAATTCCTGGAGTGAGCGGTTCATGACACGAGCAGCTTCCTTAAAGTCCAGGGCCCAAGTGCTTATCTTAACCAGTAGCGAATCGTAGTGGGGGGTGATATGGGCGCCGGTAAAAGCATTGCCTGCATCGAGACGGACACCGAACCCGCCTGGTGAGCGGTATGCTTTCAGCGTTCCGAAATCGGGTGCGAAGTCATTTGCCGGATCTTCGGTTGTGATACGGCACTGGATAGCGTGACCCCACATAGTAATAGCACTTTGATCGGGAATGTTAATTTCCGGGTCGGAAAGTCGTAACCCCTGTGCCACAAGTATCTGCGCCTGGACGAGATTTCTTCCGGTTATCATCTCAGTGACAGTATGCTCTACCTGAATACGCGGGTTCATTTCGATGAAATAATGATTCCCCTCTTGATCAAGCAAAAACTCAACGGTACCGGCATTTCGGTATTTTACATGTCTTGTGACCCGAAGTGCCGCGTCGCATAATTCTTGACGCTTTTCCTGCGAAAGACTCTGAGAAGGCGCGTATTCTACCACTTTTTGGTGGCGGCGCTGAATAGAACAATCTCGTTCGAAGAAGTGCACAATGTTACCGTAATTGTCTCCAAGTACCTGCACTTCTATATGTTTGGGATGCTCAATGAAGCGCTCGAGAAAAACCGCAGCATTGCCAAAGGCGGCCTTAGCCTCGCTTCCGGCACTGGTAAGGCCTTCCAGAAGCTCACTCTGGTTGCGTGCAATGCGCATGCCTCTGCCGCCGCCGCCAGCAGCAGCTTTGACCATCAGCGGGTAACCGGCACTCTCTGCAAAGGCGAGAGCTTCCTCGTCTTTTTCAATCGGGTGGTCGGTCCCTGGTATTACCGGAACTGATGCTTCAATGGCAACTTTACGGGCAGCAATCTTGTCACCTACCCTGCGCTGCATCTCGGCAGTTGGTCCAATAAAAACGATTCCGGCATTTTCGCATTTTTCAGCAAACTCAGGGTTTTCTGACAGGAAACCATACCCGGGATGAATAGCATCGACACCCTTATCTTTTGCAAGGGCAATGATTTCATCGATTCCCAAATAGGCATCTACCGGGCTTTTGCCTTTTCCTATCAGGTAAGCTTCATCAGCTTTATAGCGATAGAGCGATAGTTTGTCCTCTTGGGAGTAAATCGCAACTGTTTGAATCCCAAGTTCGTTGCACGCTCTGAAGATGCGGATTGCTATTTCGCCACGGTTAGCGGCAAGTATTTTCTTGAACTTTTTCTTTTCCATTTTAAACTCCCTAAAAAAAATGAGGGTAACACACGAAAACCAGATAACAACTCGTAGGGGTTAATCAGACTAACCAGCACTAAAAGATAAGTGTCCTATAAAACCAAAATATGCGCTTAAAGTCAACCTTCTATCAACTATGACGATTTTTTACAATAAG
Organism: uncultured delta proteobacterium; assembly: GCA_963717775.1. Classification (GTDB taxonomy): domain Bacteria; phylum Desulfobacterota; class Desulfuromonadia; order Geobacterales; family Geobacteraceae; genus RPRC01. Next base: position 81,328 of record CAVQWZ010000017.1, read on the forward strand.
CCAAATAATCATCCATACGTGAAAAGATTTGTAATCCAAATCGCACTATACAAACGTAAAAACTTTCCTGATTAGCGTCAATCTTCTGCCAGTTCCCAAAACCATCATTCTCGAAGCGGTTCTGGTCGGGAATCCAGCTTCTAACCGACTAAAACCATGGATCCCCGATAGAGACATTCGGGGATGACAATCTTCATAGCGGAAGAATAGCGCTAATTTGGAATACTATTTATTTTATATGAGAAAAATGCTGGTTTGAGCAAAATCTCCGGAGGGTTGCGAATCTATATATGTTAAGTTATGTTACACAGTTAAACCGATAGTTTGGCAAAATTATCGTTCGCTACCGAAACAGGGAAGCTGAAATACAATAGAACTTTGAATAACCAAATCTGCATGGTATAGTTACAAGGTTTTTACGAAAAATAAACCGTAAAGGAGTACTCCAAGATGCAAGCTTTTAGGAAATCGACTCTCCGCTCGATTGTAATCTCGCTCGTTGTTGCAATCGCCCTGGCCGGGACGGCTTTCAGTGCAGAAAAGAAAAAAACATCTTCAAAGAAAACAGCTGTAGTGTCCCCCTCTCCCTCAAGCATTGTTGCCAAAGTGAATGGAACTCCGATCACGCGAGAGGAGCTTGATCGGGCTATGAAATTCATGCTAGCACAGAATCAGAACAAAAAAGAGCTGACAGCAGAAGAGAAGAAAAAGGCTGAATCGGCTGTTCTTGATCAACTGATATCAGCTGAGCTCTTGTACCAAGCTGGAAAGAAGTTGCCTATTGTAGATATCAATAGCCGTGTTGAAGCTCAACTTAAACAGGGAAAAAGCAAATTTCCCAGCACAGAAGCGTATGAAAAGGCTCTTAAGACAAGCGGCCTTTCGGAAAAGGACCTTGAAGAGTTCGCCCGTAAGGAGATATACATCAACAATCTGATCGAAAAGGATATTGCTTCGAAAGTTACAATTTCAGACGATCAGGCAAAAAAATTCTATGATGAGAATATTGCAAAGTTTAAACAGCCGGAAACAGTTCATGCAAGTCACATACTCATCGGAGTCGACCCAAAGGCTACCGCTGAAGAGAAGAGCAAGGCGAAAGAAAAGGCTGAGGCACTTCTCAAGCGTGCGAAAGCCGGTGAAGATTTTGCTGCCCTGGCAAAAGCAAATTCAACGTGTCCGAGTGCTCCACAGGGTGGTGACCTTGGTTCCTTCGGCAAAGGACAAATGGTTCCGTCATTTGAAGCCGCAGCCTTTTCTCTTAAGCCAGGCGAGATCAGTGATGTTGTAGAGACACAGTTCGGATATCATATTATAAAAGTAATTGATAAAAAAGCAGCGGGAACCATCCCCTTCAGTGAAGCAAAAAATGAAATCATCAATTATCTGAAAATTCAGAAAATTCAACAGAGCATATCTGCATTAGTTGATAAACTGCGTAAAGAGGGAAAAATTGAAATAACATAATTACGAGACTTGTCTTGGCATACAAGTACGGGCGCACCGGAGAACCGGATGCGCCCGTACTTATAACTTATTTCGAAAAGCCTGCCCCCTTCCATTGTAAGCAGTGCCTAAAATTCTTCACTTCACTTGTACGGAATTATTCCTTTTTATCAAGAAACATATTGATTAGATCGACCGGAACAGGAAAGACGATTGTTGAGTTCTTTTCAGTTCCGATTTCTGTCAACGTTTGCAGAAATCGGAGTTGCAGCGACATCGGTTCCTTAGCTAATACGGCTGCCGCCTTGGCAAGCTTATCCGATGCCTGCAGTTCGCCTTCAGCATGAATAATCTTCGCACGGCGCTCGCGTTCAGCTTCAGCCTGCTTTGCTATGGCTCGCATCATCTCTTGGGGAAGATCTATGTTTTTAACTTCTACGTTAGAAACTTTCACACCCCATGGTCCAGCATGGCGATCGAGAATTTGCTGAAGTTCGCGGTTGATCTTTTCGCGGTTGGCCAGGAGTTCATCTAACTCGACTTGGCCGAGTACACTCCGAAGTGTCGTCTGGGAAAGTTGACTTGTTGCGTAAAGAAAATTCTCAACGTCGATTATCGCTTTTTCCGGCTCGATGACTCGAAAGTAGATTACCGCTGAAACTTTCACTGTTACATTGTCATGGGTTATGACGTCCTGTGGTGGCACATCCATGACCACCGTTCTGAGTGAAACGCGTACCAGTTTATCAACTCCGGGAATAATGAAGAAGAGTCCGGGGCCCCTGGTGCCAGCATACCGGCCAAGTCTGAAGAGCACCCCTCGTTCATACTCAGGAAGTATTCTTACTGCGCTTGCTGCCACCATCAGCCCGACAATTAATATAAAGATCGTCGGTACGTACGTAAAATAACCGAAAATGGAATCCATGCTTTACCCCCTGACGTAGTTTCTAAAACAATTAATTCTGTCCTTCATTTACAACGCTTTTCTCCACCTTTACCCTCATGCCCGCTACCGAGACGACAGTGATCTTTTCACCACGTGATATTGGATTGTCACTCCAGGCGTCCCAATACTCTCCCCGAATAAACACCTTTCCTTCCGGACTGATATCCGAATCCGCATAACCATTTTCACCAACCAGCCCTTCTTTTCCAGAAACAGGTTTTATGCGGTGCACAGCAACCGCTTTCCTGATTACAAAAACGGCAAATCCTGTAACCAGAAGAACTGTGATCAGGATGATACTAAGGGAGACCTTCGCATAGGGCTCCGGCGAGTCAAAAAGCAGTAGTGAACCGAGGGTCATGGCCAGAATTCCTCCAACCGTCAGCATTCCATGAGAAACGATCTTAACTTCAGCAATGAACAGAATGAGAGCCAAAAGGATAAGCAGTACCCCCGCATAGTTAACGGGTAAAGTCTGAAAGGCAAAAAACGCCAGAATAAGAGATATTGCTCCTATGGCTCCGGGAAGGATGACCCCTGGCGTTGAAAGCTCAAAGAAGAGCCCGATGAAACCAATCATCATGAGCACGTAGGCGATATTCGGATCAGCAATGACATTAAGTATTTTTTCCCGGGCAGTCATCTCATGTACGGCAATTTTTGCTCCTGAAAGTTCCAGCTGCACGGAAGCGCCACGCACGCCGTACGGTTTTTCCGTTTAACGTGCGGATAAGGTCGGCTCGGTCGCTTGACAAGGAAATCAATAACGTTAGCTGCCAAAGCCTTTTCCGCGGAGAGGGAAAGACTTTGGCTGACCATCTGTCGAATTATTTCAGCGTTCCTGCCACGTTTTACCGCAATCCCTTCCACATAGGCCAGCATGTCATTAAGAATCTTTTCCTGCATAACTTTATCCGGTTTTCCACCAATCGTGACAGGGTGGGCCGCCCCAATGGCAGTGCCGGGAGCCATCGCACAGAAATCAGCGGCAATTGCGACAATTGCTCCAGCTGATGCAGCTCTGGATCCTGAGGGAGACACGTAGACAACTACTGGCATTTTGCTTGAGAATATATTTTTGACAATGTCTCGCATGGAACTGTCCAGGCCCCCGGGAGTATCCATTTCCATGAGCACCAGAGATTCCTTGTTTTGAGCTGACTCCCGGAGGTTTCTACCAATGTAGGCAGCGGTTGCCGGGTTTATGGTGCCATTGATTTCCAGTACGCGAATTGTCGTTGGCTCAGCATGACAGATGCCAACAATGGTCATGAGCAGAAATAGAAGTAACGTTGCAGCTTTCATGAAATCCCCTGTGAAATTAGACTTTAATTATAACGAATAATCTGTTTCAGTCAAACTCGGGTCTTGCCAGTCTCAGGTGAAAGTGTTATGAAATAGGTAACCTGAAGGGGGACTGATGAAAGAACGGGCAAAAATTCTCCTTGTAGAAGACGAAGACCTCAGCCGTGACTCTCTGATCAGACTCCTGAAAATGACAGGTTTCAACGTCAGAGGGGCAGCATCCGGGAAAGTTGCGCTCTCCTTCCTGTCTCATGAACAGTTCGATATTATCATCACCGATCTTTTTCTCCCTGATATCAATGGCATCGACATTCTCAAGCAGGCCAAGGAGCTTTCACCTCATACCGAGGTCATTCTCATTACAGGACATGCTTCTGCGGAAACAGCGGTAAAGGCAATGAAAGAAGGAGCCTTTGATTACGTTACCAAGCCACTGAGTTTCGATGAGCTTTCCATCACCATTTCAAAGGCGCTGGAAAAACGACAGCTTCTTTCAGAAAATGTCTACCTGAAGCAGCAGCTTCATAATAAATATGATTTTATAAATATAGTCGGCTCATCTCCTGTCATGCAGAAGCTGTTCGAACGGATGAAAAGGATCGCAAATACCGACTCAACAGCTCTCGTTCTTGGTGAATCCGGGACCGGCAAAGAACTGGTAGCACGGGCGCTGCATTTCAATAGTCAGCGCAAGGACAAACCATTCATACCCGTAAATTGCGCAGCCATCCCGGAAAATTTGCTCGAAAGCGAACTCTTCGGCTATGTCAAAGGTGCTTTTACCGGTGCGATACGTGACAAGATAGGGAAATTCGAGGCAGCAAACCACGGGAGCATCTTTCTCGATGAGATCGGGACTATGCCGATGCATCTGCAGACAAAACTTCTGCGGGTTCTGCAGGAACAGGAAGTGGAGCGGGTCGGTTCCACAAAAACGATTCAACTCGATGTTCGAGTCATATCTGCTACAAACCTAAATCTTGAAGAAGAGGTCAGGAATGGGCGCTTTCGGGAAGATCTCTACTACCGTCTCAACGTCATCCCGATTCAATTGCCGCCGTTGCGTGAAAGAACAGAGGATATCCTCTCTCTGTTCAAACACTTCCTTGAGAAAAACTGTACCGATATGAAGCGGCCACTGATGTCCATTTCCAAAGAAGCCCTGGAAATACTGGAAGCGTATCGCTGGCCTGGAAATGTGCGCGAACTCGAGAATGTTGTGGAAAGGGTCGTTGCACTGACTGACGGTAATCGCATATCAATAGACGATATTCCGTCAAATATACGAGAAGAAGTTTTGACACGCGTTACCGAGCGGGGTGTTGATCTGGTTCAGACCGTGAACGAACTAGAACGGAAGATGATATGTGACGCACTCCATCTGGCTAAGGGTGTCAAAGCAAAAGCAGCTGTCATGCTGAACCTGAATCGAACTACTCTTGTTGAAAAGATGCGTAGGCTTGGCATAGAAAATCCCCAATAAGGGAGAATTAACCACGGGTATGCGTCTGATGCTGCAGGCACGCTACTCCCGCACTAGAATCGTTAGAATGAAAATTGCCGTACTTTCAGACACCCATGGTAACTACCCTTTGGCAATAAAGATGCTCGACCGCATTGCAGGTCTTGACTGTATTATCCACCTGGGGGACAACCTTCAAGATGCTGATATCATCGAGTGCGCCCTCAGCGTTCCCGTTATCAAGATCGCAGGAAACTGCGATTCCGCGCCAAAGGCAGCCAACGAACTTCTCCTGAGTCTCCGTGACATAACGTTTTTCCTGTCTCACGGTGATTTATATCGTGTCAAAAACGGAATTGAAAGAATTTATGAAAAAGCTTCTGCTGTAAAAGCAGGAGTTGTTTTGTACGGTCACACACATGCTCCCGTCATTCAGAAAAGGGGAGAAATTCTTCTGGTAAATCCAGGCGCGCTAAAAGAAGATGCCGTTCCGCAGTCACTGGCTGTTCTCAACATAAAAAACAGTGAACTGTCAGCAGAAATTATTATGGTGTAGGAAGTCGATTTGTTATCGTTGCCCTGCCCTTCTTGCCTGCCCTTGTAGCCGCAATCTTGTCATACGACTTCGACGCAGAATTTTTGCACCTTAATAATCTCAACGGATCTATCAATTAACTCATACATTAAAACGAAAATGCATTACATCTCCGTCCTTCACAACATATTCCTTCCCCTCAAGCCTCATAAGCCCTTTTTCTTTTGCGCCAGCTTCTCCTGCTGATGAAATATAGTCGGAATATGCGATAACTTCGGCGCGAATAAAACCTTTCTCAAAATCAGAATGTATGACACCAGCAGCCTGCGGGGCCTTAGTGCCAACCGGGATTGTCCAGGCCCGGACCTCTATTTTCCCGGCAGTAAAGTAGGTTATTAATCCCAGGAGTTCGTAACCACTCCTGATCAGCCTATTTAGCCCGGACTCGGCAAGTCCCATACTGGAAAGAAAAAGTTCTTTTTCCTCTTCATCCAACTCTGCAATCTCGGACTCAACACTTCCACAGATGACAACCACCTGAGCTCCTTCAGCAGCAGCAAGTCGACGAACCTCATCAACGGCTGAATTGTCACCCGCAAGGTCATCTTCGGCAACATTTGCCACATAAAGAACAGGCTTATCCGTCAAAAGGTGGAGATCATACATAAGAAGCTGCTCGTCGGCAGTCGCGGCAATCCCGCGCGCACCCTTTCCCTGCTCCAGGGCCTGCTTCACGCGAAGATATAACTCCGCCTCATCTTTTAATTTTCTGTCACCATTCTTGGCAAGCTTCTCGACTCGCAGGAGGCGCTTTTCTATCGTGTCGAGATCGGCAAGTGCCAGTTCCGTTTGAATGATTTCAATGTCCAGGATCGGATCTATTGAACCATTGACATGAACGATGTTTTCATCAACAAAGCACCGTACCACATGAATAATTGCATCAACGCCCCGAATATGACCAAGGAACTGGTTTCCCAGGCCTTCACCCTTACTGGCGCCTTTGACAAGACCAGCGATATCCAGGATTTCAATTGTCGTCGGAAGAATTCGATCCGGTTTGACAAACTCAGCAAGCTTATCCATTCGGGGATCAGGAACCTGGACGATACCCACATTTGGGTCAATAGTACAAAATGGATAATTGGCAGACTCGGCGCCAGCCGAAGTCAGTGCATTGAAAATGGTGGATTTTCCCACATTGGGGAGACCGACAATACCGCAGTTGAAACCCATTGCAACTCCTAATTGATTAGATTAATACAGATAATAGTGAATAAAAAACCTGAATTTTGTCATCGGGACAAAAGCCAGGACAGGGCAGACAAAAACTACCATATAAGGTTGGCAAAAATTTTATATATTACCACAACCAAAAATCTCTACAAGAAAAATACGTGCTTTCCTCAAACTTAAAAGGGCGACCTATAAAAGGCTGCCCTTATATTCTTTGTGTTTTGCTGTTGTCTGTTCTTGCACAACCGTTCCAAAGCGGCGTGGGATGCAAAGCAGGAATTATTATGACTATACGATGGCGGCAGTCGCCTTACCTTTGCGCTTACGGCGACGTTTCTTGGGGCGATTGCCGTCAACAGCCAGTTGTGCCGGTAGCGGCGGAAGAACTTGATCTGCCGCATAACTTTCCCACCAAGCAAGAACAGTGGAACCCTCCCCTGTCGCTTCACTTTTGCTGCGGAGATAGGCAAGGGCGTCCATAAAACCTGGCCTTGAAAGAACAGACTGGGGACGCTTGCCCGGCATCTTTCTGAATCGATTCTGGAGTGTCATGATATCCCGAACGGCAAGCGCCACGCGATGGGGAATCGCAACAAGAGGAGCTTGCTCGCCCATAAACTCGGCCACAGCAGCTTGTGTCGCATCCAGGGAGGCAACCCCCTGTTTGTGATAGAAACTCGCTCGCTCCTCTAAATATTCCCCAAACATCAGTGCCAGCATAAGGGGAACCGATACAGGGTCTCCTCCTGCGATACGCTTGTCGATCCAATCAAGATTCCTGCCAATCTGTGCATGGGGGAATCCATCGGTTTCCCGATCAAGCCACTCGTCGAATCCAGGGAAAAGCGGGGCAAAAAGGCCACCAAGTCGCATGCTTTGATACATTGCTTCTCCTTCCCCTGAAAGGAAAAGTTTGAGAATTTCTTCGTAAAGTCTGGGGGGTGTTGCCCTGATGATTCCCGGGGCATTTTCCACGAGCGCTTGCCACGTCATTTGTTCAAAGGTAAAGCCTAGCAAAGCGGCAAAGCGAACAGCACGCAACATTCGCACAGGATCTTCGGTGAAACGTACCGCTGGATCACCAATGGTACGGATGACCCCACGCTCCAGGTCGTCCATCCCGCCAACAAAATCAATAATTGAAAAGTTGGAAATATTATAGGCAAGAGCATTAACGGTAAAATCTCGACGATGGGCATCATCGGCCGGCGAACCGAAAACATTGTCTCGCAGCACCAGACCGTCTTCACTGACTAGACGGCGTTGCTGAAAAACATTCTCGCCTCCTGGCCTTGAATGGACCACGCCCTCTTCCGGTTCTTCGGACGGAGAAGCTCGAAAAGTAGATACCTCAACGATTTCATTACTAAAATGTAGATGGGCAAGGCGAAAGCGACGACCAACAAGACGGCAATTACGAAATAGTTTCTTTATTCTGCCCGGTGTTGCATCCGTGGCGACATCAAAATCCTTGGGTTCACGCCCAAGCAGGAGATCGCGCACACCGCCTCCAACCAAGTAGGCGACGTGGCCGTTGTCTTTGAGCCGGTAGAGGATCTTGAGAACGTTAGGGCTGATCATTGAGCGGGAAAGAGGATGATCTTGTCTGGGGATAATTCTGGGGAGTTGAATCTGTTTCATTGTTCAATTCGTAGCACAATTTTGCTGAAAGATCAAATACTTCCAACTGTACTTTCCAAAGGAAAGGGTTGCCTTTCAAAAGAGGGGTACACTTTTCTGATGTAGGGGTGTCTTGAGCGAACGAAATACGATATTGCATTAAACAGCAACTGCCAGGAATTGATTCTGATACCATGTTGTCGGAAGCAAATTGCACTCAGGCGCTCCTTTCACTTTACCTCTGGCAAGAAGGTGTGGTACCGTAACGCCCCAATCCACAGTATTGACTCCCGAAGACGCAAGATCATACCGAAGGGCTTTTCTTGGAAGGAAACAAACATCCATGCAGGAATTGAAATACCTACAAGGCTATCCAGATTCGGTCACAAACCAGGTTGCCCGATTAGTGACTGAACAAAAACTGGGTTCTTTGCTAGCACAAAAATACCCGTCTGCTCACTCTATTCGGACAGAAAAGTCCCTTTACGACTTTACAATGGAAATGAAAAACAAATACCTTTACACCTCGGCACCGATCAGCAAGGTTGTTTTTGACGGAAAAATAAATGTCATCCATCATGCTCTTGGCACCCATACCTTTATCTCAAGGGTACAGGGTGCGAAGCTGAAAGCAAAGCATGAGATCCGGATTGCAACTGTTTTTAAGAACGCTCCGCTTGATTTCCTCAAGATGATAGTCGTACACGAACTGGCGCACCTGAAAGAAAAAGAGCATAACAAGGCTTTTTATAAGCTTTGCCAACACATGGAGCCGAACTATCACCAGTTGGAATTTGACGTGAGACTGTTCCTGACACACCTCGACCTGTCCGGACCGCTCTACAGTTAGCAGTAGAATCGAGGATTGCCCTCCATCAGCCAGCAAGAAAAGGAGCATCTATTGGAGTACAAAAGACGCATTTTACGCAGGAATAAAGCGATTGCCGGTGGACTTATGATTGCCGCTGCCATTCTGTTCATCATTGCACGCTTTCACAAGGGGCTCGGCTACTGGGAATGGGCTTCCGCTTTTTCCGAGGCAGCCATGATCGGCGCTCTCGCAGACTGGTTCGCTGTTGTCGCCCTTTTCAGGCACCCACTGGGTATCCCGATCCCCCATACAGCTATCATCCCTAACAAGAAGAATACCATTGCCGACAGCCTCGCCGAATTCATCCGCGACAAGTTTCTGGCAACGGAATCGCTGATCAATAAAATGCGGGAACTCAATCCGGCAGAACGAATTTCAACATTTTTATCTTCTGAGAAAAACGCCGACAGCGTTGCTTCGGGAGTTAGTCGTATCGTTGTCGATTCCCTGAATTTTATCGATGACAGTCGGGTGCGCAAGATCATCCATTCAGCAATCAACAACCGGATTGAGAAACTCGATCTTGCCACCACTGCTGCGCAGATTCTCGATGCTTTGCGGAAAGAAGATCGCCACCAGAAAGTCCTTGATGACGTCCTTCGACGTTTTGCAACCTGGCTTGCAATACCGGAATCACAGGCAAAGATTGCCTCGGCTATTGAAAAATGGATCAACAATGAGTATCCCATGCTGAGTAGAATGATCCCCAACCGGGAACAGTTCATGATTGGCGCAGGTGAAAAGATTGCATACAGGCTCAATATCTTTATCCAGGAAGTAAATGCCGACCCCAGTCATGAACTGAGATCAAAGTTCAACGACAGCTTGGACGAGTTCACGGAAAAACTGAGGCACAATGATGCTCTCAGGGGTAAAATTGAATCATTTAAACAGGAGATTATCGCCAATCCCGTCTTGACAGAATACATCAACAGCCTCTGGTGTGACCTGAAAAACTGGTTGCAGGTTGATCTCAACAGTCAGGATTCAAAGATTCGAGAAAAGATTGCCAACACGGCAGTGGGATTGGGGCGTACGTTATCGAAAAGCAAGGATCTCAAAGATTCCATCAATGATCATCTGGAAAGGATGGTCAGAAATTATGCCGACAATCTGCGGATCGGTTTTGCACGGCATATATCCGGAACCATACAACAATGGAATGACGAAGATTTTGTTTCTGAGATAGAGTTGAGTATCGGCTCTGACCTGCAGTTCATCCGCATGAACGGAACCCTTGTTGGCGGTCTGATAGGTTTAATAATCCATGCAATAACATTGGTGATTGGTTAAATCTCTCTGTTTGTTTCATCCTTTTTGCATCACCCTGCCAAACGAAAAAAGCCCGCATGAGCGGGCTTTTTTTATGGTATTTAACTGTTCCAGCCAGTTAGTTTCCTTCCGGAAACACCGGAAGTGAAACTAGCGGTTTCCAATTTGGAAATGAGGATTTTTTTGTTCTGACAAGGAAATCAAGGGATTGTGCGGAGACGTACTACTGTACGTCGCACAAACAAAACCGATGATTGACGCAGTCAGGGCAAAAAAGGACCGTTTCCGGATGGAAACCAGTTAGCCTTGCATGCAACCGCTGTGAACCGCCTTGCCCATGTTGCTTGTGGTGGAAAAGGAGCCTCTGAATTCGGCGCCACAAGCGTAACGGACTACTTCCATCTTGAAGTTCGGCTTTATCTCGTCAATGAGTGTTTCAATGGCTTCACTTCCACAATCAATACATTTTGTTCGCATGGATTTCATATTTTCTCCTTAGTTAAGATACCCTTTCGGGAATAATTGATACGTATAAGTACTGCTAAGCCCTGTGCAGAAAGGTCATACGGCAGCAGCAATATCTTCGAGTGTAAACTCAGCCGTTGCCGAGTTTGCCTGACAAATAGTGCAACTAGGTTACATCCACGAAAATACTATCCAACAGTGAGTGATTGACCTGCTTGGCGGGAAGCGGACAAACATTTGCTGCGATTGCTTTGTGGCGGACGTGAAAAAACGGGGAAGCGATTACTCCCCCGTTGCAACTCTTTTTCATACTCTGCCCAACAAAATAAGTCAATACATAAAATAGAGTGATGTACGTGTTCCATGCTGAGCGACGAAATATCCTGGCGCCTGCTGGTTAAGCGAAAGCATCATCCGCCGAGATTGCGAAGCAATTCTTCGGCGGCTTGAACATCCGCTAAACTCTTGAATTCGCGGAATCCGTCTACATGGTCCTGGTCCAGTCCGCGGTAAAAGCGAGGGTATTTCCTGCGAAGGCCAATGAGCGCACGATTTGTTGCATGTTCGACACCTTCAGACGGAATGCGTTCAGCGCGGATCCTGAGCTGACAAATGATGCCGAAGCCAAGCTGAAAGAGCTTCTTCAGGTACTCTGCCTCGAGAATGCGCACTGCTTCTTTCTCACTTCCTCCACTGAGATGCTCGAGAGCGATGGCTAGGTAGCCGTACACCCTTTGCAGTACAGACTCCATGGAATCAAGGGCGGAAAAGGATTTGTCCTCCGCAACAAGTGCCGAATTGATAAGGCAGTAAAGCTCCACATTCAGCCCCTCACAATCGGCACTGTTCATGGCGCGTTGAAAAAGAGAATCCCCTGTGGAGATTGGGGCAGGAAGAAGTGCGTCGAAGTCAACAACGACAGGATCCTTTCTGTCCTGAGGAACAAAATCCTCCGGAGTAATGTATCGATAGACCTCCATGGCATGCTCCCACTCGGGAAAGCCCATATCCGCAAGCCGGCCGGATCTGAAGCGATAGCACAGCTCTTCCTGCTCGCTATCAATTTCGTTCTTCGTTCCTTCCATTAATTGTATATACAAGGAATGATCATGGCGGTAGATCCAGTCGAGAAAACGGCCCATTAGCGGACCTTGTTTTTCGTCACGGAAGGTAATAAAGAACATGTCATCAAAGGTGTGGTCCCATTCTGCACGGGTTTCATTCTCAGCTATCAGGTCGCCGACTCCGCCACCGACAAAGAGCTCTTTTCTGCAGATAAGAAGCAGCAGTTCGAAATCCAGGTGATACAGTTGCTCAACGAAAAACTCCTCCCCTGCTGCCATGAGGTTGCCAATCCACTCCATGGCCTTCTCGCGTGAATAGGTGCAGCCATTCCAAAGTTCAATATCCAGAAAGAAACAATATTGTTCCGGGGAGGATAGTGCAATGAGTGGCAACGCATCTTCATCGCCCAGTTCCTTGACTAACCAGAAGAGCTCTTGGGGTTCCAACGAGCGTGCAAGCTTTTTCCCTTCCGGGTCGGAAAGAATCATCTCTATCCTTTCCTTGGTTCCCGCTGCCCTTAGTTGAGCAACCTTTGCGGAAAGGGTAAGTTCCCCCGCTTTATTTACATGTGGAAAGGGGATAACAGCCGCCCCTGTATTTTTTTCACTATCAGACATCAAGATACATCCTTTCATCAGTTTTAATAATAATCGATAACAATAGCACATTTTGGAAAAATACGCACCAACCAAAAATGCGCTCAGCCACCTGCGCTAGACAGAATATGAACAGATAAACAACATATGTATCGATGTGATGGGAGCTAATATTTAATGTAGCACTGTAAGTAACTAGTGGGCAGAATATACTGTTGTATCGATACTATTAATCCAGGCGGGCAATACATTCGGCAGAATCATTACGAGGATTGTTGACCAGGGCTGAAATCGGATACAATTCCATCAACTACGCATCCCGCTATTATAACGTCAATCCACGTATCGCCGTGGCAATGGATTCCATGAGGTACCCGGGTACAATTCCTAATGCAAGGATTGCCAGTACCAGCAAGATTCCCAAACTGGTTGAGAGGAAATCAAAAGGAACAGCCTTACGCTCACCTGCTTTTTCAAAATACATTACGCGGACGATATTTAGATAATAGTAAATCCCGATTGCCGAATTGATGGCCATAATTACAACCAGTGTCAGTAAACCGCGATCCAGGGCTACTTTCATAAGCAGGAGTTTGCCGATAAATCCGGCAAAGGGCGGGATTCCGGCCAGTGCGAACATGCTGAGGCCCATAATCAGCGCTGCCATGGGAGAGCGTTCGTGGAGCCCTGCCAAATCATCAATGACAAGATTCTCTCCATCAGTTGCTACCTGGCAAATAACCAGAAATACCGGCAGGCTCATCATTAGGAATGATAGAGCATAAAAAACCGCTGCTGAAAAACCGGCATCCTGAAGAGTGGCAAAGCCGACCGTTATGTATCCGGCGTGTGCAATAGTCGAGTACCCGAACATCCGCTTGACATCTTTCTGGACGATGGCGACGAGATTCCCGAGGAACATGGATACTACGGAAACAATAGTGAGGAAAATAATCAGCTCATGGCCGGAAGAGTCGGCAGCATACAGAAATCGTATGATAACTGCCACCGCGGCAACCTTGGGAACACCGGTGATATATGCTGTAGTCTCATTGGCAGCGCCCTGGTATACATCCGGGGCCCAGAGGTGCATGGGAAAAGCCGCAAGTTTAAATAGAAGCCCCAGCAGCGTAAGGACTATGGCTGCAAGCGCCATCGGTTCTGTCCAGTGAGCGACCAAGGCCGGAGCAATATCAGAAAAATAGGTTGAGCCGGTCAGGCCGAAGAGATAACTCAGGCCAAAAAGCATGATACCGGTGGCAAGAACACCAAAAATAACGTATTTGGCTGCCGACTCCATTTGGATTCTGAGACCGTCTCTTTCGCGCCGTAAAGGTATCAGCAGGTAAACAGCAAAGGAAGAAAGTTCGAGCGAGATGAGCAGAGATATCAGTTCGACGCAGCTCACCAGCATCATCAGTCCCAGGCTGGCAATGAGCAGAAAGAGGAAATACTCGGGCCTGATATCGTCACGAATATCCCTGAGACGGCGACCGAACAGAGCTACCGAGGTCAGCCCCAGTAGAATGAATAGTTTGAAAATCTGTGAAAAGAGGTCGATACGATAGGCGTGAGAGAATAGATCTCCCCAGCACCCAAGAGTTGCGACAGTTGCTGTCACGGTTGCCAATCCGGCAACAATCGCTGCTGTTGCCGCCAGACGGTCACGGCCTGTTCCCAGTGCAATGACGAAAAGCACCAGTATTCCCAAGATCAGCACTATTTCAGGAGCAAACAATATGAGATTCACGTATTCGAAACTCCTTATTCAACTCAGCGGACATCTGCATTCAAAACGATGACGCGATACTACGGAGCCATCCCCGTTTGGACCTGCCCCAGCAGGTGTTCTACGCTGGCGTGCAGCACATCGGTAAAAGGTGCCGGTGACAGCCCGATCCAGATCACGAACAGCAGCAAAAATGCCAGCGTTGCCATTTCCCGGATATTCAGGTCAACCAGATGCGAGCTGTCCGGGTTATCCGTCCCACCCCAGACAATTCGTTGGATCATCCTCAGCATATAGGCGGCACCCACTACGACCCCCGGTATGGTCAGAGCCGTCAGCTTGGGTGAAGCGGTGAAACCACCGGCCAGTATCAGAAACTCCCCGATAAAACTGTTGGTGCCGGGAAAGGCGAGCGACGAAAGACCGAATACGGTCAGGGCGCTCACGTAGACAGGCATCATCTGCCCGATTCCGCTGGCTGTGGCCAGTTCACGGGAATGGGTCCGCTCATAGATCATACCCACACAGAGGAACAAGGCTCCGGTGGTGATCCCATGGTTGACCATTTGCAGGATGGCACCTTCCACCCCCTGGCTGTTGAGCAGAAAAATCCCCAAGGTTACGAAACCCATGTGCGCCACGCTGGAGTAGGCCACCAGTTTCTTCATGTCGCTTTGTGCCAGGGCGGTAAATCCCCCGTAGAGGATCGCCACAACCGAGAGCGCCAAAACCCATGGGCCGAATGCTTGTACCCCCAGCGGCGTCATGGGAAGTGCGAAGCGCAGGAATCCGTAGGCGCCCATTTTCAGGAGTACGCTGGCAAGGATGACGCTCCCGGCCGTCGGTGCCTCCACATGGGCGGCAGGCAGCCAGGTGTGGAAGGGAAACATCGGTACTTTTACGGCAAAGGCGACAAAAAAAGCCAGAAAAACCCACATCTGCATGGTTGGCGGGTACGGTTGGCCCATCAGGGCCGGGATCGAGAATGTATGCGGCGAACTGTGCAGATAGAGGACGATGACACCAACAGGCAAAAACACCGAGGCGGCCAGTGTATACAGGAAGAACTTCACTGCGGCATAAACCCTCCGCGGTCCGCCCCAGACACCAATCAGCAGGAACATGGGGATCAGCATGGCTTCCCAGAACAAAAAGAACAGGACGAAGTCAAGGGCCAGGAACACCCCGACCATAGTGGTTTCCATTAACAGGATGCAGGCAAAAAATTCCCTGGTGCGTTTCTCAATCGAGCGCCAGGAACAGAGCACGCACAACGGCATGATAAACGTGGTCATCAGCACCAGGAGAAGACTGATCCCGTCAACACCGACGGTATAGTTGATGTTGAGCGAGGGGATCCACTGGGTATTTTCAACAAACTGATACCTGGCTGTCGTGAAATCAAAATCAAAATACAGCGGTAAAGACAGCACCGCTTCTGCCAGGGTAACGGCCAGCGCCCAGACCTTGCTCCCCTGCCCTCTACCGAACAACGGCAGGAGAATTACCCCGGCCAGGGGCAGGAAGATCAAAATGCTGAGAATCGGCCAGTTGTCGGTGTAGGCAAAAATATTCATGGGCTACCTTGTTTTCATCTTGAAACGGTTCTTTTCCGCCCTGGTTGTGTCAATCAGCGGGCTTACTTGTGCGGCGTACCTGTGTACGCCTCCGCGCAACCCCTTGATTTTCTTGCCAGGACAAAAAATCCCTCGTTTCCGAATTGAAAACCAATAGTTTCACATCCGGGGTTTCCGGATGGAAACTACCTTGCAAAAGTATTTGCCACGACATAAAGCAGCAACAAGAAAACGACCACAGCCAAAGCTAGTAATGCATTGATCTGCACCTGACTGGTCTGGACATTGCGCAATTTCCCACCAAGGGAGCGCACCGACAGTGCCAGACCATCGACGGCCCCATCGATTGCCTGCCGGTCGAACCAGGCAGAGTTGCGGGCTGCGTCCATCATCCAGCGGAGACCGCAACGGCGGTACAATTCACCCACAAAGGTGTCCGTTGTCTGGACCGGACCGCGAGCCATCCGCAGCACAGCCCGTCCGCCCATACGGTAAAACCAGTCCAGGTCCAGACTGATGGTTGGTTGCGGCACCAGCTTTTTCAGGAAAACGAAGAATCCAACCCCGGTGAAGAGGAGAATCTGCAACGTTTCCGAGACATGGTAGGCCGTGTAGGGATGATAATCCACCGGATACGGCAGCATGTCATAGAGGTAAGGTGTGTAACAGCCGATGCCGATGCAGAGAAGAGCGGTAACTGCCATCGCGGCCCGCATGTTCCAGGGCGGGTCAGCGGCCCTCTCCCAGGTCTCGCTACTGCAGTTGTTCTTGCCAAACCAGATGAAATAGGGAACCTTTAATCCGGTGTGCAGGAATGTCCCGGCAGACGCTACCAGCAGCAGAAAACCGACCCAGAGTTGGTGCTGTTCGAAACCGGCTGCCACAATCATCGACTTGCTGACAAAGCCGCTGAACAGGGGAAAGGCCGAAATTGACAATCCACCAATCAGAGTAAAAACAAAGGCCCATGGCATCTTCCGGTAGAGTCCGCCCAGTTCGGTGAATTTACTCTTTCCGGTCATGTAGAGCACCGAACCGGTACCCATGAACAGGAGTCCCTTATAGAGGATATGGGCAAATGCGTGAGCGCAAACCCCGTTAATCGCCATCTGGCTGCCAAGCCCCACCCCGGCCACCATGTAGCCGACCTGACTGATGATGTGGTAGGCCAGCAGCTTCCTGGCATCGTTTTCCAGCACGGCATAGACCACACCGTAGAGGGCCATGATGACACCCAGCACCAGACAGGATTTCCATTCCGGCAAAGCCGCGACAGAGAGCATACACCGCGGTCTTGGTGGTGAAAGCGCAGAGGAAAATCGAACCGGTCACCGTGGCAGCGCCGTAGGCATCCGGCAACCAGGCATGCAAGAGGCGGCACGGCGGCATTGAGGAGAAAGCCCGCCAATATCAGCCAGGTGGAAAGATCCGGATGGGCAATGTCCACGTGACCGAATGATAGATCGCCACCCGTTGCATGGTAGTGCAGGATTATGCCGCCCAGCAGGATTACCCCGCCGGTCGCATGCACCAGCAGATAGCGGAAGCCGGCCCCTAAAGAGTCGCGACTGCGACGTAGCCAGATGAGGAACACCGAGGAAAAGGCCATCATCTCCCAGAACAACACGAGCACCAGGTAATCGCCGGCGTAGATAACCCCCAGTGACCCGGCCACATAGATCCAGGCCGCGACATGCTCCAATGGATTCTTCACGTGCAGGGCGTACAGGCTGCCGAGAATGCACATCAAGGTCATGATATAGCCGAACACCTGACTCAGGCGATCGACCCGGCCAAAGGTCAGGTCCCAGTCAAGAAAACGGATGACACCATATGTTCCTGAGTGTGAGGTCAGCACCAGGAAAAACGCCAGCGTCGGCACGGCCAGCAGCAGGGCGCTCCTCGCCCTGCCCCGCAGCAACGGGACCAGCAGTGCGCCGGTCAAAAGGACCAGTGATGGATGAATCCAGATATCAGTCATTATCATAGTAGTCTTCCGGTTTCATGATCCCCAGATGTCCGAACCACTTGGAGAGGAAGATGATGGCCACGCAGGAAAGAAATCCAAACAGAGACCAGAAGCCGAACAAATGTTCCATTGCAGTATGGGCAGCAGCCTTGCTTACCAGCAGCCAGTCGCCAAGTACTAGCAGTATCAGTACGATGACGCACAAGGAAATGAGTACTCTGAGGTGGCTGCGCAGGAATTCGATGAATCGAATAATAATCATGCGAAAATCCCCTTGATGAGTCGAATGAAGAACTCAGGAAAGATGCCCGCTGCGAGCGAAAGAAAAGCGGTAAACAAGAGCGGAATGAGCAGGGCCGGTGATGCCTCTCTTACAGCCGGATCAACTACGCCAGTGTTCGGAACACTGAAATAGGCGTGGTACACCACCGGTGCGAAGTAGGCTGCGTTGAGAACGGTGCTCACCAGCAGCACCACCACGATTCCCACCTGGTTGGCATCAAGGGCGCCGACCAGGAGATACCATTTGGTAACGAATCCGGCCGCTGGGGGAACACCGATCATACTGAGAGTCGCCACCGCAAAGGCGCCGAAGGTTAGCGGCATAGCCCGCCCCAGGCCCTTCATCTCGGAGATGTCCTTCTTGCGAGAGGCGACATAGATGGCCCCGGCGCAGAAAAACAGGGTAATCTTGGCAAAGGCATGGTTGACTATGTGTACGATTCCCCCCTCGATTCCGGCCGGGGTAAGCAGCGCCACACCGAGGATTATGTAGGAGAGCTGGCTGACGGTGGAGTACGCCAGCCGTGCTTTAAGGTTGTCCTTGCTCAGGGCCACCAGAGATGCCGCCAGGATGGTGAACGAAACGAACCAGGCGGTGGGCACCCCCAGGTTCAAAGCGCTCATGGTATCAACACCGAACAGGTAGAGCATCACTCGAGTAGTGGAAAACACTCCGACCTTGACCACCGCCACCGCATGCAGCAGGGCACTTACCGGGGTGGGCGCCACCATCGCCCCGGGAAGCCAGTTATGAAAAGGCATTACACCATTCTTGGCAAAACCGAGAATCAGGCAGACATAGGTGATGGTCACCATCAGGCGACTGGCGTCGCTCGGAAAAATGCCGGTGCGGATATTGTCGCTAAAATCGAGGGTGCCGCACATGACATAGGTGAGGATGAGGGCGGGGAGCACAAGACCCTTGGCCGTCCCTGTCAGGTAGACCAGGTACTTCCGTCCCCCCTCGTACCCTTCCCGGTCCTGATGATGGGCCACTAGCGGATAGGTGGTGATGCTGACAATCTCGTAGAACAGGTAGAGGGTAAACAAGTTGTCGGCAAAGGCGCAGCCGATGGCGCCAAACAGCGCAAGGGCAAAACAGGCGCTGAAACGGGTCTGGGCATGTTCACCGAGCCCCCGCATGTAACCGATGGTATAGAGGACCGTTACAATCCAAAGAAATGACGCCACCAGTGCAAATACCATGGAAAAAGAATCGGCCCGCAGGGTAAGACTCACCCCGGGCAGCAGGGTGAACAACTGCAGAACGAATCTTTTACCGGCAAGCACCGCCGGAACCAGTGAGGCGACCGTCCCGAAGGTGAGCGCTGCTGCGGCAAAGGAGCACGCCTCACGCAGATTGGGCATTTTGCCGGTGAGCATCACCAGCACGGCTCCGATAAGGGGCGTGGCCACTGCCGCTAGCAGGGTATAGGTATGGATCGGTTCGGTCATGGATTGCCTAGTGTTCCAAATCCTTCAGATCAAGGGTTTCAATAGAACGGTAGTTGCGATAGACAGCGATCATGATACTCAACACAACCGCTGCTTCTGCAGCGGCGATTCCCATAATAAAGAGGGTAAATGCTTGCCCTGCCACCGGATCAGGAGCAACGAAGCGATTGAACGCCATGAAGTTGAGTGACGCACCGGCCAAGACAAGTTCACCGCTGATCAGCATGCCGATCAGGTTTTTGTGCCGTAAAAAACCCAGCAGACCGATGGCGAAAAGCAGCACCCCGACAACCAGGTACGCCTGCAGTGATCCACTCCAGGTCATCCAGTTCATGATTCGGACCCCCTTCCCGATCGCGCAACAACCAGCGCACCAAGGATTGCCAACAGCAGCAGCACGGAGATAAGTTCAAAGGCAAATCCGTAGCGGGTCAGAAGAGCCCGCCCCAGTTCCTGCACCGTCCCGCTGTTCGATTGCACGGTAGGCGAGAGCCACGTGGCCCGGCTAATGAGAACGATAAAAACGGTGGAGAAGAGCCCGGCAACCAGCAGGCCAACGATGGCAACAATCGATTCGTACCTACGGGAGAGCCGCTGTTCATGTGGTTCCGACAGCATCAGGGCGAACATGATTACCACACAAACGGCTCCGACATAAATGAGGATCTGCATGAGAGCGAGGAATGGACTGGCAAGAAAATAGTAAAGACCTGCAAGACCAATCGATGACAGGGCAAGACCACAGACGCTGCGTACCATCTGGCGCGACAAGGCAGCAATCAGGGCTCCGGTTATGGTTAGCACGACAAACCCGGGAAAGATTATGCCTGAGGCAAACAAAATGCTGGTATCAGGGCTGAAGCTCATCATATAACCTCCGGCCTGCCACGTTCCAGCAAGTCGATCTGGTAATCATCTTTTTGGAGCGATGCCAGGTTATACTCATTGGAAAACCGCAAGGCATTAAATTTACACCCCTCCACACACAGGCCGCAGAGGCTGCAGGTAGTAAAATCGAGCATGAAAAGCTTTGCTTGCCTGCGAGTTGCTCCTTCTGGTTTGTGCCCCTCAATTCGAATGCACTCGGACGGACAGCTTTTCTGGCAAACCATACACACCACGCAGTTCGGTTCGCCGGTCTCATCGTTTCGGATCAGCTCCACATGTCCGCGGAAACGCGCCACCATGCGGAGACTTTCATACGGGTAATTGACGGTTACCGGACGAACCAAGGTATGGCGCAGGGTAATCCACATCCCCACCATAAGGCTCCATGAACCGAATATGATCTCTTTCAGGTAGTTATACATGGCACACATCAAAACAGTTTCACTGCCACGGCCGTCACCACCAGATGCACGAGCGACAGAGGGATGAGAACTTTCCATGACAGGTTAAGGAGCCCATAAAATTGGGTACGGGGAAAGGTCCAGCGGACCCAGATAACCAGGAAACAAAAGAAATACAGCTTGATGAGAAACCAGTGAAGCCCAGGCAGGAGGCCGAATGGGCAATCCCAGCCACCCAGAAACAGGATCGTGCCGATACAGGACCCCACCACTACGTTGACATACTCGGCAATGAAAAACAGTCCGAAACTCATCCCTGCATACTCAGTAAAGGCGCCGGCGATGAGTTCGCTTTCAGCTTCCACAATATCGAAAGGAGCCCGGTTCGTCTCGGCAAGCATGCAGATGAAGTAGATCAGGAACGCCGCTGGCATCAGGGGGCTGGCGGAAAATCGCAGGATATTCCAGTGCCAGAATCCGCCGGCCTGAAGATGAACAATTTCACGTAGATTAAAGGTGTGGGTAACCATCACCAGGGCTATAATCACCAACAGCAGGGGTATTTCGTAGGCGATATTCTGGGCCACTACCCGGGCAGCGGCAATGCTGGAATACTTGTTGTTCGAGGCCCAACCGGCTATCAGGGTGGCAAGCACATTGATGGCGCCAAAGGAATAGATCATCAGTAGGCCCAGGTTGAAGTCGCGTGCACCGATCGTTTCACTGAAAGGAATGGTCACCAGACACATGATTGCCGGGGTGATGACAGCCACGGGCGCCAGTTTAAACAGCAACGTGTCGGTTCCACGCTGCACCAGCAGCTGTTTGCCCAGCAGTTTTAGGCCGTCCGCCACCGGTTGCAACAGACCGAAAGGCCCCACCTCAACAGGTCCGCGCCGGAGTTGGATCCAAGCCGACTCCCTCCGCTCCAGCAAGGAAAGATACGCCGCATTGAATGCCCCGAAAGCCACCAGACCGACAACGTACAGAACCAACCGCGCTATTTCCCGGAAAAACTCGTGAGGCATGTGGTCATATTCCTCATTCTGAACAGATTGATTATCGATCGATTTCCGGAATCACCAGGTCAAGACTTCCCAGTAACGCCAGCGCATCCGGCAACAGGGTGCCACGCGAACACTCCCGGAACAGGCTGAGGTTCGAAAAACAGGGCGATCGCAACTTGAGGCGATACGCGGTATCTGAACCGTCGCTCACTACGCGCACGCCGAAGCTGCCGCGGGCCGACTCCACGTTGAAGTAGCAATTCCCCTCGGCCGGCTTGAGCTTCTGAGGTACTCTTTCAGCCATAATTGATCCTCCCGGTAGTCGGACAATGGCCTGTTCGATTATCCGCAGGCTCTCAAGAATTTCATCCATTCGGACCAGGTAGCGAGCCATGCAGTCGCCTGTTTGGTAGACAGGTATGTCAAATTTGAAGAGCGGATAGGCTGAGTAGGGTTCTGCCTTGCGCACGTCGTAGGAAACCCCCGAGCCGCGCAGCACCGGCCCGCTGGCACCGTACCTGCGGCAGGTTTCGGCCGAAATGACACCAATCCCCTCGCTGCGGCCTCGGAAAATGACGTTGCGGGTGATCAGAGAATGGTACATGGGCATCCGCGACCGCATTCGGGTGACGAAGCGCTTCGTACCTTCAATGAAATCCTTGTCAATATCGTTGCACACGCCGCCAAAACGGAAATAGCAGAAGGTCAGTCGGGCGCCGGTGACTGATTCCAGCAAGTCGAGAATAGCCTCCCGATCATCGAAGGTATAGAGTAAGGGGGTGAAACCGCCCAGGTCAACCAGGTAAGCGCCGACCCATAGCAGATGACTGGCAATGCGGTTCAGTTCGGTGGTTATCACCCGAATGAATTCTGCACGTTGCGGCACGATGATTCCCGCAAGCCGTTCCACGGCACAGACATAGCCGTGGCCGCAGGACAAGGCGCAGGCATAGTCAATCCGCCCGGTGTTGGGCAGAAACTTGGCATAAGACCGGTTTTCACCCATCTTCTCTTGCATCCGATGACCATAGCCGAGCACCGGTTCGGCATCCACGATGTACTCACCGTCCATTGTCATCTTAATGCGGAGCACGCCGTGGGTTGCCGGGTGCTGTGGCCCCACGTTAATGATAAATGTCTCTTGGTGCATGGTCGTGGCTTCGCTGGTCACCCGGTAAAATCCTTTCGCAACGGATGAAAATCCGCATCTTCAGGCAGTAGTAATGGTGTCATGTCAGGATGACCGGTGAAGAGGATGCCAAAGAAGTCGTGAGCCTCCCGTTCGTGCCAGTCAGCACCGGGATAAATGGCAGACAAGGTCGGCAACACCGGTTCCTCACGCCCGGTAAAAGTGCGAACCGTCACCCTCAGTCCTGAATCGAAGCGGGTATAATCATACACTACTTCCATTCTGCCCTGCTCCAGCCAGTCAATTCCGGTAATACTCTCCAGGGTGAAACTGGCCTCATAGAGAATCCGGCCGGCCTCTGGCACACGCTCAGGCGAGACCGTCACCTCAAGGTCAGTGCCCCTTAGCGCATGATTCGTCTCGATGACCAGGAGGGTTTCCATTTCCCGCAGGGTGACTGCGGCCAGAGCTATTTTCAGTTCGCGGATCGGCATGGATACTTTCTGTTCGGTCATGGTGTCACCACCGGCCATCTGCGCTTTCCGGTGATTTTCTCCTCGAGTTTGAGGAAGCCTTCCAGGAGCGCTTCGGGACGCGGCGGGCAACCAGGGACATATACATCCACCGGGAAAAGAGTGTCCACCCCTTCCACAACAGCATACTGACCGGGAAACACGAACGGGCCGCCGGATATGGCGCAGTTCCCCATGGCAATTACCCATTTAGGTTCGGGCATCTGGTCATAAAGGGTCATAATAACCGGAGCCATTTTCTTGTTCACGGTACCGCTGACAATCATCACGTCGCACTGGCGAGGAGATGGGCGAAAAACCTCGCAGCCGAACCGTGCCATGTCAAAGCGGGACGCTCCAGCGGCCATCATCTCGATGGCACAGCAGGCAAGGCCAAAAGTCATGGGCCAGAGGGAGTTCGCCCTGGCCAGGTCCAGAATTCTGTCCAGTTGCGCGAAATGGATTAATCCTTGGGGAATGTCTGTTTTCTTTCCCACAGGAAGGCCCCCTTTTTCCAGGCATAGATTATGATAAGCGCAAGAATACCGATAAACAGCAGTATCTCTCCAAGGTCGAGCCAGCCCGGCTGTTCGTTATAAATTGTTGCCACGGGGAACAGAAATAGAACGTCCACCGAAAACGCTACGAATATCAGCGAGTAGAGGTAATATACAACTCCATATCGAATCCAGGAGGGGCCGATCGGATCTATTCCGCACTCGATAGCCTGGCGTGACTTGTTGCTGATCACTCGGGTGTGGCGGGGTGCTATCAGATGGGACAGCACCATCGGCACCACTGCCAAGGCGATACCGGCAAGGGCAAAAGCGAGGACATATACCAAATCAACCAATGCAGACGTATTCATTTTTCCGAAAGCTCCTCCTCATCAAATTCAGAACAATCACCGCACGGCTAATGAAAGAGTACCATTTTTATGTGCAGAAGCAATTTGACGACTACAACTTATTTGGCATGTTTCAACAGCCTGCAGAATATAAAAGAATTCCCTTCTACCATTTTCTCTCGGAACCCAGTTGAATAGTTGTAATATATTGATAAAATCAATACAAGTAGCTGTAGCTATTTGGTGGGCCTATACCGATTAGAAAGGAGGTTGCGAATGGGCTGCGACAAGCTGAAAAGTGTTCTTGCCGGCATCGGTCTTGCCGGTCTGATGGTAGGGGTTGCATTGACGGCCCCGGGCATTATCAACGGATCCAGTGGTTGAGGTGGTTCTTCCGGCGCAGGTGGCGCCGCAGAAAAAGCCCAGAGCGGTTGAGGTGGTTCAACGGGTGCCGGTGGTACCCTCAAAGAGGAGAAGGTTGTAAAACCTGCTCCGGTTCAGACAGCCATGTCATCCGCAAATAAGAAGGACGTGGATAAAAAGTAAAAGACCGAGATTATGGACGTTCCAGCAACTGTACAAACTACCAAGTAAACCTTTTCACGGCGGCCCGGTTCCAAGAGTTCCGGGCCGCTCTTCACAGAAGAAACATCTTCCATGACCATGAAGCAGAAAACAGACTTCCAGAATGATCTGGCCAGGATTCGAAAAGCCCAGGCAGAGGTGCGTTTTTCGAAATTACCCTCTCAAAGCTCCCTTGAGCGGCTTACCGTCAACCCGTCGCTGCAGATCGTTCCCACTGCCTGGCACGGGCTGACCAGTTTGCTTGAACAAAAAGCAGCCTCTGAACAAGAGCTGAAACCGGGAGATGATCTGGTCCTTGTCTGGAAATCTCCCCATGACCTTCACATTTATACCGAAAGTGCCCGCCCTGCAGATCTCGCGGCTCTGAAGATAATTCTTGAAGAAATAGATCTTTGCGATGCTGCCAGCGAAGGCAATGTTTCGATTGGGTGCATCGATAATACTATTCGCCATGCTGTATTCCGGGGTCTGCTGCTTTCTCCGCCGTCACGATTGCGGCGACCGGCATCTTTCCTTTCCACCTCCCCCAGCGAAAAGTCTTTGTCTGCAACGGTATTTACCCTGCAGTGGCATATCACCCAGGAATGCGACCTCAGCTGCCTCCATTGCTATGACCGCAGTGGCCACTGCAGCGTGGGCCTTACGGAAGGACTCGCTATTCTTGACCAGATGCGGGATTTCTGCCAGAGCCATCATGTTCGCGGCCAGGTCTCCTTCTCCGGCGGCAACCCCCTGCTGCATCCAGATTTTATGACCCTCTACCGTGCTGCTGCCGACCGTGGTCTTGCCACGGCGATACTGGGTAATCCCACATCTTCCCAACAGGTTTCCGAAATTGTGGCTATTCAGATGCCGGCCTATTTCCAGCTGAGTCTCGAGGGGCTTGAAACTCATAATGATCAAATTCGCGGTAGCGGTCATTTTCGGAGAACGATTAAGTTTCTGGACATGATTGCTGAGTTGGCTGTCCCCAGCGAGGTAATGCTTACCCTGACGCGGGAAAACCTTGCCCAAGTTATTCCCTTGGGGGAACTGCTCCGCAATCACACCGGTTCGTTCACGTTTAACAGGCTGGCTCTTTTTGGAAAAGGTGCAAATCTAGCGCTACCGGCAAAGGAGGACTACGCAGCGTTTCTGGCTGACTATTTGTCCGCCATGCGAGACAACCCTGTTCTGGCTCTGAAGGACAGCCTCTTCAACATTATTTTGGAAAAAGAAAATCGGGAGTTGTTTGACGGATGTGCGGGGTTTGGCTGTGGGGCGGCATTCAATTTTGTGGCAGTTCTTCCGGATGGAGAGGTTCACGCTTGCAGGAAATTCCCTTCCCCCATCGGTTCCCTCGGCGAAGCGACCCTGTCTGACATTTATCACTCGGAAAGTGCCTCTTTCTACCGTGAAGGAAGTTCATCCTGCAGAGGCTGCGGACTTCGGAGCGTCTGTCGAGGCTGCCCGGCTGTAACCGCAAGTTTTGCCGGCAATCCCCTGAAAGATCGCGATCCTTTTTGTTTTCGTAACCATTAAATGCACTTTCAAAAGGGCTTGATCGTGAGTCTGCTTCTCTTCAGGCACGTTCTCTACATTTCTTGCTCGCGGCCAATTCCTCCAGCAATACTAGCCCCTCCCGCGCGGCGCACTGCTCCGCCTCCTTGCGGGTCTTGCCGGTCCCCCTGGCGAAACATTCATTACCTGCCATGACCGTAACAGTGAAGCAGAGATTATGATCGGGACCGTCAATCTTATCTAAAAAGTAGCAAGGCAGCTGACAGTGAAAGGAATGGGCAAGCTCCTGAAGCTTCGTTTTGTAGTCCCTGTAATCGTCTCCGCTCGAATTACCAGCCAGTAACGGGCCGTACATCCTTTTCACGAAAAGCTCTGCAGGGGTAGTTCCTCCATCCAGAAAGACAGCAGCCAGGAGAGCTTCGAAGGCTGCGGCAAGAACAGTCTTTTTTGTTCGTCCGCCGGTTTTTTCCTCTCCGTGGCTTAAAAGAAGGTACCTGCCCAGGTCGAGTTGCAGCGCAAGACCGGCAAGAGTTGTCGTGTCGACAAGGGAGGATTTCCTGCGGGATAATTCTCCCTCGCCGCTTTCTGGAAAAATTTCCAGCAGACGGTTGCTGACAAGAAAGCCCAGCACCGAATTACCAAAAAACTCCAACCTTTGATTGTCGGGAATCTCGCGCCGACGTGAAACGGCGGCATAGGAGCTATGGATCAGCGCCTCGAAAAGGAGCCGTCGCGCCGTGAAACGGTAGTCGAGGTCCCTTTCCAGCTGTGAAAGAAGAAGGGCTCTGTTCCGGTGAGGTTGTGTTGAGTTCGGGCTTTTTCCGCGCATAGCGAAGAAATAGTACGAGGAGTCACTAGTCTTTGTCAATCCTGTTTCTCCATCCTGTGCGGATACCCGCTAATTTCAATAGTGCGGCGGAGGTTCTTCATCCTCAGAAGCCATCATGTCAGGTAGCGTTGCACTCTGCAAATGCTTCATTATCAGATTGATTTCCTTCTGCATCTTCTCGATATCCAGTTGCTGATGGGTAATCACATCACTGAGCTGCTGGATCGTGTTTTCGTGGTGCATCAACTGAATCTCGACATTAGTTATTCGATCGTTCATGACAGCTCCCTCCTTTAGTGTTTCGCCCGTTCCGGGCAGGTCTACGGTAGTTAGTTTCTCCTCCAGTATTGTTTTAATCCTACAGAATGATGGAAGACCAAAGGTCACAGCTATCCAGCAAGAATAGCGGCGACATCTTCAGGCCAGATGGTATTGACGGGAATATTAGTACCCACCTCGAAACCGCCCGGCGTTGACAAACGCGGAAGTATCTGCAGGTAGAGATGGTAGAATGGCGCGCCTGACATGCTGTGTGGAGCACAGTGAAAAAAATAATTGAAGTCAGGATTGTCCAGTTTCTTTACGTAGGAAGAGAGAACCTGCTGCATGGCCACAGCCAAGTCATCAAGCTCTTCTCCCTGCATGTTTTCAAGGCAAGCAACGTGTCGCTTCGGCACTATCCAGACTTCGTAGGGTGTGCTGGCGGCATAAGGTGAAAGTGTTATGGTTCGCTCCGATTCGAAGATGACCCTCTCCTTCTCGTGAGACTCATACTCGACGATATGGCAAAGGGCGCAGCAGCCATTATCGTCGAAATATCGGTCCTGGACGTGCATGGCGCTCCTGATCTGAGGAGGAACAATGCGACTACCGACGATCTGCGAATGCGCGTGGGGCTGCGAAGCACCTGCCAAGGGGCCTTGATTCTTGAAAATAAGGGTTACCAGATTATTGGGATTTGTCTTCAGGGATCGAATTGCCTCAAGGTAATGTGTCAGGACGTTTCGAATCCCGGTGGACGGGAGTTCACCGAGCGCCAGGTGATGGGCAGGTGTCTCCACAACCAGAAAATGGTTACCGCACCCGTTAAAAAAGGCATAGGGACCACGCCGGGAAAAGGGTTCTGGTGCCGGTGGGCAATATCCAACTTCATCAAACAGCTTGAACTTATTGTTAATGGTTTTGACTGACCATTCGCCCGTGTCATCGGTTGTCTTGTGAAGGACCTCATGGGGAAAGAGTTCATCGTTATCAGGGCAAAAAGGACATTCCAGCGAATAGGAAGGGTTCGGTACAATCCTGCAACCAGTGGCCGTAGTGAACCCAGACGGCTTGCTACCACGTCCCGGCGCCAGGACCGTCCAGTTGCCGTTGAGAAGATTTTGGCGAAGTTCCGACATTGCAATCCCTCTTTTCTCTTTCCGTATGGTGCATTGGACTGTTACTAAAGTATACCCTTATATCTGTTTCAAACCTTCATAATGTGTCGAAATAAACACACACTTACAAATTTACTATAAATGAATAATTAACATATTTTTCATTGCAACTAAATTTAAGTTTTGATAGAAGTAGGAAATCGTAAGGATACGGATCAAAATACTCTCATTCGCTGTCAGAACTTTTACCATGAGCACGAAACTTATAGACATTACAAATCAGCTAAAAACGTTTCTGTCATCTGCCGCAGCCAGCATTCTTCTCAAAGAAACCAACGGGCTTTCCGGCATATCCCTCATTGAAGCGCACATTCAGAAACGCCGCCTGGAAACCGATAGGTCGGGAATGATGCTGCTGGCCGACAGTTCCGGTAACGACACCAACTGCATAAATATCGTAAATGTTGCTGTTGCGGAAAGAAATCGCCGCAAAGGGCTCCTTACCGATTTTCTCGAACTACTGGAATGTTTCGATTACGGCGATTCGCTCGATGCCGGCTCAGACTGGTATATCAGGATCGATAAAGTCATGAACCCTGTCCTTGACGAGTTTTTGCCGAAAAAAGGTTATGCCCGGATTCGTTCCGGAGATCAAACCCATTATTCCTACCATAAGATTGTGCGCCAACACAAAGACTGCAAAAACAGATTGTCACCGGATGCCGGTCTCGAACTTGATATGGCTGCAATTCCTTCACTGGGGAATCAGGACGAAACCTACACGAACCAGTAATTGTTGCTTTGCCATAAAAATGAAGTCATTCCTTCAGCTTGTCTTGGAACTTCTTCCGTAATTTTGCAATCTTTGGATCGATGACAACTTGGCAATATGCCTCCTCCGGGTGCGAAAGGTAGTAATCCTGGTGCCGGTCATCCGCTTTGTAAAAGGTTGTATAGGGCATTATTTCTGTAACAATTTCCCGTGACCAGATGCCCGAGGCATCGGCAGCTATTTTTGACTTCTCTGCGACAACTCTTTGCTCTTTACTGTGATAAAAAACAATAGAGCGATACTGCGTCCCCGAATCATGTCCCTGACGGTTACGGGTAGTTGGATCGTGAATGCTCCAAAAAACGGAGAGAATCTCGTCGTAGGAAATAACGGCAGGATCAAAGGTGATCTGCACTACTTCCGCATGGCCTGTTCGGCCGGTGCAGACCATTTCATAGAGGGGAAAGGCAACGGTGCCGCCTGCATACCCGGAAACAACATTCGTAACACCCTTGAGGCACTGGTACGCTGCCTCCAGACACCAGAAGCATCCTCCACCTAGCGTTGCTGTTTCATAATTATTAGACATCAGATCTCCTTACAGGCTTTTTAATCGTTGATACTTTTGAAAATGTTCTGATTCAAAATGAATGATTACTATACCCTTTAATCGTTTGCAATCAAGATCAGGAAAATAAGGTAGCAACCTGGATACTAGTGCCGTTGCCACCATGACCTACACTTGCCAGAAAAAAAGGGGAGCACGCCATCATGGCCGTACCCCCCGGTTTATCTTTGCACTATTCTAAAGGTACTACTTCACTTCGTACCAGAATTTGCTGCTCATTACTTTACCGTCCTTGAGCATGAATTTGGTCATAATGCCATATTTGCCCTTCTTGGACAAATTGACATCTGAGCCGAATCCACCGCTCATCCCCATCATTGTTTTTATCTGCTCAGTCTTGTCGGGGCCGGCAATCTTGACCTTCACCTGCCCTTCGCTGAGCTTTTTGCCGTTTTTGGCATCTGAAAACATAATCATGAGATGATGTGTGTCCTTCATGCCTGCAGGCATCGCCGTCCCCTTCATCCGTTCTTTCAGGTCGATGAGACTGAACGTGACCTTGACTCCGTCCACGGTTTCTGAATGGATCATTGTGCCCATCGACATCGTGCCGCTATGATCCATGTCCATGTTCATGGAACCATGCTCTGCTGCAGAGGCTATCATCGGAGCACTCAAGGCGAAGGCTGCCGCCATTATTACTGCTGCTGTTCTTTTCATTTTTGTTTCTCCTTTTTTGTAATGTTACGTGCCCTTTTTACAAAGAGGGCTTACCGGGAAGTTAATGTTTCATGCCCGAATACTTCAGTTTGCCCTTTTTCAAATCACGCACCTTCATCAGGACGAAGATCACGGGTGTCATGATGAGAACGTGGACGGCAGAGGTGACCATCCCGCCGATCATCGGTGCGGCAATCGGCTTCATCACGTCGGCACCGGTGCCGGAAGACCACATGATCGGTACCAGTCCGATGAGCGCTACTGCCACGGTCATCAACTTCGGTCTAAGACGCAGAACAGCTCCCTCGAAGGTGGCGTCATAAATATCCTGCTCGGTAACCGGCCCTTTAAGGAGGCGTTTGTCCAAGGCTTCGTGCAAATAGATAACCATAACCACGCCGGTCTCCACCGCCACCCCGTAGAGGGCGATGAAGCCAACCCAGACCGCAACCGACATGTTGTAGCCGAGGGCATAGACCAGAAACACCCCGCCTACCAGGGCGAAGGGCACCGATAACATGACCATGCTCGCCTCGAGCACCGATTTGAAGGTGAAATAGAGGAGGATGAAAATTACCAGAATTCCCAGCGGCACAAGGATTTGAAGTCGCTTCTTGGCCCTGACCTGGTTTTCCCACTGCCCGGACCAGGCAAGATAGTACCCGGTCGGAAGTTTCAGCTGCTTTTCAAGTACTTGCTTTGCCTCGGTTACAAATCCGCCCATGTCCCGGCCTCTGACGTTAAGGAAGACGATGGAGCGGAGTAGTCCGCCCTCACTGGCGATCTCAGGTGCGCCGGTAGAGAGTTTTATCTTTGTCACCATGGACAAGGGTATATGAGCGCCATTCTTTGAAGGTACCAGGATCTGTCTGATTTCATCGATATTGTCCCGCATCTCGCGCAGATAACGAACCTGAATGGGAAAGCGGGTCCGGCCAATTACCGAGGTAGTGATGGCGCTCCCACCGAGTGCTGTCTCGATAACCTGATGGCAGTCATCAACCTGGACGCCGTAGCGGGCCGCTGCCTCTCGATCGATATCGATGTCGATATAGTTGCCGCCGGTCACCCGTTCGGCCACCACGTCTGCCGCGCCCGGTACAGTCTTCAGTATTCCCTCCGCCTGCACTGCCAGATCCTTGAGCACGTTCAGATCATTGCCGAATATTTTCACCCCAAGGTCGGTGCGAACCCCGGTGGAAAGCATGTTGATGCGGTTTATGATCGGTTGAGTCCAGCCATTTCTCACTCCCGGTATCTGAAGTTTTTTATCGAGCTCGGCCACGATATCACCCTTGGTCATGCCCGAACGCCATTCCTTCTTCGGTTTAAGAATGATGATACTTTCGAACATGGAAACCGGGGCCGGATCTGTGGCAGTCTCGGCCCTTCCCACCTTGCCAAGCACGCTCTCCACCTCGGGAACGCTCTTGATGATCTTGTCCTGCACCTGTATCAGCCGCTTCGCTTCATTCACCGATACATTCGGCAGGGTAACCGGCATATAGAGCAGAGAACCCTCGTCTAAAGGTGGCATGAACTCGCTGCCGATGGACATAAACATCGGGATTGCAACTGCCAGGGCCAGCACATTGAGAGCAATGGTAGTCTTCTTCCACTTCAACACCCAGCGTATTATCGGAGAGTAGAGCTTGATGAAGAAAGTGGAAACAGGGTTTTTGCTCTCGGGTGGCATTTTGCCGCGCATGAGGTAATACATAAGCACCGGCACCAGGGTGATTGCGATGAAGGCAGATCCCATCATGGAAAAAGTCTTGGTGAATGCCAAGGGGTGGAAAAGCTTCCCCTCCTGCCCTTCCAGGAGAAAGACCGGCACAAAGGAGAGAACGATGATGGCCAGGGAAAAGAAAATGGCTCGTCCCACCTGTTTGGCGGAAGCGATAACAACCTCAAGACGTTGTTTATCCCGCTCTTCGGGCGGTAATTCAGAAAGATGCCGGTAACAGTTCTCCACCATGATGACCCCGGCATCCACCAGCACCCCGATGGCAATGGCAATCCCCCCCAGGGACATGATATTTGAGGTAACCCCCATCAACTTCATGGTAATAAAGGCGAAGAGCACGGCAACCGGCAAAGTGATGACGATGACCAATGCACTGCGAAAGTGCAGGAGGAAGAGCAGTACCACCAGGGAAACGACAATGGCCTCTTCCGTGAGCGCATGCTTCAAGGTGTCGATTGCCCGTGAGATGAGATCGGAACGGTCATAGGCCGCAACAATCGTAACGCCGGGAGGCAGTCCCTTTTCCAGGTCTTTGATCTTTGCTTTGACCCGGTCTATCACGTCCTTGGCGTTTTCACCGTAGCGCATGACGATGATACCGCCGACCACCTCCCCTTCTCCATTCAGGTCGAGCAGGCCGCGGCGAATGGCACCGCCCAGCTGCACGGTGCCCAGGTTCTTGATATAAACAGGGACGCCGCGCCGGTCAACACCAACCACGATTTCTTCCAGGTCCTTCACACCATGAATGTAGCCTTTGCCGCGTATCAGATATTCCGCGTCCGACTGGTTGATCAGTCCACCGCCGACATCGTTGTTGGAGCGTTTTACCGCGTCAACGACATCACCGATTTTAATATTGTAGGCAAAGAGGCGTTCCGGATCGATGCTGACCTGGTATTCGCGCACAAACCCGCCAATGGATGCTACTTCGGCCACCCCGGGGACAGTGTTTAACTGGTAACGGACAAACCAGTCCTGCAAGGTCCGCAACTGCTCAAGGTCGTAGCCCTTCCCTTTTATCAGGTACCAAAAGACGTGGCCGACCCCGGTACCGTCAGGGCCCAGAGTCGGTCTGACGTTGGGCGGCAGGAGCGAAGCGGCGTAATTGAGGCGTTCCAGCACCCGGGTTCTGGCCCAGTAGATATCCGCTTTATCCTCAAAAATGACGTAGATCATGGAGAAACCGAATGCCGATGTCGCACGAACCGCCTTGACCATCGGCAATCCCTGAAGATTCACCGCCAGAGGATAGGTAACCTGGTCTTCCACCACCTGGGGGGATCGGCCTGGATAGTCGGTGAAGACAATCACCTGGTTGTCGGACAGGTCGGGTATCGCATCCACCGGTGTCTTGAGGACAGCCCACACCCCAGCAGCAATAATCAAGGCAAAGATCATCAGGATGATGACGCGGTTCCTTGCGGAATATTCGATGATTTTTTCGATCATATGGGTTTCCTGAATTCAGGGTTTTGTAAGGTCGGCTAAATCGAGGGCCGGCACGGGGGCCAGCCCCTACGATACGATCACATTTTCATGTCATCCATATCCAGAGACGGAGATTTGGATGGTGGTGCCACGGTGCCATGGCCTTCATGACCTGCTGCTGGAGCAGGTGCAGCCAGTCCGTCCTGTTTGCCTTCCTTCATACCGGCATGACCCTCGTGACCGCTAGTGGTTCCGCCTTTGAGTTGCGCCTCAGAGTCGATGAGATAGCCACCCGATACCGCTACTTTTTCTCCTGCTGCGAGCCCTGAAAGTATTCTGATCCGGTCGCCGCTGCGGGCACCGGTTGTCACATCGCGCGGAACATAACTGCCCACCTCTTTCTCTACCCAGACCACCTTTCGTTTCCCGGTATCGAGCACAGCCGTGACCGGCACGGTAAGGACTGTTCCCTCTGGCGACTTAACCACGCCGCGCATATACATCTCCGGTTTCAGTTTTCCGCCAGGATTAGGCAGTTCAACCCGCACTTTTACGGTTCTGGTCTTCTGGTCCATGAAAGGGTAGATAAAGGAAACCTTCCCGGTAAAAATGGTGCCAGGATACGACTGAGAAGAAAACTCAACCTTCTGGCCGATTTTTATGAAGGGGAACTCGTTTTCATACACCTCCACATCCACCCAAACCGTGGAGAGGTCAGCAATGGCAAAGAGCGGATCGCCCACGTTCACATATTGTCCGGCAAGGACCAGTTTCTCGATCACCACGCCGCTAAGCGGCGTATAGATCGGCAGGCGGATGTTCGGCTCACCTGAACGCTCCAAAGAGGCAATCTGGTAGTCCTTGACCCCCATCAGTTTCAGTTTTTGCCGGGAGGAAGCAACCAGTCCCTCCCCTCCCTGCGAAATGGAATTAATCGGGGAATCTTTCAGTGTTTCGCGGCTTTTCAGGGCCAGGAGATATTCCTGCTGGGCCGAAACAAGGTCTGGCGAATACACCTCCGCCACCGGACGGTTCCGTGAAACCCAGTCACCGACCCGGTTTACATAGAGCCGGTCAATGCGTCCGGCAACCCAGGCGGTAACCTTGGCCTGACGAGCCTGATCATAGGCAACTATGCCGACAGCCGAGATCTCCTTGGCAAAAGACTCGGTTTTCGCCGCTTCTGTTTCCACGTTAGCCATTACCTGCTGAGTTGGAGAAAGTGAAATTTCGGAAAGCGCCTCACGATCCTTTTTGCTTCCCGTTTCAGTTCCTCCCTTCAGAATCGGTACAAGGGTCATCCCGCAAATTGGGCAGGAGCCGGGTTTGTCTTTGATGATAAAGGGATGCATTGGGCAGGTATACTGTGTCGGCGCCTGATCTGTGTGCTCACCCGGCCCATGCGTTGGGTGACGACTTAACCACAGGTAACCGGCACCGATTACGATGGCCAAGAGAATTGCCAAACCCAGCATGAATCCTGTTCTTTTAGAAATATTCATATTTGCCCCCGATGCATCAGTTTACAGTTCTTGGCAGGTAGATAACTCAACACTAAAAACTCAACACTCATAACTTTATCAAGGGATTTCCTCTCCCACCAGGGCCTCCAATTGTGCCCTGTTTATCTGATATTCTGCAATGGAGTCGTAATACTCACGCTCATAGGTAAACAGGGTTACCATAGAATCAAGCATGGTGAGAAAATCCACCTTGCTGACCCGGTAACCGATTACGGAGGATTCCAAAGACTGCCGCGCTTGGGGAAGTATCCCGGTTTTATAAAGTTCAGCCGTCTTTCTTCTCCGCTCCATCTGTGCTAAGAGATCGGTAACTCCGGCCTGAATGCTGTTATTTATACTGTTGAGTTCTTCGGTAGCTGTCCGAATCTCGGCATTCGACTCCGCCACGGCTGCCTGGCGCCGCGCCGTCTGTACGGGAAGATTGAAAGTCAATCCTAGGGCATACATATCAAGTCCATCGCTCCCCTTTACCGGGTTCCGCTGCATATATTCCAGAGAGACATTGAAATCAGGGAAGTATTCTTTTTTTGCCAGATTGAGCCCGGCACCTGCCTTTGCGATGCTGGCACGGGCACTCTTCAGGAGTGGCCGCTGGTTATCGGCAAGGGCTTCCAGTTGTTCGGCTTTCAATGTCAGCGGCTGCATCTCCACATCAACAATACGTCCAACCGGTGTTGAAGCAGATCGCGACAGCAGCGCATTGAGGTTTGCCTCCCCTGACCTTCGTTGCTGCTCTAGGGAAATTCGCAGGTCAAGCATTTTAGAGCGTTCAACCTGGGCCTTGAAAACATCCTGCTGAAGGCCCTTGTTTACAGAATACTTTGTTTCGGCAAGGGTGATGAAGTCATCGAGGATGCGGATATTCTTGTCCACGATTATCAGCGATCGGTCGATAAAATACAGCTGGTAATAGGTTTCCTTGACCATGCGGGTCAGTTCCAGCTTTCGTTCCTCAACGAGCCATTTATAAGATTCGGCTTCTTTTTCGGCAATCTCACCTTTCAGTGCCCTTTTCCCCCAGAACGGCAACTGCTGGGTTATGCCGATCAGTTTTGAGGTCATTGGCTCCTTACTGAAATTAAGAGGGGCGCGAATAACCCCGTTCTGGATTTTAAGCATGAGCATCGGATCTTCGAAGGAGCGGGCCTGTGCGATCCGGTTATTGAAAACCTGCCAACGAGCCTCCGAAGCCTTCACTTCAGGATTGTTGGCAAGTGCCGTTGAAACCAGGGTTGGCAGGTTCTCGACAGACGTGACTTCTTCGGCAGGCAGGATCGCTGGCAATAGGATCAAAAAAAGCACGGTCAATACTATTGAAAACGTCCCCGTTATCGTCCTCCTACCAGATATATAATTGAATTTCTTCACGGTCATGGCCTGTCTCCAGTAGTGTCGGTTACTTGATCCATATGCTTATGCGTTTCTATTGAAAACACGTAACTATTCAGAAATAGTCTAGGTTTGTCCTGGCTTGATTATTTTTGTTTGCTTTAGTACCTACAAGCAACATGCCAACACAAAAGAACTTCATAACCCCTAAAAATAAAAAGGAATTTCAGCAGAGTAGTATGGTAGTTGAAAGTTGTGAAGAATATTCCACAGCTCCCTGAAGAATATGCTTCAAATAATCACATCCTACAGCCGTTCATTTTTCAAGCGCAGGGCATTAGTAATGACTGATACGGAACTGAAACTCATTGCGGCCGCGGCGATGATCGGGCTGAGCAGAATTCCGAACCAGGGATACAAAATACCGGCGGCAATGGGGATCCCCATGGAGTTATAGACGAAGGCAAAAAACAGGTTCTGCTTGATATTTCTCAGTGTGGCCCGGCTCAAACGACGTGCCCGAACAATACCTCTCAGGTCTCCCTTTACCAGGGTAACTCCTGCGCTCTCCATGGCTACATCCGTGCCGGTGCCCATGGCAATGCCAACCTGGGCCAAGGCCAACGCGGGGGCGTCGTTGATCCCGTCTCCGGCCATGGCAACAATTTTGCCCTCTTCCTGCAGCTTTCTTACTGCATCTGCCTTCTGGTCGGGAAGCACCTCCGGGACCACTTCATCAATGCCCAGTTTGCGGGCCACGGCCTCGGCTGTTGTGCGGTTGTCACCGGTGAGCATGACGATGCGGATGCCCTCGCTATGAAGCTGTTTGATGGCCTCTGCTGTGGTGGCTTTAATGGGGTCCGCAACCCCCAGGAGACCGGCGGCTTTGCCATCCATGGCCACGAACATGACCGTCTGTCCTTCCTTGCGCAGAGATTCAGCCTTGGCTTCGAGATCTCCTGTCGCGATACCCATTTCTTCCAGCAGTCGGCTGTTTCCCAGCACGACTTTGTGTCCATCCA
Organism: uncultured delta proteobacterium; assembly: GCA_963717775.1. Classification (GTDB taxonomy): domain Bacteria; phylum Desulfobacterota; class Desulfuromonadia; order Geobacterales; family Geobacteraceae; genus RPRC01. The sequence continues at coordinate 119,351 of CAVQWZ010000017.1, forward strand.
CCTCTCCGGTTACCCCTTTGCCGGTTGCATAGACAAAGGATTCAGCAGTGGCAAGTTTTACGCCCCGCTCTTCAGCCCCTTTGACGATAGAGGCCGCCAGGGGATGCTCGCTTCCCCGTTCCAGGCTTCCCGCCAGCAGGAGCAGCGTATTTTCTTCCATGCCACTTACCAGATCGACTGTGACCAGTTTCGGTTTGCCCTCGGTCAGGGTCCCGGTTTTATCAACCACCAGGGTGTCTACCTGGCGCATTACTTCGATGGCTTCCGCGTCCTTAAACAGCACGCCAAAAGAGGCCCCTTTGCCGGTCGCCACCATGATTGATACGGGAGTTGCCAGCCCGAGGGCGCAGGGGCAGGCGATAATGAGGACCGCCACAGCATTGACAATGGCATGAGCCATGCGAGGTTCAGGTCCAACTAGTGCCCAGATGATAAAAGTCACGATAGATGCTGTAACCACAACCGGCACAAACCAGCCGGCCACCAGATCAGCCAGCTTCTGGATGGGGGCGCGGCTGCGCTGTGCCTCGGCGACCATTCGTACAATCTGAGCAAGAAGAGTGTCGGCTCCAACCCGTTCAGCATTCATAATCAAGGAACCGGTTCCATTAATGGTGGCGCCGATCACCCGATCTCCCGGGCTTTTTTCCACCGGAATCGATTCACCGGTGAGCATGGATTCGTCTACCGAACTGGTTCCTTCCAGTACCGTACCATCCACCGGGACTTTCTCACCCGGCCTGACACGAAGTCTGTAATCCGCTTGAACCTCGCTGAGCGGCACATCTTCCTCCCCGCCGTCCTCCCTGATACGTCGTGCAGTCTTCGGTGACAACCCGAGAAGTAGCTTAATAGCTGCACCGGTTTGGCTACGGGCTTTTATCTCCAGCACCTGACCGAGCAGCACCAGAGTGATAATCATGGCCGCGGCCTCGAAGTAGACTGCGACCTCTCCTGTGTGGGCATGGAAAGACGCAGGAAAGATCTGCGGAAAAAGCTTGGCAACCACGCTATACAGGTAGGCTACACCAACGCCGAGGCCGATAAGGGTGAACATGTTCAGGCTGCGATGAACCAGTGATGTCCAGAATCGTTGAAAAAAGGGCCAGCCGGCCCAGAACACGACAGGTGTAGAGAAGACCAACTCAAACCAGCCCCACATATCAGCGGACATAATCCGTTCCAGGGGACGACCAGGAATATGCATCCCCATGGCGCTCACCATCACAGGGATCGACAGCGCCAGAGCTATCCAGAAGCGCCTTTTCATGTCCACTAGTTCAGGATTTTCACCTTCTTCCACCGTGACGGTCCTGGATTCGAGAGCCATACCGCACTTGGGGCAGTCTCCCGGCGTGTCCTGGACTACTTCGGGGTGCATGGGACATGTCCATTCAGTGCGTTGGAGTGGCGCAGGTTCTCCGGCAAATTCAAGCGACATTCCACACTTCGGGCAAGGACCAGGTTTGGTGGCGTGCACTTCCGGGCACATGGGGCAGAAATAGTCGCCCTCTCTGGCCTCCTCTGGCTCCGTTTCGACCTGAGATGAAGGGGAAAGATATTTATCGGGATTCTCTCTGAATTTACTGAGACAGTGCTCGCTGCAGAAAAAGTACCTTTCTCCGTCATGTTCATGGCTGTACGGTGATGATTCAGGATTCACATCCATGTTGCAAACAGGATCTTTCATTTTTGCTCCTCTGTCCTCGGCCTCGTTAAAGCTCTTCAGGAGTGATTTCTGACTTGGTTCTGACTCGGTAAAGCTTCTCTACAGGGAGGACCGCAACGATTCCGTCACCTTCCATACCCGTATGGGCTACATCCATGATAGCGGAGGCGATTTCGTCCACCCTTGCAGCTTCGGTGAATATTTCAATCCTCGAATGGGTGACCATCCAGTCGGGGTTGAAAAAATTGGCATATTCTCCGAATCCTTTTACCTTGGTTACGCTGATGCCCCTTACACGCATGTCCACAAGTCGACCCTCGACTTTTTGCAATTCTGCACTCCTGATTATGGCGACTATTTTTTTCAATTCCATGACGTTCCCTTCATTTTCGCCCTTGTGAATACTACTTCAGGATTTTATCAGAGTTAATGCGCCTTTATTTCAAGCGGCAGCATTTTTTCTCCTTCTGAGCTGCGACCCATTTTGTCAGTAACCTTCCAGCGAACCTTAATCAGTATGCCGGCGGTGAACAGGGATGGATCTGTTGGTTTCAATACGACCGCCATGTCAAAAACCGAACGAAAGGTCTCACCGGCAAATGGTTTGCCGTTCTTATCAGCAAGGCTCAAGGCCGTGACATCCACCGGGCGATCAAAATAGACATGCACGTCTTCAATCGTCTTTGCTCCCTTATTTTTCAGACCAATAATCTCCAGAAGCTGCGGAGGGCCTGGCTCTATAACGTTATTTTCATCCACTGCCAGCGGATTGCGAATAAGGCCGCCATGAGGTAACGATACGTCCCCCCCCTTCCCTTCCAATGAAATGCGCACCTCCCAAACCCCTTTAAATTGTGAGAGTGTCAGTGCCAAGGCATTAAGTACTCCTGCTTCACTGGACTTGTCAGCTTTGAGATTCATAAAATCCTTACTGAAATTGAGGGTAACTAACCCTTTATCGTCCGTAACCCCGAGAAGACGAGTGCCGGAATGGAACGGCAGCAGGAATTCTCCACGGTACGCAGCGATATCCATACCGCTCAAAAGCCGCTCCACTGCTACTTTCTTGATACTCCCCTCGTCAAAGGTGAAAAACGGGAACGGCACAACCTTTCCCGGCGTCTTGGCAGATGGAAAATAGATGACAAAGGCAAAACAGGTCCCCTTATCGCTAGTCGGTGCCGGACCGAAATACTTCTCATAGGCCTTGGTGGCGGATACCCTGGTCTCCTGTAACTGCGGAGATTCTTTCTTGCTGCAGCCAATCGCTGAAAATAAAAGGACAAGCAGGGACAAGACTATCGTTGAATGGATAATTCTATACATGGCATGCTCCCTGTATGCTTCACGGGGCATGTGAATGCCTCGTTACATGGAAAAGTCAGAACATCTGTGTTCAAAAGCAAGTTTGAATAATTAGATAGGTGTGTTTGGTCGCGCTTAAAAAACTCTCCAAGGAACTCCTGCTTACAGTACTTTCTCAGACCTCTTTACTCACTTCTTTACCGCCTTTCCCTGGCGTGGCGATCTCGTATTTTTCCATGCGATAGATGAGCACATGGCGGGGAATTCTCAAAAAACGGGAAGCTGCGGTCTGGTTCCAGTCGTTGCGTTCCAGTGCCTCCAGAACAACTTCCCTCTCCAACTGCTCCAGCGAGTACCCTTCTGCGGGAAGATTAACGATCGACCCGGTAGCCCCGCTCTTGCGAATGCCGCGCAGCTTCTCCGGCAAGTCCCCCAGGGAGACGGTATCCCCCTCACGAAGTATTAGCAGCCGCTCCACTGTATTCTCAAGCTCCCGCACATTGCCCGGCCATGGGTAGGAGGCCAAAGCTTCCACAGCTTCGTTTGAAAATTTGACTGCATCCGCTCCATGCTTGGCGGCAAAGTGCCTAAGCAGAAGCGGGACGTCATCTTGTCTTTCCCTCAGGGGCGGAATATGAATGGGGATAACGGAAAGCCGGTAATAGAGATCCTCGCGAAAGGTGCCTTCCCGTAGTGCCTGTTCCATATCCAGATTTGTTGCAGCCACGACCCGCACATCGAGTTGGCTGGCCTCGGTCCCGCCAACCGGCTCCACGACCTTTTCCTGTAGAGCCCGCAGAAGCTTTGGTTGTAGATCGAGCGGAAGCTCTCCCACCTCGTCGAGAAAGAGCGTACCTCCGTCCGACTGCTTGAATTTGCCCATTTTATCCCTGATAGCCCCGGTAAACGCCCCTTTGATATGACCGAACAGTTCGCTTTCAAGGAGGTCCCGGGGGATTGCCGCACAGTTTATGGGGATGAAGGGGCCTGATTTCCGAGAGCTCAATGTATGAAGGGCCTTGGCTATCAGTTCCTTGCCTGTTCCTGACTCTCCTGTGATGAGGACCGTTGCATCAGTGTTTGCGACCTTTCTCACCACCTGGAAAACCTTTTCCATCTCGCGGGAAATGCCCACGATGTTTCTGAAGTCGATCTTTTCTGTCAACTCCTGCCGGAGTTGCTTGTTTTCCCGAGACAGACTGGTGATCTGAAGAGCCTTGCGTACCACAAGCTTCAGCTCGTCGCGGTTGAATGGCTTGGTGATATAGTCGTAAGCTCCAAGCTTCATTGCCTCCACGGCCGTGTCCACCGCACCGAAAGCGGTGATGATCATGACAAGGGTATCCGGAGAGCGCTCCTTGATCTCCCGCAACACCTGAAATCCATCGATTCCGGGCATTTTCAGGTCTGTTATCACCAGTGCAGGACTCAGTTCATCAAACGCCTGCAACCCCTCACCACCAGATTCCGCAACAGTTACCTCGTAGCCTTCTTCCACGAGATTGTATTCCAGTACCCGGCGAAGCGAAGGATCATCATCGATTACCAGTATTTTCTGTTTCATTTCTCTCCCGGCTCAAACACTCTTTTCAGGCAGTCGAATATGGAATACCGCACCGCTGCCCGGCACACTCTCCGCCGTGATACTGCCGCCATGCCCTTCAATGATCTTGCGGGTTATAGCAAGGCCGAGCCCGGTTCCGCCGTCTTTGGTGGTAAAAAACGGTTCGAAGATTTTCTCCGCCTCTGCCGGGGGATTCCCGGTCCCGAATCCGCAAACAGCAGTTCGACCCAAGCGGGCCCGTTCGGCACCGGCTCTTGGCGTCGAGCGCTAATGGTAACTGATCCACCCGGTAGCGAAGCCTGCAGGCCGTTAAGAATAATATTCAGAAAAGCCTGCCGCAGTTTTTCCGGGTCACCTTCGATGGCAGGCAGATGTTCCACCCTGCACTCCAGGATGATTCCCCGTTTTCTTGCTTCCGAGGAAACGAGCGAGATGACGTTATTCAATTCCTCAAGAAGGTCACACTCTCCCAGCAGAACCGGCTGTGGCCGCGCCAGCCGAAGAAAATCCTCGACCACGTTATTGAGACGCTTCGACTCCTTTACCATGATTTCCAGGAATTCATATTTCCTGTCACCCGGTTGAAAATCATCCTTCAATATCTCGGCCGTGCCTTGAATTGAACCGAGAGGATTGCGTATTTCATGGGCCAGGACAGCAGCCAGTTCGCCAATCGTCGAAAGACGCTCGGCCTTTCGTAACTGCCCTTCCATCTCGGTAATTCGCTCCGATTGAAGACTCAGTTTTTCATAGGACCTTTCCAGCCCAAGGGCGGTCTGCTGCAATTGAGCGGCACGCATGCGCTCCCGCTGGGAAAGCAATCCGGTAACGCCGCCAACCACGTTGTAGAGAATAATTTCAAGATACTTTTCCAGTTCCATCTGAATGTGTTCTCCCCATTGAAAAAACACATGGGGGGCATAGACGATACTCACGATGAGTGCACAACCGACCCCCCCCCGAAGCCCGAACCAGAGGGCTGCCATGATAATCGGGATGTAATAGAGCCTCTGATAGATGTCGTGTAGCATTGGCAAGTTGAGGGGGGTGAAATAATGGAGCACCGTGATACCCGAGACAAATACCATCAGTAAAACTATGCGCAGGACAAAGGTATTTTTTATCGTTTTCATGACATGTTTTCCGGTACGTTAACTTTTGTGCCTGATTAGCATCAATCTTCTGCTCGTTGCAAAAACTGTCATTCCCGAAAAGATTCTGATCGGGAATCCAGCCTCTAACCGACTGTACTTCTGGATCCCCGATAAAGAAATTCGGGGATGACAATCTTCATAGCGGAAGAATAGTTCTAATAAGTTTTTTTAATTATCTTTTTACCGTTGTTCGGGTTCACTGTGTAGTAATGCCATTACAGTACAAGGAACATACCAAAGGCAGGTATCCCAAGAATGCCTCGTAATTTCCAGAACATACTAGACATTCTATCAAATGGTGCGGGAAAGTCTGTAGAATATTCTTCACCAGTGAATAATATTCAACGATCTTCACAACTATTGTGGTACGTCCCCTAGCTAGTTTTCATCCGGAAACGGCCCTTTCCACCAATCTCGGCGTCAATCCGCACCCTTGCTTGTGCGGCGTAAACAGCTACGCCTCCGCGCAATTGCTTGATTTCCTTGACCTTGTTGAAAATTGCTCGTTTCCCATATGAAAACTGCACTGTGTCCATCCAGTGTATCCGGATGGGCACTAGCTACGATGCTGAAATTCCTTAAGAATAGCCTCCTATCGCTACTTCAGATAGATAACCCAATAAGTATCGAAAATACTAATTTGACTTTGCATGCTTATTTGCAGATTATTCTCCAGCTGTGAGTTGCCTTCTAAAAAAAGGCAACAATCTGGAACTTGCGATTGCCCCCCCGTAAAACTCGGCTGGGCAAAGACTACTGTGAACGTACGGAAACATAGAAATAAAAGTTAATCTGTGGAATTTTTGCGCACTACAAACCAGGAGGAAACACCTATGAAAGAAACATTGTTCAAAATCGTCAGGCTATGCCGCATCGCTGCCCTACCGATGGTTGCCGTTGTCCTTATGTCTTTTACCCCGGCCTTTGCCGGTGCCGATTTTGCGGTTATCAGTACTGATCAACTGAAACAGTTTGTTGACCAGAATGAAAAAATGGTCCTGATCGATGCCCGCACCCCGGCGGAGTACCAAGAAGTCCACATTACCGGGGCCATCAATATCCCGGAAAAGCAATTTAAAGAAGCCAAGCAGCAGCTTCCCGCAGCAAAAGACGCACTCCTGGTCTTCTATTGTAATGGAGTCAAGTGCGGTAAGAGCAAACGGGTGGCAAAACTGACCCAACCGCTCGGGTACACAAACATTCTCGTGTACAGCGAGGGCATTCCTGTCTGGGAAGAACGTGAATTCCCTTTGGTTACCGGTCCCGGTTACGGCAAAAAAATCGAGATTACAAGGCTCAAGCCGAGCGAACTGGATGCGTTAATCAAAACTGATGATAAAGATTATGTTCTTGTGGACGTGCGTGACAGTGTGGAATTTAGTGAGGGGCATATCCCTTCAGCCATCAATATTCCGTCCGAAACCTTTGCCACGAAATCTGCCGTACTTCCAAAAGAGAAGAGGATCATTGTTTACTGCAATACTGGTAGCAGGAGTTACCTCGCATACAAAAAGCTTATCGGGCTTGCCTACCCAAGGATCAACCAGACCCTGTTTGCCGATTGGAAAGACGCGGGATTGCCTGTTACAAGGTAGTCCGTAACGATCAATACATAAAGATTTCTTGCAAAAAAAGGCCATATTCATCGTTGAATATGGCCTTTTTTTGTTCCCTAAGCGTAAAATTACAGGCTGGTCGATTCAATAAATCAGAGTGTTAACTTTAGACAGAAAGATGCTTGTGGCGACATCAAAACTACAGACCGATTGTTACGTTCCAAAGAGCGGAGAGCGACTGCACAAAAGCTTAAAAACGCTCATCATTTTCAATTTCCGACCGATTACCGGCCACTCCATCTCGTGCCTGTCGCACAATGATTCGATGGGGTTCATCCTGAAAATCTCCTCTCTCAACGAGTCGTCCATTTCTGTTGACTCTTCCATCCTTCTGATCAGGTCTTTTGCCCTTCTGATATGCCGGATGATTTCCTCAGCCTTCCGGGGGTCGGTCAAGCCAAATGCGGCCTTCAACTCGACAAGCTTCAGCGCACCGTCATAGGTTGCGTTAACAATGTCGTCCCGTGTCATCCATTCAGTTTCATAATTCAGCCGCTGCTTCCAGTTCGAGGTGAGCAGCGCCTGACGGTGTTCCTTCAGGGTTTTATAGAAAAGCCGATAACCGTGCTTCTCCGGTTCTTCGAAAAAACGGCTGCTTGGATCGACAAAAGGCGCCAGCGGGGCAATGAAGGGAAGAATTTTTCCGGAACCGCCATATTTACTCATCAATTCGCCACAATAGTCGACAGTATCCATGACCGATTGATAGGTCTGGTAGGGCAAGCCAACCATGAAAAACAGGTCAATCCTCTTGCAGTTGCTGTGAACAAACGCATCAATAGATTCTTCGAGCTTTTTATTGTCGTAAGTTTTACCGAAAGCCTTTCGAACCTTTACATCATGGGACTCGGGTGAAATCTCAACATTAAAATTGGCCAACGAATCAGAAACTTTATCCACAAAGTCACCGGTTGGTGGATTAAAAAATTCAATCGCAATTTCATTTCGAATCCGTTGCTTTTTCATGGCAGCCAGAAAGCTCTCCGCATAATTCTTGCCGGCCTGGAGAAGGTCGCCAATGACCATGACCGGCGCTCCGGTAAACCTGGAGATGCTTTTGATATCTTTTGCCAGCAGTTCCGGAGCGCGAAATGCTGGATGCTCCCGTACACACATCTTTTCAAAGGCCGATGAGGATCCCCCGCACGAGGCACAGTCATGATGACAGCCCCTGCTGGAAAAAACTCCCATGACCGGATTCTTGAGCCAGTCCCGGAAAGGTAGATATCCGGTCAGATCGCGGTATTTTATGGCCATCTTGAAGAGGTGAGCATAATCAAAATTAACGTAATCCAGGTTTTGCGGCTGGCACGTGAGTCCGTTTACTACTGTCTCTCCAGCGTCGTTTCGCCATACCAGATTCGGGATGGTGCTGAAATCTCCCCCGTTTTTGATTGTTTCCACCAGCTGTTTCATGGGTTCTTCCGTCGAATCGCCACACATGACGAAATCTACAAAAGGATAGTCACTCATAATTTCCAGATGGTAATGGGTCGATGAAAGGCCGCCAAAGATAATAGGCGTATTCGGATGGATTTTCTTCAGCACTTCGGCAATGCTGAGACTGCCGTCGGCATGGGGTAACCAGTGCAGATCAATGCCGAAAGCCGCAGGCTTCAGCCGGGAAACGAAAACTTCCGGATCAAACTTGGAGTCCTTGAGCATTTTATTTGCCAGATTTACGATCCTGACCGAAATGCCGTGCCTGGTAAGGTATTCCGAAATGGTCAAGAACCCTATCGGGTAATTTTCAAAAATGGAAGTTGAGGGAATAACCTCACTAACCGGGCCGTAGAAAATCGGCAGTTCACGGAACTTATAGACACTCGGGGGGTGGATGAGAACGAGATCGGCTTGCTTCATGCTGAAGAGTGCTCCTTTATCCAGAAAATAATTCTGTACTTTTCAAAATAAACGTAACTTTTATCTCGCGACGTAAGGAATACGGGCAGAAGAAACCGGTCCCAGTGGAAGAAGTTAGAAAGGTCTCTGAAGCCGTGTCACAGGAAGGAATGGTGGGGTTTTTTATAACCCTTTCTACGAGGGACATACTTTATATTTTTCTATCGGAATATTCAAGTATTATAGAAAGGCAACTGGTAAAATGCAGATTATTTATTGTCATCGGATGGGGCAAGGAGAAATGACTGGAGGGTTACAAATACCAAGTGGCTCTGCTGCCAAAAAAAAGGGTTAGCGCAAAACGCTAACCCTTGATGTATTGATGGTGCCGGAGGTCGGGGCCACATTATTAAAGTAACAGCTCAATATCATTGTTTATAAAGCATAGGGGGTTATTTCTAAAATTTTCCAGATTCCCAGTACTTATCTAGAACGTAGAGAAGCAAGACAAGTCCGGTGAGCGCTACCATTCCCCTTGTAACGGGGTGCCTGATAGTTCTGAAAACAGTATCGCCAATAAATACAAGGCCAAAAAACAAAAGAAGGTATACTGTTGTGCCTCGCATCGGCGTGTCTCCTACTTATATTTTGCTACATTTTGACAGTTTATCATCAACTAGCTGCAATGCATCTTGTTTGCTGAACAATTTAAAAAACCGCCCCAGTCTCCCAGGGCGGCCATTACCATGTTTTCGCAAATTAAAACGGAGACCGTTTCCGATCTCCCCCCAGCGGCTAAACTTTGATTACTGATCTTGTCATGCCTTATTAATCTTACCTACTTTGCCGCTGTATTATAATGTTATAAATATTGTAACACCACCTTAAACACTAGACAACAAAAGAGCCCTGATTTCTCAGGGCTCTTTGTACTGCTATCAACATTATTAAATTGTTTTTTGGTGCCGGAGGTCGGAATCGAACCGACACGGAGTTGCCCCCGCGGGATTTTGAGTCCCGTGCGTCTACCAATTTCACCACTCCGGCAAATGTGTCGGGATTATAGCGAAAGCCTTTAGCCCAGTCAAGGAAGAAAACTGACAAAAATATTCTCCGAAAAAGGATATTGACACACCATTTCGTATTTGCTATAAATGGGCTCCTTGAATGGGGCTGTAGCTCAATTGGGAGAGCGCTTGACTGGCAGTCAAGAGGTAGTCGGTTCGATCCCGTCCAGCTCCACCAAAAATTCAAAAAGGGTTTGGCGATTTCGTCTGACCCTTTTTTCGTTTCTGCACGACAGCTACCATCCCTGAAAATTTGCGTTTCCTTCTTACGTTGAACAATACGAAAATTAATCGTTTCACCCGGTAGTCAGAGCACGCACAAACCTATCATTTCTTTCGGAAATTTCTGGCAGGAAGACACTTTTCTATGCTATAAGAACTACTTAAAGAAGAAGGTTGTCTTTCTGTTCTTAATTCTTCACGCACGACCCCTGCTCAACATCTAATCCACGGAAGTCCCGCTTCCGTTTTTTTTGAGGTTTCTGACATATGAAAATTTGTGTTATCGGCACCGGCTATGTTGGTCTGGTTGTTGGAACGTGCTTTGCCGAGAGTGGCAATACAGTAACTTGTGTTGATATTGATGAAGCAAAGATTGAAGGTTTAAAAAACGGAATCATCCCCATATATGAACCAGGCCTTAAGGAACTGATCCTCAGAAACACCGAAGAAGGCCGTCTGAGCTTTACCACCGACCTCACCAGTGCAGTCAAAAATTCCCTCCTCCAGTTTATCGCTGTCGGCACCCCGCCGGGAGAAGATGGTTCCGCCGACCTCATGCATGTCACCACGGTGGCCAGGGAAATCGGTCGGGCCATGGAAAACTTCAAGATTGTTGTCAACAAGTCCACTGTTCCAGTTGGCACGGCCGACATGGTGCGTGCTGCCATCCGTGAAGAACTGGAAGCTCGTAACGTTACTATCGAATTTGATGTGGTCTCCAATCCCGAGTTCTTGAAGGAAGGGGCCGCCATTGATGACTTCATGAAACCTGACCGGGTGGTGATCGGTGTAGACGATGTGCGCACGGCCGAAATCATGAAGGAGTTGTACGCTCCGTTCATGCGCAGGACCAACCGCATCATCGTGATGGATGTGCGAAGCTCGGAGATGACCAAATACGCCGCCAATGCGATGCTCGCCACCAAGATCTCCTTCATGAACCAGGTGGCAAACCTCTGCGAGGCCCTTGGTGCGGATGTTAAAGCTGTTCGCGAAGGTATCGGCTCTGATTCCCGCATCGGCTACGATTTCCTCTTCCCGGGGGTTGGCTACGGCGGATCCTGTTTTCCCAAAGATGTGAAGGCCCTGGTGATGACAGCTGAAGAAAATCAATACGATTTTCTGCTGTTGAAGGCTGTAGAAGAAGTCAACGAACGCCAGAAACAGGTCCTGCCACGGAAGGTCATCGCCTATTTCGGCGATCCTGCTGCGACAAAACCCTTGAATGGGAAGACCATCGCCCTTTGGGGACTGGCCTTCAAGCCGCGCACCGATGACATGCGCGAGGCGCCCTCCATTGTCATCATCAGCCAACTTTTGGAAGCAGGCGCCAAGGTGCGCGTCCACGACCCGGTAGCATTGAAAGAAGCGGAAAAGGTCTTTGGTAACCGTATCGAATACAATACCAACGAGTACGAGATACTCGCGGGCGCCGACGCGCTGGTGATCGTTACGGAATGGAACGAGTATCGCAATCCTGATTTCGAGCGTATTGCTGAACTCCTGGTCAAGCCTGTTATCTTCGATGGCCGAAATCTCTATGAGCCGAGGAGAATGAAGCATATCGGTTTCGAATATTTCGCCATCGGCCGCAACGGCAGGCAGTTCAGCTCGGAAGGGGGCTAATAAATGAGAATACTGGTTACCGGCGGCGCCGGCTTTATTGGCTCACATCTCTGCGAAAGGCTCGTCAGTGAGGGTAATGACGTTCTCTGCCTCGACAATTTCTACACCGGCAGGAAGGAAAATATCGACCACCTTCTTGATAGTCACCGCTTCGAGCTGATTCGTCACGATGTTATTGAGCCGGTACTTTTGGAAGTGGACCGGATTTTTAATTTAGCGTGTCCCGCATCACCGGTTCATTACCAGTACAACCCGGTAAAGACCATTAAAACCAGCGTGATGGGTATGATCAATATGCTTGGTCTTGCCAAGCGCGTTAAAGCGCGTATCCTTCAAGCTTCCACCTCCGAAGTGTACGGCGATCCACTGGTTCATCCGCAGTCGGAAGAGTACTGGGGTAATGTAAACCCCATCGGCATAAGAAGTTGCTATGACGAAGGTAAAAGAGTTGCCGAAACTCTGATGATGGATTACCATCGGCAAAATAAAGTAGACATTCGCATTATCCGAATTTTCAACACCTATGGACCTCGCATGGCCCTTAATGATGGACGCGTTGTATCCAACTTTATCGTCCAGGCCCTGCGCAACGAAGATATTACCGTGTATGGTGACGGTAGCCAGACCCGCTCCTTCTGCTTCGTTGACGACCTGGTGGAAGGCATGCTGCGGTTAATGAATTGTGATGGTATTACAGGACCCATGAATGTGGGTAATCCTACCGAAACATCGATCCTTGAATTTGCTACACGCATCATTAGTCTGACCGGATCTTCATCCAAAATTGTTTTCAAGCCGCTGCCTTCTGACGACCCCAAACAGCGGCAACCGGACATCACCTTTGCCAGAAAAACACTGGGCTGGGAACCGGCAACCGATATTGATGCCGGACTGAAAAAGACTATCGAATATTTTTCTCGCATACTGGCGTGTAAATCCTAAGAGCGGAGCCTATGAAAAAGCGGATGTATTTCATCCCTGCCGGGTTTATCCTCGTATTTCTCTCTTTCACCGTATTTGGCGAACGGGGTCTTCTGCGTATTTATCACCTGAATCGTGAAAAAGAAAATCTTCAGGAACGTACGACATTCGTGAAGCGAGAGAATGACCAACTCAAGAGGGAAATTGAGGCGCTGAAGACCGATCGCCGTTACCTCGAGAGCCTTGCCAGAAAAGATTTTGGTTTTGTTCGCAAGAATGAGATCATCTATCAGTTCCCTGCAAAAAAGTAAAACAGGCTTCATAGAACTTTAGCCGGTGGTCGGACAACGGGTTGTCAGGTCAGAAATCGACTTCCCCTCTTCCCACTTGCGGCTAACTTTGGAGAAAAACGCTATGGCGGGAAGTCGGAACATCCAAGGCTGCGTAATCTGCGCTTGGCGCGGTGACTGTAATAAAAAGTTTTGCATCCCCGACGGTGGACAGCGCTGCCAGGATTTTACCCGAGACATATCGATCAAGACACCGGAAAACGATCAACCGGAGAAGAAACAGGAAAAGTAGGAAACTTGGAGGAAAGATGAAGAAAGCTTTGCTCGGGCACGTACGAGAGTGTCTCGAAAACTGTTATACAAACGGAGTTCTCTCATCCGGTCTAGTGCCGGTGATTGTCATAGAAATCCCAGCCCACTCAGATCATGGAGACTTTGCAACCAATGTCGCCATGCAGTTGGCAAAACCGGAAAAAAAGCCCCCCCGTCAGATCGCGGAAATCCTTGTTAAAGTTCTGGAAAAAAATACCGAGCTTTTCGAGAAAGTCGAAATTGCCGGCCCCGGTTTTATCAATTTCTTTATCAAGAAGGATCTTTGGCGCGATTCTCTCAAAAGTATCGTAGTCGCAGGCGATGATTACGGCAAAGGAACGGCAGGGAACGGGAAAAAAGTGCAAGTGGAGTTCGTCAGTGCTAATCCTACCGGACCGCTCCATATCGGACATGGTCGTGGTGCAGCCACCGGCGATGCAGTTGCCTCAATCCTATCCGCGGCAGGTTTCGAAGTTAATCGTGAATATTACATCAATGACGCCGGTAACCAGATGGATACCCTGGGCAGGTCTGTGTACATTCGCTACTGCGAACTGCTCGGAAAAAAATTAGAGTTCCCTGAAAACTGCTATCAGGGCGATTACGTCAAAGACATAGCACGGGATCTGATAACGAAATTTGGCTCGCGGTACCTTGAGACAGCAGAGGAAGAATCAATTCCTGTTTTTGCCAAGCTCGGAGGAGATATCATCCTGCAAGGGATCAAGCAGGACTTGGAGTCTTTTGGTGTCAGGCATAACACCTGGTTCTCGGAGCAGACCCTTTTTGATTCAGGCAAGGTCACCGAAGCAATCACCTATATGCAGCAGAATGGCTATATCTATGAAAATGACGGGGCCCTCTGGTTCCGTACCACCGATTTCGGCGACGACAAGGATCGCGTAGTGGTCCGAGGTAACGGGATCACCACCTATTTTGCGTCGGACATCGCCTATCACAAGGAAAAGTACGAGCGTGGCTTCGATTGGGTTGTTGATGTCTGGGGTGCCGACCACCACGGCTATGTGCCCCGCCTGAAAGGTATCGTCCAGGGACTCGGACGTAATGCCGATGATCTGAAAATAATCCTGGTTCAGCTTGTATCCCTGCTGCGCGATGGAGTTCCGGTAGCCATGTCCACCCGTAGCGGCGAATTCGTTACCCTTAAGGAAGTCGTTGACGAAGTCGGTCGCGACGCTGCCAGATATTTTTTCCTGATGCGGCGCTCGGATAGTCAGCTGGATTTCGATCTGGAACTTGCCAAACGACAGAGCACGGAAAATCCTGTCTACTATGTCCAGTATGCCCATGCCCGTATCTGCAGCATCTTTGAAACCGTCACCGAAAGGGGTCTTGTGCCAAAGGATTTCCAGAAGATTCCTTTGGACAAACTTGACAGTTCCGAAGAAATGTCACTAATCAAGCTCTTGGGACAATTCCCTGAAGTAGTGGAAGGAAGCGCACTGAACTTCGAGCCTCACCGGATTACCTACTACCTACAGGAACTCGCCGGACTCTTTCACAGCTTCTATAATAAGCACAGGGTTATCGGTGAGGATCCGGAATTGTCCGCGGCTCGTCTGTTACTTCTTAAATGCACGGCCCAAACACTTAAAAACGGCCTTACTCTGCTTGGTGTATCGGCTCCCGAAAGAATGTAAAGGAAAAACCCGGAAACCATGGCACTCGATTATAATCAAAAAAAACAGGTCATCAAGAATCGTCCGCGTAAGCGCCCTGTCAAGTTTCTGTTGCTTTTGATACTAGGGAGTGTGTTTTCGATATACGGATTGGGAATTGCTACCGGCTGGTTGGTATTCAAATATCTTCCGCAGAACACTCCAGCTCCTTTAGCAGATTCGGCGAAATTGGTGGGCGCGGACCAAGCCCCCCCCTCCCCTGCTCCAGTAACGTCGAAAAGCGGCTCAGCAGCACAGAACAAAGAGCCTGACCTTACTTTTTACTATACCTTGCCCAAGGGGGAAAAAGGGTTAATAGGCAGCGGGATGAACAGACTCCCGGCAGTAACGGCTCCCAGGCAGGAAACTCCTGCAACAACTCCAGCACAAATTGTCCGGCCAGTGCAACTGCAGAAACAGATTGTCGTAAAGAAGGAATCGACGGAACCTGCCATACAGAAAGAAAAAGTAGGAACACCCCCTAGAGAAGTTGAGCCGACGTCAGCTATAAAAGATTCAGCTAAAGCAACATACACCGTACAGGTAGCCGCCTTCCATGCAAAAAGCGACGCACAGGAATTGAAGGAAAAACTTCAGAAAGCCGGTGTTTCATGCCGCATTGAAGAATTTTTCGTCGCAGGGAAAGGACACTGGTACAGAGTGCGGGCAGGCAGCAAACTTGACAAGGAAACAGCTAACAAGTTAGCAGTAAAAACAGGCAATAATGCGATACTGATTGCGGAATAGCCGAAAAACCGCACTCAGCGTGAATATTTTAAAATTAAATGTTGACATCGATCGAACCGCTATGATATAAAGTTTGAGTTACGCACATGACGCGGGGTGGAGCAGTCTGGTAGCTCGTCGGGCTCATAACCCGAAGGTCGAAGGTTCAAATCCTTCCCCCGCAACCAAACAATTACAAGGGACTTGCTAAACCAGCAAGTCCCTTTTTTATTGCGTTTTGGGCCAGTTGTCTCCTATTTTGACCCTAAAAGTACCCTAAGGGGCTCTGCTGCAGCTTTCACAGGAGGAAAGAAGATGGCAAGTCTCAAAAAGCGGGGCGACACCTACTTCGCCCAGTACTACGTCGGCAAAACACAGAAGCGCATCAACCTCTACACGGATAGTCTCCAGATCGCCAAAGAACAACTGCGTCAACCTGAATCGGCACTCTACCTGGAAACTGACATCCCCCTACCCTCTCGCACTCCGCTGAACCAGATAGTTAAAGAATACGTCGATTATCTCTTTACCGTAAAGACCGACAAGAACGCCCAGAAGATCATCTCTTACCTGCGTCACATCTTTGCCCCTCTCTGCCCAAAACTTAAAGCAAAAATCGTAAAATAAGTAAAGTGGAACGCTAAAAGAGGATGAACCAGAAATCACTTTCCTCTCGATTGACGCCATTGATAGTCAATTCCAGGCACTTACTTGACTCTTCATGATCATTTGTTACAGTCGTAATTGCTTAATTGAAGAAGAGAGAGACGGATGAAAAACGTATTTACCGTTATTGTCGCCAGTGCTTCAATGCCCTTTGTTGGACGCGATGGCGGCCATGGCTGCAGATACTATTACCGTTGTGTTGGGTTCTCCCAGCGCTACAATTACGGTCGACGGAAAGCAACTACCAGCACATGATCTGAAATTCGGTGACGCAATCAAGGAGAATGCCAAGGAGAAAAAACAATGGTACAAAAATTCAGTCAAATTACATTATTTCTGGGTATATGCATACTGACCTTGTCTTGTTGGTCGGTCGTAAAGGCGGAAGCGTCCAAAGATAAGACGGCCATCGTTGTTAACGTAGATAATTTTGATAGAGCGCAGACGGATTTTGAATACGCCGGTCTAATTAAGCTAGCCGGTGGTATCAATAAGGTACACAGTAACCGGTTGCCCACACCGATCGACAAACAGAATGTCATTCGAATGAACCGGGACACCCTTTACAGCATTGGTGTTATTAACATCTCTAAGGGTGCTACTGTAACGCTACCAGATGTCGGTAAGCGCTATATGTCGCTTATGATAATTAACAATGATGGCTATGTTAATGATGTCTATTACGGCGCTGGTTCTTATAAATTAACAATGGAAAAGTTTGACACCCCATTCGTCGGCGTGGTTATCCGCACTCTTGCGAACCCTGAAGATGCCAAAGATTTGGCAATAGCCCACAAACTTCAGGATCAGATCCAGATTACTGCAGGGTCTGACGAACCATTCGTTTTACCGGACTACGACAAAGCCAGCTATAAGGCGACGCTTCATGCCATTCTTGATTTGGCTAAAGGGCTGAAACGATATACCAAGACCTTTGGTTCCAAGGAGGAGGTTAACCCAGTCCATTTTATGATAGGCACGGCTTCCGCCTGGGGTGGTCTGCCGGACAAGGCTGCTCAGTACATTAATGTGCAACCTGATCTGCCGGTTGGCAAATATGAACTGACGGTAAAGGATGTTCCGGTTAAAGGATTTTGGTCCATAAGCCTCTACAATGCAAAAGGCTACTTTCAGCAGAATGACCTCAATGCGTACAGTCTTAATAATCTGACCGCGAAACCAAACAGGGATGGATCGTACACAGTACGTTTTGGCGGTTGCACGGCAATTACGGAGAACTGCCTGCCGATCATGGAAGGTTGGAATTACGCCGTTAGAATGTACGAACCGAGTAAATCGATTATCGATGGCACATGGGCATTTCCGGGGCCACCGAAACCAAGAAGCCACTGATAGGCAATAGTATCGGCACCAAATAAACCTAAGCCCCGGTGCACAAGATATAACGTGGCAGGATGATCGGCTTTAAACACAAATGAACAAAAAAAAGAAGGAGTTGAATATGAACGGAAAATATATTTCCGCAAAGAGTTGGATGGCCGCTCTTGTATTAGTCCTAATTAGTGTTCCAATAGTGCAGGCCGATGTGTCGGAGGAAACATTGAAGTCAATCTCAATCCCCGACAAGATTGAGACGCCGATCGGCACTTTGGAATTCTTCGACGGTGTACCGAGCGACACCGCCATTAACAAGCTCTATGACAATCTCGATCGTATGCGAGGGGTCGAGGTTTACCTGAATAATCAGGGCGCGGCATCGCTTAACGCCATGCGGAAGGGCAACGCCAGCATCGGTATAAATGCATCAAACAAAGTCCCGATCAGCGAACAACTGCTTAAACCCGCGTCTCTCTACCTGACTGGAAATACATCGACGCTGTATGCGGTGAATTACCTTAATTTAAAGACCGACGGACCGCTGGTCATCGAGCTTCCGCCTGGCATGCTCGGATTCGTCGACGATGCCTGGTTCCGGTTTGTCAGCAATCTTGGCGCGATCGGCCCGGACCGGGGCAAGGGCGGCAAATACCTGCTGCTGCCTCCGGATTTCAAGGGAGCCGAACCCGAGGGCTACTTCATCATCAAAACCAGTACTTATAATAACCTGATGTTCCTGCGCGGCTCGATCGCCCACGGACTCGCGCCTGCCGTGGAAAACATTAAATCAAAGCTCAAAATCTATCCGCTTGCCAAAGCCGAAAACCCTCCTCCGACTGAATTCTTTAACTTTTCCGGCAAAAGTTTCAGCACGATCGTTAGCCGTGATTTTAGTTTCTTCGAAGACCTCAACGAGCTGGTGCAGGTCGAGCCCATCGACGCGATTGGACCGGAAATGCGCGGTCAACTCGCAGCCATCGGCATTGTTAAAGGAAAGCCCTTCAGCCCTGATGCCCGCATGAAGAAGTTGCTGAACGAAGCCGCAACGCTTGCAAATGCCACCGCTCGCGCAATCACCTACCAACCGCGCATCGATGGCGTGTACATCTATCCCGACACCAATAGCTCCTGGACAATGGCCTACGCCAACAAGAACACCTCGTTTGAAGCGGACGGTACAATGGGACTGGATGCACGCGTACTGTTCTATTTCAATGCGACCGGCGTCACGCCCGCCATGGCAACGACCCGGGCAGGCGAAGGATCAGACTATGCGCTGGCCTATCTGGATGCAGACAAAAAGGCATTTGATGGCTCAAAAACCTACAAGCTCCATCTGCCACCTAACGTTCCCGTCAACAACTTCTGGGCGGTTACGCTGTATGACACCCAGACCCGTTCGCTGCTGCAAACCAGCCAGCCGTTTCCTACCGTTGGAAGTCAGAGCGAAGGATTCCAGAAAAATGCGGACGGTTCGTACGATGTCTATTTCGGGCCCAAAGCACCTGAAGGCAAAGAGAGCAACTGGCTGGAAACCGTTCCCGGAAAAAGCTGGTTCACCATTCTGCGCATGTATGGACCGCTGGAGCCATGGATCAACAAGACCTGGCGTCCCAGCGAGATCGAAATCGTGAAGTAAGCCGCTCTCGGTCCTGGAAACCGCTGGTCGCTTCCGTTGCATAAAGCGACCAGCGCAGTTTCCTAAATCATAACCAATAAAACCAACCAGTAGTCAACTTAGGAGAATAGCTAGAATGAAAATGAATCCAACGAAACGCAAAGTCCTCAGCGGAGCGCTGGCCACGGTTTTCGCTGTCACCCTGTTCACCGGCTACTCGGCCAGTCGCGCCGACGCAACAGAGAGTTCCAGGGAAGCCATGAAAACCAAGGCGGCTTCGATACCGGATAAAGTCCAGACGGTTGCCGGCGAGCTTGAATTTTTTGATGGCGTGCCGATCGGCGACACTAACGACCGGGTCTATGACTATCTGACCCGCTCGCGCGCTCTCGGGGTTTACCTCGACAACGTCGGAGCGGTCTCCATCTACAGCGTGCTCGCCGGGATGGCCGAACAAGGTGCCGACGCTCCAAACAAGATCGCCATCTGGGAACAGCTGATGGATTCCCGGACGCCTGTCATCACCTCCAATACATCCACGATGTATGCCTACGCTCCGACGGATCTGGCAAAGGATGGTCCGACGGTGATCGAGATCCCACCGGGCATGCTGGGCTTTCTCGACGATGCCTGGCAGCGCTTCGTCGGCAACATGGGTGTCACCGGCCCGGACAAGGGCAAGGGCGGCAAGTATCTGGTCATTCCTCCCGGCTATGAGGGAGAAATTCCGGACGGATACTTCCTGCTGAAGCCGCCCACCAACAGGAACTTCCTTTTCCTCCGCGGGTCCATCAAGGATGGCTTGGAGGCGGCTGTCGAGAACTTCAAATCCGGCCTGAAGGTTTATCCGCTAAAAGATGCCGCCAATCCGGCACCGACCGAGCTCGTCAACATGTCCGGCAGATCGTTCAGCACGATCTTCCCGAGCACTTTGGAATACTATGAGATCCTGAACAACATTGTTCAGGCCGAGCCGATCGATGCGGTAGGTCCGGAAGTACGCGGGTATATGGCCAGCATCGGCATCGTCAAAGGACAACCATTCAATCCCGACGAGCGGATGAAGAAGCTGCTGACCGAGGCGGCCTTGCTGGGAAATGCCGCCGGACGTTCCATCACGTATGATCCGCGTATCTCAGGGGTGAAATTCTATCCCGACTCGAAGAGCCAGTGGGTGACGGCCTACGCGAATAAGAACACCTCTTTCGAAGCCGACGGAATAATGGGCCTCGATGCGCGCGTTTTGTTCTACTACAACGCGGGCGGCGTGACACCCGCCATGGCAACGCCTCATGTTGGAAGAGGCTCGGACTACGCCTTAGCCTTCCTCGATCAGAACAACCAGCCCTTCGACGGCTCAAAGACCTACCGGCTGCATATGCTGCCAAATGTACCGGTCAACAATTTCTGGGCGGTTACGCTCTACGACACCCAGACCCGTTGCCAGCTCCAGACCAGCCAGCTCTTCCCCACCGTCGGCAGTCTGACCAAGGGGATGAAGAAGAATGAGGACGGTTCCTACGATGTCTATTTCGGACCGAAAGCACCTGAAGGCAAAGAGGGCAACTGGCTGCAAACTGTGCCCGGCAAGAGTTGGTTCACCATCCTGCGCATGTATGGCCCGCTGGAGCCATGGATTAACAAAACCTGGCGTCCCGGCGAGATCGAGTTGGTGAAATAGCCTGACAGTGCCCTGAACCGTTGATTTCAGTGGTTCAGGGCCGTAACAAAAAGATCCGACTACAAAGGGAAAAAACGGAGAACACATCATGAAAACGAAGAGAACCAAACGCACCATTGCCACCGGACTATTGGCCGCAACCGTCGCCCTGACGTTCCTCGCTGGCTGCACCACCAAGAACGACGCCATTTCCGACGCCAAGAAAATGAAAAATGATCGGCCCGGCATTGCCGAAACGCGGGCGATTGCCGAAGAGGGGTTTATCTACGGCCTGCCGATCGTGATGAACTACGCAGTGATGTATGAATATGCTGTCGACAAGGGTGGCAGCCAGTTCAAGGCCCCGTTCAACCAGCTCAAGAACGAGCCGCGCGTCTACACCTACAAGGACACTGCGGTCATCACACCGAACAGCGACACCCCCTATTCCTTCACCTGGCTCGACCTGCGCGCCGAGCCGATCGTCCTGACCGTGCCTGCGGTCGAAAAAAAACGCTACTACGCCGTAATGATGTGCGACGGCAATACCTATAATTACGGTTACATTGGCAGCCGTGCCACCGGCAACGATCCCGGCAGCTACATGGTCGTCGGACCCGATTGGAAAGGCGAAAAACCGAAAGGCATCAAGAAAGTCTTCACTTCCACCACGCCCTTCTCCCTCGTCGCTTACCGCACCCAGCTCTTCAACCCTGAAGACATGTCGAACGTGATCAAGGTTCAGGACGGCTACCAGGTGGAGCCGCTTTCCGCCTTCCTCAAGCAACCCGCACCTGCCGCCGCGCCGGCGATCAACTTCAGTCCGGCTACCACCGCCGGCATCAAGGAGAACTTCTGGAGCTACCTCGACGCCGCGCTTGAGTACGTTCCGGAAACGAACATGGACAAGGACATCCGCGCCAAGCTCGCAACCATCGGCATCGGCCCGAACAAGACCTTCGACATAAAGGATCTTTCACCAGAGCACCAAAAAGCCATTGTCGAAGGAATGAAGGCCGGTGACGAAAAAATAAGCACTTTCTTGGCCTCGGGTATGACCAACGTCAATGGCTGGCAGCTTGGATCCCTTCCGGGTGACGAAGCTCACTACAACGGCGACTGGCTCAAGCGTTCCGGCACCGCCAAAGCAGGCCTCTATGGCAACAGCGCCGCCGAGGCTGTTTATCCGCTGACCCGCGTGGACGGCAATGGCGAGACACTCGATTGCAGCAAAAGTAACTACACTATCACCTTCTCGGCTGGCCAGTACCCGCCGGTGAATGCCTTCTGGTCGGTCACCATGTATGATGGCAAGTCCCAGTATCTAATCAAAAACCCGATCAACCGGTACCTCATCAATTCGCCGATGATTCCGCACATGAAGAAGAATGCCGATGGATCGCTGACGATCTACATCCAGAAAGATTCGCCGGGTGCGGACAAGGAGGCCAATTGGCTGCCCGCGCCGAACGATACGGTGTATCTTGTGATGCGCCTCTACTGGCCCAAGACAGAAAAGCCTTCCGTCTTGCCGGTAGGCAAGGGTACCTGGGCACCGCCTGGCATCGTCAAAGCAAACTGATTCTATTATATGCTACGCGGGCTTCTCTCTATGGGGAGCCCGCGATCTTGTTTGCGAATAGGAGTCTCGTCGAAGGGGAAAGAATCCTGATTAGAAGTGAATTACTCACCTCCGCTCTTGTATTGATGACCTTCCCAATTCTGGCAGACGGGCATATATCGAACCCGTACACCCTTGCGAATCGGACTTCCGTTGAGACCTCCATGCTGATGTTTGCCTATGGCGGCACCAATCTGTTTACCGTGCGCAACAACATCGACTACTAGAGCATCTGCAAACCCGAGAAAAAGGTCGTTAGTCACGTCTCCACATCGAGAGCCCTTGCCCCAGACGCCTGTCATCACCTCCAACACATCCACGATGTATGCCTACGCTCCGACGGATCTGGCAAAAGATGGGCCGACGGTGATCGAGATTCCGCCGGGCATGCTGGGCTTTCTCGACGATGCCTGGCAGCGCTTCGTCGGCAACATGGGTGTAACAGGGCCGGACAAGGGCAAGGGCGGCAAGTATCTGGTCGTTCCTCCCGGTTATGCGGGGGAAATTCCAGACTGGTACTTCCAGCTGAAGCCGCCCATCAACAGAAAATTCCTCTTCTTTCGCGGGTCCATCAAGGATGGTTTGGAGGCGGCGGTCGAGAACTTCAAATCCGGACTGAAGTTTTATCCGTTAAAGGATGCCGCCAATCCGGCGCCGACCGAGCTGGTCAACATGTCCGGCAGATCGTTCAGCACGATCTTCCCGAGCACTTTGGAATACTATGAGATCCTGAACAACATCGTTCAGGCCGAGCCGATCGATGCGGTGGGTCCGGAAGTACGCGGTTACGTGGCCAGCATCGGCATCGTCAAAGGACAGCCATTCAGCCCTGACGAGCGGATGAAGAAATTATTGACTGAGGTGGCATTGCTGGGAAATGCCGCCGGGCGTTCCATTACTTACGATCCGCGGATCTCAGGGGTGAAAATCTATCCCGATTCGAAGAGCAACTGGATGATGGCCTATGCGAACAAGAACACCTCGTTCGAAGCGGACGGCACGATGAATCTCGATGCGAGAGTGCTGTTCTATTACAACGCCGGCGGTGTGACGCCCGCGATGGCGGTTACCCGCGCGGGAGCCGGTTCCGACTATGCACTGGGAATGCTGGATAACAACGATCAGCCCTTCGACGGCTCGAAGACCTACCAGCTGCATATGCCGCCAAATGTGCCGGTCAACAACTTCTGGGCGGTCACGCTCTACGACACCCAGACCCGTTGCCAGCTCCAGACCAGCCAGCTATTCCCCACCGTCGGCAGCCTGACCAAGGGGATGAAGAAGAATGAGGACGGCTCCTACGACGTCTATTTCGGACCGAAAGCACCCAAAGGGAAAGAGGGCAACTGGCTTGCCACCGTGCCCGGCAAGAGCTGGTTCTGCATCCTGCGCATGTATGGACCGCTGGAGCCATGGATCAACAAGACCTGGCGACCCGGAGAGATCGAGTTGGTCAAGTAATCCATAGGTCACCAGCTAACAATCGGTTCAGCGGATGGTACACGAACACCTTCAGCTGAACAGGGTCGCCAACTTTCAGATCTTTCAGCGCTCTGTTTTCCAATGCCATGTCTGCATACATGCGCTTGAACTGAGAGAGTTCCTGCTCTATCTCTTTCAAGTGTTTCAGATCGGATGCCTGCATACCACCGTACTAAGGATTCCGGTATAAAACCAGAATCCTTTTTTTTCGTTTCAAAGGGAACATTTATTCCAAAATGCTTCTTATGTAGAACACTTCATTCCTTATGTTCTATTAAAACTCCTGCCTGCTGTCGAACATTTCCTTGATAACTACTTGTTGTTGCCGACTTCAACTGCCTCCTACCGGAATGCGTTCAGGCGTCCATTGGCATCAATTTACCGAAATTGCAGCAGGGCACATCCCTCCACTTAATGAGCTTTGGGCCGGTTGGTGGGAACAAGACTCGCCCTGATTTCCCTCGCGATGGTGAGCGTCTCATGGGCCGCTTCTTTCGGCGCCAAGGCCGTATTCGCAATGTTGCACACCAGTTTGGTCATGTCGTGATCCATCTTCTTTGCGGTCCGTGCGCTTCCTTTGGCAATGGAAATGTATGCCGAATAGGAGTGGTGCATGGTTCCGGGCCGCTCCCCAATAATGTGAACAATTCCATAAAGCCGCTCAGGATCTTTTTTTTCAAACAGTATGTTGCTGATCTCGTATCCGGCCCACACCCTGCCGTTGATGACCACGATGTTTTTGTCGCTCAGGACCGCGCCGTTTTCGGTCATCAGCTTGCGTATTTCGTCTAGGTAGCTCTATCGGGTATCTATGATCTCAATCGGTTAGATGCTGGATTCCCGATCAGAATTGCTTCGGGAATGACAGTTTTGGGTAATAGCGGAAGATTGACGCTAATCAGGACTGAATTTGTCTCTTCAATATATCTCTGGAATGAACTTGAACTGGTACTCCAGTTCCCGGTAGTCGCCCGGTTTCTGCCGCTTCGGCAGCTTCACCCTTTCACGGGGGACTTCCTTGTAAGGAATCCTTGAGAGGAGGTGGCTGATTATGTTCAGCCGCGCACGCTTTTTGTCATCCGATCTCGCCACGAACCAGGGAGCCCACGCCGTGTCGCTGGCAGTGAACATCTCGTCGCGGGCTCTGGAGTAATCATACCAGCGACTGTAGGACTTGAGGTCCATGGGCGAGAGCTTCCAGATCTTGCGGCCGTCATTGATGCGCGCCTCCAGACGGCTGGTCTGTTCCTCCTCACTGACCTCGAGCCAGTACTTGATCACTATGACCCCGGACTCGACCATCAACTTTTCGAAGAGAGGTACGACCTCCAGGAATCTTTTCGACTGCTGCTCGGTACAGAAACCCATTACACGCTCGACCCCGGCGCGGTTGTACCAGCTGCGGTCGAAGATAATCACCTCACCGGCCGCTGGCAGAAGCGGCAGATACCGTTGTGCATACATCTGGGTCTTCTCGCGCTCCGTGGGAGCAGGCAAAGCGATTACCCGAAAAACTCGCGGGCTCACCCGCTCGGTTATTGCCTTAATCGCCCCCCCCTTGCCCGCGCCGTCGCGTCCCTCGAACACGATGCAGACCTTGAGTCCCTGGTACTTTACCCACTCCTGCAGCTTCACCAGCTCCACATGCAGCTTGGCAAGCTCCTTTGCATACTCCTTGCCTTTCATCTTTTCAGGGGCGGGATTTCTGTTTTTTCCTTCCGTTTTCTTGGCGGTGCTCATATCTGTCACCGCTTTCCCTGCAATGACCGGCACCTTTCCAGGATGACTTTTCCCTGTTTTCTTTCCCACACCGCCTTCCTTATCCATCAATCATTGTTGAAAAGCTTTTCATGTCTAAGGCTGGTTACTTTGCCGCGGGCGACTCAACCTTCCTCCAACCGGGAGCTGGGTCGAAGAATTTTATCGCGGAGGTTGTCTCTGCAGTCTTCCGACCCAGGTCCTTCTGGTACACGACGCCGTCATGATTCACGATGAAGGTCATGACCCCGGAAGCGCCATACTGGGCAGGATAAGCGATAACCGCTACGCCTCCAAGTAGATGCCCCCTTACCATGTAGTCGTACGCGCCCCCCTCCGCATGTTTCCCCTGTCCGGTCAGTATTCGGTAGAGATAGCCGTGATAGGGCGAAGGACCTTCTGTGCTCTTCCTCTCGGTATACCCCGTGGCCTTGGCCTCTGCCACCAGTTCTCCCAGCGGGCTGGGCGCTTCACCCTCCCCTGTCTGCCAGTAAAGTCCGTTTTTCTTGCCCGGATCACTCCAGAACTTGGCGGCATAGTCAAGCAGACCATTGCCGTCGTCATCGTTCATTGCGTACTCCAGCTCCGCATCGATGATGGCCAGACAGGTCTGGATGGTATCGAGTTCGTTACGGCCGATGCGACGGTTAAGAATCTCCTGAATGCCTGCATTGGTATCAAAGCGCCAGCGGTTCTTATTCATGACAAGCGGAATAGGGAAAGGCCACTCATTCTTGCCGACAACAAGAACAACCTTTTTATTACCTTCCCGATCCAACCGCTGCGACTCTGCATATGCCGCGAGAAAGCGCTCACGACTAGACTGATCGGCAACCGGGTCTCCCGAAGAAACTAGTTGCTCGCTCTTTGGGCCGAACAGTGCTTTGAGAGTGGTCTTATCGTTTGTTTTCAATGAATCCACGAACGCCTGAATCGCCTTATCCGGCGAAGTGAAGGATTTTTGTTTTGTTGTGGCAGCCGATACCGGAATGGACAGGAAAACCACCGTGAGAATGAGCGCCAGCCGGATGAATGCCAGCAACCATCCAGGGGACCCGGCTTGTTTCCGTATCAAAGAGAGTTTCATAGTGCCTCCTTAAAGGTTCTGAAGTGTGTACAGTGAGAAACCTCATGAAGTTCTCACTGCCTGAAAGGTCGGTTATCGTTATCTGCGACGTCCCCCTCCACCTCCACTGAACCCTCCACCGCGGGATCTTCCTCCGCCTCCCCCACTGCGGGACATGCTTTGACGGCTTTGACTGCCGCGGTTGCTGAAATTCCTGGCAGATGAACCTCTATCCATTCCGGAGAAGGCGCTTGATTTGCTGCTGCTCCGTTGAGAGGCGTTCATCCCTCCGTAAGTTTTACCGGTACCACCGCGTTGGCCGGATCCCCTGCTTCTGTCCATCTGACTCGCGCTGCCGCGCTGACCTGAAGCTGCACGCCTGTCCATTTGGCTCGCACCGGAGCGCTGGCTTTTTCCGCCTCTTCCCAGATCCCGTTGCACGGCTTCTGATCGACCACGGTAGTTCTCCCGGGATTTAACTGCACCTGGAGAAGCACCCCTGTTATACCTGTTTGCGGTGGCCCGGTCTTTGTAGGCAACGCCTCCGCGATGGGCAGGGTTGTGCTGCCAGTTGCCCCTGCCGCCCTGATAATGGGACACATAGGCCCCACGGTTGATGTTTCTGTTGATATTGATGTTCTGATTGATATTGTAGTTAACGCCGTAATGTCCACCATGTCCCCAGTTGCAGTTCCCCCAGGCATAGCCCCATGCTGCTGCCACAGCCACACCGGCGGCGAACGAAAAAACGGCCGTCGTGGCTACATAGCCGGGAGGATAGTAATAAACTGGCGGATAGGCCGGATAGGCCCAAGTGCCATAGACAACAGTCGGATTGTAGGTGGGGATGTAAATTACTTGAGGATTCGCCGGCTGGATAATAATGGTTTCCTTTTCGACGATCACCTTCTGTTCTTTGTTGGTCTTGAGGTTGCCCGCTACCTCCGCCTTGGCGCGAAGTTGCTGGACCGCTTTCATGACAGCCTGCTGCTGAGCCAGAAAGGCGTCGCCGAGGTTTTGCGTCCAGTCGAGCTTCTCACTCATCATGGTGAGTACCTGGGGGAAGTTGATCAGGGATTTAACGCTCGGGTCCCATGGCTGCTTCTCCAGTGCGGCGGTCAGCTTATCTCCCTTCAGACCGCTGTTCTGCTTTGCCCAGCGGTCGGCTTGGACAATCTCGAGCGGATAGGTCGACGCAATCAGTATCTGGGCCAGAACATCATCGGGATAAAGTGCGACAGGAGCCAGAATCTGCTCGAGCTGCGCCTGGCTGAAAGCCTTCCCCTGTGGCTCCTGGGCAAACGTACCTAAGGGCATTGCCAGCAGCAGGACCAGGGTCACGGCAACCATTTTCACAAACTTTCGAGTTCCTTTCATTGTTGCTCCTTTCCGAGAGACATGCACTTCCACGCTCCGAACCCTCACCAACTATAGGCCGCACCGAGTCCTGTGATCCACTGGTTGGCGGAACCGCATATCGAGACTACCGGGCTGTTCTCCGCGTCTCCCGTCATGGGGAAGATGACGATACTTGACCTTTCCCTGTAAGCGTTGTCTGCTGTTCAGCCAGAGTGACCCAACCGCCCCCCATCGACCTGTACAGATCAACCAGAGACAGGAACAGGGTCCCTTTTGTCTGAGCCTGAGAGAGTTGGGCGTTAAAAAGACTGCGGTCTGCGTCAAGGACCTCCAGATAGCTCGTGTAGCCATTATCATAACGAAGCCTTGCTATCCTGGCGTACTGTACCAGTGACTCCACCTGCCTTCCCTGCGTCTCCAATTGCTCCATAGTCAGCTTGCGGTCGATTAAAGCGTTATCAACATCCCTAAAAGCATTTTGGATAGTCTGTTGATAGATTAACAGTGTCTGTTGTTGGAAGGCCTCCGCCGCTTTAACCTGACCTGAAATCGCCCCTGCCGTGAAGATGGGAGCTGCGAGAGGCGCCGCCCAACTCCATGTCCGTGCTGGCCCGGTGAAGAGATCGGAAAGGTTGGTACTCGACCAGCCAAACATTCCTGTCAGGGAGATGGTCGGAAAGTACTGCGCCTTTGCAACCCCTATCAGTGCATTCGCTGCAATAAGATTCTGTTCAGCCTGGCGGATGTCGGGACGCTGCTCAAGGAGATCGGACGGGAGGCCGGTCGGTACCACAGGCAGGACAAGCTCGTCTATATTCTTACCTCGCAGAATGGGTCCAGGGTTGCGGCCAAGGAGTACGCTCAGGCTATTCTCCCGTTGCGCAATGGTTTTCTGGATTACTGGTACGGTGGCAAGGGCTTCCTCATATTGTGACTTGATCTGGTTTAGTTCGAGCTCCGAGACAATTCCTCCCTTGAAACGTTGCTGAAAGATGTTGTAGGACTCTTTACGTGAAGCTACGGTTGATTTCGCGATTTCAAGTTGCTTATCCAGGTCTCGAATATTGATATATCCTGCAGCGATAGAAGAAACAAGGGTAAGGATAACCCCTCTTTTGCTTTCCTCGGCACTCAGGATATCTGCCCGGGCTGCTTCTGTTGCCCGGCGCAGCTTGCCCCACAGGTCGATCTCCCAGCTGGCACTGCCGAACGCCTGGTAATTATCCGCCGGATTCTTGACAGAGGACGAGGAACCGGCAGGCCCCTTTTCGGTGTTGCGGTCCCTGCCCGCGCTCGCTCCGACAGAGAGCTGCGGAAACAGGGTTGAACGGGTGGTGACGTACTGTCCCATGAACTGCTCCACCCTTGCCGCGGCTATTTTAACGTCCCTGTTCTCCGCAAGGCCAATCCGGATCAGGTCGTTAAGAACCGGGTCGTTGAATTGCTCCCACCAGGGAGTATTGACAATTTCCCGCGTTTCCTGTTCCTGAACACGCCAATTCTGTGGAGTTTCGACCGTGGGGCGCCGGTAGTCCGGACCGATCATGCATCCGCAGAGGGATAAGGTTATTATGGCACTGCTGAATATTTTACGCATGGGGCTCTCCCTCCTTTCCGGTGGCTGAACCGGCCTGTGTTGCCCCTTTAGCTGATTCACCTTCTCCGGTCGGGGTATGGGCGCCGGTGTCTCCCTTATGGTTGATTTTCTCCACTACGAAGAAAGTGACCGGGATCAGGAATATGGCGATGAACGAGGCAGCCAGCATGCCGAAAATAACCGTGGTCCCCATGACTTGCCGGGAGATGGCGCCGGCCCCGCTGGCGATGGCCAACGGCACGCAACCGAGGATGAAGGCAAAGGAGGTCATGAGGATCGGCCGCAGCCGGAGGCGCGCCCCGTTGAGGGTTGCGTCCATGAGGGATTCGCCCTTTTCGTACTCCAGTTTGGCGAATTCGACGATAAGAATGGCGTTCTTGGCCGCCAGGCCGATCAGCATGACGAGACCGATCTGGGCATAAACGTTATTTTCGAAGCTCCGGAACAACAGGCCGACAAAGGCCCCTGCCACGGCGATGGGGGTGCCGAGAAGGACCGAAAACGGCAGGGACCAGCTTTCATATTGGGCGGCCAGGATCAGGAAGACGCAGAGGAATGAGAAGGCAAAGATCACCATCGGTGAAATCCCCTGCTGGGCTTTCTTCTCCTGGAACGACATGCCGCTGTAGTCGAACCCCATCTCACGCGGCATGGTCTGGGCAAAGACCTCTTCCAGAGCCTTCATGGCCTGGTTCGAACTATAATCAGGAGCAGCAGTGGCATTGATCTGAGCCGATCGGTAGAGGTTGAAGCGCATGGTGAACTCCGGTCCGACGATCTTGCGAACCGAAGTGAGCGCTGACAGGGGGACCGTCTGCCCCTTACTGTTGCGTACGTAGAACTGACCGATGTTTTTGATGTTGGTCCGATAGTCCCCCTCCGCCTGGATGTACACCTGCCATTGGCGCCCGAACTTGTTGAAGTAATTGATAAAACCGCTACCCAAGAAACTTTGCAGGGTCTTGTAGACATCGGAGATGTTGACCCCCTGTTTGAGGACCTTGTCCCGGTCCACATCAACAAAAAGCTGCGGCACAGTAGGGAGGAACGTGGTGGTGACCCGCGCCAGTTCCGGGCGTTTTTTGGCCTCTTCGATGAACTTCTTCGCATTGGCAGCCAGGAAGTCTATGTCTTTACCCGCCCGGTCCTGAAGGATGAAGGTGACCCCGCCGGAGGTGCCGACCCCCATGATTGCCGGAGGTGGAAAGGCGAAGCCGATGGCGCCGGGGAGACCGGCCATTTTCTGGGATATATGCTTCATGACCGCCTGGTACTGCTCTTCTGGTTTCTTCCGTTTGGCCCACTCCTCCAGGGAGATGAAGAAGAAGGCGCTATAGGTGTTCTGCACCTGGCTCAGCATGTTGTAGCCGATGATCGAGGAACAGTACTTGACCCCCGGGGTCTTAGTGATAATCTCTTCAGCCTGTCGGGCAACCTCGCCGGTCCTCTGGAGCGAAGCGGCATCGGGCAACTGGATGCCGGCAAAGATAAAGCCCTGATCCTCGTCGGGAAGGAAGCCGGTCGGGATTTTATTGCCGACAAATCCGGCAAGTATTGTCACTCCCAGCAGCAAGAGAAGACTGGTCTTGCTCTTGCGGATAGCGGCGCCGCAGACGCCGATGTAGCCGTCGGTGGCTCGACCGAAGACCCTGTTGAACCAGTCGTAGAACTTCTGGAGCGGACCGGTTCCTCTCTTTTTCGGCTTGAGAAGCAGGGCGCAGAGGGCCGGGGACAGGGAAAGGGCATTGAAGGCCGAGAAGATGACCGAGACGGCGATGGTCACGGCGAACTGCTGGTAGAGTTGTCCGGTAATGCCAGGAATGAAGGCCGTAGGGACAAAAACTGCCGCCAGGATGATGGCAATGGCGATAACCGGGCCGGAGACCTCCTCCATGGCCTTGAAGGCCGCATCCTTGGGTGAAAGTCCCTTCTCGATATGATGCTCCACCGCCTCCACCACGACGATGGCGTCATCCACGACGAGACCGATGGCGAGGACCAGGCCGAACAGGGAGAGAGTGTTAATGGAGAAACCGAGGATGGGGAAGATAGCAAAGGTACCTACCAACGACACCGGCACCGCCAAAAGCGGGATGAGGGTGGCGCGCCAGCCCTGGAGGAAGATGAAGACGACCAGAATTACCAGTAACAGGGCCTCGATGAAAGTTTGCTGAATCTCCTTCATTCCCTCGGTGACTGCAAGTGTTGTGTCCAGCGCCACCGTATACTCCAGGTCAGGTGGGAAGCTCTTCTTCAGCTCTTCCATTAGCTTTTTCGTGCCGCTGGCAGCGTCCAGGGCATTGGTCCCCGGCATCTGGTAGAGTGCGATGAGGGCGCACGGCTTGCCGTTCAGTCGACCTTCCAGGTTATAGGTCTGGGCTCCCAGTTCGATACGCGCCACGTCCTTGACCCGGACAATGGCGCCGTCCGTAGAGGCCCTCAGGACGATATTGCCGAACTGCTCTTCGTTCTGGAGCCTGCCCTGGGCCCTGACCGAGTAGGTGTACTCCTGTCCCTTGGGTATCGGGGTTGCCCCCACCTGTCCAGCCGGATTAACCGTGTTTTGGGCGTTGACGGCGTTGATGATCTCAGGGATGGTGATGTTGAAATTGGCGAGCTGGTCCGGCTTAACCCAGAGGCGCATCGCGTACTGGCCGGCGCCGAATACCGTGACGCTGGCAATACCCTTGATGCGAGTCATCTGATCATTGATGTTAATGTAGGCATAATTGGCCAGGAAGATGTTGTCATAGGTCCCCTTGGGCGAGTAAAGGGCGAACATGATCAGCGGTGACGAAGTGGACTTTGCCACCGTCACTCCGTAATTAGTGACATCTCGGGGAAGTTGCGACTCTGCCTGGCCTTCGCGCATCTGGGCGAGTATCTGGTCGGTGTTGGCGTCAGTCCCCAGCGCGAAGTAATTATAGAGAGTCATCGACCCATTGTTGGCGTTGATGGAGTACATATAGTCCAGGTTGTCGACACCGGACATCTGCTGTTCTATGGGGGTGGCCACCGACTGTTCCAGTGTCAAGGCGTCGGCACCGGGATAGGTGGCATTGACCTGGATGGCCGGAGGGACGATGTTGGGAAACTGGGCAACGGGGAGTCGCGACATGGCGACCAGGCCGAGGATCACCATAAGGATCGAGATCACCATTGCGACAATGGGACGATTGATGAAGAACTTTGACATGGCGGGTTACCTCTTCCCTGCGGCCGCGGATTCAGCGATTGGCGCGGGCTGTTTCACTCCGGCATTATCCTCTGGAACAAAACGTTTGGGAACCACAGGCATTCCCTGCTTAACCTTCTGTACGCCTTCAACGACAATTTTCTCTCCTGCTTTCAAGCCCTTGCTGATAACCCAGAGAGAGCCGACACGTTCCCCAACCTCTACCGTCCGGATGTCGACCTTGTTTCCGGGGCTGACAACGGCGATCTGGTAGGTTCCCTGAATATCCATTACCGCCCGTTGCGGTACCAGCAGTGCTCCACTCACAATTCCGATCTGTGCCCTGATCCGGGCGAACTGTCCCGGTCGGAGCAGATTTCCGGGATTGGGAAAAAGAGAGGCGACCTTTATCGTTCCCGTAGTCGGATCCACCTGGCGATCAGCGAAGGTGAATTCACCCTTGTATGGATAGACGCTTCCGTCTGAAAGGATCATCTCGAGGACGGCCTTCTCGGAGCGTTTCGACCTCTCTTCCATGGCTTTTAGATATTCTTGTTCACTTACTGGAACGTATACCTTGATGGGATTAACGGTAGAGACGGTTGTCAGTTCTTCGATCTGACCAGGTCCGACGAGGTCGCCTATCTGGGCCTTGGCAATGCCGGCTACCCCGTCAATGAGGGAGGTAACTTTCGTGAAACCGAGATCGAGACGGGCCTTATCGACCGTTGCCTGGGCAGAGATGACCGCTGCGTGGGTGGCCTGCTCCTGGCCAATGGCGTCATCCAGATCTTTCTGGCTCACGGCATTCTGCTCAGCTAATGGTTTGATGCGCTTGAGGTTGGCCTTGGCGGTGTTCCAGCGTGCCTGTTGCAGGGCAAGTTCTCCCTTAGCCTGGTCGACGGCTGCCTGGAAGAGACGCGGGTCAATCTGAAAGAGGAGTTGACCCGTTTTGACTACGTCACCCTCCTTGTAATACCGCTTGATGAGATATCCGCTGACTTGCGCCCGGATTGTGGCATTAACAGAGCCATCTGTAGAGGCGACCCACCCCATGTAAACCGGGACATCCTTCTGGATAACATCCGCCACATCTACGACCGGTGGCTGAGGAGCTTCAATTTGTGGCTTTTTGCAACCGACGGCGGTAAAGAGGAGCATTGGAATGATTATGACCGAAACTTGCCGGAAGAATGACCTGACAGCAGTGGTTCTGTTTCTTTTCATGACAATTCTCCTCACCTGAAGCTAAGATATAACTTTATCTACTCTAGTTGTGTTTCTATATGCGGCTTTCAATCCGCTCAGACCGCCGGAGCGAGTCTTCCATTAAAAACTAGTGTCCAGACCCGAATACAATGTTTCCCGCGCCCCTCAATCTTTGCTTAGCGGCGACGGGCATATGTGCTTACCAGCCAGGCAATAACCACAGCCATATAGAACTGCCCGATTACCGCTTCCAGTATAGCCAGCATCTGAGTTATCGGCAATTTAGGCACAATGTCGCCGTAGCCGAGAGTGGCGATGGTAACGAAACTGAAGTAGTTGAGCTGGTCCTTCAAGGTTTCGATGTCTCCAGTTCCCGTAAGAGTTGCCACGGAAAAACTGGCGGGCTCTAAAAAGGCAAATGCATAGAATATGGATGCAAAAGCAAATGCGATCAAAAAGTAGGCAACAATAGCGCCGAAGATCGTATCCATGGTCACTTCGAGACTGGTCAGCACATAGCGTAGGATTAAGGCCACGCAGATGATGAGGAGCAACACCCTGACAATGGCTGATGCAATAAAAAGCGACACTACTATTTGATGGTTATCGGTGAGTAAAGCGGCCCAATCAAAAAGCGGTACGAGGAACCACAGGGCAATCAGCGCCCAGCGACTTCGAACATTGACGCCGACAACGGAGAGGCTGACAAACAGGACGTTCAGGAAAAAAACCGTTAACAGGGCAGTAAGCACTGGCGATTTATGGAGAAGCGGTGACAGGAGCATGACCAGGATAAGAAAAAACAAAAGCTGGATGAACCGGAGCGGTTTCCACTTTAAGTGTTCAAATAGTTGGACAATTTTTGTGTTGAGGGTGGTCATGGCAACCCCGCGCAGTACAACGAGTCGCGAACGAACAAGATTTTTCCGCCGATATTTCCAGAATGTCCCGACACTATTTCAAGAATTCACCCCTCACCATGCATGACAAACCTTTCGGCGTTCGCGTAAACACTCGCGACAGGGCCCTCAAAATTTTCCCTTAGACAATCTCCTCCGGCTCGAGCTAGTCAGGGTTTATCTGCGTGATTTTCGATCCCTGCAAGCCGAGCCCGGCCATCAACCCTCTCTGGCTGAAGATGAACGCGTAGACCTCTTTCCTCGCAGTCGTGGTCGTGAGCGACTTGGCGACTCCCGCATCAACGATAACGATACTGGGGCCGACGCCGATCTCCCAACCGTCGCTCTTGTTCAGATACTGGAGAGCGGAGTTAGACATGAAAAAGAGGGCATAGCCGAATTTCTGAATGCCCGCTTGCAGGCCGTACGAAGCGGCAATGGTATTGTAGTAGCCGACCGTCACGCCATTTTCCCGTAGCGCCCCGTTACCTCCTTGAACGCCGAGAATGAAGCCCATCTTGACTACACTCGGGAACACAAGAATGGCCTTGGCCTCGGAAGCGAGGAGCTTTGCCAAAGGACTGGTTGCGTAAAGTTGTTGTAGTGCCTGGTCGACGTCCCGGTCTATTTGTGCCCTGCTGGCGGCTGTCGCCGGAGAGGGAATCAAGGTGACCATGGTTGTGAAACCAAAGATGAGAGCGACTGCCAATGAACGAATGGACGTTGTCATGGGATTCTCCTTTCAAAAAAACGTATGAGGTTCGATTTCTTCACAAAACGTAACAAGAAGCACAATGGATAATGCCGCCGCCCCTACCAGAGAAAAAGGTTGAAAGATGCTCAGGAATGTGGCGTCCCCGCTTACAAAACACCACGTTTAATCAGGTTGCGGGCGGCCTTGTAGATACATACTACGAGATCCATGCCAAACCGGGTTCCTAACGCTTTAGCTGCTGTAACATGCTGTAATGTTGACAAGAATCAGACAGGAAGACACATGGTAGAGATTTGAATAGAGTTAAATGGGACGATATATCGTCTTTGGTACGACATATCGCCCTGCCGCAATGATGAATCTCTGGGAGGACTCAGCGAGGTAATGTTTGTTGACTATTCTGCAACATATCAGCTCGAAAACTATATGGGGTGACTTCTTTTACCTATTTGACTTTATTGATCGACTGCGACCTTGGTCTGCCGCACCGAATAGGACGGGTTGAAAAACCCCGTTTTTTCCTTGCCGTCCTGTCGCCTAACAACCGGTAACCCATCGAAAATAGCGGTCCACCGCCTGCATTCGGAGTTTTTATCGGCGAAATCAGCTACAATAATGCGGATAACACGCCCGTCGATCTCGGCCTGCTCTTCGGCTACATACCGATACACGCGGTCTACAACCTCAGAGTTCTCCAGATCAAGAACCCGCATTCTTCTTACTTCACCAGGAGCCAGCGTCACTTCAGGATACTCCATATTTGTTACCTCATAGAGCATTGTCGAGAAAACCTTGCGCTCAACCTTCTCCCTATCAGTGACCATAATGGTGAACATGTCACCGTCAAGTTCCCCCGTTATCTCCCGAAGATCACCTCCGGTGTCAATCGTTTTGCGATAGCGTATCACCTTTCCACCGCGGATGCTTGTCGTCTCGGTGCTCTTGAGGGAGAAACAAAAACACAAAAAGCCGACGTTCACATCGACGTCGGCACGCAAATCGTTATCGGTAGCAGAACCGGACATCTTTGCGCTCACCGTGCCAATATTAGAGCCTAAACTGCGGATGACGTAGCTTGACGAAACCGCACAACTGTCCCGTTTCTCGACAGCGGAGGTACTGCGACAGTCAAAGGAACAAAGAATTACAATCAGAATAGTAAACAGAGCAAATTTCATATAAAGATCACCTTGCCGTTAACTGTTTCGATAGAACAAAACCCGCAAAAAACGATAATCGCAGTCGCCCTATATATCAAAGTATCTGTCATATTCCTACCATTTTTGTTTTTCTTAAGCTGGCAGTCTCTTCATGATTTTAGTCTTTTAATAATATCGCAAATCAGGGAGATTTAAACATTAACCCGTTGCGACTATACTGCAAGCTTGTTCATTTTGCCCCTAATACGCCACTATTCCGAGAATTTCATTGATGCTCTACTACTTAACTTTTATTGAAAATCATCGAAAGTATGTAAAAATACATTAGTGCTTTAATGATAATAATAAAGAGAGGTGCGACATGGCACGAACCCGACGCATCCATTTGATCAATCCGCGAGCCGACACGTTCGCCACCCGGCCTTTATTTTTCGGCAAGGCGCTCTACTCTCCGGTTGCCGGGCTTCTCGCCGTTGCCGCGCTGATTCCGGAAAATGAATATGAGATTATTCTCACTGACGAGAATATAGAGCCCATCGATTTCGATCTGGAAGTCGATATGGTCGGCATATCGGCCATGACCTCCTATGTGCAACGCGGTTATCAGATCGCCGATAGCTTTCGAGCCCGAGGCGTTCCGGTGCTTATGGGCGGCGTGCACGTCAGTTATATGCCTCATGAAGCGCTGACGCATGCCGACGCCGTGGTGGTTGGAGAAGCCGAATTGATCATGGATAAGGTGCTTGACGACCTTGGGAAAGGCCAACTGAAAGGTATTTACAAGGCTGACAACCTTCATTCGATGATCGGGTTGCCGATGCCAAGGCAAGGCTTGCTGAAGAGTAACCGTTACATCAATAAAGGCTTCGTGCAAACCTCGCGCGGTTGCGCTCATGGCTGTACTTTTTGCGCCGAGCCTACGATGTATGGCCTGAGTTTTCGCTACCGACCCATCGAAGACATCATTAGGGAGATCGAGCACATTGAAGAGCGGGTAATCCTGCTGAACGACGCGGACTTTTTCGGCACGCCGAAACGGGCCATGCAGGTCATGCAGGCCTTTAAGGGTCGCGGACTGAAATGGCAGGCGGCGGTAAATAGCCGCGATGCGCACGATGAACGCTTGTTGGAACTGGCGGCGGAAAGTGGTTGCTTTATGCTTTCTATCGGCTTCGAGTCCATCTCCAGACAAACCCTGCGCAATGTTCACAAGTATCAGAACGATCCAGATGCTTATGGCAATCTGGTCGAAAAGCTGCACCAATACGGGATCATGGTGCTCGGGTTGTTTATGTTCGGCTTTGAAGGCGACGAACCGTCGGTGTTCGACGAAACCTTAAAATTCAATATTGAAGCAAAATTCGATATGTGCGGCTATTCCTTATTAACGCCCTACCCCGGCACGATCATCTGGTTTGAGATGTTGCAACGTAAGCAAATAGTCTCTTTCGATTGGGATAAGTACGATCAATCCCATATCGTTTTTAAACCGGGCGGACTTTCGGCTGAGCAGTTCTATCAAGGGTATTTAGGATACCTATGACGGATTTTATACTGCTTCTTCGATGCTGCGCCGCTTCCCGTGGGATGGCTCGAGGAATCCGGTAAACTGGGCTATCTATAATGCCTTTTTCAGAAAAGGCGGCATTGTAACCCGTGACCGACAACAACTTATCGCCATGCCTACGCCCGAGCCGGAATTTGCCGCCATACCCCCGCTGCTTCCGCAAAAAGCGGCATGGCGAGAATTGGTGATGGCGGCGACCGAGACAAGATAGTCAGTCCCGGTTGGCTGTTGAGATCATTACTCTGACTTTCGGTTTATATCCGGAATTTATCTGAACTGTGGAGCCAAAAATATAGGCCATATCCAAAAGGGTATGGCCTTTTCTCTTTTCCAAAACAGGTAGCGTCTTCTTCAGAAAGAACGTCAAAAGTTAGAAGTTTGTTTACGTACGGGACAAGTATCGAGGTGCGCGGCGTGATCATCCCGGATTTTGAGAAAGGCTTTCCTCTGATGACGTATCGCTTTCGTCAACCCATGCCTGCAGCAGCGTATAGA
Organism: uncultured delta proteobacterium; assembly: GCA_963717775.1. GTDB lineage: Bacteria > Desulfobacterota > Desulfuromonadia > Geobacterales > Geobacteraceae > RPRC01. The sequence continues at coordinate 158,729 of CAVQWZ010000017.1, forward strand.
TGACCGCAAGCACAACTGGTCCGATGAAAAGTCCGATAATACCGAACGCTACGAGTCCTCCGATAACCCCGGCAAAGATCAGGAGAAGAGGCAGGTTGGCCCCTTTTCTGATTAAGATTGGTCTAATAAAATTGTCTATGGTGGAGGCAACGAGCGAAAAGATAACCAGGACGGTTCCCAGCAATGGCTGTCCAGACCAGTACATCCAGATAACCGAAGGGACCAGAACCAGTATGGGACCTAGCTGAGCAATGCATAGCATGAAGATTATTCCGGTGAGGAAACCATAGGCTGGAATGCCGGCGATGGCAAGGCCGGTGCCGGCGATGGCTGTCTGGATTAACGCCGTCAACACAACTCCAAGTGCGACCCCCCGAACTGACTTTGCGGCAAGCACCAAGGTGTTTTCACCATGTACGCCAGCAAGTCGGCGGGCCAGGCTAAAGGCAACTCTGGCGGCAGTTTCGCCTTGCGCATAGAGAACTGCAGTTATGATTACGGTAATGAGAAAATTGAGGATCATCACGCCGAGACCTCCCGCCTCGCTAATGAACCAGGAAACGGCTTTTTTTACGTAGGGGGCGAGACGTGCCGATAACTCCTGGGAACTTGACGACGCAGCGTACCGCCATTTATCGGCAAGCCACGAACCAACACCAGGGATATTTTCCAGCCATGGTGGTGGATTCGTGATGCTTTGGCTGGAAAGAGTCTTGATCCATCCCATGATTTTATCTGAATTGTCGACAAATGATGTTACGGCGAGCAAAAGGGGTACGACAAGCAGCATCAACAGCCCAAGTGACATCACCGTCACTGCAGCCCAACGTTTTCCCCGCAAAAGAACCTGCACTTTCAGCATGGCCGGCCAGGTGGCCACGGCAATGATAGCAGCCCAGATCAGGGGGGTCAGAAAGGGACGGATTATCCAGAACCCGGCAACGATCAGCAGACAGATGAATAATACTTTCAATGTAGTTCTGGTAAGATCGAAGGGTTCAATTCTATTCTGAATCATGATCGTTTTCCTCCTCGGTGCGGAAAATCCGCCGAACGGACAACAGTCTCTCGTGTTCGCCGGAGCTACTTCTTATGTGAGCCTCTCAGGATATTGAGCCGCTCACGCAGCTCAGGCAGTCTCCTGCAGTTCGGGCAGCGAATCGCCCGCCTTGGCAAGCCGACGCGCATACCATGCCGACACGGGTTTTGCGGAGAGGCCGTGGGCCAGGACACTGAGCAAAATTGTCCAGGTGGCCGTTGTTATGAGCAGATCGACAGGCCTACCGGCTTCCTTCAGGGTCATGAAGCCAGCAGGGTAAAGACCACCGAGGCTAGGCCGCGTGGGCCAAACCAGCCCATCAGGGCAATCGTGTCAGTGCGCAGTCCGGTCCTTCTCATGGCAAGCGACACCGGGAGCATCCGCACCGCAGTCAGGCTGAGAACGGCGCAGGCAAACGGACGCCAGTCGCCGGCATAGTTTATTGCCTTTGGAATGGCCAATGCGCCGAAGATACCCCACACCAGCAGCGAGAGCATCGTACCAGCATTTTCCGTAAATTCCGCCGGCTCGGAGAAGCGGTTTCCTGTTGCCGCGCTGAAGATGATTCCTCCGGAAAAAGCGGCGATAAAACCGTTACCGTCGAGCATTAAAGAGCCGAAGAAGGCAGCCAAGGCCAAGCCAAGAATGGCGACCTGTTGCGAAATCCCGGATGACCAACCCCGGTCGGCGGTCTTCGTCAGCAACCAGCCACCCCCTACCCCCACCAACGTACCTGCCAGCAGGGCGAGGACAATTTCCACCAGTGCTTTTGCCAGCCAACCGCTGTGGTCGTGAGCTGCACCGGCGGTTACCAAGGAGAGGAACAGCAGAACGAAAGGGGTTGCGATACCATCGTTAAGGCCGCTTTCAACGTTCAGCGCCCTCCTAATGCGGACCGGCACCTTGGGGTCATTGAAGATAGGCAGTCCAAGTGCTGCATCGGTTGGTGCCAGGATAATCGCCAGTAAGGCTGCGAAAGGCAATTCCTTCGCCTGGTAATAATCCGAAGAACACGGCCGTGCCGAGGAGCATGGTGAGGGGCATGCCTATCCCGAGCAACCGGACTGTGAGAACTTTGTCGTTCCGAAGCTGCCGCAGGTCCAGTGTCGAAGCATCAGCAAAAAGCAGCACTGCCAGCGTAACCTCGGTAAGGGTCTTCATTCCCTCTGCTTCGAATGAAATTGGCAGAAGGTTGATGCCGCCGGGTCCAAGCAGAAAGCCGGCGGTCATGAAGATCATGGGCATGGTTATGGACCAGCGCCCCAGCTTCACCGCAAATGTCCCATAAATAAAAATCAGCAATGATACGATAGCAAGTCCGAGGAACATATAGGTTCGCCTCCAGTGGTTGAGTTGCTACGAACAGACTCCTAAGAGCCGAGATGGTCCTTTATGCAGGTTACGAGGTCATCCAGTTCCACCGGTTTGGCCAGGAAAGTATGACTACCGATCACGCTGCCGGTTGGCTCGGTCTCCTGCCTGGTAACAATAGCTGTCAGGAAGACGATCGGGATATGCTTCAGGTCCTCCGCTTCCGCAAATTCAGCCGCAATCGAGCCGCCGTCGATATCGGGCATCATTACGTCGAGAAGAACAAGGTCAGGTTTGAAGCTCCTTGCCGCCTCAAGAGCCCTGCGCCCCAAGTTCTCCTCCATCACCAGGTAGTTTCCCTTCGCTTCCAGTCCTCGCTTTACCATGCGCGTCAGGCTCGACTCGTCGTCCACGACCAGAATCCTCTTTTTCATAATGATGCACTCCCCTGATTTGGTTTGAACAGCAGTTTCACAACGACGCCTCCCTCTTCCCGGTTCCTGATGTCTATCATGGCGTCATGGAGTTCGACGATCTTGCGGGTTATGGACAGTCCCAATCCGGTCCCCTTGCCGATGGGCTTGGTGGTGAAAAATGGGTCAAACAGCTTGTCCAGCTTGTTTTCGGGAATGCCGGGGCCGGTGTCGGCTATTTCAACCATAGACCACACTGTCCCCGGCCGAGAACCGGTGTATCCCCGGAAGAAAGCGGCCGCAATCATCACGGGAAAGATCCTTTTGTGTCGTTGTTACCGTGAGACTTCCCCCGCCTTCCATTGCCTGCACCGCATTCATGAAGAGGTTTATGAATACCTGCTGGATTTTGTTGCGGTCCGTTGCGACCGGAGAGATGGATCCGTCAAGCCTGGTTTCAAGCGCCACGTGCTCCTTCGTCAATTCATGCCTGACCAGGCTCAGCGCTTTCTCTATGATCACATTCAGATCCTGGGGTTTTAGCTCCAGTTCCTCAGACCGGGAGAAATCGACCATGCCCTTGATCACGCTGTCTGCCCTCTTCACGGCGGCGTCTATCTCTTCTAGCACCTCTTTTACATCCGGGTTGCCGCTTGCAGTGGTCTCAAGGAAGTTGACCCCGAGCTGAATAATGGCCAGCGGGTTCTTGACCTCATGGGCCACCCCGGCCGCCAGTCGTCCGATGGACTCGAGTTTGGCAGCCTGGATAAGCTCTATCTGGGCCTCTCGAAGTTCTCTGTGCGATTGGGCCAACTCATCGTGAGCCTTTTTAAGCCGATCGTATTGCGCATTCAGCCAGGTAAAGAGCAGACCCGTAAAAGCTCCGATCAACAGAAAAAAACCTGTGCGTGCCGACCAGTTCGCTGCCGGCTGCAAAATGTCTTGCGGCACATAGAGCGGCATGAATGGCCCGATCACCAGACCGGCCAGCAGCGCTGCCGCAATCCCCCCTGGAACTCTGAACAGGGCGGCCGACAGCACGATTGGAAGGTACATCAAATTGAGCCAGGCAAAAGCGGTTCCGCCAGTCTCATAGACGAGAAGGCCGATGCCCGCAATAGTCGCGGCGATCGCAACAAACGCAACGACTGCTTTGCGTCCTTTGGGCTCTCTCCATTTTTCGACAAAGGAATCCATGCCATGCAAATTCGATATATTCTCTTCCAGTTTCATTATCATTTCCTTCTACTCGTATCTGGTTGCCTGATGCGGATATGCTTTGGAAGAGTCATACAGCCTCCAGGTCGGTTTTCGGGAATTCGCGATCGGGAAACAACTTCAAGATTCAGGGCTGTTTCAGAAGAATTCCCGCAGGCTTTCGTCTATTCCTTTTAGGGTCTCGTACCAGAAATCCCTTGCAGCCTCGATCCGGTCCCGGTCAAATTTGTCGAGCCAGAGTGAAAGATCGGGGTGACTGTCATTATCGATCTCTTTCTTCCTCTTCAGGAAGGTATGCAGAAAATCGATGTCACGCTCCGATTCCAGGAAAACCGGGCTGTTCCGGCTGTTGAGGCGACTGGCGAGCACGTCGATCGCGCGCAGGAACTGGTCCTTGCAGTCGTACAGAGAACCCATGATCTCGGGGAGCAGCTCTTCCGCCCAGCCCCGGTGGAAGCGGCAGAAACCCAGATTGTCGAGAATGAGCTCCTTCTTCATGCGATCTGCGCACATTCTTCCCAAGGTCCGGGGAGGAATGAAATCGTTGCTGTAGATCATGTAGTACTTCCCCATTATCGCCATCGGGGCCAACACACCGGAAACCCAGTACTGGTTGGGGACCATCCAGCCTCGTCTGCTGAACGCGATATACACCAGTTGGTCGTGGAGTGCAGCCCCCTTGGCGCTGGGAATGGATCCGGCTCCATTTGCGCACCCCTTCCCGCAAATCGAGGATGCCGCGCCGCTCCAGGATAGCGTCGATGAGTTCGCAGCCGAGTTCGGCATTGTGCATCGAGTCTTTGACGATGTCGAAACCCGCCATATCCCAGCGCGGCGCCCTGGTCACCCCGAGTTCTTCCCGGGTCAACAGGTTCCCGTCGAGAAGGTCCATCAGCCATGCCAGCACTCCCCCCGCGGAGATGGCGTCGAACCCCATGGCGTCGCAGTGGTGGTTGAGCTTTTCCGCGGCCCGCTGGTCGAAGATGCCGCACAGGGGGCCCATGGTCTGGTAAGGCTCGTAGTCCTTCTTGTAGATGCCGTTCATCTTCTTGCAGACCGCGACGCAGGGCTCCCCGCAGGTGGCCTGCTGCCTGGGGATAATGGTCTCTTCGTTGAACTGCCTGAGGTAGTGGTCGACAATGAAGTTCTGGTGCAGGCTTTTTCGCTCCTCCTCGGTCCAGAAGATAGTGCGGTAGTTGAAAGCCAGGACTTTTGCCCCCATAGTGGCGTAGTTGACACCAAAGGTGCCGCCGGTTCCCACCTTCTCGTCATAGCGGTACTTGGCGGTGGCCTCCAGGTCCTTCTGCGCCAGGCGCAGGTTGTACTTGTTCCTGAACCATTCATCGGCCACCTTGCTGTCCCGGAAGTCCTCGTCCACCATGGTGCCGCCGTAGATGATCGCCACAATGCCGTGGTCCCGGACCATGGCGCTGCCGAGGCCGCCGCGGCCGGCCCAGGTATCGACGTAGCTGATCTTGCCCTTGTTGATGGGGACCGACATGATTCCTCCCATGTCGGTATGCATGGCCGCGGGACCGGTGACCAGGATGCGTGGGTCGTTCTGGTAGCGGCGAGCCGAACATTTCGTAGACTTTGTCGGTCAGGGAATATACGCCGGTTCGTCCTGCTTTCCAGACAGACTCCACATCTACGGGGACAACCTCCACTTCGATTTCTTCACCATGGTTGCGGTTCAGATAGAGGACTGAGGGGACGGGTGCCTTGCCGGCAAGGCTGAGCATGTTGATTCCCAGATTGTCGAACACGAGCCCCGCACCACCCATGGAGCTGATGTAATACCCCTGCCAGCAGGGGGAAAATCCGGTCACCATTAGCCGGTTTGAACCCGGAAAGATAGAGCCCGCAAAAATACCGACCCCAAAATTGAGACTTCGATACTCTTCGGTCAGATGGATGCCGAGATCCACCGGTCCGAAATACCGGTCAAAGGAGTATTTCCTGGTTTTGTAAAAGCCGGTGGCCGGATCGACCAGAAGTACCCGCTGATACATATTCATAAAGTACCTCTGCCCATTTCCGGGGACTACCTAAAGGAAGCCGACGTGCGATGGCTGAATACGATTCAAACCCTATTTATAAATAAAGCTTTTTTAACAGTAGCATGTTGATGACGACTGTCAATGTGCCCTCAACAGCACGCTGTGACCGCCTGTTTTGACGCTACTATCAAGCATCTCTGCGCCAATGTGTATTGATCCTGCTTGCTATAAATCCCTGTGTTACATTTGGTCCGCTTTTCAACGCACCCAGGCTCGGGCCTCAGCAAGCTGTTCCTGTGTAAAATACCTGACCGGGGCGCGCCGAAGGCCTGCTCCCGTAAACATCATCATCCGCGTTTCCCATTTGGGGTTACCGACAATCGCAATTTTCTCGATCCTGTCGCCATGCTCCATAAAAAACGTCATATCGTTCCACACTTCACCCCCTGCCCAGCCGCAAAAATCATCCTCTACCATTACCAGCACCTTGGCGTTTTCTTGGGGACCCAGTCCCTTGAGACCGGCAGCCTGGACAGCGTCGAGCTCTTCCTTGCGCAGGGCCCCGAAAATTCGCAATACCCATATTCCGCTGTTATCCCGTTCAATTGTTGATCCCATACCTGCTCCTCGCTCCTTGTATTTTCCCAGAAGCCCGACAGGCTCCTGGACGCAGTGAATGTTATGCTGTGTGAATCCTATTTTGCGGGAGGTACGACCTGCAACTTCTGATTTCTTCTGCTTTTTCGGTTACTGGAAACAGACTCAGGAAGTTATCTCAATGATGATCAGGTGCTTCCGTCAGACTCTTATGGGAACGAGCAAAATCGCATGACGCCGCTGTCCCCCTCCAACTCCAGAAAGAGCTTGCCGTCCTGGACAAAAAACGAATTGACCTTTGCAAGAGCACTCATGAACGATCCGTCCAGCGAATCCGGTGGACAGGCCATACGTGTCGAAAACATGGGGCCGAATGTCAAGCTGCCTGCTGACATTTTGTAGTCTCCTCCACCACGGTTGCAGTCGAACCGGGCTTGCAGCTTGCCGTCTTTCGCCAAAAGAATCGTGTAGCGTTCAGGATTCGGGACCGTCACCTTTTCGACCGGTGAAAGGGATGCTTCCCATCGCCAGGTTTTGCCCATTACTGAATCTGGATCTGTGTCGTGTGCAGCCGGTTCGGCCTGGGCTCCAACGTCGCCGGCCTTTTTATCGGAACAGCTCCCGCTTTCGATACCGAGAGTGGCCTCAACACCCGTTCCGGTGGCTGGATCGTTGCTGATCATACAATCGTCATTTGCGGCCATGGCCGACAGTGCCGGAGCGAGTCCAAAAGCCAGAAGACACACCATCCTGAGAACTCTTCTCATCGTAGCCTCTCCCTTTCCGCGATCCTTGATTGGTACCGTCCGCTGTGTGGGTGGTGACAGACCCCATTCTTTGTAAATTCAGCTCAGAATGTCACCATTTTCCTCAGAGAAAACGCAAAGGAGCGATTTCAGACTTTGCCAAATGTTAATTAACTATCCGAGAATCATGCCAATCAAAAACATACACAAGACTCATCATAAGTTGCTGTAATCAATAGGTTTAGAAAATAAAAAAGATGGGTTTGCGTGTATCAAGGGACGAAATATCGCCTTCGGGATGGTATTTCGCATTTTTTGAGAAGGTTTATGCAGAGTTTCTGAATCCAAGAATAAAGGGTCGCCAGGTTCATCCTTTTTGGATTTTGATGGGGGCCTTATGACAAACCAACGTATTCAATGTTTTTGTGGAGAAATGGCTGGCAATTTCCTGCCACTTTTTACAATAGCGACTCCTTTCTCGAAACTCTGAAAAAAACGTTTCAGGGTAAGATTTGTAAACTCACAACAATTTCCTCTTTGCTTTACAATAACAGTGATCTTTGTGTTTAGCTGATCTACCGGTTCAATCCAGACGCCCATCACTGAACCGAAGGCCGCCATTTTCATGCCAGAACTGGCAATCATGTAATTCTCTTCACGGTTTTCGATTACCTCATCCACTTTTTCCCAGCGAAAAACGGCTCCGGCAATTTCCCATGCTTGATCGGCAGAGACCTGGTAGCTTTTCGTCACCCCACCAGTGCCGGACTTTTTTTCCAGGATCACTTTATCGGACAGCGTCTGGCGACTTGCGCATCCGATGAGAATCAGAGATACGGTTAAAACTGCCAAGAATAGTTTTTTCATTCACTCACCCCTGTTCTTAAAGATGTCGCCAATTCCTCCAGTCCGGCAAAGAGGCTGCGATAAAGCATGCAATACGGGTCCTTGGCCAGGATATCTCCATAGACGGTGTAGGCGCGCACCGGGCACCCTCCATGGCAGATTCCCAGATAGTCACATTCGATGCAGTCCTCCTGTCGGATCAGTACGCCCGGCCTGTCCATAAGCCGACGCCGCGCCTCGCTGGTGCGGAGGATATCGGTAAGAGAGTTTCCGTCGAAAATGTTTCCGAAGCGGAACTCAGGATAGCTTGCTGCCCAGCAGTCGCATTGTGACACATGGCCCTGCGGGTCGATGCAGACAAATTCGTTCACGCAGTTATCGCGCCAGATGCAGAGCAGGTCCTTGTTTCCAGTGGCGAAATAACTCATCAGCCTGTTGATGGGCCCGATCCGCACGCCGCTATCGCGGCCCCTGCCTATCCAGACAGCTGCGAGATCAAGAAGAAAGCCTGCCAGCCGATCCGAGTCTAACGGGTATCCGTCCTTGACCTTGTTGGACGACCCACCCGGGAAAGGGGTATTGATCTGAAAATCACAAAACCCCAACTCGTCCACAATCCGGGAGTAGAAGCGTTCAGCACCCATATCCAATGTTCCCTGGTTGGGAATGGCGATGAAGCCGACCTGGATGCCCGCTTCCCTGGCTTCTTTCACGTTCCGGATCCACAACCGCTCGTATTCCTCGGGGCAGGAACCTGCAATCCTACGATGGAGGTTGGGGAAGTCCATCGAAGTTCCCATGCTGTTGCCGAACATCTCTTTAATGACCCGGTTCCACTGCCGTGTGTAGCCTACCATGTTAGACTGAATATAGTTGACAACCCTCTTACCTGTTCCCTCAACATTCTTCAGGATGATATCATTGGCCTGTTCAAACCACTCCGGAGGCAGAGTCATGACCTCTCCTCCCTGCCAATAGATTGATAGAGTCCCGATATTCTCACTTATCAGGTAATGCAATACTTTATTCAGTACCACCCCAAACTGATCCAGGGTAAGCTGATGGTCGGATTTATTCTCGAAGCAGTACTCACAGTCCGCATTGCATTCGAGAGTAGGCAGGAGTATGAGTGAAAAGTCCCTTCCGATCATGTCGGTTCACCTTTACACCGGGAAGGTAACAAGGCAACATCCTTTCGCAGTTCCTCCGCAGCATCCCGCAGGGTTTGCATCAGAACCTTTACGCCTTCACAACGATAATCATTTCGGGGCCACTTGAAATAACTGTCACAATTCATAAGAAATTCGCACTCTGCACACTGATTATTTCCGGCCGTGAGTTCTTCCCTCAGTTCTTGCGCGAAAGAAGTGACTCCCTGCTTTATCTCGATCCCCGCCAACCGCCCGGACATCGTTTCCACTCCCTCGTCGTTGACATAGCAGACCAGCGAAGGGTCCTCCTCCTGGATCGCCCAGAGGGTCACCGGGTCCTGCTGATAGAATGCCAGGAACAGGCTGTGAAAAAACTCGATCGGCTCAGTAACGGTGGTCCGGTGCAAGTAGTAGTGAGCAATCCGCAGCATCTCCTCGGTCAAGGTCTGATCCGGTTGTCCGCCTTCAACCTTGACTGAAAAATTCAGCGATGCGGCCAGCTTTACGATAGCGCCGAAGCCGGGTACGAGCGGCACGGAAACCCTGAGCGGGTGCGCGGACAGGAGAGGAGCGTACCGATACAGCAAAGGAAGGTCCTTGTGCGGATCCCTTACGACAAGGTCGATGGGTATTCCGGGAGCCCAATCCTTAAAATCGTCAATCGCACCGCCAAGTGAACGAATTGTGACATAGGAAAGCCCGTCCGGGACCGCGTCGGAAATTATTTTTGTAATCTCCGACGGGTCATAGGTGCGGACGATCGTCTTTCTTTCCCGGTATGCGTCCATCAGAGAAACCGGTATGTTATAGGTGATGTTATCCGTCAACTTTATTCTCCTGACAATTGTCCGCGAAAAAGCGGCTACCAGCGGTTAACCCAGGCGCTACCATGATTTGCCCAGGCGGTGCCACGATTCGCCCACATGCCGCCACCACGATTGGCCCACGCGGCACCACCGCCGCCGCCGCGATTGGCCCAGGCAGCGCCACCTCCGCCACCACGATTGGCCCAGGCGCCGCCGCCTCCACCACGATTGGCCCAGGCGCCGCGACCACCACCGCCACGATTGGCCCATGCACCGCCGTAAGCCTCCGCCTCCTCCTCGGAAAGTAGCAGCGCGCCACCACCCAGTGCGGCACCGATGACTACCAGTGACCATTTCCCAAGTCCGGCAAAAAACTCCCTGCGGCTCAACTGTTGCTTTTCCACGGAGACAATTTCACCTTTTTCGATTGTTTCGATATCTTTTTCCATGTCGTTCCCCCGATTTGTGGCCGGACCGGCACGGTGAATACTTCGTAACACCGGCGTCCGGGAGTGCATTCTTTAAACTGTTACTCGAAGGTTATTTTTTCATCTCTTCCACCAGTCGCGCGGGCACACCCAGCCGGGAGAAGTGCATGTCAAGGAAACGCCAGGCGCCTTTCTGCTTCAGCAAAGTTCCGGAGAGGTTGAATTCAAGCGACTTACTCTCTCCTTTCACCTCGCCCTTGATCGTGCCCTCAGCGGCAAACCAAGCCATGTCACCCTTGGAACCAGCGGAAGTCCAGTTGTAGGTGATCGTCAGAGACCCCTTTTCAAAACGTGTAAAAAACTGGTTATATGCCGCCTCAACCCCTTCCTTGCCCCGATAAATTTCACCGGGTCCGGTTCCCATGAGGAAGATTTCAGGACCAGTCTTATAGGTCTTCATCACCCCCTTGACGTCCTGCGCAGAGAACGCCGCATCATGCTTTTCAAGCAGAGCAGTAACCTGATGCGTCAGCTTGGCCCCGCTATCCACTGCCATACACGGTGATACCGCCGCCAGACAAATCAACACCACACCTATCAAAATCCGATACACTGCCATACGATCTCTCCTTTCATGTTATTTTCCCCTGCAAAACCCTGAATCGGCCAGAATATGGCCAAATTCATCGTCCTCACAAACCCAACGTCATAGTCCAGTATTTCAACCACTTGGAAACAGGCCCCCTTCATCCGGTCAGATACGGGTTCGAATCATCCTACCCCTGCCGGATCACCAGCGGGCCTTTTACCGCATCCATTACATACGAAGGAGGGTGCCCGTTCTCCAGCAATGTGGTCATCACTCGCAGGTACTTGCGGATATGGCAAAAGAATTTCTTATACCCCTTGCAGAGATACTGGAGTCCCGGTTCGGACTGACATGTCTCCAGGAAGCGGTGTTTGGGACACCCACCCTGGCAGGCCGCCAGCACTTCGCATCTACCGCACCACTTCGGCAGGGCCGATTCCTTCTTCACGCCGAAACCCGAATGGAGAGACTTTTCGACCATACGGGCAAGGTCGTCGGCCAAAATATTGCCAAGCCGATACTCCGGGTAGACGTAGTGGTCGCAGGCGTAGATATCGCCGTTATGCTCCATCACAACCGAACGGCCACATTGCCGAGTTGTGAATGCATACCGGGGAAGGGTTTCCAATCCAGGCATTGAGCGCCCACTCGAAGTTCATCACGAAAACCGTCCCCACGTCCTTGCGGACCCACTCCTCATAGATCGCAATCAGGAAATCGCCATACTCCTCGGAGACCACCGACCAGGGAGTAACTTCGGCACTCGGTTCGACCTTGTCGAGCAAAGCGGGTGTGGCGAGTTGCAAACCCTGTTTTTGGTCGGTGACATCGGCCAGACGTTCGACGATCGGAGTGAACTGGATAAACTCCACCCCTTCTGACTTGAAAAATCGGTAGACATCCATTGGTCTGCGCGCCGTCTCCCGAGCTACGCTTGCCATGACGTTGTACTCGACCTTATGTTTCTGCAGCAATCTGAGCCCCCGCATCACCGTGTCGAACGAGCCATTCCCTGACCGGTCACGACGGTAACGGTCATGGATCTCTCGCGGTCCGTCAAGACTGATACCCACCATGAAGTTATGCTGCTTCAGGAAACGGCACCACTCGTCGTTGAGGAGGGTGCCGTTGGTCTGCAGTGAATTGGAAATGGTTTTACGCCCCGCGAACGGTCGCTGCAGTTCAATGACCCGTCGAAAGAAATCGACACCCAGCAGGGTCGGTTCGCCCCCCTGCCAGACAAATTCAACGATCGGCGTCGGCTGAGAAGTGATGTATTTTGTAATATATGAGGAAAGGACATCATCGGACATCCGGTACTGCTCGCCGGGTTCGAAGAGGGCCTGCTTCTCAAGATAGAAGCAATAATCACAGTTGAGATTGCACATCGGCCCGATGGGCTTTGCCACAATGTGGAGGCCCTGTGGGGTAGAAGCCGCAGGTCTGCTATTCTGTCCTTTATCCATAAATATCTTCCTGTTACCATTGTTCTTTGTAAGACCCGCTGAAGTTATGAATCCCAGATAATGGCATTCTAGGATGACAAATTTCATAGCAGGAGAATAGTGCTAATCTGATTAATTTTCCAATTATACCATCGGTGTACCAGGATATCTCGGTTGTCGACAAATATTTCATATCGATCCTGCCCTTTGTTATGACCTCGCCATCAAATTCACCAGTGCAGCCATTACATCGCAATGTCTCATTGAACAACCCCGGGGAGTCCCGCGCGGATCCGGCGGGAGAAATCCGGAGCTTGGTCTGACTCTTGGGCTTTCAGGTTGATGTAGCTGCGGCGCTTCAGTTCCTCAAACGGCAAGCTCCGATCCACCACCCCCCGCTCGTAAATCATCCTGTCGAGATACCCATTAACGATGATCCGCCAGTCGAACCTCGCATCGGGATTATAAGGCGCGGTATGCCCCCGGATGTTGGTGGTGCAGTTGCTAGTCAGGGCGTTGTACCACTCGGGACGGTCCTTAATCCGGTTGACCTCACGCAGATAGTCGAGGAACACCTTGCGTATGACTTCCGGCGAGGCCTTCAACCGGTAAAGATAGACGTCCTCCTTGCGATAGTTGGTGCGGAGCCGCACCACGTCACGCTCGTTGGCCACGATATAGGTCAGCTCATACTGTTTAAAAAAACCCTTGATGGATGAGTACTCCTGCCCCCGCTTTTTCCTGGTCTCGATGGAAAAGCAGACTTCCCCTTCACCGTCGAAGCCGAAACTGAGCATGGTGTGGGCTATGTACGGAGACCCCCAGTAGATGATGAACAGGTCGGCAGTCTTGAGTTTGGCCAAGTCAAAGGTCTTGTCGTAGTAATGGCAGGTGTAATCTGTCTCGCTTCGGTAGTCGCAGTTCCGGATATTGTGGATCGTTACCCGGTTGTCGTCGATGGTGGCTGAAGGGAGTACCTTCACGTCCGTCTGCCAGTCGGCGTTGTTCGTGGGGGGGATGCGGAGCCACCAGACCAGGATCAGAATGAAGGCAACGAGAAAAATGAATACTGCCCGGCGCCGTGGTCTCACAAAAACAAATGTCGCGAGGGATCCAAGAACAAACAGGGCCGCCGCAACTGTCTGCAGGATAGGCGGCAGGTTCGAATAGAAGATGGCCATGCCTGCCCATCCAGTCATTCCAAGGAGGAGCATCCAGAGGAGAACCAAACCACAAGTTTTTAGCGGTTTTCTCATTAATTCAGTTCTCCTCCTGGACGGTCAACGCTTCCAGTCTGTCCCTTTCTGCACTGAAAAAACAAAGTCCTACACGATACCTCTAACTGATATCGCCAGGGCCTCAGTAAGAGTCAACATAACCTCGTCACCGACTTTTACATAACCTGTTGTGTCTCCCCGGTCTGTGAAGAAGCATCGGAAATATACCATCCAAGCGACGTAAAGCCTTGTCGGGCAGCAGTCGACATCTTGCCGGTCAGACGGACTATCTGCAGTGAAGCCTTGAGATCGGGGCGAGCCGCCAGCCGGGCAATTTCCGGAGTCCATGAAACGTAATCCACAGGCGCTGGAATGATAATGGCGCCGTCACGGGAAATCCCGACCACGGTCCCTCGTGCTGCTACCTCTTTCAAGGGCATTTCCGTCCCATTTAGCCCAGCAAGTATCTGTACGCTCTCGGCAACAAAGCGGGCCTCTTCCTCGCTGTCGGCTATGGTGGCAAGTTTGATAATATCGCTGCGACCCTCGACACCAGAAAGGCTTTCAAGGCCGGTAACCAGTGAAGTCTGCACCGTTAATGAGTACCATTTATTTTTGATCAGGACATCGGCAAGCTTCTCAGAGGCGCCCATTGCGATCAGGCTTTTCCTGTTTCTGATGATAAGATCAGCCTTTGGCGTTTCATAGATGAGGTCATTGGTGATCGTTGTTGCTGAAATGGCCATGGAAGCCGGAACGAATACTGAAACCACGGCATTTACTCCCAGTTTCCCGGAAAAAGCTACCCAGGCCGCGTCCGTGAGCTTTTGAGACAGCACTACGTTGGTCGTATATGGGTCAACTCCCAGCCCTTTCGCCAGCTGCCGGCGGCTATCCTCGAACCCCAGTGCGGTGATGGTGGCGTCACCCACGCGACTTGCAGTATCCGCCACCTTTTCTCCACCAGTCTTATCTGAATCCGTCGCAGCACCGGCAATACTCTTGGCTCCCATGGCGACCCTTTCGAAGAAACGAGAAAGACCTGAAGGAAGGCTTTTCACTGTCTCTACCGGGTGCGTAACCATGTTGACGGCGGATTGAACCGGCTTGACCGCTGCTTTGCCGGCAGCACTAAGAAATTCCTTGGTCTTGCTCATCGAACCAAGATGCTGGATAGCCGGCAGTTCCACAATGCGAATCTTCAGCAGATCCTGTCCGGGCGCATCGAAGGTTCCGAGATCGGATTTTAGAGTAAAATGGGCCATGTATCCATCAGTAGGGACTTTTTCATCCACGGAAAAGAGAGCCCCAGCCAGCATGTCTTGGGGAAGAAGAGATTCCGCGCTAACAACCGGCGGCTTTTCATAGGTTATTTCTCCGGCCACGGCATATCCAGCACCTGACAAGAAGGAAGCGAAGAGAAAAACTGTCACAGCAACGGACAAGAACAATCGGTTATTCGAGCTTAATCCATTATTACATCCCATAAAATGCTACCTCCAGTGTGTTTGTTTTTTCGATAAAAGGCGAGATGGAAAATACCGTACGCACCTGAATCCGCCAAGGCTGCCTTCCCATGCATTTCCAGGAAGACTCGTACTCATTCGACACGTCCAACAACAGCATCGAAAATGATCAGCGGCCATTCGTAAACGCAATTATTATGAAAGAAAGGTCCTTCATGCCCAATAACGTTATCCGAGTTTCGTGCCAAGTTAATCATGATAAGCGACAAGAAGACAACGTATTGAAATGTAAGTTGTTTCAACAGCTGTTGATATGGTGTGCGGTGCGGCAGCGGACGAAATACCGGCTCCAGGATGATATTTCGTCCTTTTCGATAATGAATCGTATGGCAGGGTTTTTCATGCGGTACATGAGACTGGCTAGTATGATCCCGTGTTTACAAGTCCGCGCCCTTCCCCATTGGAAAGTCTGGAACCCAAGAAAACTCTGAACTCAGTTAAGCGAAATTATGACTGTTTATCGCCTGGGTTTTCCACCCCTTCGGTATCGGGCCGGGATTCGGCGCCGGCAACGGAACCGGTCGCGAAATCTTGCACCAGATGAACGTCGCGCTGGGGAAAGGGAAATGTCACGTCTGCTTCCTTCGATACAGCATCATAGATGGCAACCACAAGATCACTCCTGATCCGGGGCCAGCTGTTAAACTTGTCCGTCCAAGCCCGCAGTTCGAAGTTGATGGAACTGTCACCATAGACGAGAAAGAGAGCCTGGGGCGGAGGATTCGCCAGAATGTCCGGATGTGCCGCCGCCAATTCCAACAGCAGAGACATGATCTTTTTCGGTACCGCGCCGTAATTCACGCCCACCGGGATATCGATGCGACGTTTCTGATCACTGTGCGTCCAGTTAATGACATTTTCGGTGATAAGATTGGAATTGGGAACGATGATATCAGCACCACGCCAGGTGCGGACGGTACAGGAACGCATGCCGATCCTCTGCACCTCTCCCATCAGATCGCCGACCTCGATGCTGTCACCGGCACTGACCGGCCGCTCGAAAAGCAGGATTAGTCCGGAAACGAAATTGTTTACGACACTTTGCAACCCGAAACCGATCCCGACACCTAAGGCTCCTGCCAGGACCGTCACCTTGGTGAGGTTGACCCCCATCAATCCGATCGCGACAATGAAGCCGAGAGAGAGGATCAAATAGTGAAGAAGAGTCGATGCTGCATATGCCCGACCGGGTGAGACATGCTTTCGGGGATACACCTCTTCGTTCAGAATGAAGCGAAGAAATCCCGAAAAAAGAAATGAAATCCAGACCGTGAGGGGAAAAGCGATTATATCACCCACGGAAATAGCGATGGATCCACGCTCTAACTTTGCCCCGAGGATAGTATCCACAGCGGATGATGCCGGTTCCAGGAGCCCCATATAGAAGAGAAAACGCGCAAACCAGCCGAGGATTGCCCCCCATACCAGCACGATGTAAAAGCGTTTCTCCAAAAGTTCCCGGCAATTTTGCACCATGCGGAACCGCTTCATTGGCCACAGGTGGAGACAAAAACTGAACGCAGCGCTGGTCACCCGGACAGATGCATACAATCCCACTCCCAGATAGCCGGCGACGAGAACGCTGGGCGCCAGCAGACGGGCCAGGTTCATGTAGCCGGTTAGCGCTGCCACCAGACTGGTGGCAAAACAGAGCAGGACTGCGGAGGAAACCAACCGGGACAGTTCAACCCGCAATGCCGGAACCATGGCAGTAGAAGGCCAGGTCTGCCCTTTTCGTGTCATCATCCAGCCAGTAACAGCCAGGGCGAGAAGAGACTCGAACACGAGGATTGACTGACCAACTGACATGACACCGGAAAATGCCTGACGCACCGTATCGATGGCAAACAGGATCCCTAGAGCACAGAGCCAGGAATATACCCGGGACTGGACCGATAACCTAACGAGAAGGAGCATCGGCACCATGGACAGCGCCTGTAGAAAAGCCTTGCTATGGGCCGGAACTTCCGACCATGGCGAGGTCAGTGTCAACAGAATTACAGTCAGCGCCGCGCAGTACGGATGTTCATACACCTCGGAAGCATACGTCCGGGCATTATCGATCGTTTCCCATTGGCGGTGACGCCTGCGTGCAACGATGAACAGGAAAAGCACCAATACAGAAAGAATAACATTGAGTATCCAGTGTGACTCGCCTGCAAACTGATGGAGTTCACCGATGGTCGTGCCGAGGAATACACGAAGATAGGCGGGCAATTCTTGCCGAGCGAGCTTCCACTGTCGGGTGTCCCATATGGGGGGACTGTCTGGCTGAAAAGTGCCCTTGACGACACCCTGTTGGGCACGGGCTATCTCCTGCAGTGCATTCCCACAGACCGCGAGATCCTGCGCGAGACGTATTTGCAGGTCCATCACAGTTGACGTTTGTTGCTGGAGACGGGTGCGGGCCGCTTCCAATGCGTCGAGCGTAGTTTCAATCTGCAGCAGGGTCGCATCGGGCGCAGCTGATGCCATCGCGGCTTCCAGCGTCTTGCCCCAGATCTTTTGCCGTACAGCCAGTTTGTCCTGAAAAACATCGAGGTGCTTGGCCCTGGTGGTCAAAACCTCCAACCAACGCTTGGCGCGCGCCATTTTCTGCTGCCATAGCTGCTGTTGCGACTGGAGACCTAACAGGGTCGAATATCCCCGCAAGAGCAACGTCGTCTCCTGATACTGGGTACCGATCTCACTGCTGAAAAGCGGTAGTGCTTGCTGAATTAACTCAATTTGAGCATTACTGGCCGCAGCGCCGGCAGAGGTACGGAGAGAATCTGAAACCTCCGTCGCCCGCAGAGCTACCTCAGCGAGAGGAATGGTGGAAGGTGCGGCCGCGGTGGTGACGTTCAGAAACACTTGATCCTTCCGCTCCGCGGCCGAACCTGTGATAGCTAGCTAGCACAAGTGCGAAGACCACCGCCACAACGGCAAGACGCAGTGTGGAACGAAAGCAATTTTTAACTTTTCCGGGAAAAATTACCATTATCTCGGCACCATTGTTTACGGCCGCTCTGACCATTACTGCGGCGATACTTTATTCCCTTCCGTATCGTAACAAACCTGGTTGGCGTTGGAATCGATGACACATCCGAGACACGCTCCCTGACAGCCTTCATATTCAGTATTACAGTCCTGGCTGGCATTTTGCGGCTCGTTCACGGTAATCTCACCGATATAGTTCCCCTCCTCAGCATTCCCCTTGTAACAAGAAACAGAGATGGATTCGTCCTGGGAATGTGCCTGTTTCACCGGGACGGCTGTGACTAGAAGAAAGGTGACAGCCAGAACAACTGCATTTACCATCGCGTAATTTTTCATAGACAATACTCCTGGTCTTCTGACGGAGATACGGCTACCCTGCTACCAATTGTGGAAACCGCCTGGGCCAGTCGAGTAACAGCCCTCGCCTCCATCCGGACAAATAACGATAAAGGTTTCGCGTTTACCGCATCCGGCTATACCAATAGTGTATTCCGCCCTTTCTATACCGTTGACAAAGGCGCCTTGCAAAGCCGGCTCGACCACTTCCCGGGAAATGATTGTCGGTGTCACCTCCTGGCAGTTCATCTCAAATTTCGCACGATTCATAACGGTCTGAGTGGCCATACCCTGTTTGCTGTCCAGAAACTGAGACTGCGATACACATCCCGTTGACGCCAAAACGGCTAAAAGCAGTAAAACTTTCCGATATCTCTCCATGCGTAACCTCCAGTATATTGTTTTAATAAAATTTGTTACCTGATAGAACTATTCTTCCGACATAAAGATTGTCACCCTCGTAAGCTTTTATCGGGGGTCCATATTTCAGTCGGTTAGAAGCTGGATTCCCGATCAGAACCACTTCGAGAATGACAGCTTTGACAACGGTCTATTCAATCCCTGCAAAGGAGCCGAAAAGTAGCCTCATTCAGAGAATCTGGTTTCAGAGGATATTCCTTCGGTTCAGCAAAATTCAAGGTTGGGTCAAGGTATACGCCGCCCGAACCATAGGGGTACTCGGATATCTCATACATCTTCCCCGCACTGCAATCCGCCATGAACTGGATCCGTACCCCTGCCACGCCTTCGCGCGGTGCGTTATAGTGCCACTTGACCCATACCGACGGCTTACCCCGGAAAGGCACAAACGTGTCGTAATTGTACGAGGCAATCGTGTCGCTGTCCTCATGGTAAAGCTGCCATTCAGCATTTGCCGTGCTGATGGTTGCCAGAACCAGTAGTGCCGCTAGTACGGAACGCATCATGACGTACCCCCCTTTAAATCACGTAGTTGACGGTTTAACGTAGTCGGTCATGATCAAAAAAAGAATTGGAGCACATTTGGTCGGCCAGTACGTCTTGGCATCCTTGACGTCAAGATTCATTACACTGGCGAATGCCGAAATCGGATTCGAAAGATACTTTCCGTCAATTTAGTCTTATCGCAGCCATTTCCCCCACGAGGGGGAAATGGATTTTACGGAGTTTCCGGATGAAAACTACTTAACCATAGTTACCGCCTGTGGCTTCCAGGTGCCGTCGAGGATCGAGGGCGGTGACTCCGTTGGCCAGTAAAGCCTCAGCATCAGAATGAACTTCCCTTTCGGAGCTGGCAGCCAGTTTGATACCTTCGCCTTGCCTGGTGAGTCGTGCTGGAGGTACAAATCCACCGAACCGTCCTTGTTATAGGTGAATTTGTTCCGGGAACTCAGCGTATAACGGTTGAGTGGATTGTCGACAAAGAAATACTCGGCATTGTACATGGTCAGCGACCAGAAACCGTTGACCGGCGGCATCTGCCCCTTGTTGATGTGCAGCACGTACTTGTGAGCTCCGTCGTACGGTTTTCCGATTGCGTTGACCTCGGAGGTCGGATAGACCGCATCCTGGGGCCGGTTAGCGCCCAGGCCGATAGCAGTTATGAAAGCCCGCTGAAGGTAATCGGTACCGTAGAGTCCGGTTTTGGTTGTAAACTGCCAGCCGTTCACATTGGTGCCCGCATTTTTGAAGTGGCCCATTATTTTTCCCTGCGCTGGTTTTGTAACTCCCTGCAATGCCATGGCAACAACCGGGTCGAGCTTTCCAATGTCGAAATCCTTTCCCGGAAAGATGCCAATCTTCGCCATTTTCGCAACCATCGGAGCATCGGCCTTTGCCGGCGGGTTATCCTTCATCAGCGCCGCCAGAAGTTTGAAATAGCTCCCGGCATCCATCCTGTTCACCTGCTCCCGCACCGCCGTCTTCATGTCGATGCCCGGATTGACCTTGCCCGTCGGCGGCGTGTACTGCTTACCGTATGAGCTCAGCGGCACCAGGGAAACATGATCCTGCAGGGCATGGACAGCCTTATAATCTTCAGGTGTTCCGGTGCAGTAGATTCGGCCCAGGACCCAGACTATTGCGGTCGGGGACTGGTACCGGATTATTCCCTTGGGCAATGTACCCTTCCAACCGGGACCGGTGATGGCATATTTCTGTGGCTTGGTGCCGGTGGTGCGCTTGCCGGGAACCTGAAACACCTCGGTCCAGCCGTCCAGCATCGGCATGAGGTAATAGCGGCCGGCAGCATCCGGCAGGCGCAGTATCCACGGCTCTTTGCCCACATCCAGCCAGGCAGTGGTGTACAATGTATCAGCATTGGGAGCAGTAACGTCCCTGAAAGCAGCGGTTGGATACTCGCGCATCCGGACCAGTTGACCCATCGGCGCCCGAGTGCCTACTGGCTTCTCCACGTTGGTCATGACCCGTCGGGTCATTTCCATGGTGACGAGCGGATAGCCAAAGATGTAAGCCTCAGTGCCGATTGTTGCAGCTTCCTTCTCGCTCAGCTTTGCAGCCATGCTGATAAAAGGTAATGTCATCAGAATGGTTGTAATGACCAAGGTAAACACATTGGTTGCGACTATTCGTAATTTCATACTCATTCTCCATTAATTTTATTCTGGAAGAAAACGCCTATTTCATTTCAGGTTTTTCTACAGATATGGCATAAGCCTGTGTATAGGTTGCCACCACCTCATCACCTATATTCACGTTCTCAAGATTTTTCGGGTCCTGCACCTTTACCTTCACGGGGTTTCCCTCCGGACCCACCAGGACCGCGGTCTGATTTTCCTTGTCAATAGATTGCACGGTGGCCGTCACTGTCATTTGGCTGGCGGCCATCCCGCCTGGCATTTCGCCTTTTTTAGCCGTTGCCTGAATATTGGTCTGGGATATTTCAGACGGTGCCTCACCCGGCTTATACACCTTGACGGCTACCGCTTCGTAATATGTGACTTGTACAACATCACCGACATGCACTTGAGACAGGTTCTTCGCCTGTGGGCCGACGACGATTACAAAAGTGTTCCCTTCCTCGCCCAGTAGCGTTACAAGCCTTTTTTTCAAGTCTATCGCCTGGACCGTAGCTGTCGCAGTAACGACTGCTTCCTTCATAACCGAGGGTTTTTTAGCTGCAGAAGCTGCTGCTGGACATCCCTCTCCTGCCTGTGCCGTTCCCCCGAGGGAAAAGGCGATAACAACCGCTGCCAACAATACTGATTTTTTGTTCATAACATCTCTCCTTTTTGTCAAGTTAGTACTGCACTTATAAGCCTGAAAACTGAACATTGTCCGGCTGAATCAGCATCAGTCTCCGAACAGTTCACCCTTGACCAGCTTGGGAATGACCGGGGTGAACGAAACCTGAATATTCCATTTTTGACCAAAGGTCTCCGGGTGAATGGGCATGTACTGGCCCGCCAGACCGATCTTGACGGGAAGCTTTCCGAGCTTCACCACCTTGTTGACAGCAAGCCCAATGGGAACCGTCCAGACATCCCCGGAGTTTTGCGCCCTCCAGTTAGCCAGCACATTACCCGAATAGCCGATGCTCCAGCCGTTGGGCAGGAAGTACGCCGCTATGGGTTGGAGATTCATCTGATGCACGCTGTCCCGGTTAGTCTGCCCGGCATAAGATATCCAGTCCTGGCAAAATGCGCCGAGGATCCATTTCTCGGAGAGATAACCGACCACGGCGGCCGGTCCCACCTGCCACTTCCCCTGCCCGTTGTGCACGTCGAAGGCGGTGGGGAAAATAAAGGTCGGCCCGACGCCGAGCAGCCAGTTCCCGACTACCTTCGGACTCGGTGAAAGCATCTCCAACAAGATCGTGTCCCCGAACGCGGTCGAGCGATTGATATCCACATGGGGAACCGGAAAAGGTGACGATTCCGGGTACGGCGCGGAGTTGAACAACTGTAATACCGGCCGGGTGATGAGGTTCCAGTTACCGGTTAGCGCCACCGGCATTACCGGTTGGAATTGCAGGTTCGTACTCCAGTGATTGCTCCCTTTGCCAGGGATGGTGAGCACGTAATTGTTCTGCTGAAACGAGAGGGACCAGAGTTCACTGACCGGGTTTGTCAGCTTCTTGTTGAGTTCGCTCAGCGATTTGTCAGCTTCAGGATTCGCCGCAGAAACAGAGGTATCATCACCCCACACGGATGAGGCCAGCAGTGAACTTAGAATGATGAATACGGACAATATATGGCTCAATTTCATTTACACTCTCCTTTCTTTGGGCAAACATCCGGGCGATAGTACGAAAACCGTACTTATACAATCACTTCCGATTGCACGCCACCTCAAGGGGTAGGCACCACGCGATAGTAGACGCCATTTGCCCCGTAGGATGGCTGGAACCAGTTATTACCGCACAGGTAGTAGGTCACACCATGAACGACGGGAGATGCACAACCTGCAGGCAGCGTCCCATAAATCGCGCCCATCACGTAAGGGCCGCCGGCGGCCCCTGCTGCGACACCGGCGTTGTAGGCGTTTGTCGTTGCCGCTGCTGTATTGGCGCTGCCTGCTGCAACGCCGGCGCTATAGGCGTTAGATGTTGCCGCGGCCGTATTGGCCGAGGCAGCCGCCGCGCCGACAACCATCCCGACCGCCGCACCGGCTGCGGCTGCGCCTGCGGTGGACCAACCTCCGCAATTATAACAGCCGGACCCGTAAACATTCACCGTAGTGGGTGGATGGTACGCCGGATAGCCATACGCCGGATGATGATAATAGGCACCGCCGTAGTGGGCGTTACCGTAGGCTACTCCGCCATAGGCACCAGTCTTCGACCAGCCGCCGCCCGTGGCGTGCGCTGCGCTGCCGCCATAGACATTGGTGTG
The DNA here is from genome assembly GCA_963717775.1 of uncultured delta proteobacterium. Taxonomy (GTDB): domain Bacteria; phylum Desulfobacterota; class Desulfuromonadia; order Geobacterales; family Geobacteraceae; genus RPRC01. The sequence goes on from CAVQWZ010000017.1 coordinate 182,208, forward strand.
AGAAGTACCCACGCCCGCGACATGAGACGTGCTGGTACCCCAGGCGCTGGTATGGGACGTTTGCCCGAAGGTGTGCTCGGTGCTGCCACCCCAGGCGTTGCTATGGGCGGAACCGCCGAAGGTATGGGCGCTGCCGCCGCCGAATCTGTTCGCATGCCCCCAGGGCAAGGCCTGATTACAGGTGAGAAGAACCATCGACAGACTTAAGAAAAACAGCGAAAAACGTTTTCATGGTGTGTTACACCTCCTCACTTACTTTTGGCCGGTTTTCCCTTGGCGGAGGGCTTGGCGTAGGGCGGGAGTTTCGCATCGGGACGGACGAAAGCGATTGGTTTCGCGCCGGCCGCATCCTTCGCAACGAAATCACCGGGCTGAACGTCTACATCCAGTTGCCAGTCGGAAAGTTCCAATTGATTTCTCAATCGTGCCGGGTCAGCGCGATACACCGCCCGGAGCATCCGGGGCAACTTGTCTTCGGTTCCGATCCAGGCCTGCACGAACACATCGTTATTGGCGTAGGCCACCATATCGGTCGTGGTTCCGCCAACCACCTTCGACTGGCCGATATAGAAGGCGATGACCAGCCCGTCGGAGAGATCCTTGTAGGGGTCGGCGACAATCAGGTCGGTGAACGGGAAATAGATGGCGGCCGAGGTAAAGGCGACTTTCAGCGCGGCATCGATCGTGGGTGGAGCATTGGTTACGGCAACCAGGTTCTCCGCCGGGGCGAAGGCCGTCATCGTCTTTCCGTTATAGTAGAACTCCGAAGCCGGGCCATCTGCCACCGTAATCACCCTGAGCTTGTCGGGACGCTGCATGGTAACCTCGGATTTCGTCGTGTACGCCAGGGGCGTCCCGAGGAGACTCGGGTTTTCGTAGGTGACGACCGCCGTGAAGCGCATCGACCGGGCAGCGGCCAGACGGCTGCAGGCAGTTTTGATAATGTCCATTGCCTTCGGCTCCAGGGTCATTCGGACCGGAGGCGGGCTTTCCTTGACAGCTGTCTTGGCCGACTTCGAAGCCTTTGGCGGTTGCTTCGCCTCCCGGGCAAGCCCGGTTGAGGCAAAAGAGACCAGCAGCGCAAGGGCAAGAAACATCGTTAGCCCGGAACGGAATCCCCGGACCGTCCCGACTAGCGACGATGAGCCGGTTTGAATTCTCTCTGTGCCACTCATGGGATCATCCCACATTCGAACATTTTGTTAGCGATGGGGGCTGCTACCCTGTTGAGGAACTCTTGCTGCATCTGGGGATCGCTGTGCAGCAGTTTGATGACCCGTTTTTCCATATCAGATTTGGGCTGCCCCTTTTTCTGCCACAACTCCTCGCAGGTAGATTGCTGGTATTTCGCCACAACTTTGTTGGCAACATCGTCCAGGATCGGAAACTGCTGAGCTCCGGCAATACCTGCCAAAAGCAGTATTGCTCCTATTGCCATAACTGCGGATTGACACATTTGTTTTTTCATGAGTTTTTCTCCTTTCGTTGTCTTCCTTCCCTTTTGATGGCTTTCTTCTTTTTCTCCTGTTTGCCTCTGCATCCGCTCCTGGTTATTTTGTTCTTTCAAACTCCACCTCATACTGTTGCTGCAACGCCGCCAGAAAATAGATGCCCTTCAGCCGATCAGAGGTTGGGTCATACCGAAGATTGTAGGTCGAACCGGGATAGTTGACGTCACGCAATTCGACAAAAATTGAGATTGTGCCCGCATTAAGGTGGAATTCCGCACGGGAAACGTGTATCGAGCGCGGATTGAAGTAGGCCGCCTTCAGACTGCCGTCCTTCCCAACCCCCTTCAGTTCGAGCACATAACCCCCATCAGGGCGGACCCAGCGCCCGATCAATCGCTGTGTATCGCTTTTCCGCGCAGAGTGCGAGGTATCAGCGGCAACAGCAATCGATGAGGTGTGGCCTGCCATGGCAACGCTACACAGCACCAGCAGCATGGTTATCAATCGCATCTTGTTTCCCTTGGTCATCCTGCAAGTAATCACGGATTATCCTTTCTTTTGTTATTACCTATCCCAGCTGGAGCAGGTAGTTAGTGCGGCGTGGAGGCCTCATTATGGATGACCTGTGCAATATCATGACTGACAGCTGTAATTGCGCGGCCATAAGCCCCCACCAAAGCGTCATAGCTTTCTCCGGTGGCGGTTTCGTTGATCACTGTGCGACCCGTTTTCAATGTCTCCTCCCCGGCATGGCGTACCGACCAGAGGGCATCGACCGTGACACCTTGCCCTGGCGTCGCCTCGAAGCGCTGAATGTCCACCAGTACCCGGTAGTCGGCATTATCGCTGGCACTCTGAGGATAGACCGAGACCCGAGCCGGCTCGAGTTGCCGTGACAGGTTTTCCGCGAGTAGTCGTGAGATCCCGCTCTTCAGCGGTTCGGCCCAGCGATGCATTTCAAGAATATCCACCCGGTTGTCGGAAACGCGTAAAACCAATTGCGGCCTGTCCACCATCATTGGCAGGGTAACCGGACCAACCGCAACCGAGAAGGATGTTGTGCCGGAAGGAGCCGATTCGGGTGCTTTACCTGCTTCCAAGGTGTAAAAGGTTACCCGTGGTGATCTGCTGCAGCCGGTTTGCACGGCTGCAACCAAGCACATGACAATCAATAGCGATACTGAAACGATTCATTTTCATCGGACATCCTCCTGCTTGCCACGAATCAGGGACTCCGGGTGTCGATCCAGGTAATCGGTGAATACCCTTAGTGCCCGTGCCGCCAGGGTAAGTTCGCGCAGCGTCTCACGCAGGTCGTTCTGCAGCGGTGCGTCAGGCGAAAGGGTCTGTTTTGCCGCACCCAGAGTTTTGCGCGCTTCTTCCAGTGCCGCCCGAGCTTCAGGCATGAGCTCGGCGTCAAACCGCTGAACCAGTTTGTCGGTATTCTTCAAGGTAAGATTGAGAGTCTTAACAGCCTGCCGAACCTCGACGACAGTCTCTTCCAGCGGCAGTTTCTCGATCTTATTCATGATCTGCGTGAGCGACGCCTGCATTTCAACCAAACTGCCGGGTGTGGTTGGGAACTGGGGTGGGTTTGTGTTCCAGACCACCTTTGCTTTCGGGGCCTTTGGAAAGAAATCGAGTGCGATGAATAGTTGCCCGGTCAGCAGGCTCCCGCTCTTGAGTTGCGCCCGTAGACCTCGACCGACCATCTTGTTGATAATCTTTTCGTGCTCTTTCAGGGAGGGTATCGATCCAATGACCCGGGAGCGTATTCGTTGCGGATAGTATTGGATATAGACCAGCATATCGATTTCCTTAGTTTGGGGATCCATCTCCAGATTGATTCCCGTAACCTCGCCGACGGGCACCCCCCGGAAGTCGACAGGAGCCCCTACCGATAGCCCCCGCACCGATTCATTGAAGATCAGCACATAGCTTTGTCTGACCGTATCGCGATGCTTCATCGCATCGTCACGGGTGGCGAACAGGGTGAACGCGGTGTTCGGGCCGGTCGGAGGAGCTTCACCCGACTCGTCCATGGTCTGGAATGCGATCCCGCCGATAAGGATTGACACCAACGATTGCGTATTCAACTTCACGCCGCTTGCGCCGAGAGTGAGGTCGATGCCGCTGGCATTCCAGAACCGGGTGTTTGTCCTGACGTACCGATCATACGGGGCAGCGACGAAGACCTTGAAAGTCACCCCGGTGCCACCCTTGTCGAGTTCGTAGGAGGCAACCTGTCCGACCTTGATGCGGCGAAAATAGAGTGGCGAACCGATGTCAAGCGATCCGAGGTCTGCGCTGTGCAGTAAAAAGAGGCTCCCCGGTTCATTCGTGGTGAAGGCCGGCGGCGACTCCAGACCTTTGAAATCCTCTTGTGACTGGCTGGATTTGCCGACGTCAATCCGGATAAAGGAGCCACCCATAAGTGTCTCAAGGCCGGAGACGTTCCCCCCGGAAATTCGGGGACGGACCACCCAGAATCTGGTGTCCTTGACAAGGTATGGTTTGGTCTCCTTCTTCATTTCGGCGGTCACAATTACGTTCTCGAGGTTTTTGGCGACGGTAATTTCCTTGACAACCCCGACCTCGACATCCTTGTACTTTATTTTCGTCTTGCCTGCCTCCAGACCCTCTCCGGTCTTGAAGGTGATGGTAATCTCCGGACCTTTCTGCAGGTATGTCCTGACCGCCAGCGTCCCCCCAATGATCGCCGCAACGATGGGGATGAGCCAGACTAGTTGCAGGGAATGGCGATTCTTCGGCTCGGCAACCGCATCGGGGATGTCAAGAATTTCCGGATCATGCTGTGTATCACTCATGAGTTGTTCTCTCTTTCTGTAATGGGTCCCAGATCAAACGGGGGTCGAACTGTCTCGCGGCAAACATGGTGAGCACCACAACAGCACCGAAGGCCACCGCAGCAGGCCCTGCTTTGACCGTCGCCAGGGAGCCGACCTGCACCAGGGCAGCGAGGATCGTTACCACATAGATGTCCAGCATTGACCAGCGACCGACCACTTCGATCATCCGGTAGAGTCTCGTCCGCTGGACCGGCTGCCACACGGAGCGGCGCTGAACCGAAACCAACAGCAGAGTGAGGGAGATCAGCTTGAGCAGAGGCACCATGATGCTTGCGATAAATACCACGATGGCCAGGTCCCAGGAACCCGAACTCCAAAGGTAGATGACGCCGCTAAAGATGGTGTCCTCCTCAGAGCCGAAAAGCGAACTCGTTTCCATCATCGGCAGCAGGTTGGCAGGGAGATACATGATGGCTGCCGCGATAAGCAACGCCCAGGTGCGAGCCACGCTGTCCGGCTTGCGAAAATGGAGCCTGGCGGAGCAGCGCGGACAGTGGTTCTTACCTCCTGTTGAAGTTGTTTTCGAGACGAGGCCGCAGACGTGGCAGGAAAACAGGCCGCAGTCCGCGGCGGTCAGTGGTGTAGCGCTCATTGGCCCCCCGTTTCCGTGAAATCCCGACTGGTCCTGGACCATACGTCGCGGATATCAAATGATGATGCAGCCGCAGCAATCAGCAGGGTTAGAACACCGAATGACCAGAGAGCAAGACCGGGGATGACGCTTGCAAAGTGTGTGAGTTTGACCAGCGCCACGAGCACCCCCAGCATAAACACTTCCACCATGCCCCACGGGTGGACATTCTGAAGAATTCGCATAATGATGGTGGAACCGGCAGGTGTGCGGCCTTGCTTAAGCGCGAGCAAGAGATAGATCATGCCGGCGAGTTCGACAGCTGGCATCAGGAAGGTCGTGACAAATACGAGAGTGGCAACATGCCACATATCCTGATTCCAGAGCGCCTGGACGGCGCCAAGGAGGTTGGTGTCATTGCGAGTCCCCTGCATCTCGAGACCAACGATGGGGTACGAATTGGAAACGATAAAAAACACGGCGGCAGCCAGAGTAAATGCGAGAGTATGGTCAACGCTCTTGTGGGCAGAGCGGTACAGTTCCGCGTTGCAGCGTTTGCAGCGCGCCACCCTGCCGGGAGCAAGGGGAACCTCCCTTTGGAGCAAGTCACATTCGTGACAGGCTATTAGCGACGCACTCATTATTATATTCCCCACTCCATCAGATTTTGGCAGCTACCTTCAGGCAACTCTAAGGATATCAACACAGGGTTCCGCCGAACTTCCCTTCCTGAGAATTCCATTTATCTCTCCAGTTATGAGGATATGGGGTTCGAGGATCAGTAGCGCCTTCTTTCTACCTTTCACCCGAACCCCTATAAATCTGCAGCATATCCACTGGTTGATTTACTAGATCCAGCCCTCATCTTGAAAGCGTTTTTTGAGCACAGTGGCTATTTCCTTGGCGGTCTGGGCGGCACGCCCCTCAATCTTGCTCTTGCCGCTCGCCTCGCCATAGATTTTCATACTGCCGCTAACAATGAGCCCAACCGGGTTGCCGGTTGCAGCGAGAGCAGCAAGTCCGAGGACGCCTCCAGGACCCTTGCTTCCGCTGGCATTCAGTGTGCCACCGCCGAGTTTCCGCAATCCCTCGGGAGTCATCTGGAAGCCTTCGACCGATGTTATCAAATCCGACGTCCCGGAACCGAATCCGATGGCGACGCGCTTGGCTGCGCTCCCCTTCTGGATTGAGAGGAGATAGCCCCGGATTTCGAGGTCGTTGACCATTGGTACCGAATCACTCGAAGCCAGCTCCGCCGGCATCCCCATGGCCCGGATTTCCGCGACGAGGTGCGACGCGATTTCAGCGCCGACCTTGCGGCCCATCTCGATCTGCTCGGCGGTTTGCGTGGTGGAGTGCTCGTACTGATCCCCGGCAAAAGAGGAGTTGGGCGGAACATCACCAGGCGTGGCGACAAAGTCGTACACCAGGATGTGAGCGGGACGCGGGAGTTGCCCGGTTACGAGTTGGTCTCGGTTGGTGATTGTGGTCTTGGCACAACCGACAACCAAGAACACGGCGAACAAGCTCATAATAAAACGATTACGAGAAACCATGAGAAACCTCCTTTTCAGTTAATGGTGAAATTTTTCGGCTAACCGTAGCAATTCGGCCAGTACTTTTCGCTCGCCCGTTTGTTTTGCGAGACTAGCATCAACCGTCTGCCGGACTGGCGTTGTTGTAATTATTCTACTACAACGGTTCGATTTCGCCAGGCCGCCAAGTCTTATCGAACCAGGGCTCAAGCGGACCGTAAAGGCGCAGGATCATGAACCAGCCCTTACCGGGAATCGTCTGCACCCAGTTATTTTCCTTGCCTGCCGGAGCTTTTGGTCCGAAATAAACATCGACTGAGCCGTCCTTGTTGACGAGTACACCCTTGTTTTGGCTACTGACGCTGGGGAACTGCTGATCGGTCTGGACCATGGAGCGCGTCTGGTTGTCATAGACGATGACTGACCAGAAGTCTTTGACCGGAATATTTGGAGGCAAGTGCATTTTGTAGTTGTTTCCGCCTTCGAACGGGTTGCCGTCCGAGTCTTGTGCGCACCAGGGATATTGCGAGCCTTTGCCGACCATTTTCTCTGCCATAGCCGGTGTTACACCGGTGGCAATATAGTAAAAGAACGCGGCCCCATCCAGATTGGCAACCCCTGGTGAGTTCTCGAACTTGTAGCCGCCGAAGAAGGGCAGACGCCACGGGCTGTCTGGATAGAAGAAGGCGTCCTTATCTCGGATTCTGAAGGCGATCGCTCTCGCGGTTACGCTGCCAATCTTCGCGGCGTCTGTGAGAATCTTTTTCATCCGGGCATCAGGGTTGAAGGGCTTGCCCTTTTCAATGCCGATCGAGGCAAATAGACCAAGCGTGGTGGGATCACTTCCCTCGCTGGGTTCTTCTTGAATAGCTTCATTCAGCAGACTCCAGAAAGCGTAGTCGCTGGGCGGGACAAAGTTAGAAGGAGTGCCGGAGGCATTAACGAACTTCATCGCGGGAGGATTGGCCGTATCGGAGAGCTGATAAATCTTCAGATGTTGTTTGACTGATGTAACGCCAGGTTTGGTTGAGCCTTTGACGAGAAATGAGCGGAAGGGCATCCAATTGCCGAACGTGCTCGGTCGCACGACGAAATATCCCTTGGGAACTTTGCCTGTATAGCCAGGAGGCAGGATCAGATATTTGCCGCCTTTACCTTTGTCAGCACCGGTGATACCGATGTCGGCAACCCAGTGATACCAGAAGTCATCGATGAGACCGAGGATCATGGGCGGAACCTCCACGACCAGCGGTCCCTTTTTCGTATCAAGCCAAATGAAGCTGTAGATGGTGTTGTCGTTCGCTGTCAGTTCTACGGTTTTGGAATCAACGAGGTTCTCCCAGATCACATCCGTCTGGTTAACAGGCCCGAACTCGCGGAGCGTGGCACGCATACCGACCTGGTTTACTATTGGGATGGCTAGTAGGTAGGCTTGCAGCGCACGCGAGGCATCCAGGTTGTCATAGACTTTTTGTGTAGTTGCGTCATCAGGATAGCCGTAGTGCAGGTTCAGGCTGCCGATGGAAGTTTCGACCTTGTCCGGCACCATTACACCCGGCGCGATGGGGGTCGTCATCTTGTAATCCTTGGCCATCGCCGTTGCAGCCAAAGTGACAATGAGCACCGCACTCGTCAGAATGTGTTGTATCATCTTGGGATCCTTTCGTTCGTAGCTTGCTGTTGAGTGCCACGACATTTCTGATTTACGTTCTAAGATCATTTTCCGATCATCTACAGATCAACTGCCAATGTAACGCCGGTTGCACAGAGGAAGACAGGGCAAGCGTAGTAAAGCAATACGCTCTTCACTTTGGAAATGTAGCCTCAATGCACTAATTAGGTCTTCGTCCACAACAAACGCCGTTTGCCGCCAGATATTATTGACGGTTGCTTATTCATTTCGAGTCTTCGCTTCAGTCCACCGCCGGGATCGGGGCATCGGTCTGAAGTTTTTCCTTCTTGATCTCTGCCGGAGTACCCAGATACTTCACATATGCTTCATCGATCTTGCCGTTGAACTTGAACGGCGCCGCATCGTAATACTCCAGGCCGACCGGAGAACCGAGGTCAATGCCGAAATCGAGGGCGTCATTGGCGGTGAAGATCAGCGGCGCACTGACGGGCACCACACCGGAAGCGACCTCTGCGCCGTTGACGCGCATCACAACCTTCAAAGGGCCGCCCGGTTTGGGTTCGACATAAGTGGTTTCCACTTCGATCTTTACCGGGCCGGCAGGAAGGGGTCCTTTAGCTTTGATGTGTGTGCGATGGATCTCGAACAGGTTGTATTCATAGGACAAGACACCGTTTTTCACGTAACAGGTGAGCCCGCCGGAAAACCCTCCAAGCGCATAAATAACTCCGTTGGCGTTGGCCGGGATTTCGGCCTGAACCGTAACAATGTTTTCCTTGTTGCCAAGGGCGGGAGCCACGAATTCCGGCATACGCGTGATGCCGCCGGGAAAGTGCCACGAGGTATAGGGCGGTGCAATGCGCAACTCCGGGTGCAACACGGGTACCCACAGACCGCCGCCGACGGGCAGACCCTTGTTTTTCGTGAGCTCTGCCAGGAACAAGTCTTTCATCCCGGACAGCTTGCCCGGCATTTTATCCGAGAGGTCGACGGCCTGCGACCAGTCGTTGTTGAGGTCGTACAGTTCCCACGAGTCCTTATCTGGCGTCCATTCTTTTATGCCCGGCGGCAGGCCGGGAATCCATGGCGTACGCGGACCAAATGCTGAGGCAATCCAACCGTCGTGGTAAATGCTGCGGCTGCCCATAATTTCAAAGTACTGGGTTTGCACGACTTCGGGTGCCTTTGCATCATTGAACGTACTCGCGAAGCTGACACCGTCAATAGGATCCTGTTCGATGCCGTTGACTACGCGAGGCGGAGTGATGCCCACAACGTCATAGATGGTGGGAACGACGTCGTTGACATGGAGGAATTGCGCGCGCGGCACAGCGTTTGGTTTGATCTTCCCGGGCCAGCGAACGGCCAGCGGGTTGCGCGTGCCGCCGAAATGCGAGGCGATTAGTTTTGTATATTGATATGGCGTGCTGCCTGCCCATGCCCAGCCGGCATGATACATGTTGTCCGTCTTGGGCGAACCGAGAACGTCAAGGCCGCCGAGACTCTTCAGAGCCTTAATCTGCTGTTCTGTGGTCGTCGGAATTCCGTTCTGCGCGAGCAACTCGCTAATCGTCCCGTTCTGCCCTTCGGCGGAGGCGCCGTTGTCGCCCCAGATGTACAAAATCAGCGTGTTCTTGCCGTAGCCGAGTGTATCTATTTCATGTACAATTCGCCCGACCTGCACGTCAACGTGCTCGGTGAACCCGGCAAAACATTCCATCAGCCGGCGTTGAAAAGGCTTTTCATCGTCGGGAATTGAATCCCACGAATCCAGATTGGCGGGCCGCGGTGTCAGCTTCGCATCCTGAGGAATCCAACCCATTGCTTTCGCGCGTTTGTAGACACGTTTGCGGTACTTGTCCCATCCGTCATCGAATTTGCCCTTGTATTTGTCGACCCATTCTTTCGGGACCTGGTGCGGGCCGTGCGAGGCGCCGCTGGCCCAGTACATAAAGAACGGTTTGTCGGGGGCCAACGACTTGTGTTCACGCAACCAGAGAATGGCGTCGTCGGCCAGATCCTCGCTCAGGTGGTAATAATTATGGCCACCTGAAGTGTGGGGATGGTCGACGTAGGCAGTGTTTCGAACGAGCATCGGTTCGTACTGCGAGGCTTCACCGGCAAGGAATCCGTAGAAGTATTGGAAGCCGTAACCGGTTGGCCAGTAGTCGAAGGGACCGGCGGCGGTCGTCTGGTCGGCAGGCGTGTTGTGCCACTTGCCCCACGCAGCCGTGCTGTAGCCGTAGTCCTCCAAGACCTTGGCAACAGTAGCGCTGCTCTTGGGGATGGTGCCCCTATATCCATCCCAGTCATTCGCTAATTCCGTGATCTGGCCGCTGGCGACACGGTGATGGTTTCGGCCGGTCAGCAATGCGGCGCGCGTGGGGGAACTCATCGCCGTCGTGTGAAACCGGTTGTAGGAAATCCCTTCCCTGGCTATTTTACTCAGAGTCGGCGTGTGGATCTCGCCGCCGTAAGTGTCCGTTTGAGCAGGACCTACGTCATCGATGAGCACGATCAGGATATTTGGCGCGTTCTTGGGCAGATGGCTTTGTACCGGAAGCGGGTTGTACGTTGACTCCTGCATCGTCCGTTCAGCCACGCTGCCGGAGGGTTTGGGCGGAAACGGCAAAACATCTTGCGCGCCAGCCGGCACGGTGAACGCCGTGCCCAGGGCCAGGGCCGGAACCGCTGTTAACATGAAGGCTCTGTTAAGAGTCAGGACTGACGGCGCAATTGCTTTCGATTGCATTTCTTTACCTCCTTCGCTTTTTCCAAGATGAGGAAACACGGGCCGTTCCCCAACGGAACGGCCCGCTATTTTCCCATCTGCGTTACTCACTCATCTGGTTGTTACGCATCGCCTCTTCGAGTTTCTTGATTTCCTCCGGTGGCAGCTTCGGCCGGTCCACCTTGATCGTCAGCTTGTCGAGTTTGCCGGTGAAGGTGAAGGGCGGCTGGTAGTCCGCATCGTTCACGCCGGTCAGGGTGTCGGAACCGATGTCGAAGCTCTCGTCCCATTGCAGGATCATCGGCACGGTCTTCTCCATCTTGATGGTTGAGACAGCTTTGCCGTCCACCTTGAGCGTACCGGTACCGCTGCGGCCGAGGCCGCTCATGTTGTTGAACGCCAGCGTGCCGACGCCGAGGCCGTCATAGGTGAAGTCGAACTCCAGGGTGTGTTTGCCGGGCGCAAGCGCTTCCGGTCCTTCCCACTTGATTCTTTTCAGATCGATCAGGTTCCAGAGGAACACCGGTTTGCCTTTGAGCAGGTAGAAGCCGTAGCCGGCGAAGCGTCCACCCGAGGTCAGGATCATCCCCTCGGCGCCGCCCTGCGGAACTTCGATGTCCGCCGTGATGGTATACGAACTGTCCAGCAGGAACGGCGAATCACCCTGCGGCAGGCCGACCATTGGTTTGGTGTACACGAACTCGGTGCGGCCGGCCGTGATGTTTGGTCGCGGGGCCACGATGCGGGCAGCCACCGAGGCGTCCAGCGGGAAGACCTGGTACTTCTTCGCTTCCGCGACGAACATCTTCTTCATCTCTTTCACTTTGGCCGGATACTTGGCCGCGAGGTCCTGAGACTGGCTGAAGTCCTTGTTCAGGTTGTAGAGTTGGAGCACCTGGTTGTTGAGCGGGTCGGGATTGGCAGCGCCGAAGGCCTGCCACGGCGCGCGGTTCACCTTGGTGCTCAACAGCCAGCCTTCGTGATACAGTGCCCACTGGCCCATCATCTCGAAATACTGGGTCTTGTGCCGGGACGTCTCTTTGGCGTTCTTCGCATCAAACGTGTATGCGAAGCTGGTACCCTCGATCGGCGCCTGCTTGATGCCATCCACGTATTCGGGAGCAGGAATACCAGAGACCTCCAGGAGGGTGGGTACGATATCAATTACGTGCATGAACTGCTCGCGGAGGGCACCCTGGTCCTTGATGTGCCCTGGCCAGGAGACGACCATGTCCTGGCGGATACCGCCGAGCTTCGAGGCATTCTGTTTGAACCAGGTGAAGGGGGTGTCGAAGGCCCATGACCAGCCTGCTGACATGTGGTTGTAGGTCTGTTCCGTGCCCCAGACGTCATACCACTTCATTTGAACATCAACCGGCATCTCGTTGACGCCGTTGAAGAACGCGACTTCGTTCGGTGTGCCGAGCGGCCCGCCCTCGGCGCTGGTGCCGTTGTCGCCATTGATGTAGATGATCAGTGTGTCGTCGAGCTTGCCCATATCTTCGACGGCCTGGATAACTCGACCGATCTCATAGTCGCTGTACGCCTCATAGGCAGCGAAAACTTCCACCTGCTTGATGAAGAGTTTTTTCTCCACAGCTGTCAAATCGTCCCAATGCTTGAGGAGTTTCGAGGGCCAGGGCTCGAGCTGGGTGTCCGCCGGGATGACCCCCAGGCGCTTCTGGTTCTCAAAGATCCGCTCCCTCAGCTTTTCATAGCCGTCATCGAAGAGGTGCATAGCGTGGATCTTGTCGACCCATTCCTTGGTCGGGTGATGCGGCGCGTGGGTGGCGCCGGGGACGTAGTGGAGAAAGAACGGTTTGGAGGGCATGGTCTGGTTGATCCGATTCAAATACTCAATAGCGTCATCAGCCATTCCGGTAATGAGATTCCAGCCCGGCTTGCCCTCGAACGGGTAAATCTGGGTGGTGTTCCGGAACAGGTTTGGCTGCCACTGGTTGGCGTCGCCGCCCACGAATCCGTAGAAATACTCGAAGCCCATGCCGGTCGGCCACTGGTCGAAGGGCCCCACCTGGCTGGCGGCAAAGGCCGGTGTGTTATGGTTCTTGCCAAACCACGAGGTGGCGTAGCCGTTGTCCAGCAGGATGCGGCCGATGGTTGCCTTGTCCTTGGCAATGATGCTGTTGTAGCCCGGGAAGCCAGTGGACTGTTCTGAGATCACGCCGAAGCCGGCCGAGTGATGGTTGCGACCGGTGATGAGGGCGGCGCGTGTGGGTGAGCTCAGCGCAGTGGAGTGAATGTTGTTATAGCGTAGACCGCTCTTCGCGAGGCGATCCATCGTCGGTGTCGGGATGACGCCGCCGAACGTGCTTGGCACGCCGAAGCCCGAGTCGTCGGTCATGATGAGCAGGATGTTGGGCGCTTTTTTCGGCGGCACCACACGCGGCGCCCACCACGGTTTCGACTGCAGGGCATCAAGTTTGATCACGCCGCCGAATTTCGGGTCCGGCGCCGGGAGCCGCTTCCCGTCAATAGTAGTCGTGGCGCTGGGTGACCCCACCACGCCGGTGGTTTCCACGGCCAGGGCCGGCACTGCGGCCAGCAGGGCGGCCCCGTTGAGGGCCAGTATTCTCGGTATAAACGATGTAGATTTCATCTCCGTTCCTCCTTTCCATCCTCCAAAAGTTACCTTCGGGCTTGTAGCCCCTTTGAGCGCCCACTTCCAATCGGGCACGTTTTTCCTTTCACGACTCCGGGCATAAAAGAGCTCAACGATAGAAATTAATTCCGTCCAGTTGCGTAGTACGGCAAAGAAACTCAGCGCTTTTTCCAGAATTCCGGATACAGCAGCGTTACGCCAAACGTGACACCATATTCCGGAGACGGACCGTCGTTCGTAAGGTTCCAGAAAGGTTCAACAAACCAGCTGACATTTTGCCGTCCGATTTTGAAAACACGTCCGAACCCGAGATCGAGCGGCAAAATCTGTTTGCCGGTTTTCCAGTTGATAAAAATCTGCGGCTGCGATCTGACAAACCAGCCCTTGCCGAGTTGATAGGAAGCGAATGGTTGCACAATCATAGCGTTCGCATCTTTTCGGTCCCCGTCGCCGGCAAAGGAGATGGGATTTTGTACCAGCACACCCACCAGCCATCTCTCAGGCGTGAAAGCAATGGCCGCGGCCGGCCCCACCTGCCATTTGCCCTGTCCGGTTTGTTGTTTGCTTGCCGTCGGAAACACGAATATCGGACCGGCTCCCCAGATAAACCTTGGCCCCGCGTGCAAGATGGCGATGTCTATAAAACGGAGGTCACCGAGTCCTGTTACGTGGCCAGGGAGCTTGACTGCTGCTGGAAGAGTCAGCAGTGAAAGCTGAGGGAGCGGCAAAAGTCGGTGTTTCGGAAGCGGCATGGTCAGGGCCATGGTAAACGTATTGCCGCTCCCGTGCAGATCATTGAATTGAGGCACAAAAGTATCCTGCAGACGGATCTGCATGATAGATGATATTGGCGCGTTGGCCTGCTTGACGAGCTGCGATTGATCCGAACCAGCCGCCTTACCTTCATCGGCCCGCGCTCCTCCGATCATGCCTGTTGCAGCAAAGAACAGGGCACCAAACATCATCACTCTGAATACTTTCATGTAAAGCTACACCTGTTGCCTCAGAAAATTAGCTGCATCCGTAGACCCAGTATCGTTGCGGTATCCACGTCTGTCCTCATGAGCGGCAAAATACTCCCCTGTTGTTTCTGTGCAGGCCGGATTACCTGAATGTCCGGAGTCAGGAGCATCCACGGGGTAACGGCAACCGTGTAGAAGGCCTCAAACCCATACTCATTCCGGAGAAAACTCCTGGTTGCCAATGGACCGCTCACTGTCGGGTTTTCAATCTGCATGTAATAGTAGCCAAGGCCGAAACTGTCATTTGGCCGACTGGACAGGAAGCCCTTGCCGCCAAATCCAACACTGTAGAAGAACTTCATCGGATTCGGATTGCCGTCCGAAGCACCGAATCGGCCGAAAATGCCGACACCATGACCGGAACCCTTTTTCGGCTCATACAAGTACTGATCAAAGTTGTAGAACACCGCCCAAGAGCCCTTCTTTTTCTCAATCTGGTTGGTAACAACGACTTGGCCGAGTCTCTGATCGATGGAGTTAAACTCCTTGTTGGAATACGTCAGACTGATCGACTGATGCCCGGTGTTTCCGAAAAAACCGGTTCGCACCCGGGCCGAACCGACAAAGGTCAGCTTGTTGCCGTTCAACTCGTCGAAACCCGCCGTGTTGGCAACACCCGCGGAGTTGAGCACATTGAACTGTATCAACGCTGAATTCGGGTCCTTGGTCGGCAGGACGATAATACCGGCGCCCAGCGTTGAGTAAGGTACTGTGACAACGGCAACGGGATTGATGCCGAATGCCAGGTTCATGAACTGGGTGTCCCCCTTTCCGTGGGCGAACTCGTTGGCGTCTCCTCCAGTGGTGTCAAGCTTGCCGACGACCAGGCCAAAGTACTCGGAAAGGAACTGGGCAAAATTCCAGGCGGGGAAATAGATATGATCCCTGCCGGGTACCGGATAGATCTGGTTTTCGTTCACCGGCATGAGAGCTCCCGTGTACGGGTTGACGGCATGGCCGAAATTCCCCTCGGCTTCCATGGTCAGGAAACCGCCGGGCCATAGTCCAAGCTTCCCGGTGTCTACCTTGAGGGTTAACTGGCTTCGTCCTCCATACTCCCAACTCGAACTCTTCCCGCCGTCCACTACCCCCTGCTCTGTCTGGGTCAGTGTCATATCAAGGGTTACCCCCTTTGATAGAAGGAGGTTGCGCACCCCACCCCAGTCGCCTGTCATGGTCGATCGGGAGAGAAAGTCTCCGGAATAGGGAGCTGGCAGTGGGGGAGGCGCCGGTTTCGGCTTACAGTAGTCTTCGGCCATAGCCGCAGCCGCGAGCAGAAGAAATGCAACCAAAACCGCTATCCAAATCGTCGCGGTTATTCGTCCACTACAGCGCACCGGGAATTTAGTAGTACTGATCTTCATAATCTCCCCCTTCTCTGATTTTCACTGTCGAGTTCGTATCATTTCACTCGTTCAAAAGTAGCAAAACTGTCAGCAATCTCTTTACCGAGCTTGTCAACCGCCCTTTCCATGGCTGTCACCAACGCCGGGTAATCCGTGCCTCCGACCTCTTCGGTTATTGTCGACTCCCGAACGACAAGCGGTGTCTCCTTCCTGTCTTTTTTTAAAATCACTCCCCAGGATGCGTTCAGGACTACTTTCTCTCCGGGGGTGCCATCGAACCGATCCAGGCTGACCGGAATGCGATACACTGTCGGGGCTTCGACCAGGGAGACCGATCTCCACGGTACGACGGAAATTCCCTGGGACGCCAACCGGTTCGAGAGGTTTAGTACCAGCAGCCGGCTGATTTCGTCATCCAGCGAGCCTCCCCATCGGTCGAACTCTGCAACCATGATTTCGTTCCGGCCATTGCGGGAGACAATCTGCCGCCGGTCAAGATAGGACGGAAGGCTGACGGGTCCGACCCTGACGATTACCCCTGTCCCTTCCATGGCGGAGATGCCGGTGTCATTCTGGGGGGTTAGGGTATAGAATCTGGGTTGGGGGCTTGTTCCGAAACAGCTTATGAGCAAGGCACTCAAACCGATAATGACCAGTGGAAAGATGATGCGTCTTCTCCTGTCCATGCTATTCCCCCTTCACCGGCTGTTTTCCCTTCACGAGTGCCTCGGGATGTTGTTCCAGGTACTCGCTGAGCGAACGGATGGAGCTGGCCGCTCCTTCGATTTCCCGTAGGGTTTTGCTTACGTCATAGCCCAGATCGATATTCCGATCGGCGAGTTTCTCATACGAGGTGACCGTCAGCCGCAAATCTTCCAGTGCTTTGTTAATATTATCCAATGTTTGCTGAAAGTTTTCGGCCATTTTTCCTGGAACCCCATCGTTGAAAGCGAGGGTTTTCTCTGCTTGCGAAAACGCTCCTCGTGCGGCAGTCGAGGTATCCATAAGGCTCGCAGAAAGCGGCTTTACCTCCCCATTGACATTCTTGATGAGAAGTGAGAGATCCTTTAGCGCCAAATTCATGTTTTTCAGACTCTCCTTGATTTCCGGAGAGTTCACTACCTTTTCCAACCCCTCGGTCGCCTTGAGGAGATTATCGCTGATCTGAGCAAGCGGAATCTTTTCCAAAGTAGACATGAGGACGTCTGACGTTGATTCAATGGTGGGGATCTCCGGGTACTCTTTCTTGAGGCCGAGAAGCCGGAGCGGCTTGTCAGGGTAGAAATCCAGCGCGACGTAAAGTTGGCCGGTGATCAAGCTCTTCATGCGAAGCTGAGCCTTGAGCCCCTTTGCTATGAGCTTATGGATGAACGGGTAGTTCTGACCCTGCACCTCTTTCATGAGTTCAGCCGGGACCGTCAGGCTACCGGGGTCGTACTCCACTAAGACCGGAATCACCACGGACAGGTTCTTGTCGAGCGTGGCCGAGATCTTGGTCACCTGCCCTATTTTTACACCGCGAAACTGTATCGGGGAACCAATC
The DNA here is from genome assembly GCA_963717775.1 of uncultured delta proteobacterium. Lineage (GTDB taxonomy): Bacteria > Desulfobacterota > Desulfuromonadia > Geobacterales > Geobacteraceae > RPRC01. The sequence continues at coordinate 199,530 of CAVQWZ010000017.1, forward strand.
TCGAGACCATTGACTGAACCGGGAAAAAACATGACGAACTTCGGTTTCTTGACAAAAAACTTCCCGGACCCAAACAGGGCCACCGCCAGTACCACCAGGGTTACTGCCCCCAGTACGAACAGCCCGATCAGTGTTTTGTTTGCCGGCTTACTCATGGCATTTCTCCCCCATAATGAAACTTTGGTCGGCTACGTAACCGCCCTTCCCGTCAGGCAAGGAAGCAGGGTGCCGGCCTTTCCCCGGACTTGATTTCCGCCTTGGCCTCGCCACGGGTCAGGAAATTTCGTACGGTAGGATGTGCGCACTCTTCAAGCAGCCTTTTTGGATCTCCCGTTGCAATCATCGTCTTCTCGTCCGCATCGATAAACACGGAATTGTTCCCGATGGCAAAGATACTCGCCAACTCGTGGGTTACCACCACTACCGTAGTGCCCAGACTATCCTTCAGTTCCAGGATCAGGTCGTCCAATAACCGTGCACTGATTGGATCCAGTCCCGCAGAAGGCTCATCGAAGAACAGGATGTCCGGGTCGAGTGCCATGGCTCGGGCGATACCAGCCCGCTTCTTCATCCCGCCGCTAATCTCTGACGGGTAGTAATCTTCAAAGCCGGCAAGCCCGACCAGCGCGAGTTTCAGTGATGCGATCTCTCGGATCTGGGCCGGTTTCAGCTCTGTATAAAGCTCGAGTGACAGGGCCACGTTTTCCGCCAGGGTCAGAGAACTCCAGAGCGCCCCGCTCTGGTACATGACACCGAAGCGCCGCAACATCCGGTCCCGCTCTTCCGGGTCCGCGTCCCAGAAGTTTACGGCATCATAGAATACGGAACCCTTGGCTGGCGACTTGAGCCCGATGAGATGCCGCATCAGCGTGCTTTTGCCGCAGCCGCTTCCCCCCATAATGATGAAGACATCGCCACGATTGACGGTAAAGGTTAGATCCCGCTGGAGCACATAGCTGCCGTATGCCATGGTAAGGTCCTGAACAATAATGTGAGGTTCTTTGTCCATGGTTCATATCCCCAGGATGTTGCAAAGTACTGTTATGATGGCCGTTGCCACGACGATGCTGACGATGCTGGTAACAACTGCGGAGGTGGTGGCGTCTCCCACCGCCGAGGCGCTGCGGCCGCATTGCATTCCTCGCATGCAGCCAGCCAAGGCCACCAGGATGCCGTAAACGAACCCCGAAAAGAGCCCGATCCAGACATTGGTGGGCCACCGCCTTGATCGTCTCCTGGTAATATTCTGCAACACTCAGATCGAGGCCGAACACTCCCACAATGAAGCCGCCGAGGATTCCCATCAGGTGCGGCATGATTGTGAGGAGAGGCATCATAATCGACAGCGCGAGTATGCGGGGGAGGACCAGGAAGTCTGTGGGTGAAACTCCGGTTGTCTGTAGGGCGTCAATCTCCTCGTTGACCTGCATGGTGCCGATCCGGGCGGCGAAAGATGCTCCGGTACGTCCGGCCATGATAATGCCGGTCATAATAGCCCCCATGGCCCGAACCATGCCGATACCGACCAAGTCGGCAACATAGATCTGCGCTCTGAACATCTTCAGTTGGATCGCGCCGATGAAGGCCAGAATGAGACCGACCAGGAGGCTGATAAGGGAAACGATAGGGAGTGCGTCCATGCTGCATTCCTGAAGGATGAGCAAAACTCGGAGCCGCGGAAGCGCGCCCTGCCGGTGCACAGGCGGACAAAGGATATGAAACTCCCCCCAGGAAAGCGAGCATATCCAGCAGCGAACGCCAGAAGTCGATGGCAGAGGAACCGATGCTTTCGAGGGATCGGGACGTGAACGCCCTCCCGACGGGCCCCTTGACGTTCGGGGACGGAGGTCGCCAGGGTAAGGAGTCGGTTGACCGCGGAGGGCGACCCGTTCCCGGTTGACAGCAACGTTCTTGCGGGTGCAGAGGTCCATAACCGAAAGCGGAGATCTAAAAGGCCGCTGTCCCAGCCCGCTGGACCAGCTCGTTGTCAAAATCCGGCCGGGTAGTATCCTTGCCCGGCTGACAGCCTCCCTTCCAGCGCCTGCGGGGAGGGGAGGCTGTTCCAGCTCCACTCCCCGGTGAGGGATTCAGCAGGAGACCGCTTTCCCCGGTTTCTTCAATATGCATTTCAGGCACGGTCATGGGTTCCTCGTGTCCGGCATTGTTCAGCTGCAGGTTATGGCTTTACACAGTCGGACCCGCCCCTTTTCGTTGCACATAACGTAGCGGACCTGTTTCGCCCCAGTACAGGAGGGCCTGGTAGGCGTTCTACCAGGTATCCACGATCCCTTTCGGATCCT
>CAVQWZ010000018.1:5000-70091 GCA_963717775.1 uncultured delta proteobacterium
GTCGCCTCCCAAAGAGTAACGGAGGCGCGCGATGGTTCCCTCAGGCTGATTGGAAACCAGCCGTAGAGTGTAAAGGCATAAGGGAGCTTGACTGCGAGACCCACAAGTCGAGCAGGTACGAAAGTAGGTCTTAGTGATCCGGCGGTTCTGTATGGAAGGGCCGTCGCTCAACGGATAAAAGGTACTCCGGGGATAACAGGCTTATCTCCCCCAAGAGTTCACATCGACGGGGAGGTTTGGCACCTCGATGTCGGCTCATCGCATCCTGGGGCTGAAGTAGGTCCCAAGGGTTTGGCTGTTCGCCAATTAAAGCGGTACGCGAGCTGGGTTTAAAACGTCGTGAGACAGTTTGGTCCCTATCTGCCGTGGGCGCAGGATACTTGAGAAGAGCTGTCCTTAGTACGAGAGGACCGGGATGGACGTACCTCTGGTGTTCCAGTTGTTCCGCCAGGAGCAGTCGCTGGGTAGCTATGTACGGAAAGGATAACCGCTGAAAGCATCTAAGCGGGAAGCCTCCTTCAAGATAAGGTATCCCTGGGAGCAATCCCCTAAAGGCCCGTTGTAGACCACAACGTTGATAGGCCGGGTGTGTAATCGCAGCAATGCGTTCAGCTTACCGGTACTAATCGGCCGTGAGGCTTGACCATAAAAATTGATTTAAATGGGGGGTGGTAACCCCACCCCCCACTATATACCCAATAGAATTCTACAAATCGATCTCTGTGCAATTGACGACATCAATCTTGAGAGACTTGTTCCAAGTCAATCATAACGATTTCTCGGTGGCTATGCCGAGGGGGCCACACCCGTTCCCATCCCGAACACGGAAGTTAAGCCCCTCAGGGCCGATGGTACTGCATGGGTAGCTGTGTGGGAGAGTAGGTCGCCGCCGGGATCTTTTACAAGAAAGCCCCATCTCATTACTGAGATGGGGCTTTCTTGCGTCTCGGATACCGGGACTTTCGGGTTCATGTTTACCAATAGAAGGTCGTGGGGACAGCTCTCCTTCTATTTACCTTGTTTACCGTACATGTTTCTGTTATGTTTTACCAAGGATCTTACCCACTCTTCATAGTATCGGAGGAATGGGTATTTTTTGTACGGAGATCCGAAAACAGGAGAGTAGCTGACTATGAAAGCAGTCATTCAACGAGTGATACAAGCTTCTGTTAAGATTGATGGCGATACAGTTGGGGAAATTGAAAAGGGAATTGTCCTGCTGCTTGGAGTAGAGAAGTGTGATACCAGGGATGACGTTTCCTGGTTAATGACTAAAATTGTGCATCTCCGTATTTTTGAAGATGATTTTGGCAAAATGAATTTATCTGTTTTGGATATTCATGGTGCTGTACTTGTTGTATCACAGTTTACCCTTGCCGGTAACTGCAGTAAGGGGCGTCGCCCATCTTTTGACACTGCGGCATTGTCAGAGGATGCAAACAAATTGTATCAATTTGCCGTGGAGGAGTTGATAAGTTTTGGCTGTCCTGTTGCCACGGGAGTTTTTCAGGCCAATATGCAGGTTCATTTGATAAATGATGGTCCTGTAACATTCATTCTAGACTCAAAAAAAAGTAGTAATTAGGGTTGTTAGTCAAGGAAGCATAACACCGGATTTTGATATGAAGCTAGATGGAAAACAGACGCAGATAAAGGATACGCTTGAAAATCTTTACGCATGCCGGTCTTCCAGGTATCTGCAAAATGATCCTCTGTCGTTTTGTCACCGTTACACCGATTCGTTGGACCAGGAGATAGTTGGTTTGATTGCGTCTTCCTTTGCCTATGGCAAGGTGCATTCGATCAAACAAAGTGTTGAAAAAATCCTGGCAGTTTTAACTCCGTCGCCCCTTCAGTTTATCACTTCGTATGACCCTGCATCCTCCAAGGACGTTTTGACAGGTTTTAAACATCGTTTCAACAATGAACTTGATCTCCTTGCGCTATTCTGGGCAATCAAAACCATGATTGATCAAGCCGGTTCTATCGGGGATTATTTTCTGCGTTTCTATGACAGTCAGGCGGATGATCTTACTTCAGCACTGGTAGCTTTTACTTCCTCTATTCTCAAAATGGATTATTCTCCTGTCTATGGTTCTCAAGGTATCCCAGCAAATTCATATTTCTCATTCTTCTTTCCTTCTCCGGCATCCGGGAGTGCCTGTAAGCGACTTTGCATGTATTTACGCTGGATGGTGAGACCTGCTGATGGTATTGACCTTGGCTTATGGAAAACTATTCCTCCTGGGAAACTGATCATCCCTGTGGATGCTCATATTCAACGGATTGCTCGATATCTCGGATTAACTGAGCGCAAGCAGGCAGATTGGCGGATGGCGCAGGAGATTACAGCTGCTTTAAAAGTGTTTGATTCAGGTGACCCGGTGAAATATGATTTCTCACTCTGCCATATCGGTATCTCTGAGGGATGTCGCGGAAAGCAGCGGGAGACATGTCTTACCTGTGCCATTTCTGCGATTTGTGGAGAAAACCAAAAATGACCAAGAAACCGGAAATCCTCTTCGGTTCCTTTGCTTCGCACGATGCCGGATTTTACTGTTTCGATGGATTTGTCTGTGAAATAGTGGCGTATAATGAGGCGGAAGTTGTCCCGGCTTTGCTGAAAATCGAAGCGGCAGTTCAAGCGGGAAACTATGCAGTCGGTTTTTTGTCGTATGATGCTGCCGTAGCTCTTGATCAATCATTGTCCGTGAAGCCGTCGGCAGGTTTTCCTCTCCTCTGGTTTGGGATTTTCCGTGAGCGGCGTTTACAGTCGCCTCACGATTTATGGGAGGTTTCGCATCACGGGTTCTATGAACTTTCCGGCTGGCAACCAGCTATTTCGCAGGACGAGTACCTGCAAGCCCTCGAGCCGATCATGGAATACATTGGCGCCGGAGATTGTTATCAAGTCAACTATACTCTTCAGCAGTTGAGTCAATTTAATGGCGATGTACGGTCATATTTTAGAGATCTTTGCCGTGCACAGTCAACACCGTACTCAGCCTTTATGGATCTGGACAGATATACTATCCTTTCAACATCTCCTGAACTCTTTTTCCAGCTTGAAAAGGGCGTTGTAACCGTTCGGCCAATGAAAGGGACTGCCGGCAGGGGGAAAACTGCCAGCGAGGATAACGAAATTGCAGTTTTGTTGCAGCGGGACGAAAAAGAACGCGCAGAGAACCTCATGATCGTAGATTTGTTACGCAATGATCTTGGAAGAATATCTGAAAATGGCTCGGTTACGGTCAACTCGCTGTTCGATGTGGAGACCTTGGCAACAATTCACCAGATGACATCCACCATTTCGTCCCGTCTGCGTCCGGATGTCGGACTGGTGGATATCTTTCGTGCCCTTTTTCCCTGCGGTTCGATTACCGGGGCGCCGAAAAGGCGATCCATGGAGATCATTACCGAATTGGAGAAGTCTTCTAGAGGTCTTTATACCGGGTGTATCGGCTACATTGCTCCGGAAATGAGCCAGGCGGTTTTCAGTGTGGCAATCCGGACTGTTGTCATCGACAAGGATACCGGGGCCGGGTTTTTAGGGGTAGGCAGCGGGATAACCTGGTATTCTTCCCCGGATGCGGAATTCGAAGAGTGTCTGGCAAAGGGACTTTTTGCGCAAAATATTTCGCCTGATTTTTCCCTTATTGAATCACTTTTCTATGAGAAAGGTTCAGGCTACTTCCTCATTGAGCGACATATTAAAAGGCTTGCAGACTCTGCCCATTATTTCGGTTTTACTTTCGACCAATCTTCAGCACGGACTATTCTTGAAAAATACTCCCAAGCTATTTCAGAAAGTGCAAAGGTACGCCTCGTCCTTTCGAGAAATGGCTCCTTTTCAGTTGAGGTGCAACCGCTTGTCTCTTCCACGTGCAGTGCCGCGTCCTTGATAACGTTTGCCGACGAACCGGTAGATTCATCAAATTACTTTCTATATCATAAAACCAGCAACCGTGAATTGTATCGTCGTGAACTGGAAAAGAAACCAGGCTGTGAGGATGTTATTTTCGTCAATGAAAGGAATGAGGTAACAGAGGGGGCCAACAACAATATTGTGATCCGAAAAGGCGGAATGCTGCTGACTCCGCCAATAACCTGCGGCCTTCTCCCCGGAACCTTGCGTGCACATCTCATTGAAACAGGTGAAATAGCGGAACGGGTCCTTACTCCTGCTGATCTGGAGCAGGCCGATGAAATCTACCTTATAAATTCTGTCCGTAAATGGCGACAGGTCCGACTTGTGAATAGTGAGCTGCGATGATTAAGTTTTTGCTTTCAACCGGGGCAGTCGGTTTCCTTTGTGCCGCTTTCCTGGATCCTGTATGGGCTTCCGGACTAGACCGTCCGATTCCCTGGATTCGTGATAGTGTCATGGCCGTCCTCGGAGTTACCTGCATTTATTTACTGGTTAAATTCAGGAAAGAACTCTAACGGTACCGTTTGTTGGTCGCTATATTATTTTATGTAGAGCAAGGAGCAGCTTCCGTATTACAATACTAAAGTCCACTGACAGGACGATGCTGATAGAAACTCTTGGTCCGTCAGCTTCGGGAATACCGAAAGTACAATTTCAGGAAAAGGGACAATGAACAAAGTGACTTCAACTATCAACGTAAAAGCAAATGAGATCGCTTCAATGGACGAGGAATTGGAGGCAGCAGTGGTTCCCGCTTTTCGGGAAAATCCATCAAAACTTTTTATCGAACTAACCACACGATGTAACCTTTCCTGCCAGATGTGTGTGAAGCAGTCCTGGGGAAATGGTGTTATCGACGGAGATATGTCCAGGGAAACTTTTCTTGCCCTTTCTCCAGCTTTCTCGCATGCCGAGGCAGTGATACTCAATGGAATCGGGGAATCGTTGCTCCATCCCGAGCTCGAGGATTTTATCCGTATTGCCAAGAGTCTGATGCCTGCGGGAAGTTGGGTCGGTTTCCAATCCAACGGTCTTCTTCTCGATGAGAGACGAGCCATTTCTCTCCTTGAGGCCGGACTTGACAAGATATGTCTCTCCCTGGACGCAATTTGCCCGGATACCTTCCGGAAGTTGCGCGAAGGCGGCGAAGTAGATGACCTGGACCGTGCCTTTGTTGCTATACAACGCGCGAAAAATAAGGTGCCGGATTCTACTCTTCAGGTCGGTGTCGAGTTTGTCGTAATGCGAGACAATATTCACCAGTTGCCGGATGTCCTGCGATGGTCGGCTTCTCGCGGGGCAGATTTTGCACTTGTTAGCCATCTGCTACCCTATGATGCCGAGCATGTCTCCCACGCCGCCTATGATTCGAATACGGACGAGGCTATTGAGCTGTTTCTGCCCTGGAAAAGAAAGGCGGAGAAGGAAGGTCTCGATATCAGTAACTATTTTTACCTCTGTTTCTGCAAGTATGTCAGAACACCGGAGGAGCAGCGGGTGGTTGATTTTGTTGCGGAGATGATGGAAGAGGCTCGCTCAGAGGATATCTTCCTGCACGTTAAAAATCTTCTTGCCATGGACGAAGCAGAGGTTACGAAGGTAAAAGAAATATTTGCCACTGCGCAGTCTGTGGCTGATGAGACAGGTCTCCAGTTGAAACTTCCCGGGGTTTCCCCAAGTGCTGATCGCCGTTGCGACTTCATTGAAAGCGGTGGGGCGTTTGTCTCCTGGGACGGAACGGTCCACCCTTGCTATTTTTTGTGGCATCGCTTTGTTTGCCATTTTTCTGGGCGCAAGAAGTATGTTGCACCGAAAGAATTTGGAAAGGTTGCTACGAAAGGAATTCAGGATATTTGGAATGATGAGGCGTTTCTTTCTTTTCGGGATGAGGTGTTGCGACATGAGTATCCTGTCTGTTCCAATTGCAATTTGATTCCCTGCGAATATATTTATGCCGAAGAGTTTGAGCAGGACTGTTATACTAACACGATCCCGTGCGGGGACTGTTTCTGGTGTATGGGATTATTCAATTGTCTGCAGTGAGCAAAGAATCACTGAAATGCCGCGGGGTGTTTTCGGGATACATTGATGAAGCTTTTACTACTGTACATAATGTTCTTTCGCTCAGCTTCGTGTTCATGGATCCAGAAGGAACGCACTGGTGGTGAGCAACTGGGGCCTTTTGGGGCCCCTTTGCTATGTAGTTTCCATCAGGAAACGGTCTTTTATCGTCCTGACTGCGTCAAGCATGCGGTTTTGTTTGTGCGACGTACAGTAGTACGTCTCCGCACAATCCCTTGACTTTCTTGTCAGAACAAAAAAATCCTCGTTTCCAAATTGGAAACCGCTCGTTTCACATCCGGTGTTTCCGGATGGAAACTATTTATTGATGTTGATTGGCTGAAAAAAACAAATGCGTCAACCATTTTTGGTGCTGTGCGTTTTACTAATAAAAGCTTGTGGTGGAGGATAACTCTGGATACTACTGAAGCACTTAACCTTTTTTTGTCAGGTGTGGAGAGGCGGGCATATCGAATGGCCGAATTTTCAGTGGGTGATCCTGAAGAAGCACTCGATCTGGTTCAGGATGCTATGTTTGGCTTTGTCCGTCGTTATTCTACTCGCCCCGAAAGCGAGTGGGGGGCACTGTTTTTTAAAATCCTCCAGAACAAGATCACTGACTGGTATCGCCGCACTGCGGTACGTAATCGTTTTCGTACCTGGTTTGGCAAATCCGGAGATGAAGGAGACAATCGGGAGGACCCGATTCAGATGCTGCCGGACAACAATTCCCCTGATCCGGTCAGGTCCCTGATCAACTCCCATGCTGCAGATGCATTAAAGTCTTCGGTTCTCTCTCTCCCTTTGCGACAACGGCAGGCTTTCCTGTTACGCGCTTGGGAAGGGATGGATGTTGCGCAGACGGCATTTGCTATGGGATGTTCCGCCGGGAGCGTCAAAACTCATTATTCGAGGGCGGTACACCGCCTGCGTACGTTGCTTGAGGAGTATAAGCCATGACAAGTGAAAACAGCGAAAATGCATTAGTGCAGCGTCTAAAGAAGATACTAGACGAAACTGAGGCTCAGACAGATCCGCGCATCAGAATGCGTCTCCGCTCTTCTCGGATCAGGGCGTTGGAAATTTTAGAGACACCGGTTCCGTGGTATGCACGTTTCCCCCGCTGGGCTACGGCGGGAGGCCTTGCTACGGCGCTGGCACTTGTTCTGACAGTTTCTCTCTGGACTTCCAAAGAGCACTATAATGTCCCTATCGCACAGGTTGAGGATCTGGAGATTCTTACTACCAAGGAACAACTGGAACTTTACAAGGACCTTGATTTTTACCGCTGGCTCGAGACTTCTGACCATACGGGCTAAGGCCAGGTTGCACTAAGGTTTTGATACGTAACTCTGCGCGAGTTGCAGGTCCTTGAAATATAGTATTATGTTATGCGCTTGGGATGGATTGCGGCCAGGCACAAGTTTGCATTTTATGACAAGAGGAATTGTCTGATCAGTTGGCAATTGGAGGCATTCATGGTGGAAGCGAAAAATACAGCAGGTAAAATATCGGAAAAGGACGGAGCCTATGAATAGATTTCTGCGCTTGGTGGTCCTTCTTGCCGGGATGTTCGCGGCAACGCTTGCCTGGGGAGACGTGTCTGGTACGTCATGGGACCAACTGACAAAGGAAGAGCAGCAATCATTGCAGCCATTTAAGGAACAATGGCCTTCGTTGTCGCCGAAAAAGCAGGGAAGGCTTCGTAAGAATGCCGAAAAATGGGAGAAAATGAGCCCTGAAGAACGCAAAGCGGCCAAGGATCATTTTAGCCGATGGCAAAAAATGAGCCCTGAACAGAGGGAGATTATTCGCAAGAGATTTTCCGAGTTTAAGAATCTTCCTCCTGACGAGCAGGCTCGGATACGTAGCCGGTTTCGTTGGTACCGAACATTGCCGGCTGAGCAACGGGAGGTGATCCGTGACAAGTGGCGTCGCATGACTCCGGATGAGCGAAAGAACATGCGTGAGCGACTGAAGACCATGACTCTGGATGAGCAGAAGAAGTTTCTGCTTCAATAAAAATGTCATGTCTGACACGGAGACTATTTTACCGTTCTGTACTTGTGGTTCATAGGATAATCTGTAAGCGTCTGGTCAAAGTAATTTCCTGAGGGCCGACATGTGCCTGATAGGCAAGTGCCTCCACTCCGTTCTGCATCGCCAGCCTCAATAGTTTTCCATAGATCGGATCGATTGCGTCAGCTGTGCCGAATGTTTGCGCGTCTTGTCTTTGAACAACAAAGAATATCACACCCCTGCCCCCAGTCTGAACTACCTGCATCAGTTCGCGAAGGTGTTTTTGCCCACGTGTCGTAACGGCATCCGGGAACAGCGCACTTTCCCCGCAGAGAAGGGTAACATTTTTCACCTCCACATAGCAGGAGCCGGTTGGTCCGGAGAGAAGAAGGTCTATCCGGCTGTTGGTTCCGTACCGCACTTCGGAACGGATGTCTTGATACCCGGAAAGTTCCGGAATAGTTCCCTGAGTGATTGCTTCCCGAACAAGGTAATTGGGCCGCATGGTGTTGATCCCAACCCAGAGGCCGTTTATCCGGATAAGTTCCAGGGTGAAGGCAAACTTTCTTTTCTGGTTGCTGCTCCGGGAAAGGAGAACCGAACTGCCTGGCTCGGCACACCCCTTCATGCTGCCCGAATTTGGGCAATGTACCGTGATCGTTTCCCCGTCCGGAAGTCGAACATCTGCGAGAAATCGTTTGTAGCGACGGATAAGAATTGCTTCGTAAAGTGGTTGCGGGAGTTTCATGGTGATAGTAGTGAATACTTCCTTTGTTGTTGATTCATCGGGATGAAGGTTTAGTGAGATTAGTTTTTGACGGCAAACAAGAGAGATTCTTTGTCGTCCGCGCTGGACGCGCCTTCAGTTGGAAGCTACTTCCTCGGGTTTTTCACCTGCCTTAAAGAAAATGGTTCCGAGCACAACATCAGCCAGTGCGCCAGTTAGGCTGGCAAGTGGAAGGAGAAAGATTGTAGCAATGAATATCCCCGTGAAGATGGTGAGATAACAGAAAGGCTTGAGCATCCCTTGCAGGGAGTCAGGGACATGAAAGAGCTTTATTCCGAAGAGTAGTTGCCCTACGCCAAAGCTGGCGACCAGCAAGAGGGAAAATTGTTCCAGTGGCCCTTCGAGCGCTGGAAGGAAAAGGGCACTAATGCCGGCAAGGGTGAGAAAAACATATATCGTAATCAGAAAATCAATATAATTGTCAGCATCGTGGAAAGAAAAACGGAGATTCAGGAACCTTTTCAGAAATGTATTCAGATAGATAAACAAACAAAGTCCGGTAATCTGCGTGAAGGTAAGGAAGAGAGCGTACCCCAGTCCATCGTTTTCGTAAAAATGATATGACAGGAGTAAAAGAGGAATGCTCAAAACTGCACTCGTCATGGCGAGGAATCCCGCTATCTTTAATTTTCTGGTAGTCACAAGCTCTCCGGTTGTTCCTGTTGTTGACCTAGGCATTCCTGCACGAATTGAGAGCCAAGGCTGACGAGGATATAATCGCAATAGTTTACACTATAAGTAAAGTAGTTTTATTTTTATTGAATATTATCTATTTGTGGTGTAAATATAATGTGTAGACCCTTCCTGCAATTCACCCTGGTATCACAGGCGCAGTACTTCCCTGGCGTCGATGGTATCGGGGTGTTTTTTTTCGAGGATAGAACATCCGCTACCTTCCCGTCTCGTTCTTTGATGAACTTGCACACCAGTAATAGTTTGTGCGAAACCCTCCGGGATGTTTGCGGGGCTCTTTCACCATCAACGGTGTTGCAGAAGGCTTGCTATCATACTTATTTCGCTGTCAGACAGCGCAAAGGGATTGCCGCGAACCATTTCTGTCAGGGTTTTTATAATAAGTGCGCAATGGCTTGCATATAGTTCCTGGATGCTTTCCTGCCTGAGCGGCAACCACTTGACGTTTCGTGCGTCATCACCGGCAAGAAGATTCATTTTTTCCGCTAGCTCGGCGGGCAGATGGAGGTGCTTTGCCGTTGTCTCCATCCAGGCATGATCAGTGTTGCGGGGGTCATCAACATATCCTCGATATATCATTTTCCCCTTTTCCATGTTTAGGGTCACGCCCGTTTCTTCCTGAAGTTCCCGGGAAAGAGTCCGGGAAACTTCTTCGCCCTTATCTACCATGCCGCCCGGAATTGCCCACTGGCCATTGTCTTTCCTCTGTATCGCCAGCATTTCCGCGACTCCTGAGTTTTTGTTTATCCGGGTGATTATCGGATCAGCTGCATAATTAGGCCCCCACTTGCCGAGGAGCCCCCTTCCACTGATGCCGGTTCGTCCCTGCGGATTGAGCGGGCGTCCCGCTTTATCATGACTCAGTACTCCTTCAAAAGATTCTTGGGGCACCAGTTGAAGGAGCGTAATGTCTTCGGGATCTGCCCAGCCGTTCGTATTATTGGTGCAATCATTTGCCAGAACTATTGGCGAAACATAGTACGGGGGGCGATATTCCGGGAATTCGCAATTCCATGCCACTTTATCGTCAGGGACAAGATACCGGTCCGGGTATTCGAATGGTTTTTCCTGACGAGCCTTGCTGTGCAGTGTTTGGGATCGAGAGTGTGATTCGCCCTGGTGGGGATCTGTTGAATCCATGCAGTCTCTCCTTGGCTTTTTATCTAGGTATTTTTTTCTGACTAGAGGGTACGGGAAACTATTTTGTCTATTCTATTCGATGCTTCGGGGATTGTCGAGTTGTATAGTGCCAGAAAATGGACAAGGCGGGTTGACGCATCTGCCGCTTCTGCCGCCGAGCCGTCATTCTTGACAAAAAGCTTTCGGAAAGAGTAGACTCCCTTCACAAGAAATATAACAATTAAGATGATATTGACGTGGAGTGGTGATGGAATTCAGCGGGAAAATCGTCGTCGTGACGGGGGGGACACGTGGCATCGGTAGGGCTATTTCCCTACGTTTTGCCCAGGAAGGGGCACACGTTACGGCTGCCTATTTGAGCAATGATGAGGCGGCTCGTTCGCTATTGGAAGAGGCTTCAGGCCTTCCGGGGGAAATCCGGATTCTCAAGGCGGATGTGAGGTCAGCCGAAGGGGCTGTTGCACTTATGGATGCCGCTTCTGCCGAGTCTGGTCATATTGACGTTCTGATCAACAATGCCGGCATACTTCGTGACGCCTACCTTGCCATGATGTCTGAACGTGACTGGGCGGATGTTATCGAAGGGAATCTCTACCCACTGTTTCATTGCTGCAAGTGGGGTGTCCGGAAAATGATTGCTCGCAAGAAGGGCACAATTGTTACCATTGCCTCCATTTCAGCGTTTACGGGAAATCCCGGCCAGACTAATTACGCAGCAAGCAAAGGTGCCGCTGTAAGCTTCACCCGCGCTCTTGCCCGAGAAGTCGGACCTATGGGAATTCGGGTAAACACGGTGGCCCCAGGGCTCATCGATACGGAAATGGTAGCGTCTTTGAAGCCAGAACTGGTGGATGTCATTATAAAAAGCTCTTCTTTGCGAAGAATCGGCAGACCGGAGGAAGTTGCCGAAGCCGTTGCTTTTCTTGCTTCTGACAGGGCAGCGTATATTACCGGACAGTGCCTGATTGTCGACGGCGGAATCGTATAACAGGACTCTACTAAACAGGAAAACCATGAACAGAAAAAGAATTGCCATAACAGGAAGAGGGATATTTTGCGGAGCTGGTAAAGATATTGCTGCCTTTTCGCATAATCTCCTGGAAGGGCGGAGCGCCATTGGACCGATGGAACTTTTTGACGTTTCCCCATTCCCTGCGCGGATTGCAGCACAAGTTCGCGACTATGACCCCTTGTCCCGTTTTGACAGGAAATCAGCAGCAAACCTTTCACGGGCTGACCAGTTTGGTGTCATTGCCGCTGGTGAGGCTTTGAAAGAGAGTGGCGTCACAGAGTACTATTCTCCTTACGATATCGGGGTTTCCCTTGGCGCCGGAGCTGCCGGCATGCTCCAGGCTGAACAATGGCTCAGTGACACTCTGGCGGGCAAGAAAGCCCGGCCCTCACTCCTGCGCGGGATACTTCCCGACCGAACATCAACTGCCATTGCTACCCGGTATGGACTTGGGGGCTACCAGGGAACTATAACGACGGCCTGCTCATCGTCATCAACCGCAATTGGCTGGGGAGCCGACCTTGTTTCGTCGGGGCGACTTAAAGCGATTGTCTGTGGTGGCTCGGACGCCCTTTCCCTTCTGACGTACGCCGGGTTCAATTCCCTGCGGGTGGTTGATCCAGAGCCCTGCGCCCCCTTCAGTCTGGCACGCAAGGGAATATCTCTTGGGGAAGGGGCCGCTTTTCTCGTACTCGAAGAAGAAGAAGAGGCGAAAAGACGTGGTGCGAAAGTTTATGGATACATACTTGGTTACGCGGCAACCGGTGAAGCCTATCACATGACGGCACCCGAGCCGAGCGGTGTCGAGGCGGCGAGGGTAATGACTGCCGCTTTGGAATATGCCGGTGTCGGAACAGGTGAGGTCGGCTGGGTGAATGCACATGGAACCGGCACGCCTTTAAATGATGTTGTGGAAACAAAGTCAATGAAGCAGGTGTTCGGTGAGAGGGTGAGCAGCGTGCCGTTGGTTTCCACAAAGGGGCTAACCGGACACTGTCTTGGTTCTGCCGGGGCCATTGAGGCTGTTGCGACTGTTATTGCGCTAAATGCGGGAATCATTCCCCAGACCCTCAACTTCCGAGGGGCCGACCCGGAGTGCGATCTCGACTATTGCCATGACGGCAAAAGGGAAAGTCGTGTTCCCATTGCCCTTTCTAATTCCTTCGCCTTTGGCGGTAATATTACAACTCTGGTGGTGTCACGATGAGAACAGCCCGGACGGAAATCGCCATAACCGGCATTGCCGCAATATCCTCTGCAGGGGTGGGGCTTGATCCACTGAAAGAAACGCTGTGTTCGGGCATTTCCACCCTGCGCCCTGTTCCCGTTGAGCTAGCGGGGGAGGAGGGCCACGTCTGGGGTAGGGTTGCGGGCTTTAAGGCTTCAGATTTCATGTCCCCCCTGAAGGCCCGGAAATTCGATCGCTGCAGTCTTTTTGCCGTTGTTGCGGCAGGCATGGCCCTGAAGGATGCCGGTCTTGATCCGGCCTTGTTTGGCTCTTCGCGTGTTGGCATTGTCCTTGGCTGCGGTTTTGGCGGTATTGCCAATTCGGAAGATTTCCTGCGAGGCTATCTTACCAAAGGAACCGACGGTCTGGTGCCGATGTTGTTCCCCAATACCGTCCCCAATGCGTCAGCGAGCAACGCATCCATCGAGCATGGCTTGAAAGGACCGAACGTTACTTTTGTTCAGCGCTTCTGTTCCGCTGAGGCTGCCTTTCAAATGGCCTGCCGTTTCCTTGAGGAGGACCGGGCGGACGTCATGCTGACAGGAGGTGTTGACGAGTTGGAGCCCTTTATGATAGAGGCTTTCCGCGAGACTGGTCAGTTGCGGAGCTTTGCCGCAGGTTTTAGCGAAGGTGCGGGGATTCTTGTCCTTGAAAAGGAGGCGGTTGCCCGTAATCGCGGCGCCAGGATACGGGCTCTGGCCGGAGAAGTCAGGACCGTCGGGCGCCTCCTGCCGGGACGTGAGGCAGAAGGGATCGACAGGATTTTTGATCCGGCATCGAAGCCACAGCTAGTCTCCCTTTCAGGCGTTGCCGGAGAGATGGCGCTAATTCGGAAGAAGTTGCCGGATGTTCCTTGCCTGGAAACGGGCAGCCTTCTCGGGCGTTCGCTCGCCATGGGCGGCTTGTCGCTGGTATCACTTATTCTAACGCTTTCTCCCGGGTTTTCCGCGGTCCATTATGCCGCATCTCCTGAGGGTCCCTATTATGGAATCGATTTTTCAGCCTGAACCAGACGAGCACTCTGATCCTTCAGCATACCTCCCTCACCGGAACCCCTTCCTTTTTATTGATCGCGTGACCTCTCGTGATCCCGGGAGAGGAGCAACAGGGATAAAATGCGTGACCTATGAGCCGGGAGGATTCCCTCAGGTCTTTCTTCTGGAAGCCATGGCGCAGCTTGGTGGTATTGCCGCTGCGACACAAAAAGGAGAAGGCGGCTTTCTCGCATCCATCGATCAGGCTGAGTTTTGCCGTGAGGTTCGGGCCGGAGATCGTGTCATTATAACGGTTCAAATTATCAAGTCCTTTGGGCGTCTGTTCCTGATGGAAGGTCAGGCATGTGTCGAAGGCGAACAGGTTGCCACAGCGCGACTCACGCTTGGCGTGGGAGAGGTGTAGTCGCTATGGTAAAACGACGGTTTGCTCCTGCCCACTGGTGATTAAAGGAAGACACTCATCCCTTTTGCAGAGATTTTTTCGATTTCAAGATGTTTTGCCCCCCCTCGCCGCTATTCATTCTTTCTCTTACGCATTTCCCTGGGAGTTCTGGCCATGAACGCACGAATTTTACTTTTCCTTTCCTTTCTGCTCGCTCTCATATTGAGTGCGTCATGCGCAGGTGCCGCCTCCCTCTCCGCACTGGATGGCCTGGAAATGTTACGCAAATCTTTTGTTGGAGTTAATGATTTTACTGCGGATATAACCCAGGAAAAACAACTTTCACTAATGAAGAGGAAGCTGGTTGCTAGTGGGGAAGTTCGTTTCAAGAAGCCTGATACCTTTTATATGGAACTGTATTCGCCCTATGCCAGTCGAGTGCTGCTGAAAGACAACTCATTGACGCTCAAGCTTCCCAATGAAGGGATTCGGCAAAAGATTGCGCTTCCTTCTGAACAGGGGCTTGGCCGATGGTTCGAATTTCTCGATCATCCAGTCAAGGCTCTGCCGGATGGGTTTGATATCCGGGCGGAACGGCGGGGGGGGGCTATTTTCTTACAGATAACCCCCCGCAAAAAGGGCGCAATGAAAGAACTTCAGCTTGTGTTTCAGCAGGGAGGGGAGCTGCAGCGACTTGTCATTGAGGAAAACAATCGGGATAAAACCGTGATAACTTTTTCCAACATGAAGAAGAACACTGGTTTGAGTGAGAAGGACTTTCACCTGGACTGAAACTTCCCTCCGTGGAATCCATTGCCTAAGAGGAGTGTCTGTCAGGAGGCACGGTGGCATGTGGGGTTTGCGAACTGATAAATGAAGTAATTGGATTCAGGTTATGCTGTGATCGGTAAGATAAAAGTTTGTGGGAGAATATTTAAACTGATATAAACTTAATGAGAAATATTGTCAAAAGTAGTTTTGATAAAAGTGTCCATATTGGCACTTTCGCGATTGTGGGGTGAAAATATCCATGGAGAGTGAAAGGACGGAAATAGTGTCGTTAGGCCTTGATGTCGGTCTTATGCGAGAGGTTGTACGTGAACTTGCCGGTGCGCATCGTAATGTTTCCTCCTATCCGAAAGGACATCCTGTTGTTGTTCAGGCATGTGAGCGGGCGGCTGGGATGCTTGCCAACGTATGTGCGAACCGCGAGACCATTACTTTGGGGGTCGCCCGGGAGACCCTGATGGTCGGTGAGGGCTCCCTCGGGACTCTTGTTCCGGCAGCAAGGAATTTTGTTCGGATCCTTGCCCATCATGGTGTGGCTCTCATTACCTTTCGCCAAGGGGTTACCGCAGTTGAGATAGAGGGGTTTTGCCAGATTCTCTCGGAGAAAAGGGCAGAGGTTTCTGCTAAAGGGGGGATTGAGCAGGTTCTGTCTGGAGCAGGCATTCGACATCTGGAGGTCTGCAGTATTCAGTATGATGATTTTCAGGCAGTAGAAAATGTTCCTCAAGGAGAAGGGCTCGAACAGGGCTCATGTTGCCGTTCTTTGTGGGAAACCTTAATAGTGAGACTTATGCAGGGAACTGATGATCATTTCCTGACAGGCCAGGGTTTGAGCAGCCCGGTTAGCCCGGAGGAAATGGTCGGGTTGGTGAACAGCCAGCCCCATGAAGCGATGCCTCGAATTGCAGAGGCGCTTGAAGAGCTGATTCGTGAAATCGGAGGACTGGGTAAGCTGTCGCCGGTGGAAAAGTTAGCGTTAGCAAACATTGGAGCGTTTGTCGGCGGGCTGAAGCCGGAACTGCGGAGGCTTTTTTTCGATAGAGTGCTGCAATACTGTCAACAACAAGACTTCAGCGTTATGGAAATCTTGCCATTCCTGCCGACTTCTGCTGCGTTGGAGATGTTTACCCGCTCACAGGAAAGTGATGTTGTTCTTCCTTCCCATATCATGGCTAGCATGGAACAGCTGGCAGACGCTTTCAATAAGGAGTCTGCGCTCGCACCAGCAGCCAGCCAATTAACAATATCAGGGATGGAAGACCGTCTTCACATTGTTTTTCGCGAAGATATCATTGATACCTTTATGCCGGCCGACTATCTGGAGACCCTAAAGACAGTCGTTACTTCCAAGAGTATCCCGGAGCCAGGTCGGGAAGAATTTCAGGAACTGATCGGAACCCTTGCGGATGATCGGGTTGAAGTAGCGATCAGCAGAATGATTCTGGAAAGCCTTTCTTTTGCGGGGCAAGAGCAGTTGGTTGCACTCATGCGTAATCTGCAAGAACTTAGTCGATACTTTCTAGAGGTGGGGGATTTTCACTCCTTGGAGAATATCTATGTCCGTTTGCGTGAAATCCCGTTCGAGAATGAAGAACTGGCTGTGCTGAAGGTAGAAGTCCGGGAAACCTTCCATGCTCCCGAGTTTGTTGCGGAGGTGCTCAATGGCGTTGAAAACTGGGGAAAGGATAAGTTCGAAGAAATCGGCGAACTCATCCAATGTGTAGGGCAACCCTTTATCGAGCCGTTGCTGGACAGGTTGGCAGAAGAAGAGAGGCTCACCTTTCGTCGGTACTACCTTGATCAGCTTGTCAAGATGTCAGACAGGGCAAAGGAGGCCGTGTGTGCGCGACTGGGAGACCGTCGCTGGTACTTCATGAGAAACCTGGTGGACATTCTGGAGCAGAGTGGTGATCCTGACGTTTTACTACATCTTCGCAAGGTGGCCGGTTTCCCACACCCCAAAGTCAGGCAGCGCGTAATTGAAGCATTTCTATCTTTTGGGGATCCCGAGGGAGACAAGTTGCTGCTGGACGATTTGATGAGCCACGACACGGAAGCCCGCCAATGGGCAATTCAGCAAGCCGGAAAGAGCAGGGACCCGGAAGTGGTCGGTGCGCTGATGAGTATCCTGGGAAAAAAAGGCATGTCGCCGGCGGATGCCACGGAAAAGAAATCAGTGATTCAGGCTCTCGCCGAAATCGCAGACAGCAAGGTCCTTCCAATGTTTGAAAGGATGCTTGCGGCCCGTCATTTCCTGCGATTATCGTTGTGGAAAATGCTGAAGAAAGAGATTCTGACTTCTCTGGTAAAATATAGTGATCCTTTCGCCATGGTACTGGTCGGGAAAGTCGCTACATCGGGTAAAGGCGAATTGGCGAGCCTTGCCGCAAGATTATCCGACTGTCGTGGGGCGAGAGGATGAGCGAAGGAAATATCATCATAGAAATACAGAGCTTCGTGCGTTACGTAGTGTCCGCCGTGGCGAGCGCCTCGCTGTATTCTCCGGAGCATCGGCAGGTTCTCCGCCTGGGAGGGGAGGCGTTTGCCTATCTGCAGGCGGCACTCGCTACAGAAGATGAGATTGTCCTGCTCCTTATCGAGGATGAACTGGTTTGCAATAAGACCCCGCTTGACGGTAGCCTTTATCTGGGCAAGTTTATCAAAATTTTCCAGGAGAAAGGCATTGAACATCTGAAATTTTTGCCACAGGTGGAATTCGATGAACTTCGGTTACTGATAGTGAGTCTCTCCAGGCAGGCTGCTACTGTACCGGGAGTTCGCTCTTCAGCGCATATTCATCTGGGAAGATTGGATATATCTGCCGACTCCGCTGAAGTGGGAAAGGTGGCGGCGGAAGATGAGAAGGCGTGTCTGTCCTTTGAGGAAATATCTCGCCTTGAAAAAGAAGTCTTTGCGGAAGTATACGAATGCGCACAGGGCAACAGGGCTTTAGGCATGGCCGGGATCAACGAGATCGTTTCGGCGAGTATCCATGCATTTGAGAAGATGGCCGGATCTCTAAACCTTCTTGAAAAAATCCTGGCCTTGGGCGAGTACACTTTTACCCATTCAACGAATGTCTGTATCCTCAATTTAGCCCAGGCCAAGTCTATCGGTATTGAAGGGCGCCTTCTCCACGATGTGGGGGTTGCCGCATTGCTGCATGATATTGGCAAGCTGTCAGTCCCGGAAGCGATTCTATCCAAGCCAGGTGCGTTAAGCCCGGAAGAACGCGAATTGATTAAACAGCACCCTGTCCGGGGTGCCCACTATCTGCTTGATATGCCCGGGGTGCCCAAACTCGCGATTGTCTGTTCCTACGAGCATCATATGAAATACGATGGCACCGGATACCCCGCAGTTTCTCTTGGTCGGAGTCAGAATCTTTGTAGCCAGATCACTGCGGTTTCTGACTATTTTGATGCTCTACGCACCAATCGATCGTATCGTGGGGCGCTGGAATATTCAACCGTTGCGGCAATGATGGTGGACGTTTCAGGTACGTATCTCCATCCTCTCCTGACGAGAAACTTTTTATGTATCCTTGGCAGAAATACCATGAACTGACGTGGCTTTCGAGGAGGAAAGCAGGGACATTCATGTTGTTCTTTGCTAGCGGTTGCCCTAACTGCATTTTGAGAGTTGCTGGTTGAAGTGAACCGCAGAAGATGCGATTGCCTTTTTTCCTCATCATGCTATAATGCCGAAAATTTCCGGAGGTTACCATGAGCAATAATAATTCGGCAGATTTTTCTTCATTCAAAAAAGAACTTTCCCCCACCGCCCTTGCGTGCTTCAGGGTGCTCTTTGAGAATATGCGTGAAACACTAGCAAATCAGGGGCCTCAGCAAAAGTATGAGACTTCTCTTAACGACGTTTTGTCATTGAACGAAGTAGCCGACATCGAAACCGTTGCCCAATCGATTCGGGAAATCATCCAATGCAAGGTGGAAAAGAAAGTTGACAGTTATGTTTGTTTTTACCCGTTCTTGGCTTCGGTAAGCATAGAAGGCGGCAAGATTATCTACAGTATTCATCGGGATATTGAAGAGGATGTTTCCAGTATCCCTGCTATCTTTTTTGTCTAAAAGCCTCTGCTCTGCGAATACCCTTTTCACGGTATGACAAACAGCGATGCTCTGCTTTTGCAGGGTGTCGCTGTCTGCTTCAGTAGAGCATTCAAACGGGTGTCCCGTTGGTCTGTATTCTGCTATTACCTGATTGTTGAAACCCAAGTTTCAACTCCCCTCATAATCATTTCGATTGCGAAGGTTCCCACCACGAGCGCTGTTACCCGTCCGGAAATATCGATGTATCGCTGAATGAGTTCTTCGTTGCGCGATCTGACATAATCGTGAAGATGTTTCAGGGCGATCATAATCGCAACGCTTGCAAAAACAGCCAGCATGATTGAAAGAACTGCTTCGAGATGGTTGAGGCGTTTTCCCGCCAGAATGCTGGCACCGATGGTTCCTGGGCCGATCATGATCGGCATGGCTATTGCTCCGGCCATGTGTCGTGATTCACCTCTCAATCCTTCGATTGCCGAGTTGCCTTGGAAGACAAAGCGAATTCCGATGAGGAGAAAAACAATCCCACCAAATACCTGAAAAGAAGCAAACTCGGCCTGTAATACGTCCTTGAACAGAACATCTCCAAGAATGGCGAAGACTGAAAACACGCTGATGCTGATGAGTCCTGCCCTGAGAACCACTCTGCGAAAGGTTGCTGTGGGGAGCTTGTCAAAAACATCTATCAAGTAAACAACCAAAAGAAAAGGGTTTAACAGCATAAAGAGCAGTATTGATGCACCTAAAAATTTGGACATAGTCCCTCGTTTCTCCTTAATGGTTCGGCTTGCCAATGTGTTGCCGCAGGTTTTATCGCGACAGGCTCCTAGACTATGACTTCTGCTGGTTGAAGCTGTCGGTCAGCGTTTCGGATCCTTTCTGTAATTTCCGGCCATTTCAGTTTGAAAAATCAGTCACCCCAAGATCCAGAAAACACATCCGTGAAAAGCCAATGATTTGTGTTTTGAGGATTCTGTTTTCTGTGCTTCGCATGTTGTTTAGTGTGTTGATATTATTGTCAATATAGCAATATTCTGCAGGGTGTAATGTCTCTGGAATTTGACATATAGCTTTAAATTGTCTATAATCAAAGATCGAACGAAATTTTTAGCGTTTTTTATATGTCTTGTAAAAGGAGTCTGTATGAATATCTATACCAATGATCAGAAGGCAATAGCAAATAAAATCGGTGATAATAATCTGGTCTCACACTGGCGTGACTGGAAGTGGCAGATCAGGCATTCAATCAAAGATATAAAAACATTTGAGCATCTGCTCGGAGTTAAATTCACTGATGAAGAAATTAATGATGTTGAAAAAACACTGGAAAAATTCCCTCTGTCAATAACACCATATTACCTATCTCTCATTGACAAAAATGCTTACGCAACAGATCCAATTTTCAGGCAGTCATTTCCTTCTCCGTCAGAGCTTGTGGTTAGCCAGTGTGACCATGCTGACCCACTTCACGAGGACGCTGACAGCCCAGCGCCAGGGATAACTCACCGTTACCCGGACAGGGTTCTTTTCCATGTCAGTAACGTTTGCTCGATGTATTGCCGTCACTGTACCCGGAAACGCAAGGTGGGTGATGTGGATTCCATTCCTGATCGGGAGGAAATCAACAAGGGCCTGGAATATATCCGTCAGACGCCGGTGATTCGTGATGTTCTCCTCTCCGGTGGTGACCCGCTCATGCTTTCTGATGAGTATCTTGACTGGATCCTGACAGAGTTGGGCAACATTCCCCATGTTCAGGTGGTCAGGATTGGAACGCGGATGCCGGTTGTTTTGCCATATCGCATTACCGACGCCCTGCTTGACGTCTTCAAAAAACATCAGCCGATCTGGATTAATACCCACTTTAACCATCCTCGCGAGTTAACGCCATCGGCAAGGGAAGCCTTGGCAAAACTTGCAAATGCCGGGATTCCCCTTGGAAACCAGACTGTTCTGTTGGCCGGGATCAACGACTGCCCGCATATCATCAAGGCGCTTGTGCAGAAGCTGGTAGCAAACAGGGTTCGCCCCTACTATCTCTACCAGTGCGATCTCTCTGAGGGGTTGGCGCATTTCCGGACCACGGTTGGGAAGGGGATGGAAATTATGGAAAGCCTTATCGGCCATACCAGCGGTTTTGCTGTTCCAACCTATGTTATCGATGCACCGGGAGGCGGCGGGAAAATTCCCGTGATGCCGAACTATCTCATTACCCTGGCTACAAACAAAGTTGTGTTGAGGAATTATGAGGGAGTGATCACCAGTTACCAGGAGCCGGACAGTTATGAGCCGGTGTTCTGTGACCGCAATTGCGCAGCTTGCAAACTCCAGCTGAATTTGGAGGGAGCGGAGGAATACGAAGGCATCGGTATCATGCGTCTGCTGGCAGACCATGATGACACCATCTCCCTTACTCCGGAGGACAACGACCGGATGAAGCGGCGGACCAATGAAACCAGTGAAACCAGTGAAACCAATGAATGATTCGCTGGAGATCTTTGGCCGGTCTCTCATCCACCATGGGCCCTATAATGACAGGGCCTACCTGATGAAACTGCATGAAGAGGACTGCGGAGAGATCGTCCAAAGTCTAGACATGCTGGCGTCATCTCGCGGGTACTCTAAGATATTTGCCAAGGTGCCTTCCTCTGTCAGAGAGAGGTTTGTTGCCGGTGGATATGTTCAGGAGGCCAAAATACCCGGCTTCTATCCGGGGGGCGATGACGCCTGCTTTATGGGAAAATACTTCACCGCTTCCCGCGCTCGGGAACAGCAGCCCCAGTTGGTAAAAGATGTTCTTGACGCAGCAGGAGCAGCAGCCGAAGTTCCTACGCTCACCCCCCTGCCGCAAGGTTTTACCGTGCGCTTAGCTGTTGAGGATGATGGTGATGAGATGGCGAAGATTTACCGCGAGGTATTTGCCAGCTATCCCTTCCCCGTTCATGACCCTGCCTTTCTTCGCGCAGCCATGAGGGATTCAACCATGTTTTTCGGAATCTGGAATGGCGCGAAAATCGCTGCTCTTTCCTCCGCCGAAATGGACTTCCATTCGGCTTCAGCCGAAATGACTGACTTTGCCACTCCTCCTGCGTATCGTGGGAACGGTTTTGCTCTTTGCCTGCTACGGCAGATGGAGGATGCTGTCAAAGGCCGGGGTATTCGCTCGCTCTTCACCATTGCTCGGGCCTATTCTTTCGGTATGAATATTACCTTCGCCCGTAACGGTTACCTCTACGGGGGGACCCTCACCAATAATACCAATATCTCCGGCAGTCTTGAGAGCATGAATGTGTGGTACAAAATTCTCTAGTGTCTCGTGTGGCTACCTCACTTCTATAGATTCCAGTTCTTTTTAGTCCCTGGCTGAGGTGTGGTTCCTCGTCTGAGCCGGGGACTGTCTGATTTTACCCCTTATCTTGCCAGGAGCCACAACTCCTCAAAATTAATGCTGTAAACTAGCCGCAGGCGACACGAACAATGTTGGCAAAAAACGGATTCCCGTGCTACTGTGGCCTGCGTGCTGGCCTTGGCTGTGCATCACCCCTGCTGACTTGTCAGGTGGGGTGATGCCTTTCCCGTCAGGTCCCTATTGAAAGCACTCAACCAACAGGCACTTTTGCGCTGTGAGGGCAGGGATGGAGCAGATACCGACACTTTTTCTGGTAACGTTTACAACACTTCTGGCTATGATTAATCCGCTAGAGTCAATAACTGTTTTTCTGAAACTCCTGGAAGGAAAAGACGAAAAAGAGCATTGTCAGGTTGCCCGGCGCTGCTGCTTCTACGCCTTGCTCATGATGCTCTTCTTCGTGCTCTTCGGAACGGTTGTCCTGAAGATATTTGGTGTCCCTCTCAGTATGGTTCGCATTGTTGGCGGAATAATACTGGTCAAAATCGGTTTTGAGATGTTTCTTCCTTCTTCTTCGGAAGGAATGTTTTCTGCCCCGGGAGCTGAAAAAAGCCAGAGCGAAGATTACTCGTTTGTGCCCCTTACCATCCCTATCATGTTCGGACCGGGTGCCCTTGCTACGGTCCTTGGCATGTCGTCACTGGTGAGGAATCCCATAGCCAACCTGGGCCAAATGATAGCCATCGTGCTGGCCATAGTGGCGACTATGTTTGTTACCTACCTGGCCCTGGTTTATGCCCGGCGGATACTTGGTAAGATCGGTACCAAGGGTGTTGATGCGGTGACCCGTCTGGTCGGTTTTTTTGTGTCGGCAATGGGAATGGGGCTTGTTTTCCATGGTTTGGTCGAGGTTCTACAGCGCTATGGAGTGATTAGTGCTCAATGATGTGTCTTGCAGGGGAACGGCAGAAGCGTTTTTCCTTCCTGCCATGGAAAAATTTTGTCAATACGATTTTAAACGAACCTAACTGTTTTGCTGTTGAATTTAGCTCCTCTTGGAAAGGAAATTTACCGATGCATAAAGACAAAAAGAACAGCAGGGCATTACATCGGAGCTGGAAAGTATGGTTTGCCGTCGTCGTGATGCTTGCCGCAGTACTTATGTACGTGCTGTCCTTAGACGACTCTGTTGTTCCTACCCTCCTCAACTGAGGAAGTTCCGGTTATCGCTGCCGGATTTCAGTGACAATAGCTATTTTGCCAGGGATAAATTCCCTGTTGTTTGCTGCTTTTTCTCGAAAGGGGGAGATCCTGTCTGCCGCCGTCACCCCGGATTCTCCTCAAAGAGCCGAGTCAGTCTTTTGAGGTGGGCCTTCTCTTCGGCTGCCAGCAACCCGAAAACTTCGCGGGAGCTTTCGTCCTTGAAATGATCCCGAAGAGTGAGATAGCGATCGTATGAGCCTACTTCCAGAGACATGACAAATTCGAGGATCTCTCTCTCATCTTTCTTGCCGGCCCAGGAAAAAGCCTCGCTTAGCAGCACCCCACCTTCCAGATACTTTTCTTTTGACTGTTCCTGCAGAATAGCGGAAGGAAAATTTACACCAACATCCTCGCCCTTAATTTGCTGATAGAGTTTCAGAAGCGCATTTTTATGATGAAGTTCGGCCCCTGCGAGTTCCATGAAAAGCTGTGCTTCTTCACTCCTGTCGAGCCCCTTGGCAATTTCCAAATAAAAGGTGCGCATGCCGTCCTCAAGAAGCCAGGCAAGACCGATGAGTTCTTCCGTGCTTTGGGCCGATTGGAACCATGCCATGCCAGCCTCGGGAAGTTTTTCAGCCACCAGCCCCTTCCAGGAACGAATGCCACCTTCCATGCTGTATACTTCAGAAAAGCCTGCTCGCGTCAGAATAGCGGCACCTGCCCGGCTTCTTACACCGGCGGCGCAGTACACGAGCGTGGTTTTACTCGGGTCCAATTCTTCAAGACGGTCAGGCAAGTCATCAAGCGGCATGAGTTTCGCTCCCGGCAGATGCCCTTGCTCGTATTCGCCCGGTTGTCGAACATCAACAAGGGAAAAGTCATCAGGGTCCGTTGTGTCGATCATATTTTTGACATCATCAGCAGAGCGAGTTGCTATTTTTCGGAAATAGTCCGTGATTGCCACACGAAACTCCTTTCACCCTGATATTTCTTCATGGGATGGTTCTGTCCGTTCTCCCGATACCTGATATTTCTTCATAAAACGACGGTCGATATAATCTTTCAGGAAAAAGGAAAACATGCCGTTTAAGGTTAATGATTTCTTCCAGAGGATTCCCCGTGTGTCACCCATGTTGAGAATCAGCATATAGGGAGGGCCGGGTTCAAAAGCAATAAGCGGAGTTTCTTCCAGCTTGGCTACTAGATTGTGAAAAAGTACCGGGTTCTGGCGGACGGCATAGACGCCAACCTTGGCCAGAGGGGATCCGTCGAGGGAGATGCAGTCGCCACCTCCGAAAAGTTCGGGATGTGCGGTGCTCTGGAGAAAGCTGTTGACAAGCATGCCACCTTCGGCACCGAGCGGAAGATCGGAGTTTTTGAAAAGAACTGAAGGTTTGATCCCTGTAGCAATAAAAATATAATCATAGTTGATGGTACTTCCGTCCGCGAGGGTCACAACCCCTTGTTCAGCATGCTCTCCCCGTAGGCCTGTTTGTACCCGGATGTTTTTTTTTAGAAGAGATCGAAGAGCCAGGAGGCGGACCCGCTCAGGGGCGTGCCGGAGGAGTTCGCTTCCCGCAACAAGGGTAATGGTTGCCCGGTTCGGTTTGTTGCGGAGTAGTCGCCAGAGATTTGCCGAGACTTCCACCCCGGCCGGCCCCCCTCCTAGAACAACAATGTCCAGCTGACGATTTTCAATCTCTCGAAGCAGGGTTGTCCGAGCTTTATAGAGATTCAAAACCGGCTTGACCGGGATAACATTTTTTGTGCTGTTAACCAGGGGGGCTAACTGAACATCACTGCCCGTATTAAAAGATGCTACGTCATAGGAGATGCTTTGGCCTGATTTGAGGAGAATTGTTTTCTCCTGGGGGTTGATCCTGGTGGCTGTGTCTTTGATGAATGCTGCCCCGCGTTGTTCCGCCATTTTGCCAACATGAAAACGTGCCTGGGACGGATCGTAAAACCCGCCAAGCATACCAGGCCCCATTCCGGAATAATAGTGATAGGAAGATGGGCTGACAAGGGTCACGTGGTGGCCCCGTGCTGTCACCTTATCGATGTTTACCAGTGTTGTCATATGGGCGTGTCCGCCACCGACCAGAACCAAATGCTTGCCCATGCTGGAACCTCCTGTTCAAAGCGTAGTTCGATCCAGGCGATTGTCAATAGAACGGCACAGTATTGCTTGGAGCGAAGGTCTCTTACGTTGCGGGAGGGTTTGTTCTTGACCTCTCCACCCGCTTCCCCTACACTTAAAGACTGTCCAAAAGGATTTCATGTGTCTCGAGCGGTCGGTTTCACGCATTGGTTACGAGAAGTTTTGGCGAGGTGCTGCTAGGTTTTTAGCTGGTGACTGTCCGCAGGGTCGCCCGCATTCGAGGGTAGTACGACTTCTTGCGATTTCAGGAGTAAAGGTTTTTGGGTTGGAGGGTTTGATGAGACCACCGGAGGTTGAGGACGGAGTGCTCGAATTCGAGCGTGCACGAAGAGCTATCGCCATGGATAATTCTGTGGCGGGACTGGCCAGCCTCGAGAAGGCGCTATCTCTTAGAGACGATAAGGGGTGGTATTCCTATCTTGGCTATTGTATTGCGAAGGAGAGGGGACAAGTTTCTCGGGGTACCGAGCTCTGCATGATCTCTCTTGAGCATGATCCAAACAACCCCGAGCACTATCTAAACCTTGGAAAAATTCACTTGCTTTCCGGCAACAGGTTGGAGGCTCTGCGAATACTTCGTGACGGGATGGGCCGGGGAGGGGATGCCGAACTCATTGCGGTACTCAATGAATTCGGTAAACGCAAGTCCCGCATCATACCTTTTCTTTCACGTTCAAATCCCTTGAATAAATTTCTAGGCCTCATTCTCCGTCGGATAGGCCTACGATAGCAGCCGGTGAGGCAGACGCCTGCAAAGAATTCAGCATTCAATGCAATCATTGGCAGACGCCTGCCGTGCCGGGAGAGCATCTTCCTGCCATTATTCTCGGTTCTTCAATAAGTGCGGCCGGATGGACGCGAAATTAAGGGTTAGTCTTTACCTTGCCGCTCCCATCAATCAGTTTGATGATCTCCGCTGTAAGATCCTGAATTTTTACAGTGCTGCCAATGTAGAGAAGTTCCTTGTTTGTTCCGATAGCAGTAAATCCGTTTGCTTTACCGTAGTCACCGGCTGATTTGGCAACAGATTCGTATAGCTTCTTCAGCAGCGCCGCTTCCCTTGTTCGAATATCTTTCTCGGCTTTTTGAATAAAAGCCTGGAAGCTTTCCAGCTTCTTTTGAAACTCTTTCGCTTTGGCCGAACGCTGGATCGGAGCGAGAGAAGGCATTTGTGCGTCAATGGCTTCTTTCTGCTTCTTCAACTGCGTCTCTTTCGACTTGATCTGTTTCTGGTATTTCTCCATTTTTGCCTTGACCTCGGCAAAAACAGCTTTGCCTGAGGATGAATCACTGGCAACCTTTGCCATGTCGATGACACCAATCTTGACGCTCTGCTCTTTTTGGGCAGGCAAAGCGGCTACGGAGTTGGCTTCGAGAGCGGTGGGTTTTGATTCAAGTGAGCTAGCTGTCAGGGCAGGGAGGGCAATAAACGCGACAGTTATCAGGGGGAGTAAGAATTTCTTCATGTCAATACCTCTTTCTTGGGGAGCGGTTCGTTTGTTCCGTCCGGGTTGTAGTTGCTTACCCTAAGATAATTCTTTTGCGCCGATTAGGCAAATAAAAGAAGTGCACACTGTTCCGAGAAGGTTTCTGCCAATTCCTGACGTCGGTACGTTGAAAAAAAATCTTTACAAGGTAGCAGTGATTCATATATATTTCCCGTTCGATGGAGAGATGTCCGAGCGGCTGAAGGAGCACGATTGGAAATCGTGTGTGCGTTAATAGCGTACCGAGGGTTCGAATCCCTCTCTCTCCGCCATATTTACGTATGAGATTAATTAGATAGGCAGGCAGTATCCCGGATGGTAGGGCCGTCAAGCCGAGTATCGGCACTGGGTCGGGATGGTGCCTGTTTCCTGTTTTACGGCCACAGCTGATAGCTGGGTCTCACGCAACGGTAGGTTATGAACTCCGTCAGGTCCGGAAGGAAGCAGCGGCAGTAACCGACCCCGTGTGCCGTGGGGCAGCCCAGCTATCAGTTGTGTCCGTAAAATCTCCGACCACTTCCCATCCAATCTTTTTCCCGTCACGTGCTCGAAGGTGTAGCAGTGATACAATCATTGACTTTCTGAAGCAGTACGGGTCAGCGGAAAGCATCGGGAAATCAAGTAAGGGTACGGGATAGACGCGTTAGTCAAACCCTGCTCTTCGAGCTTTTCCATCTTTTCCAAAACCGTCTGCAGTGGGGCGATACCACCTTTGTCGTACCTTGTCTTAGCGAGAAAATGGCGGCCACAGACATTCCATGATCTAATCGGTCAGGAGCATGTCTGCCGAACGCTGCAGAATGCAATCGAATCCGGTCGAGTTGCCCATGCCTTTCTTTTTACGGGTGCTCGAGGTGTCGGGAAGACCAGTGCTGCACGCATTCTCGCCAAGGCTCTCCAGTGTGAAAATGGTCCGGCCCAGGAGCCTTGCAATGTCTGCCCTGCTTGCCTTGAGATAACCGCTGGTAATTCCGTGGACGTTTTCGAGATCGACGGTGCTTCCAACACCGGTGTCGAGGATATCCGTGAACTCAGGGAGAATATAAAATATCTCCCTTCTCGTTGCCGGTTCAAAATCTTCATCATCGATGAAGTCCACATGCTTTCCACGAGTGCCTTCAACGCGCTTCTCAAGACCCTGGAAGAGCCTCCTCCCCACGTAAAATTTATCTTTGCCACCACTGAACCCCATAAAGTTCCCATCACGATTCTTTCCCGTTGTCAGCGGTTTGACTTCAAAAGAATTTCGCTGCCCAAGATCGTGGAACGACTGCGGACTATCGTGGATGAAGAAAAGGTTGCTGTTAGTGAAGCTTCCCTGACTGCCATTGCCCGCAAGGGAGATGGCAGCATGCGGGATTCTTTGTCGACCCTTGATCAGGTTCTTGCGTTTTGTGGTGATGGCGTGGACGATGATGAGGTGATTGCACTCCTTGGTGTTGTGGACAGACGGCTGCTTCTCGAAACCTCCCAGGCCGTTTTTGCCAGGGACTGCCAAGCTTCTCTCGATATTGTAGCGCGGGTCGATTCCTTCGGATACAATATGCGCAGCTTCTGCCAGGAACTAATCGATCACTTCAGAAATTTTGTCATGGTAAAGGTTTCGGCGAACCCTGCTGAACTCCTTGATCTTGCAGAGGGAGAATTGGCAGCTATCCGGGAGCAGGCCTCCGCCGGAACTCTCGACCAGCTACAGAGATACCTGTCCATACTGTTGAAGTCAGAAACGGAGATGGCTCTTTCCGGTTTTACACGGCTCCTCCTGGAGATGGCTCTCCTGAAAATGTGTACGCTTCTCCCCGTTGTCCCTGTGGATGAAATCATCGAGCGACTCAAGGCGATAGAGGGTCACTCCGGGAAAAGGGCGGCGACTCCTGTTGACGCACCTATTGCCCCGCAACAAAAGACTCCTGCTCCGGTACGTGACGTGGCGCAGTCCACGGTTACCCCGCCTGCTGCCGAACCATCACTTTCGAGTTCTTCCCAAGATGGTTGGCCGGGGTTTGTGGCCTTTGTCAACAGGGAGAAGAAGAGTCTTGGCAAAATTCTGGAACATGGTCGCCCGCTCCAATTTACTGCAAAAGATGTTGAGATAGGTTTCCCTGCAGGGTCCTTTCATCTTTCCTGTCTCCAGGACGCCGACTCGCTGCTTGTCATTACTGAGCTGGCGGCTCGATTTTTTAAGGCGACGCCTACTGTCAAGCTGACTCCTCTTAATGGAGCGAACAGAGGGCTTCCGCCAACTGTACAGGAAAAAAAAAGCCATGAGGCTGACGGGCGACAACAGAAATTAGAGGAGGTTGCACGAAAGCACCCTCTCGTAACGGCTGCGGTCGAGATATTCGAAGCAGAAATAGCAGAAATAGCAGCAATTGAGCACGATGCTGATGTAAAGGAGGAGACAGACTGATGTCAAAGGGTTTAGCACAAATAATGAAGCAGGCTCAGCAGATGCAGCAGAAAATGGCGCGCCTTCAGGAAGAAGCCAGCCAACGAACCGCTGAAGCCTCTGTCGGCGGCGGCGCTGTAACTGCTGTCGTGAATGGGAAGAATCAGGTAATGTCGCTGTCAATTCGAAAAGAAGCGGTTGATCCTGAGGATGTGGAAATGCTCCAGGACCTTGTTGTGGCGGCAATTAACGAAGCTCTTAAAAAGGTTCAAGGTGAAGTGGCCGTCGAAATGGAAAAGATTACCGGCGGAATGAATATTCCAGGACTTTTCTGAGATAGTTACCAAAAGATTGGATACCCCTATTTAAGCATCACCGACTGGCCCGCGGAGGTTGGCTGTTTTTTTTCTGCCTTCTCGGGCCTTTCTTATTTCTTTGTTCAGACAATGAGCTTGGAAAACATAGAGAAATGGCTTCTTGAAATATTATGCTTTTACTCTATGTATAAAACTGTTATATTTCCAGATTCATCACAAAAGCAGTATGTTTTTAGCTATTGTGAAATCTGGTAGAAGCTATTTTACTTATCGTAAAAATAAGTTATATTTTTATTGCCCTTATGATACATTTTTCGCAATCCCTGACCAGGCTTATTGGTGAATTGAAAAAGCTACCCGGCATCGGGGAAAGAACGGCGCAACGGTTGGCGTTTCATATCTTGAAATCGCCCCGGATGGCCGAGTCCCTAGCTGAGAGTCTTCTTGAGGTAAGCAGGAGTGTCAGGTTCTGCTCGGTTTGTTTTGGTATCACAGAAGAGGACCCTTGTTGTATTTGCTCCGGAACAAGAGATGACTCGATCCTCTGTGTTGTGGAGGAGCCCCAGGATTTGCTGGCAGTTGAGCGGAGTGGCGCTTTTCGGGGACGATACCATGTTCTTCACGGAGCGCTTTCCCCGCTGAATGGCGTGATGCCGGGAGATTTGAAAATTGCCGAGCTTATGAAGCGGCTTGAAAGCTCTGGGATTCGCGAAATTGTCCTGGCAACCAACTTTACCGTCGAGGGTGAGGCGACGGCGCTCTATCTAACTGGACTCATCAAGTCTTTTGCAATAAAAGTTACCCGACTTGCCCATGGCATGCCCATTGGCGGCGACCTCGAATATGTGGACGCCGCAACGGTGCAACGAGCCTTGGAAGGTCGCAACGAGCTCTGACGGCTCAAGAAGCCGCATGAGACCCAAATAATGACTGTTTATGGTCAGAACAGCAACTCAAGGAGGAGTTTTGCATGAAACGCAAAATGGTTACGATCGATGGGAACACCGCCGCAGCCTATGTAGCCCATGCAACTAACGAAGTAATCGCAATCTACCCCATAACACCATCTTCTGTTATGGGTGAAATTTCCGATGAAAAGAGTGCCAAGGGCGAAAAGAATATCTGGGGCTCTGTACCCCAGGTAACCGAAATGCAGTCGGAGGGCGGGGCCGCCGGTGCGGTTCATGGAGCACTTCAGGCCGGGGCTTTGACAACAACCTTTACGGCTAGTCAGGGATTGCTCCTGATGATCCCCAACATGTTCAAGATTGCGGGCGAGTTGACCTCAACAGTATTTCATGTCTCCGCACGTGCTATAGCAGCCCAGGCGCTCTCCATCTTTGGCGACCATTCAGATGTCATGGCCTGCCGTTCTACCGGGTGGGCAATGCTTTGTTCGAACAATGTTCAGGAGGTCATGGACTTTGCCCTGATTTCCCAGGCTGCTACGCTCAAGTCGCGCGTTCCGTTTCTCCATTTCTTCGACGGTTTCCGGACCTCGCATGAAATTCAGAAAGTGGAAGAAATGACATATGACGATATGCGGGCTATGCTGGACGAGGATTTGATCTATGCACATCGTGCTCGCTCACTTTCTCCTGACCACCCCGTGCTGCGCGGGTCTTCCCAGAATCCGGACGTCTATTTCCAGGGAAGGGAAACGGTAAATAAGTATTACCTGGCAACTCCGCAGATTGTTCAGGACGAGATGGATAAATTTGCCAAGCAGGTTGGTCGCCAGTACAAGCTTGTTGATTACGTTGGCGCACCGGATGCTGATCGCGTTATTGTTATCATGGGTTCCGGCGCCGATGCCGTACACAAGACGGTGGAAACTCTGGTCGTCCGCGGCGAAAAAGTAGGCGTAGTGAAGGTCCGATTATTCCGCCCATTCCCGGCCGATGCATTCATTGCTGCGCTTCCGCCGACTGTTAAGAAAATTGCCGTCATGGATCGGACCAAGGAGCCTGGCTCCCTTGGTGAGCCGCTCTACCTTGATGTCCGTACGGTCATTGGGGAAAAGATGGAAGAGAAGTCTACTCACTTCAGCCACTATCCATCAATCGTCGGCGGACGTTACGCCCTTGGCTCCAAAGAATTTACGCCGGCCATGGTCAAAGGCATATTTGATAATCTTGCACAGGAGAGGCCGAAGAATCATTTCGTCGTGGGTATTAACGATGATGTTTGCGGTACGAGCATCGATTATGATCCCTCCTTCACCAATATCTCTTCCGGGATTTATTCTGCTGAGTTCTTCGGGCTCGGCTCTGACGGAACGGTGGGAGCAAACAAGAACACCATCAAGATTATTGGGGAAAAAACCGACAACTATGTACAGGCCTACTTTGTCTATGATTCCAAAAAGGCCGGTACCGTAACCATTTCACATCTTCGTTTCGGCAAAAACCCAATCAGGGCACCGTACCTTATTAATCGCCCCGATTTCATTGCCTGCCATAACTTCACCTTCCTGGAAAAGTATGACATGCTCTCCAAGGCGAAGGAGGGCATACCCTTCCTTCTCAGTTCACTCTATGACAAGGATGAGGTCTGGGATAAGATTCCCCGCGAGGTTCAGCAGCAGATCATTGACAAGAAACTCAGGTTTTACGTCATTAATGCGGTGAAGCTGGCAGAGGAACTGGGTCTCGGTGCACGTATCAATGTGATCATGCAAACCGCTTTCTTCAAGATTTCAAATATCATTCCCGCTGAAACCGCCATCAAGGCTATCAAGGATGCTATCAAGAAGAGCTATGGCAAGGCGGGAGAGCGGGTTGTTTCAATGAACAACCAGGCGGTTGACGCAACCATCGAAAACCTCTTTGAAGTTAAGGTTCCGAAAAAGGCAACCAGCAAAATCACCATCAAGTCGCCGATCAGCCTTGATGCTCCGGAATTCCTCCGGAACGTTACTGCGGAGATCATCGCCAGTCGCGGTGATCAGCTTCCCGTTTCGGCGATGCCCGCGGACGGGACGTTCCCGACCGGTTCATCCTGTTACGAAAAACGCAACATTGCAGTTGAAATTCCCCAGTGGGACAAGGACCTGTGCATTCAATGTGCTATCTGTTCCTTTGTCTGTCCCCATGCAACAATCCGGATGAAGGTCTATGATCCTGCGCTCCTGAAAGGCGCGCCGGAAAGCTTTCTTTCCACGGATGCCCGCGGTGCGGATTTTAAAGGGATGAAGTGCAGCGTCCAGGTGGCACCGGAAGACTGTACCGGTTGCGGAACCTGCGTCCACAATTGCCCGGCAAAGAGCAAGGAAGACCCGGAGCACAGGGCAATTAATATGATTTTCAAGGATTCCATCCGTGAAAGGGAAGTCAGGAACTGGGATTTCTTCCTCAACATTCCGGACACCAATACGGCGCTCTTTAACATGAATACCTTGAAAGGCAGCCAGTTGATTACGCCGCTGTTCGAGTTTTCCGGTGCATGTGCCGGATGTGGAGAAACACCTTATGTGAAGCTTCTCTCGCAGCTTTTCGGCGACAGGGCTCTTATCGCCAACGCTACCGGATGTTCTTCCATCTACGGCGGTAACCTCCCAACCACCCCTTGGACGAAACGTGTTGATGGGCGTGGCCCGGCATGGTCCAATTCCCTGTTCGAGGACAATGCCGAGTTTGGTCTCGGTATGCGGCTTACGGTTGACAAGCTTTCCCAGATGGCTAACGAACTGCTGGTGCAGGTCATGGGATCCGACTGCTCGGGTGCTGACGAGATCAAAGAGATTCTTGCTGCAATCAAGGCCGCTGATCAATCCAATCAGGCCGCAATTGAGGCCCAGCGTGGGCGAGTTGCAATACTGAAAGAGAAGCTTGTCTCCTGCAACGGTCCTCTGGCGAAGCGATTCCTTTCCGTTGCCGATTATCTTGTGAAAAAATCGGTTTGGGGCGTCGGTGGCGATGGTTGGGCCTATGATATTGGTTTTGGAGGGCTTGACCATGTGATTGCTTCAGGCAAAAACGTCAATCTCCTGGTTCTTGATACCGAGGTTTACTCCAATACCGGTGGTCAGGCATCGAAGGCGACACCGCTTTCTGCGGTCGCTCAGTTTGCTGCGAGCGGCAAAGCCATGCCGAAGAAGGATCTCGGCCTGATAGCCATGACCTATGGCACGGCCTATGTTGCATCGATTTCTTTGGCCAACCCGACCCAGGCCGTTAAGGCGTTTATTGAAGCAGAAGCATTCGATGGTCCGTCACTTATCCTTTGCTATTCTCATTGTATTGCCCATGGGATAAATATGACTTTCGGCATCGACGAGCAGAAAAAAGCGATTGAGTGTGGTCACTGGCCACTGTACCGCTATAATCCGGCCCTTGCCAAGCAAGGAAAAAACCCGCTCCAACTGGACAGTAAGGCACCGACTCTCTCGTTTGAGGAATATGCTCTCGGTGAGAATCGTTATCGGGTATTGAAGAAGGTTAATCCGAAAGGTGCTGCAGCCCTCTTCAAACAGGCGAACGAGTGGACAGCTCGACGTTTTGACCTTTACCAGCAGATGGCGAAATTGACGTATTCTGGCGACGAGGAAAAATAAAAAACTAATCGCTTCTAACCAGTGTGTTTTACCTGCTCCGGAAGGTCTCGGCCTTCCGGAGCATTTTTTTGGTCATACCTTAGAACTGCCCGGGGATGAGTTTCAGGGCTTTTCGTTACTGCCGCGGTTTTGTTTCAAATTTAAAACCTTGATAAGTCTGGGCGGTTTTGTTATAAAATGACCCGCTGCCCAATTAATTCGTACAGCACGAGGGGTGTGTGCAATGTCAACTGCGCAAATGGTCATGTATGACGACGACTTCAAGCAGTTAAATTACGTTTTGGAAAAACTGCTGAGAGAAGCTAATGCCAAGGTGATTTTCCTTGTGGACAAAAACGGCCAGTTGATCTCGGGAGTGGGTGAAACCGAACGTTTTGATACGACGTCTTTGGCCTCGCTTACAGCGGGTAACATCGCTGCAACGGGAGGACTGGCGAAGCTGATTGGCGAAAAAGAGTTTTCAATACTCTTTCACGAAGGGGAAAAGGATAACCTGCATATTTCCATTGTAGGTAGTCGCGTTATCCTTGTGGTGCTCTTTGATAGTCGATCATCCCTGGGTCTTGTTCGTCTCAGGGTGAAAAAGGCTTCAGAGGAGCTTGCCCAGATTTTCTTCAGCCTTGCGAAAAGGGCCGAAGAGAGGGAAAAAAGCGGTGAGAGCGAGTTTCCTTTCGCCGAAATAACCGACGACGACATAGATAATCTTTTTAGCTAGCTAGCAGGATAGCCGGAAGACGTACATTCTTTTGTACGTTGTTTTTCCGAAAGTACTTCATCAACTGAGGTGACGCCAGATGTCTTTCATCAACTACGCCTCCCGTGAGATCAACTGTAAGATTGTTTACTACGGGCCTGGTCTTTGCGGTAAGACGACTAACCTTCAATTTGTCTACCAGAAAACGGCACCCGAGGCAAAGGGGAAGATGATCAGCCTTGCCACGGAAACGGAGAGGACCCTCTTCTTCGACTTTCTGCCGCTTGCTCTGGGTGAAATAAAGGGTTTTAAAACAAGATTCCACCTTTACACGGTTCCGGGTCAAGTATTCTATGATGCATCACGAAAGCTTATTCTCAAGGGTGTTGATGGCGTCGTCTTTGTTGCCGACTCGCAGGAGGAGCGGATGGATGCCAATTATGAATCCCTTGACAATCTCGAGATAAACCTGAAGGAACAGGGCTACGAATTGGGAAAACTTCCCTACGTGATCCAGTATAATAAGCGTGATCTTGCCAATGTTGTTCCCGTTGAGGAAATGCGCCGGGAACTGAACCTGATGAATGTCCCTGATTTTGAAGCCTGTGCCATGAGCGGAGAAGGTGTCTTCGAGACGTTGAAGTCTGTTGCAAAGCTCATTCTGATTGATTTGAAAAAGGGTAAGTAGTATCCAGTTCGGCCAAAACTCCCATTACGGTTTCTTTCTTGCGTCCGGTTCCGTACGGAAGATGTTTCCGAACAACCACTCCATATTCTCGTCACTATTTCTGATAAATGTTTGTGGTGTCTTGCTGCCAACGTAACTGAATCTCTCCTGCCTCACAGTAATGGCACGTTTGGATTGTTCCTAATGTGCGGACCGTCTTGATGACTGCTGGATTCCCTTTCCATAATCTGATATCGTAGTATACATTGCAGAAACGAGATGCCTTCTTCGCCCTCGATTTTGCGAGGCATCTAGATTATTTGAATTCCCTCCGTGCTGGATATAACCTTTATGACTCCAAACAAAAGCTTCTCTGGAAAAATTAAACTGATTGCTGCGGGCCTTGAACAACAGGCCGCACATGTAAAACTTGCCGGCTTGAGGGGATCGTCGCCAGCTTTTACTGTTGCCAGGCTGATGGAAAAATTATCAGCTCCTTTCTTAGCGGTAATGCCTGATACCGAGACAGCAGAAGAATTTTTCCGCGAGGCGCGTTTCTATTCGGAACGGCCGCAATCTATCTACTATTTTCCATCTTGGGAAACCATCCCCTTCGAGCAGTCTTCCCCCCATCCCGATGTCAGCGGAGAACGTCTGAACACCCTTGCTGCGCTTCTGGACGGAAAGGCTTCATTGGTTGTGCTGCCGGTTTCAGCCCTTATGCAAAGAGTGCTTCCGCGGAGTGTTCTTGCAGATCATTCGCAGTATCTTGTGGTTGGCGAGGAGCTAGACCGGGAGGCTTTCCTGCGGAAACTTGTTGCCCTTGGCTACTCCATGGTGCCGCTTGTGGAAGACAGGGGTAGCGCTTCTGTGCGCGGCGGGATCGTGGACATGTATCTTCCCAGTCATGCGAACCCGGTAAGGATTGAGTTTTTCGGCGATTTCGTCGAGTCTATCCGTACCTTTGATCCGGTGACCCAGCGCTCGCTCTATCCACTGGAAGAGCTGGTGGTTCTCCCCTCGCGAGAGCTTATCCTCTCCGAAGCAGTTGTCCAAAGTTTTGCCACTCGTCTAAAGGTTCGCTGCGATGCTCTTGGTATACCTGCAACCCGGCGAAGGGAGCTTCTGGAGCAGTTGCAGCAGGCCATCTACCCACCAGGTGTTGAATATCTTCAAGCCTTGCTGCACCCGGGGTTGGAAACGCTTTTTGACTATACCGCTGACGGAGTTATCGTGGTTGAGGTCGATAGCTTGGCGGTTCAGGAGGCTGCGACTCGGTTTGCCCTGGATTATAGCGCCGCAGGTAAACGTGCCGAAGAGAAAAACTCAATTATCTGTGAGGGAAAAGACCTCTGTTTGCTTCCAGAAGAGTTAACCGCTCTGCTGTCGGAAAAGAGACTGGTCTCGATGCCTTTTCTTGAAATTGAAGAAATAGCCGACGCCACTCCTTGTGTCCGCTTTTCAGTGGTGGAAAACGAAGATCTGAAACTGTCCATGTCTTCTGACAGCGAAGAGGTCCTGCGCCCGCTCGTCGATCGTCTTTCCATCTGGCTGGAAGAGCAATGCCGCATTTTTATCGTTTGTCATCAGCGGAGCCAGGTCCAGCGCCTCGATGAACTTCTCCGTCCCTATGATCTCCCCCTGACTTTTACCGAAGGCTCTTTTTCTGTCAGGAAGGCTGCAGAAGGATCTGGCGTGCAGTTAATAATGGGCGAGATCTACCGCGGTTTTCGCCTGTTCGAGGAAGGTCTCGTCATCATCGGCGAGGAAGAAATCTTCGGTAAAAGGGTCAAGAGACGTGGGATTTCCGAAATCCGGAAAAAGCAGCTCCTGGTTTCCCTCGAGGAGCTCAAGCCAGGGGATTTCATGGTGCATATGGATTTCGGACTCGGCATTTACCGGGGACTCCAGCACCTGGAATTCGACCGCATCGGCGCAGACTTTCTGCTTCTTGAGTATGCCGGCGGAGATAAGCTCTATCTGCCGGTGGATCGGATAAACCTCGTTCAGCGGTATGTTGGCGCTGAAAATATTCAGCCCTCTCTGGACAAGCTTGGCGGGATTGGCTGGGAGAAAAAGAAGGCCAAGGCACGTGAGGCTATCGAGGAAATGGCCGAGGAGCTTCTCAAGATCTATGCGGCCCGCCAAGTGCATGAGGGCTTTGCCTTTTCTCCACCCGATGACCTCTGTCGTGAATTCGAGGCTTCCTTCGCTTTTGAGGAAACACCGGATCAGATGAGTGCCATTGATGACGTGCTCAGAGACATGCAGAGTTCCAAACCGATGGACCGCCTTGTCTGCGGCGATGTTGGCTACGGCAAGACCGAGGTTGCCATGCGGGGAGCCTTCAAGGCTGTCATGGACGGAAAACAGGTAGTTGTGCTTGTCCCTACCACCGTTTTGGCCCAGCAGCACCTGGAAACCTTCCGCAAGCGATTTGAGGCCTATCCGGTGACTATTGATATGCTTTCACGATTCCGGACCCCGCGTGAACAAAAGGCTTCCCTGGAAAAATTGAAGAAAGGGCAGCTCGATATCATCATCGGGACACATCGTCTGCTGCAAAAGGACGTCTGCTTCAAGGATCTCGGACTGATCATCATTGATGAGGAACACCGTTTTGGTGTCTCCCACAAGGAGAAGCTGAAGCAATACCGGGCTGTGGTGGATGCGTTGACGCTTACCGCTACACCGATTCCAAGAACACTCAACATGTCGCTGGCAGGGATTCGCGACCTTTCTATCATCGATACACCGCCAGGAGACCGGCTTGCTATCAAGACGTTTGTCGCCCGCTTTTCTGACGAACTGATCCGTGAAGCGGTGTTGCGCGAGCTACGGCGGGGAGGTCAGGTCTTTTTTGTCCATAACCGGGTTCAGTCTATTGGTGCTATGGCAGAGCATCTGCGCACTCTTATTCCCGAAGCCAAGCTTGCTGTTGGTCATGGTCAGATGAAGGAGAAAGAGCTTGAAGAAGTAATGCTTGGTTTTATGCATGGGAGCTTTAATCTGTTTGTCTGTACCGCTATTATAGAGTCGGGACTTGATATCCCTTCCGCCAACACCATGATCGTCAATCGTGCGGACATGTTCGGTCTGGCCCAGCTCTACCAGCTTCGCGGCCGCGTCGGCCGATCCAGTCAGCGAGCCTATGCCTATTTCCTTATTCCTCCGGAAGGATCGATCACTTCTGATGCCCGTGAACGGCTGCGAATCATTCAGGAGTTGACCGAGCTTGGTGCCGGTTTTCGCATCGCAACTCACGACCTGGAAATTCGCGGGGCCGGTGATTTTCTTGGATCACGGCAGTCCGGGAACATTGCTGCTGTTGGATTTGAGTTATATTCAGAGCTTCTTGAAGAAGCGGTCTGTAAGCTAAAAGGAGAGGTGATCGCTGAAAGGGTTGAGCCTGAGATAAACCTGAAAATACCGGCTTTTGTGCCAGAGGATTATGTGCCGGAGCCGAACCAGAGGCTCATTATATACAAAACTCTTGTTCAGGCCTCCCAAGAGGAGGATGTCGACAGTGTTGGTGACGAATTGCTGGACCGTTTTGGCACACTCCCCTTGACCGTGACCTATCTTCTGGAAACAATGAAACTTCGCATTCATTTGCGAAAACTTCTTGTCAAAAGACTGGAATTTACGGGAACACAGCTCGTCTTTTCTTTTCATGAGAAAACGTCTGTTTCGCCAGACACGATTATCGGATTGATTCGAAATTCACCGAAAAAGTACCAATTTAGTCCCGACTTCGTTTTTACCGCCACAGTGCTTGATACCTCCTTCGAGGGGGTCCTTGCCGTGGCTAGAAATCTCTTGAAAAGGCTTGTTTGATATGATAGCTTCACAAGTTGTTGCGTAATCTATATCTATACGGTAAAGGAGAATTTCCGTGAACTATGTGAATGTTTTCAGGGTCCTT
Source organism: uncultured delta proteobacterium (assembly GCA_963717775.1). Taxonomy (GTDB): domain Bacteria; phylum Desulfobacterota; class Desulfuromonadia; order Geobacterales; family Geobacteraceae; genus RPRC01. Next base: position 44,852 of record CAVQWZ010000018.1, read on the forward strand.
GTTTCAATGCTCCTGGCGTTTGGTCTTTTTGCCTGCAAACCTGCGACAACCGAGCAGGGAAAATCGGCAGGCACAGTACTGGCGGACGTAAATGGAACTGCAATTACGACTCAGGATTTCAAGAACGAAGTAGACAGGCTACCACCTTACCTGAAGCCGATGGTGCAATCGCCTGAAGGGAAAAAGGAACTGCTGGACAGTATGGTTGTGCGCGAGATAATCCTCGAGCAGGCAAAGAAAGACGGCGTAGACAAGAGCAAAGAAGTTGCTGATCGGCTTGAGGATTTGAGTAAGCGTCTGATCGTTGAAACGTATCTAAAAAAGAAAGTCGAGCAGGAAGCCCAGATTTCCGATGCCGAATTGAAAAAGTTCTATGATGAGAACAAGGATAAATTCAAAACCGGCGAACAACTGAGAGCAAGCCACATCCTGGTCAAAAGCGAAAAAGAAGCACAGGATATTCTTGCCCAGTTGAAGAGCGGCGCGAACTTTGCGGATTTGGCGAAAAAATACTCTACTGATTCCACTGCTTCAAAAGGTGGTGATCTTGGCTGGTTTTCCAAAGGGGCCATGGTCCCCGAATTTGACAAAGCGGCCTTTGGTTTGAAAGAAGGTGAGTTGTCAGGGATTGTGAAGACCAAGTTTGGTTACCATATCATCATGGTTACCGGGATACGCCCTGCTGGCATTCGAGATTTTGATGAGGTAAAGGAACAGATCAAGACTACTCTCCTTCCCAGTAAACAGCAGGAAATCTTCCAGAAAATGAAGGAAGACCTGAAGAAAAATGCGAAGGTAACCATCAATGAAGACGCCTTGAAGAGTCTCGACCTTGCGGCCGGAGACTCCCAAGGGACAGCAGCTGTTCAGAAAAAGTAGTAATCCACTATAATCGGGAAGGCAAAGCAGCCTGCTTTGCCTTCCCTCATATCCTGGCTAGGTAGCCATTCGAAGTGAAATCAAAATGAAAAAAATAATCCTGCTTTTAGTAGCCCTCATTGTTGTTTTACCGGTTGTCGTATCGGCGGAAATAGTGAGCGGCATTGCCGTGCTCGTGAATGACGAGCCGATTACGACCTATGATCTTGCCAAAGAGCAGGACGCCCTTAAGAGTGGCATGGGAGATGCTTCCACGTTGGCAACGCCTGCTGCCAGGGAACAGCTTCGGCAGACTGCGCTCGAATCTCTTATCAACAAGAAACTGATCGAACAGAAGGTCAAGGAACTGGATATCAAGGTCAGTGATGAAGAGGTGCGTCAGGCCATTGAAGACGTCAAAAAGACCAATAATATCACGGAGGAAAATCTTCGTGCGGCATTAGCGGCCCGGGGGATTTCTTTCGATGACTATAAGGCACAGCTGAAGGCCCAGTTGGAGCGGTTACGCCTGATCAGCCTTGAGGTTCGTTCAAAAGTCCAGGTCAGTGAAAAGGAATTTCAAGAGTACTATGCTGCCCATACTGGAGACTTTCAGGTAGATGAAGCGTTCCATGCGCAGCAGATCTTCTTTGCATTTCCTGCCAACGCTTCCGAAGAACAGCAGCAGATGATTGTAACTAAAGCAGAGAAAGTCCTCCAAGAAGCAAAGTCAGGAGCTGACTTTGCCGAACTGGCAAAAAAATATTCCAATGATCCTTCCGGTAAAGAGGGTGGTGATCTTGGCTTCCTGAAAAAAGGTGAACTGCTCCCTGCGTTTGAAAATGCCCTCACTTCCATGAAGCCCGGGGAGGTGAGCGGTTTGGTCAGGACCGCAGCAGGAATTCATATTATCAAGCTGGTAGAGTACCGTGAGGGGAAAAAGCAGAATTTTGACTCGGTAAAGCATGAAGTGGAAGACCTACTCTACAAGCAGAAGGCAGAAGAACGCTTTAACCAGTGGCTTGACGGCTTGCGTAAAAATGCATCAATCGAAATGGTTGAACAGAAATAAATTTATTGGGGATCAGATCCCTTCTTCAGAAAGATCTTCAATTAATTTTTTCTGTTCTGCATTGAGGTGCTCCGGCACCTTGACAGTAATCTTCACAAACAAATCGCCTTTAGAGGTTTTTCCCGTGTGGGGAATGCCGAATCCCTTCAATCTGATCTTGGTGCCCGGCTGAATTCCGGCCGGGACCTTGATTCTCTTCGTTCCATCCAGTGTCGGAACCTCAAGTGTCGTTCCCAGTGTAGCCTGGCTGAAAAGGATCGTTCGTTCGACGATGATATTGTCGTCTTCACGGGAAAATACCGGATCGGTTCCCACCTTGATTGTCAGGTATAGGTCTCCCGCCGGTCCCCCGTTGCTGCCTTTACCGCCTTTGCCCTGGATGCGGAGTTTCGCATCATTGGCAATTCCTGCCGGTATCTTTACCGAAAGGTCCTCACGAACACCCTCCCGCATGAAAGAGACCCTCTTTTCCCCGCCTGTTGCTGCTTCCCGGAAGGTAACGGTAAGCTCCATGGAAAAATCTTCGCCTCGCTGTTTTCTCGTACGAAAACGCGTACCTCCCTGTGCTCCTCCTGCGAAAATACGGGAAAATAGATCTTCTGATCCGTATCCCGAATCTTTGAAAATGTCGCCGAAGTCGAAATTTCGAAAGATATCCTCCTGGGAGTATCTCTGGTGGAAACCGTTTGAGCCGAACTGGTCGTACTGAGTTTTTTTCTGTGGATCAGAAAGCACAGCATAGGCTTCGCTGATCTCCTTGAAGGTATCTTCCGCTTCCTTGTCGCCGGGGTTTTTGTCAGGGTGATATTTAACGGCCATTTTACGGTAGGCTTTTTTGATAGCCTCAGCAGAGGCGTCTTTCGTCAAGCCAAGAAGTTTATAATAATCTTTGGTGGCCATAGTGGTGTATATCCTTTTTTTGATGGAGTTTTTTGAATGTAATATCTGTTGTGCCGCATGTCAACTCAAAGTGCTTCGAAACACTGCTTTTCCTCGGTTACGTCTAACGTTTCATGTCTAGGGAGTGTTTCTATCCTCTTGGTGTCCTCTGACAACAGTCCTGCATCAAGGCTAGCCCAATATTGGCGTAAAATATTTCCTTGACAGATCACTTCACGTAACGAATAATTAGGCAGCCGAACAAAAATGGCGAACAGTCGGCCGATGGCTATACTCCCAGGTGCAAGAATGACTTTCTGGGTGATTGTGACGGTGGTGGCGAGGAGTTGTTTTACCCCTGCAATGCCTCATATACCCACAAGCTCATCGCATCCTTCTGCTCCCGCTGGAGAACTACATGGAAAGAATTGCGCGAATTGCTCAAATGTATCCTCAGATCATGAAAGTTATGGGCAGGCTTCGAAGTACGTTGCATGAGGGGATGGACCTTTCTTACAATCAATTCAAAATGCTGCTGGCAATCAACGATAAGGGCGTCTGTCCGCTAACCACACTTGCCACAGAGCTTTTGATAGCAATGAGTTCCGCCAGTGAAATGGTGGATAAGCTGGTAAACCTGGGCCTGGTCCGTCGCTCTGTGGATGCCGAGAGTCGCCGGCGGGTCACGATTCAAGTCACGGATAAGGGAGAAAAGCTCATTTCGGATTTGCAGAAAGGCATCGTTGATAATTACCGATCTTTGCTTGAACGTTTGAGTGACAGCGACCAGGAGCGGCTTGTGGATGCCCTGGAAACTCTCGTCGAAATTCTCGGAAATAGCAATGTAATGGAAAAAGCGTCAGAAAGAAAACCGTAAAGGAGCCATGTTATGAAAAAGGCAATTGTCGTAGGTGGAGGAATTTCTGGACTTGCTTCTGCATATTATCTGCTGGGAAGGGCACGGGCAGCAGGCGTTGAACTCGAAGTTAAAGTTCTGGAGAAGGAAGAAAGGCCGGGAGGAAAGATCTGGAGTATCAAGGATCAAGGGTACCTCTGTGAATGGGGCCCGAACGGGTTTCTCGACAGCAAGCCGCAGACGCTCGATCTGTGTGCAGACCTTGGGATCAGCAAACAACTGCTGAGAAGCAATGACAACGCCCGTAAACGGTACATATTTTCCAATGGCATGCTTCATCGCCTTCCGGAAAGCGGCTCGTCATTTTTTGCATCAAAGCTGATCTCCTGGCCCGGGAAAATTCGCCTTGCCATGGAACCCTTTGCCTCGGGCAGTCCGGCTGGCGTTGACGAGACACTTGCTGCCTTTGGACGCAGAAGGCTCGGAAACGAAGCTTTGGAAAAGCTTATTTCACCAATGGTGTCAGGAATTTTTGCCGGTGATCCGGAAACCATGTCGCTGAAATCCTGCTTTCCCCGCATTGCCGAACTGGAAAGCGAGTACGGTGGTCTGGTCAAGGCGATGGTGATGCTGGCCAGAAAGAAAAGGCGCGAGCGGGCCGAAGGGAAGGTGGTGTCAAGTGCCTCCGGGCCGGGAGGGATTCTGACCTCGTTCCGTGAGGGAATCGAGGAAGTCACCGAAGCCCTGGCTGGAATCCTTGGTGCAGATGTGATTACAACCGGCCAGAATGTCCTTGCAGTAAGCCAGGGCAATAGTGTCCCCTATCGAGTTAGAACCACCACAGGGGAGTTGGACGCCGACCTGGTTGTTGTTGCCGCGCCATCGTTTGCGGCAGCAGGAATGCTACGCTCTGTAAGGGCAGGTCTTTCCGATGTCCTGGAGGAAATTCCGTACGCTTCAATGACCATAGCCTGCTGCGGCTACGAGAAGGAACGAATCGAGCACGATCTTGATGGCTTTGGCTATCTGATTCCCAAAGCCGAAGGAATGTCAACTTTGGGGACTCTCTGGGATTCGAGCATTTTCGAGAACCGGGCACCAGAGGGACATGTCCTGCTCAGAAGCATGCTCGGCGGTGCCTGTTTCCCCGAGTATCTCGAATTGCCGGATGATGAGGTCGTGACGAGGGTCGAGAATGACCTGCGGACGATAATGGGTATCAAGGAAGCGCCGGAGTTTGTCCGTGTGTTCCGTCACGAAAAGGCGATTCCCCAGTATACAGTGGGACATGGTGCCCGTCTGCAGGCACTTGATGAAAATCTCGCTTCTTTGCCCGGCCTGCTTCTTGCCGGGAATTCCTACCGGGGGATCAGCCTGAATGATTGTGTAGCTTCTGCGGTTAGGACAGCAGATAAAGGGGTAGCGTATCTGAAGGAGCGGTGACCGATTATTTAGTTTCCATCCGGAAACGGTCCTTTTTTGCCCTGACTGCGTCAATCAGCGGTCTTGTTTGTGCGACGTACAGTAGTACGTCTCCGCACAATCCCTTGATTTCCTTGTCAGGACAAAAAAATCCTCGTTTCCGAATTGGAAACCGCTAGTTCCTCATCCGGAGTTTCCGGATGGAAACTATTTATAATTTTTACGCCGGAACAGACCTGTTTTCAGCGAAGTGATCCGGTCCAGGAATAACAGTCCGTCAAGGTGGTCGATTTCATGCTGTATCGCAACCGCCTCAAAGCCTGACGATTCTATCTCACGTGCGTCTCCGTTTTCGTCGAGAAAACGGAGAGTAATTTGGACGGAACGCTCCACGTCTCCCGTGTAATCGGGGACACTCATACAGCCTTCGCGCATGACAGCGGCTCCCTCCTGCCGGAGTATTTCCGGATTTATCATAACGAGGAGACCATGATTATTGTCCCTGCCCAATTTGCTTTTCGACACATCGACAATGCAGACCCGCAGGATTGTGCCGATTTGAGGGGCTGCAACGCCAACCGAACCTGGCCCTGCTCGCATGGTGTCGATTAGGTCTTGGATTAACGTCCGGACCTCATCGTCAATAGCCGTGATGGGAGCACAGGCCTCTTTCAGGGATGCATGTGGGTAGAGGAGAATTGTACGAGAAGGCATAGGCTTAGAGGGATACCGGGGTTACTGACCTGACCCCGATTTCCACTTTGAGCTCCTTTTTTAAATTTTCCAGCAGCTGGCTGACATCTTCTACTGCTATTCCTTCCGGAAGCACCGCTTCAAGCATAAGAACATAGACTGGCTCTTCCTGGGTGCCGATCAGCTTGGTGTTCATATCCGCGATATTTATCTTTCGTGCAGCCAGTTCTTTTGTTACCCGGTAGACAATTCCCGGTTGATCTGAACCGTAGACGGAGACCATGCAAATTTCACCGGATGGCATTTCGTAGCGGATTTCATCTTTTGAGAGGGTTCTAGCAAAAACGGAAAGCTGCATAGCTTCGCCGAATGCCTTGAAATCTTCAAGAAGCTGGGTCTTGCTGAAAGGCTTTTTGTGGGAGACGATCAAAATCATGGCGAATTCGCCACCCAGCATGGTGCAGCTGGAGTCCTCGATATTGCAGCCCAGCCGGAACAGGACCTCGGCTGCCCCTGCCACGATTCCAGTAGTGTCTTTACCGATAATCGTTACTGCAAAGTGAACGGTTGCATCTCCGCTTGCTTCCATGTGACCTCCTTCGAAAATCTGCGTCCAGGTATTGCTCGTCACGTTGCGTGCAAGTATTTCCGCTATTTGACAGGCTCATATTTTAGCACATTAACTCATTGTGCGAATGGAATAAATCCCTTGCCGGAAAGTGACCTGTCTTCGCAATAGAGGACAACCTTGTGGCTCATTACGACGGGACGTTTCTGGTTACGTCATTTTCGCGCTTCGGGATTGATCTGTTCACTTGAGGGTCTAGATTGAAAACCCTCAGAAAATAGATTGTATTATTTGCTTTTGCTGCCGCACAAAAAACTGTTCAAAAAACTTGACACAATCTTTAGTGCCGTGGTATAAACGCTTTCGCTTTGCACGACTGACGCAAAGTTTTATTCATTCCCCAGTAGCTCAGTTGGTAGAGCAGGTGACTGTTAATCACCTTGTCCGTGGTTCGAGTCCGCGCTGGGGAGCCATAATTCAAAGGCCATATCCGAAAAGGGTATGGCCTTTTTTATTACCAAGAATCAGTCCCGGCTTCGCCCGAAATGCCGTCGAAAGTTCTAAGGTCGTCCACGACAGGGAGCCAAAATCAAGATGGCCGATTTCGCAATGAAATCGGCCATTTGTGTTTTATGGTTTTTTTAACTTTTATTGCATCAGGCTGATTTGTGTCATGAATTCAAGCTGACATGCGTTCGAGTACCTTCCTGAACAAAATCTCCGTATTGCCGCCCGGCCTGGGACTTCCATTTATTGCCAGAGCTTTCATGCTGGATTCCTTTTCCCGTGATTAAAATGCCGTACGCAAGATCTGAAGGACCTCATCCTTGCCAATGGGAGACAGGATGCCCAGGTTTCCGTTCTCAATGGCCTTCCCGGCAATAATTTCCAGGTCTTCTTCCTTTACGCCTGCCTCCCGCAGATTCGCGGGCATCTTGATGGCGGCGTAGAATTCCTGTAGTTTCCTGACGCCTTCTTCGGCGGTTTTGGCATCGTCCTTTTCGCGGACATCAAAGACATTGCGCGCGAATTGCGCAAAGAGCGGCAGGTGTTCCGGCGCTGAGTTCATGGTATGGCGCATCCAGGCGGGAGTCAGCAGTGCCAGGGTGACACCATGGGTCATATCGTACTTGCTGGAGAGTTCGTGTCCCATGCCATGCAGCGGGAATGGGGAAGCCGGTTTGCCGAGCGAAAACTGGAATCCGGCCAGAGCCATGGAACTGGCCCACATGATGTTGGCGCGGGCGTCATAGTCTTCCGGATTTGCCAGGATTTTCGGGGCATCCTCCAGCACGGTCTTCATAACGCCCTCGTTCATGCGGTCCTGAACCTTTGCGCCGACATCCGGGGTGAAATATTGTTCCATCAGATGGCAGAGGACGTCCGCGACGCCTGCCATGGAATGATGTTCCGGCACCGTGAAGGTGTACTCGGGGTCCAGAATGGAGAACTTGGGATTGAGCAGCGGATGCAGGATTACTTTTTTCTTGTGATCCTCACCGACGGTGATGACCGCGCCCATATCCATTTCGGAACCGGTCCCGGCCATGGTCAGGATCGTTGCCAGCGGTGCCGCAGCGCTGATATCGGACAATCCCGACTCCCCGACAAAGAGATCGCTGACCGGACCGTCATATTTCACCCCGGCAGCAATGGCCTTACAGGCATCCAGGGTTGATCCGCCACCCACGGCCAAGATGAAATCACAGCCGTTTGCGCGGTAGAGCGCGATACCTTCCTCCGCGCTTTCGATCCGCGGGTTCGGCTTGATCCCGCTCAACTCCACATGCGCAAGGCCGGCCTTGTCCAACTGCTCGATGACCGCGTTGTAGATACCGTTTTTTTTGATGCTGCCCCCGCCATAGGCCAAGAGCACCTTGGAGCCGCCATGGGCTTTGATGGTCTCACCGAGAATGTTGATTTGTCCCTTTCCGAAGTAAGCAGTGGTCGGAATGCTGTAAATGAAATTGTTCATGTATATCCTCCTTTAAGTATGTGAGTTGCTGAGTGGAGGGCTGATCACACCCCATATGCCAGGACTTTTATTCTTCCGAGCGCCCATCCGATTGTCGAAACCTCAAATCCGCTATTTCCAAATATCCGCTTTAGCATTGATTTCTCCTTTCGACCATTACGGACTAGCTTGTTGATGATTATACCGTACTTCAGAAAGGACGCTGGCAGATAGACCAATCCTATTCAATTATTGCCTGATAGTACGATGGGTTAGATAATTGGTTTGTATCGCGCAGTGGGATTGGTCAGGATATTGGTAAATACATCGATGGGGAAAGAGGCCGCTATAAAGAATATCTAGGAATAACAGTCTAAAAGTTGTGTTTTAAGCCGTAAGAAAGAGCCTTGCCCGATTGGCCGCCTTTTGAATTAAGTATACTGTCCGTACGCAGAATTCAGCACATCATTTCCGGACGCTTACGGCCATGAGCCCGCTTCAGTATCAGAAAACGCTACGGTTGAATGAAGCGCGGCGGCTGATGTTCACCGAGCGTCTGGATGCGGCGACCGCGGCGTTCCAGGTCGGCTACGAGAGCCCGTCCCAGTTCAGCCGCGAGTACAGCCGTTTTTTTGGGGTACCACCATTACGGGATATCACAAGTTTACGTTAAATGGATGATTCTACTCCGAATCCTCAGACTTAATCGGATTTATTCAGGTATTCTTTCGCGAGCTCTCTTTTGGTTTCCGTATGCGAAAGCTCAAACGACCAGTCAACAAAGTCCTCCAGTTCTTTCGCCAGCTTCTCTGGTATCTGTTTTGTGCCGAGACAGAAGGCTTCCACTTCCTCGATATCAATATTGAGCATTTTTGACATACGTACATTGTCGTAGCCGAGCTGTTCTTGCAGATGTATGAATCGTTTGCTATCCATTTTTCATCTCCTTTTTGTGTTGACTAGCGTAATCCCCGACCGACGGCTTAGGCTTGCTGTCACTGCCATGTCCTATCCGACGATACATTGTACTCCTTTTCCCTTTAGTCCAGGTCCGAAACATCCATCGCAATAGACACAAGTTGGTGGGGCAGTATCTCCGGCTTTCCACCGATTAATCAGATTCGGTTCCCGGATCAAAGGCCGGCATATCGATATATAATCGGCGACACCGTCGCTTATCAAGTGTTCAGCCACACCGAAAGAATGAATTCCGCCCACTAACATTAAAGGTGTGCCGATTCTCTCTTTATAGCTGACTGCGGCATCCTGGTAATAAACCTCTTTTTCAGGCGAGTCCAAGGCACCAACCCTGCAACTGGAATAGGCTCCGGAGGCATAGATCGTCCCGCCACTCATTTCTATCGCATCCACGCCGAACTTTTCGAGCATTGCACACACCTGAAGCATCTCAGCTACAGTAAGACCGCCTTCGACAAAATCCTCGGAGTTGAGCTTTACGAGGACAGGATACTTCTCGCCGACTTCATTCCTGACCGCTTGGAAGACCTCCAGCAGGATCCGCGCACGATTTTCAACACTGCCGCCGTAGTTGTCCGTCCGTTTATTGAAAAAGGGTGAAAGAAATTCACTCAGCAGATAACCATGCGCCGCATGCAGCTGCACACCATCAAAGCCGGCTTTTTGGGCCCGCCCGGCCGCCTTTGCAAAGGCTTCGACAACTTGATCGATTTCCTGCAAGGACATTTCCCGACACTGAGGAAATTTGTCGGTGTCGTTCGCAGAGGGTCCCACTGTTTCATGTCCGGTTAATGCTGAAGGGGCATAACACCCTCCATGGGCTAGTTGAAGGATAACTTTTCCCTGGGCATTGTGAATTGCCCGTGTCATTTCCGCGAGACCGGGAACGAATTCGTCGCTGTGAACAGCTAACTGCCACGGTGCAGCCCTTCCGTCTGCTTTCACATAAGCCATCCCAGTAATAATCAAGCCGACGCCACCATGTGCACGCTTCACCAGCATCTCAATGTTTCCCGGAGTACAGTATCCATTGTCATCGGCACGTCCATCCCATGTGGCGGAATAGATGAATCTGTTTGCGAGTGACAGACTGTTAATGGTGCTTTTCTCGTACAATTTTTTCATTGCCGTTCCTCCGAACCTTTCCATTCCTGATTCCATAATTTTACCCATGGTGCTTCCTCCCCATGGCGGGTTGTGCAGTGCAAGGTGCGAATGACTTCCTCCATGTTTTTCGCTCCAGTACTCCTATCTTTTTACTCACTTCCCCCGCTAAGTACCTTGTAGAGGGTCATCAGATTGCTAAGCCGTGTCAGGGTCGCTTCTGTAAACAGCGGAAGAATAACGCTAATCAGGTTTAGCTTTATATTTCGTGACCTCAAAATCCCAATCCATATCTTCATGTTCGGTAGCAGTTACAGACGGCCCCGGGACCATGGTAATGGTTTTATCCCTGAATTCACTCAGGATTTCTGTGTTAAACCATTTGTAAAAATCTGCCCGGACAAACATCGCATTCAATGTTTCCTGGTAATTTCTGCCATCTCCGGAAGAACCCGGAATGACAAAACCGAATTGGCCGAGCGCCTCCTGGGGATTGTCAAATAACATTTTTCTGAACTCCATGTCCTCCCTGGCTTTGTTCTTAATCTCCGCCACAACATCATCTCGGATAAACGTTTTTTCGTCGCTCATAATGTACCTCTCTTGATGTCTGATTTTTAACAGGGCGAGATATTTCCCCTGAATCCGTAGTTACTCACTCCCTCCGCCCAGCACCTTGTACAGCGTCACCAGATTGGTCAGGCGGGCAAGGCGGACGCTGATCAGGTTCTGCTGGGAGCCGTAGAGGGAACGCTGGGAGTCGAGGACGTTCAGGTAGCTGTCGAACCCCTTTTCGTAGCGGGCCTGGGAGAGACGGTAGCTTTCACTTGTCGCATCGGTGAGGGACTGCTGTGCCGCCACCTGGTCGTTGATGGTTCCTTGCAGGGCAAGGGCGTCGGCCACTTCCCGGAAGGCAGTCTGAATGGCCTTTTCGTACCGGGCCACGGCTATGTCGCGGTCCACCTCGGCCACCTTCAGATTGGCCCGGTTGGCGCCGGCATTGAAGATGGGGACAGATATCTGCGGGGCGACTTTCCAGACAAAGGAGCCTCCCTTGAAGAGCCCGCCCAGGTCGTCGCTGCCGAAACCGACTGACGATACCAGGGTGATGCGGGGGAAAAAAGCCGCCCGTGCCGCGCCAATATTGGCGTTGGCCCCCTTGAGGAGATCCTCGGCCTGGAGGATATCGGGGCGGTTGAGCAGGACATCGGAGGGCAGGCCGGGTTGCAGATCCTTCAAGGCGGTGAGCGTTTCGGAAAGCGCGGCGGGCAGAAGGTCGGCCGGAACCGGGGAACCGACTACCAGGGTCAGGGCGTTTTCATCCTGGGCCACGAAGGTGGTGAAGCGGGCGATGTCCACCCGCGCCGAATCGACTCTTGTCTGGGCCTGGTGCAGATCCAGGGCGGACGACATCCCTGCCTCATAGCGTCTGCGGATGAGCTGGTAGGATGTCTGCTGGCTCGCCAGGGTGTCCTTAGCGAGTTTCAGTCGTTCACGATCGGCTGCCAGGGTCAGATAGTTGGCGGCGACTTCGGAAACCAAGCTGATCTGCACGCTGCGTCTCGCCTCTCCGGTAGCAAAAAATTGCTGCAGGGCTCGGTCCTTGAGGCTCCGCACCCGGCCGAACAGGTCGAGCTCGTATGAGCTGACGCCGAGGCCGACATTGTACTGATGGAGGTTTAAGGGAAGTCCCGTCCCGGAAAAGTCTTCCGCCAGGCGCTGGTAGGTGGCAGAGGCGCTGGCATCGACCTTCGGGAACAAATCGGAGCGCTGGATCTGGTACTGGGCCCTGGATCTCTCGACGTTCAGTGCCGCTACGCGCAAATCGCGGTTATTGGCCAACGCCAGACCGATCAGCTTTTGCAGCTGCGGGTTAACAAAAAACTGGCTCCACTTCAGGTCTGAGGCTGCCGTCTCGCCGGTCAGGGAGGTGCCGTTCTTGTAGGCCGGGCCTGTGGGCCAGGTGGCGGAAACCGGCGCTTCAGGCCGTTTATAGTTCGGCGCCATGGTTGAACAGCCTGCCAGAAAGGCGCAGGCGATGCTCATGATTGCAATTTTTCGGATCATGTCAGGGCTCCTCCTTCAGTGGCGACATGGGGATGCTTCACTTTGAACCAGATTGCGTAGAGGGCCGGCAAGAAGAGCAGCGTCAGAACCGTCCCGACACCAACTCCGCCGATCAGAACAAAAGCCAGCGATCCCCAGAAACTGGAAAACGTCAGGGGGATAAAGGCAAGCATCGCAGCCACAGCGGTCAGGACTACCGGGCGCGCACGGCGTACGGTTGATTCGACGATGGCATCGTAATCACTGAGTCCCGCCGCCTTATCGTGGCGGATCTGGTCGACCAGAATCAGCGTATTTCGCATGATGATCCCCGCCAACCCAATCAAACCGAGTATTGCGTTAAAGCCAAATGGCTGATGGAATATGAGAAGGGTTGGAACGGCCCCGACCAAACCAAGAGGGGCAGTGGCAAACACCATGAACATGGTGGCAAATGAGCGGACCTGCAGCATGATGAAGATCAGCATCAGCAGTATCATCGGCGGAAAAAGCTTCCCCAGCGCCGTATCGGCTTTCTGGCTCTCTTCCACGGAACCACCCGCCTCGATGCGATAGCCGGTGGGCAAAGATGCTTTCAGTTTATCCAGTTTGGGGAGAATTCGGGCCGATACATCCGGAGGCTGGACTCCATCGATGACATCCCCCTCAACAGCGATGTATGGCTCGCGGTTATAGCGTTTCAGGACCGGATCTTCCATCCGGGTTTCGAAATGGGCAATCTGCGACAGCGGGATCGCGCGTCCATCGCTGGTGGTCAAGGACACATTGGCAAGGTTTTCCAGACTGTGGCGCTCGGAACCGGGAGCGCGAACCACCACGTCGACCGAACGGATACCGTCGCGCATCTGCGTGGTCGGCGCACCGTTCAGAATCGCCTGTAATTGCAACCTGGCCACCTGCGGTGTGAGGCCAAGGAGACGCAGGCGATCCTGATCAAGGACCAAGCGCTGGCTTGGAGTTCGTTCCCCCCAATCCAGGTGCAGATCACGCACGTTCGGATTTTCAGCCATGATGGCTTGGACATCACCTGCAATCCTGCGAAGCTCAGCCACATCCGGTCCCATGACGCGGAAGAGTACCGGAAATGGGACGGGTGGGCCGAATACGAATTGTTTCACCCATACGCGTGCTTCAGGAAACGCACCCTGTGCAACGATGCGACGAAGCTTTATCTTCAGGGCATCGCGTTCCGCGTGGCCTTTGGTCAGGACTACAATTTGAGCAAAGGCCGGGTTGGGTAATTCGGGATTCAACGGCAGGATGAAGCGTGGCATGCCATGGCCGATATAGCTGGTGACGTATTTTGGCCTCTGGTTCGGCCATAATCATTTTTTCGATATTTTTGACCGATTTATCGGTGGTGGCAAAAGCACTGCCAGGGGGAAGATTGACGTCAACAATCAATTCGGGGCGGTCCGAGTTGGGAAAAAACTGTTTCTCGACAAATCCCATTCCGACCACAGACAGCATAAAAAGAGCAATGGTAACGCCGGCGGCAAGCCATTTATGATCCACGACCTTCCGCACCATACCGCGAAATCGCTGATAGTTCGGCGTTGCATAAATGGCGTCATGCCCTCCGGGAACCGGTCTGATGTCGGGCAGGAGCTTGACGCCCAGGTAGGGGGTGAAGAGCACTGCGACAAACCACGAGGTGATCAATGCGAAGGCCACGACCCAGAAGATGTTGCCCGCGTATTCACCCGCCGTCGATTTGGCAAAACCAACCGGAAGGAAGCCGGCAATGGTAACAAGTGTGCCGAAAAACATGGGGCTGGCCGTGGATGTCCAGGCAAAAGTGGCTGCCTGGATCCGGTCCAATCCCTCTTCCATTTTGACCACCATCATTTCGATGGCGATAATCGCATCATCCACCAGCAGCCCCAGGGAAATAATCAGTGCACCCAAGGTGATTCGGTCGAAATCCCTTCCGGTAAGCAGCATGATGACAAATACGGCAGCGAGGGTCAGAGGCACCGCTGCCGCTACGACGATTCCGACACGGAACCCCAGCGTTACAAGGCTCACCACTATGACAACGGCAAGCGCAGCCAGGAATTTGATCATGAATTCGTTGATCGCCTCGGAAATGACGTGGGACTGGTCCGACACCTTGGACAGAACGAATCCGACGGGTAATTCTTTGCGAATCGCTGTCTCTTCGGCTTTTAGCAGCTTGCCCAATGTCAGGCCGTTAAAGCGTTTTTTCATCACCAGGGCCAGGATGATCGAAGGCTCTCCCTGGTGACGGATCAGTTTCGTTGCCGGATCTTCGTAGCCGCGGGTGACCTCGGCCACATCACCGATTTTCAGTATTTTCCCTCCGCTTGCCACGGGAATCGCCTTGACCGCTTCGACGCCGTTAATGGCTCCGTCGAGCCGCAGATAGACACGCGGTCCGGCCGTATCAACAAATCCCGAAGGGGTCATATCGTTTTGGGTTTCTAACGCACGAAACAGATCGGTCGCTTTTACCCCAAGAGTTGCAAGGCGTTTGTAGGAAATTTCCACATAGATTTTGGGATCCTGCTCACCGAGAATAGTTACTTTCTCTACGCCGTCTACCCTGGAGAAGCGCTGACGAAGCGCTTCCGCCTCCAGCACAAGCTGGCGTTGGGGAAGGCCTTTTGCTTCCAGTGAATACATGGCAAAATACACATCGGAAAACTCATCATTCAGAATCGGGCCAATCACCCCTTGGGGCAGATGTATTTTTTCATCTCCCAGCTTTTTTCGTGTCTGGTAGAATTCTTCCGGCACATCTTTGGGAGGCGTGGAGTCTTTCAGTTGGAGCTTCATCAAGAGCATTCCGGGGTGTGCGGTGGTTTCTACCCGGTCGTAAAATTCAAGTTCCTGAAGACGTTTTTCCAGTCGGTCGCCCACCTGCTCCTGCATTTCCTTTGCGGTTGCACCCGGCCAGATTGCTGTTACCGTCATGGTCTTAACGGTGAAGGCAGGGTCCTCCGCCCGTCCCAGATGCAGGAAGGCAAATCCACCGGCCACCATAATTGCAATAATCATAAACAGGGTGATCGCACGTTCGCGGACCGCAAAAGCGGAAAGATTGAAGCGGCTCATGATTTTTGCTCCTTTGCCTGACCGGAGAGGATCTTAACTCTTTCCCCTTCCTTGACGAGGTGAGCACCCAGTGCGAGAATTCGTTCACCTGGCTTGAGGCCTTTGCAGACCAGCGCGGTCTCGCTGCCGAGCTTCGCAACCTCGACCGGTCGGCGTGATAAGGACGATGTTTCGGGATTTATCACCCACACGCTTGTGCCGGAGCCGCCGTCATACAGCGCGCCGACCGGAATTTCGTAGTGCTGTACCGCGTCATTCGAGTTATCTCCAGACAGATGAACAGTTACTGTTGCCCCGAGAGGAGCGTTTTTCCCGGCACCACCCAGCGTGTAGCGCGCCTGATAGGTTCGAGTGAGAGGGTCGGCCATTGCGGACAATTCCCGCAGCTTTGCCGGGAACGTCTGACCTGAATCGGCATACAGGGTGGCTGTGGCCGTGGACTTGGCAATGTTCTCAGTCCCCTCGGGCAGGTCGATTACCGCTTCGCGTGCACCGTCATGGGCAAGGCGAACCACCACGTTGCCCGGACCAACCACCTGGCCGACGTCAGCCGGTACGTCCATGATGATGCCGTTCGCTTCGGCCCTGAGCACGGCATAACCCGCCTGGTTTTCCAGTTGTCTTGCGTAGGCAACGAGCCGAATTCAGTTGTGCGGTTGTCGCGTCTGCCGCCGATTTGGCCTGTTCGTATTCCTGTACGGAAACGGCTTTCATGGCGACCAGCTCACGTTGCCGCAGTTCATCCGCGAGGGCGCGTTTATTCTGGGCCCGGGCTGCTTCGACTGCCGCCCGGGCTGCGTTGGCGGCAAGTCTCAGGTCTGCCGGATCAAGCCGCATCAAAGCCTGTCCCCGTTTGACGTGATCCCCGGCTTTAACAATTTTTTCAAGGATTTTGCCGGACACCCGAAAACCGAGATCGCTTTCCGTCCGCGCGTGAATCACCCCGGTATATTCCATTGCATCACCCCCTGCGGAGAGAACCGTATAGGCTCTGACCAGGCGGGGAGATGTCGTATCGACAGGCGGTTGTGTATCTCTTCCAAAAACTACGCCGCAGATAACGACAACCACTGCTCCGATCAGGAGCGCTATGCGATACCTGCGCAACAGGCCCGCAAACTTCTTGGATAGTAGTATTTTCTTAGACATGCTCACCCTCTGAAAAATTGATTAGATTGCTGCCGGCAATTGGCCGGCAGCCAGAAGCTGCCCCTGTGTCAGATTTCGCGTTGCCAATTGCCGAGGCTTCCCGCTAAATAACCGCCCCACGCTTTCTTTCCTTTCGAATAATGGACGGGTACAATCGCTCTATCCTGGTTTTCCCGCGCTGAGCCTGCGGTACCAGTGACAAAACCATCCCAGGCAGCACTTGGCGCCGGCCTTGCTGAGGATCCTTCTCCCTTCACAACATCGGTTATTTTCCCGGGTAGAAATTGACCTGAAATAAATCCGTTCAACTCTTTTCCTTTTGTTTCACCGGTTCCTGTCGCTGGATCTTCTGTTACCATTACTGTGTCGGTTGTCGCGGCGGAGCCTTTTTCACCGGCAAAAGAGCCTTCTGCTGCGCCAAGTACACTCACGGTAAGTGCAAGTAATAATAGTGTCTTTTTCATCATTGTTTCCTCCTTGTAACGTAGACTGGTCTGTTTAATGGATCTGAAAAATTTACTGCTCAAGTATTACTCCCTGCACGGTTGCTGCAGCAACCAATCCGAATCTACCCTCGATTCTGTTTCTTCAGGAGTGCCTGCTAAAGAAGTCATGTTGCTGCGGTACCCTCTCCAGCGATACACTGTATCCGTATTCCTTCTATTCCAGGTTTGAAAAATCTTCAATTCACCCCATGATTTTACCGTTAGTTACCCAGCCATCTGATTGCCGGAGATTATGCGAAACATTTTCCAAAGGCCTTGAACAGCTTCAAAGGCCCTTTGACGCGAATCCTTCTCAGTACGATCTGCTTGATCATCGAGGTTTCCTTGTGAAGCACGCGAAGCCAGGTTTTTGCATCGGCATGGACGCGAACGTCCGGGACGCCAGCATGTCCTTTTTCTATTCTGATTGATTTGTCTTTGATAACGACCGTTGCTTCGGCCTCCTCACTGCCGCTGAAAGTGAAATGATAGGTCGCACTCAGCCCCTCTGACTGATGTCGCTGGAAAGCAATGGACATGGAGGCGAGAAAAAATGCCACGGTCGGCGGTCTGATGCCGTTGCCCACACGCTTTACCTTTTTATGCGGGAAGGTGCGCAGAACATGACTCTCGGCGTCCGAACCGGGCAGAACATATACCGTCTCCGTCTTCTGCTGGAGCGGTTTGACCACGTCTTCGATAAAGGCCTTTTTGTCCTCCAGATACTGCGGAATCACTTCGTTCCCAGCCGGGCAGACGGCCATGCAATACACCGACTTGTAGCACGGCCCGAACGCCAGGCTCTGCCACATGGATACTGATTCGGCATCGCTGGTTCTGGTCCGGTAATCGATTGAATTCTTGCTTTCCGCAACATTTTCAGCCCAGTCGGTGAAGCCGCCTATCAGTTCCCGATAGGTATGGGTGAGGCAGTTTACGGGATGGAAAAAGCCATCCGGGCCGATGGCGCCCGTGGGACAGGCAGCCGCGCAGAGCTTGCAGTCGAGGCAAGGGTTATAGTTTAGGGGAGAGTTGTATTCGTCAACCTCGGCATCGATGACCATGGTATTTAGCAGCACGAAACTCCCGAACACGGGATGAATTACATTGCGATGGAGACCCATCTTCCCGAGTCCGGCCTCAATGGCTATCGGTTTGTGCGATACCACGTGCATCGTGCCGAAACCCCATTGGTCAGCTTCCATGGGAAAACCGGGCGCCGGGGTCGAGGCACGAACGCCTTTACGCTCCAGGGCCATTGCCAGTGTGCGGGCGGCATGGATAAGCTGTTCTTCCACCTGGTGCAGTTCGAGGCTCGCAATGGAACGTGCGGGACTCCGCAGATTTTCCCTGTTAATCCGTCCGACAATACTGATAAGCGTTCTGGTCCACGGGAATACCTTCAGAATATCCTCTTTCTGTTCAGCCAGCGTCGGACGTGTGATCTCCACAAAGCCCACGTCATCAGCCCCTGCCTCAATGCACATCTTGCGAAGCTCACGGGCGCTCAGCTTCAGCGGGTTCGAGTGAAGTGTTGCCGCTTCTCTTCTCTCGTTATAACGGTTTACTGTCGGGTGATTATTCAGTTCCATAGAGCAAGCCTCCAATAGTGCGATTACCTGAGTCCGTGAATTTTGATATGGTATTCATAGCCCACCCCTGGGAACAGCGATTCAATCGAAGGGGTTCTGGGACTTTGGTAGTCATTTGCCGATGCGAATCCCACATCATCAACCCCCAGGCCCGGGATGAAATTGCGAATGTCCTCCTTCTTGCCGTTCATTTCAGTTCCCCTTTCTCTTCGGTTCTGCCAGTGGAAGGTATCCGGAACTCGCACGGTACTTTGGTCTGGCATAGTCCGCAACCGGTTTCAGCAACACCGTAAAGTTTTCCCACCGTTTGAGGTGCGGTGCCATAAGTGTGTTTGTAACAGAGGGTCTTATCGAGGCCCTTCCGCGATATCGCACCCACGGGGCAACGCTTTATACAAGAGTCACAACGGCCATTATGATAATGGAGGCAATTACCCCATGGATCATTGCCTGTTCGTTTTGAAGGGGAAAGTCGTAGATCGGTGACAATGCTGCCACATCGGATGGTAATCCCACGCTCGGATATGAAGCCGCAGTTGAGGCTGAAAGTCCCGAGACCGGCTGCATAGGCAGCATGACGTTCCGACCATGACGAAGCGAGACCCACAGGGGTATCCCCGAAGACCTGCATGAGTGGAGAAAGTTGTGGAACAACTGCTTGATATCCAAGGTCCTCAAGATATGAACCAAGATGACGGCTTAGCGAAATGTTGAACTTAGCGCCGTAACTCCTGGTTTGCGCCCACTCCAGAGACGGCAGGAATGTTTCCCTTCGATTGCTCTTTCGTGTGTCTTCAGTGATTGGCAGTAGCCAGCAAATGACAGATGTTGCCGGTCCTTTTTCCGAACCAAACGTATGCGCGAAGATTTCCGACGGTGCCAGGTGAAAGGAGCCTATAATTGTCTTGAACTCTGTGAAGATCGGGTCAGCAGCAGAAGCAAAACCGATCAGGGGATCATCAAAGTAGCGCCTGTCATTACCGGGAAACCGGTTTTCAGGACTTTCCGCTACAAATCGAGCTATTTCATCACAGATCTGCTTTTCCATTGCCTGCTCCTTTTTTCTTCCGGAAACCTCAACCAATTTTTCGATTTAAAAAAAACGGCAAATAGACCGGTCTATGTAATAGAGTACAAAAAAATGCAGCCGCTTATTAGCTATCTTCTTTTTGAGTTAGAAACCTATCGAAATATAAATAGATGAAATTCTTCAATGGTTCAGGTGATTTCTTGACCTTGGAGCGTAGCAGTGCACCCTGGAATGATGAGATCAAATTTTCTGCCAGCATTTCAGGATCAAAATCTTCCGGGATGGTTTTCTCCTTCTGTGCTTGATTGAGTAATGTAGACAAACCCTTCGCCCATCCTTGCAGAGCTTGTTCAAGACGTTCCCGGACTCTCTCGTATTGATCGGACATTTCCAGGCTTAAATTGCCAATCAGACACCCCTTGCTGCAATCATAGCCTTCAAATCTCGCAATTCGTGTTTCAAAACTTTTTCTAATGCGTTCCAGTGGTGGTAGCGATTCATCATTGAAAATGGCGCTGAAATGTGCACTTGCTTCTTCGACATATTTGTCGATTATCGCCAGACCGAATTCTTCTTTGCTGGAGAAGAAGTTATAAAACGAACCTTTAGGCACGTTCGCCTGCTTCAGGATGGCTTCGACACCGGTAGCGCTGAATCCTTTGCTTAATATGATGTCCAATCCCACCTGCACTATGTCGTCTTTACTGTGAATTCTTTTCATGCTTTACAGCTTAGACCGGTCGTTCTAATGTGTCAAGTAGTTTTATCTGCTGGCCTTGGAGAGATTATGGCCTGAAATGCAACTGTTGAGGTAAATCGTTTTAGGACAAGTTGAAATTACGAATCAGCAGGATTATAGGAATATCTTTTCCTCTCAGTGCCCAGATCCATCCGCGATGG
This sequence comes from uncultured delta proteobacterium, assembly GCA_963717775.1. Lineage (GTDB taxonomy): Bacteria > Desulfobacterota > Desulfuromonadia > Geobacterales > Geobacteraceae > RPRC01. The sequence goes on from CAVQWZ010000018.1 coordinate 65,537, forward strand.
GGAGCCAACAATATCATGGCCGATTTCTTTAATGAAAACGACCATTTAATTTTTCAGGCAAGTTTCGGCCATGACTGGTAATTAAAATATTGCCACGTGTTTTCAGTATGTTATACAGTTTTGTGGTGTGTCAGATGATATGGTCTGAAATTCTTTGCCGCAAAAGTGAAATATCGCGTAGCGGCGGAGCGCCAAACATGCGGTTGTATTCACGGCTGAACTGGGAAGGGCTCTCATAGCCTACTTGGAATGCTGCGGTTGCGGCATCCAGTGACTCCGCCAACATTAAACGCCTGGCTTCATGCAAGCGCAAATGTTTTTGGTATTGTAATGGGCTCAAAGCGGTCATGGAACGAAAATGGTTATGAAATGAAGACGTGCTCATGCGTGCCTGGGATGCTAGATCATTAATGCGCAGCTGCTGTGTGAAGTTATTTTTTAGCCATTTAATTGCCTCCGCTATATGTTGACTCTGACTTCCCGCCGACGCAATCTGACGTAGACGCGCCCCCTGTTCCCCCACAAGTAAAAGGTAAATGATCTCCTTCTGGATGATCGGTGCAAGGATCGGAATGTCATGCTTTTCATCAAGAAGGTCGATGAGACGCTGAAAGGCTGTGAGCAGTGGCAAGGTGATCTCGCTGGTTGCCATGCCATGACCGGATTGCTGCGCACGATGATGGGGGAAATTACTGTCAACCAGCAGTTGAGAAACCTCCTGTATGTCAAACGTTAACTTGAGTCCCAGTAATGGCCTTTCTTTGCTTGCTTCAATGACCTGGAAAAATGTTGGAAGGTCCACAGACGTGATCAAATACTGGTGGTCGTTATACACATACTCTTCATTTCCAAGCAGCACGCGCTTAGCCCCCTGCACGACCATGCAAATACTCGGTTCGTACACGACGTTCATAGGTTCGGTCGGTTCGTCTTCTCGAAAGAGTGACAAAGCCGGGACCGCGCTTGGAAACTGATCGCCTTTGTTGGTCCATCGGGCAATGCTGCCTCTGAGGGTTTCGCGCGTCACTTCCATCCTGTTGTTCATATAATCTCCACATCAGTCTGTTTTTACGCAAAAAAAATTAAACTCACTTTCTACAACCATACTATCAATCCTGAATCTGCCTTACAACAATTACAGCGTTTTTTGTGCGATTAGGCAATAATTTTAACGGATTGATCTATCTGCCTTTTCATAATCAGGGGTACGATGAAATCAACAAAAGACCAGAAGAAGCGTAAAGACCAATGAAAACGTAATGGAAAGAGGAATTCGTTCATGAGCAAATTTCTTGATAATAAAGTGGGATTCATAAACGGCACGGGATCAGCGGCGGCGCTGGTAGACGTCCACGAAAATGTGATTTGTTCAGCAACAGAAGAGATAGTCTCCGCTGACTATATGGCGATTACTGTAACGCCGGCGACAAGACAGTCGGCCATCTCCGAGCGGCAGATATGGAGCGCGGTCGGTTCGATGGTGATGTGCGTAGCGATGTTGATCGCTACGGAGTTCATGCCGGTTAGCCTGCTGACACCAATTGCCGCTGATCTAAGTGCAACCAACGGAATGGCGGGCCAGGCAATCTCGATTTCCGGTCTCTTCGCGGTGGGAACCAGCTAGTTTATCGCCACCATATCAGGGCGCATCGATCGCCGCTATGTGCTGATGGGGCTAAAGGGGCTGATGTTGGCTTCGTTGATCCTGATTGCGAGTGCACCCAGCTTTGCCATGTTAATGGTTGCCCGAGCGCTGCTGGGCATGTCTATCGGTGGATTTTGGGCGTTGGCCACGGCGACTGTCATGCGCCTGGTTCCGGAGAAGTCGGTTCCAAAGGCGTTGGGGGTCATGTACACCGGCAACGCGTTGGCCACCACCTTTGCCGCGCCTATCGGCAGCTATCTGGGGGGGATCATTGGCTGGCGCGGTGTCTTCTGGGCACTTGTGCCCTTAGTTGTAATAAATCTGATCTGGCAATGGATTAGCCTGCCGTCCATGCCTCCACAAACAGCCAACCCCGTCGGTAAAGTCCTCGGCCTATTGAAGCGGCGTAATGTCGCTTTCGCCATGCTTGGTGTAATGCTCACCTTTGCCGGTGCCTTTGCCACCTTCACCTATATGCGGCCATTCCTTGAAGCATACACTCAGGTAAGCGTACCCCAACTGTCTCTGCTCCTGCTTGGACTGGGGGTCGCTGGATTTGCCGGCACATACGGAGCCAGTGCACTGCTTGGACAACATCTATATTCGTTGCTCAGGTGGCTCCCCATGGTATTAGGCACGGTGACGCTTGGTCTCTTGGCGGTTGGGCATGTTCTATGGGAAACGGCAGCCATGATGATTGCTTGGGGGGCCTTTAACTCGGCCATCCCGGTGTCGTGGTCCACCTGGCTGACGAAAGGCATCAGCGACGAACCGGAAAGCGGCGGTGGGTTGATTGTGGCAGCGATCCAGCTTTCAATCTTGCTGGGTGCAGCGTTCGGTGGTTTGCTTCTGGACCATGTATCAATCGCGGCAACACTGATCGGGGGCTCGGTTCTTCTCGTTCTTGCGTCACTGGTCATCGGTAATGGCGACCGCATCAAGCCATCTATGATGAGCGGGGCAGGCGGCTAAACAGTGAATTAAAGGTGCTTGCAGAAATGTGCTGACATTCAAGGATGATAAAATTATGAAGACAAAAATTAGTATGCTTTTGGCAGTCATTTATATTTCAGTATTCAGCGTTGCAACCATTTCGGGGGCGCAGACCATGAAAAATGAGGGATTGAAACAGATATGCAGTACGAAAATACGCTTGAGAGTCGATGGCAAGATCATCACGGCCACGATGATCGACAGCAAAACCACCCGGGATTTCATTTCCCTGCTGCCGCTAACACTGGCTATGAATGATCTGTTCCGCAGAGAAAAGTACGCCCATTTACCGAAAGCAATCTCGACGGAGGGGGCGCGAGCGCATACCTACGAAGTCGGGGAAATTGCATACTGGTCTCCCGGTCCTGACGTAGCCATCTACTATCGCCAGGACGGTGAGAGGATACCCGCACCTGGCATCATTGTCATCGGTAACATTGATTCCGGTGTGGAGTTTCTTAATGTAGCTGGCTCAGTAAAGGTGACAATTGAGCTTATCAAGTAAAGACCTGTTCACTCAGCAAAAGTGAGCACCATAAAACCTGCTTATTGAAAGGAGTTTGAAATGAACAAAAATGGTTTTATCACTCATTGTATCCGCATTCTCACTGCGATGGCGCTGGGCATAACTGGCGTTGGCGTTGCATCCGCGGCAGACAAGTCCAATGGAGCAGACAACTTTTACAAAAGCGAAAGGGTAACTATGCAGAAGGTTGCGTTTAAAAATCAATACAACATGAATGTTGCAGGGAATCTATTTATTCCCAAAGGCTTGAAGCAGAACATCAAAAATCCCGCGATCATTGTCGGGCATCCTATGGGCGCAGTAAAAGAACAGAGTGCGAATCTGTATGCCACGAAAATGGCTGAACAGGGATTTGTAACTTTGTCTTTGGATTTGTCTTTCTGGGGAGAGAGCGAGGGGCAGCCTCGCAACGCTGTCTCGCCGGATATCTATGCCGAGGATTTCAGTGCTGCGGTGGATTTTCTGGGCACCCGGCCGTTTGTTGACAGGGATCGGATTGGTGTTATCGGGATTTGTGGCAGCGGGAGCTTTGTCATCAGCGCAGCCAAGATCGATCCGCGCATGAAAGCCATTGCGACAGTCAGCATGTATGACATGGGCGCTGCCAACCGTAATGCGCTCAATCATTCTCAGACACTTGAGCAAAGAAAGAAGATCATTGCAGATGCTGCGGATCAGCGCTACGTGGAGTTCATGGGCGGTGAAACAAAATATACCAGTGGGACAGTACATGAACTGAACAAAAACTCCAGCCCGATTGAGCGTGAGTTTTATGACTTCTACCGCACTCCAAGAGGTGAATACACACCTAAGGGCTCGTCGCCAAAACTTACAACACACCCGACGCTTACCAGCAACGTCAAGTTCATTAATTTCTACCCATTCAATGACATCGAGACGATTTCTCCTCGTCCCATGCTGTTCATCACGGGTGAGAACGCTCATTCCAGGGAGTTCAGCGAAGACGCCTACAAGCTGGCGGCCGAACCGAAGGAACTCTACATTGTTCCCGTCGCCGGGCATGTGGATCTGTACGACCGGGTGAACTACATTCCCTTTGACAAGCTCTCATCATTTTTCACCAAATATCTGAAATAAGGTGATGTCCCGGAGAATCTGGAGCCACTGATGAGACTGCATAGAGGAGAACCCATGAAATTCACAGTATTACTATTATCGCTGTCTCTGCTCATTTCAGCGGGTGCTTCTGCTGGTCAGGCGCTTTGCGGTGGAGGCGGCTATCAATCACGTTAACCTCTGATAAATACATGCTCAGTCCGGGGATGGTTTCTCTTGAGAGGGATCCTTTGAAACCCGAAATAATGAGCAAAAAAATTTTGCTGAGCGTGACGCTTGGGGAGCCAAAATCAAGATGGCCGATTTCAATAAAG
>CAVQWZ010000019.1:0-23873 GCA_963717775.1 uncultured delta proteobacterium
TCACTATCTCCGGCTGAAACAGTACGTAGTGCAGGGATAAACCTGGCGGACAAAAACTTTTGGCAGGAAGGATATGATTTGCTGGGGGGAATGATTAAGGAGCTTAAGGATCTTTTATGAGGGGGAAATTGCTCCTGTTTCAACGCAACTACCATAACCACTGATATCACAACGTAAAGGGATTAGCCTGCACTGCAACGAGCCCAGCTCGGCCGGGGATCTCTTTCATGGCAAGTTCACAGGCAGGAAGAGTAGCATTCTTCGCCTCTTCGGCTGCCTGTGAAAGGGTTATAAAACGGACGTTCCTTTTTTGTAGACGCTGCAAGAGATCCACAAATACATCTACCATCCCCCCACCCTCAAGTTCCGCATGGATGGTATGAACATTTAACCCCGGCCTGACCAGGGAAAGATAATGATCATTGATAGTATCCGCTGAAATACCTTCCGTTCCCAGCAGTTCATCCATCGTCGGAAGAGTCGTGGGTACCTGTAGCGTTAAATACTGCTTTCCATCAACGACAGGGTAAAAAGGAGAGTCGCCCCGCGAGTCGCTGCAATAACGTAACGACATAGCATCCTGGACCTGAAGTGACGCCGGTGAAACTGTCCATCCAGGGGCAGCCGTCGTTTCTGCCCGGCAATGAAAAATATCCAGAAAAATACGACTGGCTTTATCAAGCTCCCCATGCACCGTGTCAATTGGCATTTTGGGCAAATAGTCATGCCAAAGAACATGATCCCAGCAGTGAATACCTACCTCATGCCCCTGGAAACAAACTCTTTGGAGAACAGCAGGAAAAGACTCCGCAATCTGAGGGGCCGGCAGAAGTGTGCCATAAAGAAGCGTCTTAATCCCGTACATTGAAGGAGCTTTTGTTCGGATCATCTTTTTCAGAAAACCCTTCCGCGTAAAGATGCGACGGATTGCCTTCCCCGAATTGTCAGGTCCCATGGAAAAATAAAATGTTGCCTTAATTCCAAACGAATCCAGTAGTTCCAGAAGACGAGGAACTCCGTCACGAGTACCGGAATAGGTATCAACATCTACTTTTATAGCAATACTTGGAGGCCTCATACCGAGCCAAAATTCTCGATTTTTTCTCCCTCATCTATCAGGTAGAAATCCAGAGTGTTCTTTAACGCTTCGTCAATTCCTGTCACCGGGTTCCAGTCGAGTATTTCAGTGGCTCTCTTGATGGAAGGAACCCGAGTTTCGATGTCCTGATACCCGCTGCCATAGAATTCTTCAGAAGTAACTTCCACAATCTGACATTTGTCAGCCCGATCCAGGTATTGAGGGTACTCTTTGACCATGTCCCGCAGTTTGTATGCAAGCTCTTTTACCGAGAGATCATTTTTCGGGTTGCCAATATTAAAGATTCCACCATCAGCGCAGCCATCTCTGTTCTCAATAATCTTCATTAGGCAATCAATACCATCCTCCAGATACGTGAATGACCGCCTCTGGTTCCCGCCGTCAACGAGGTTTATCGGTTCTCCTAAAATAATATTATAGAGAAACTGGGTAAGGACGCGTGAACTTCCTTCCTTGGCAGTGTCAATGCTGTCCAAGCGGGGGCCGATCCAGTTGAAGGGTCGGAAGAGAGTATAGCGCAAGCCTTCATGCATTCCGTATGCATAGATAACCCGGTCAAGCATCTGCTTCGCACAGGAATAGATCCAGCGCTCTTTATGGATAGGGCCAAGTACAAGTGGTGAAGCATCCTCTTCGAACTCAGAATCCGGACACATTCCGTAGACTTCTGACGTAGAAGGAAAAACCACCCGTTTCTTATATTTTACACACTGCCGTATAATGGCCAGGTTTTCCTCAAAATCGAGCTCAAAGACACGCAACGGTTCCTTCACATAGGAAGCAGGCGTTGCTATAGCAACGAGCGGAAGTATCACATCACATTTCTTAATGTTATAGGCAATCCATTCCTTGTTTATGGTGATATCACCCTCAAGAAAGTGAAACCGGGGGTTCCCCATTGAGTGTTCGAGTTTATCGGTACTCATGTCGAGACCGTAAACTTCCCAGTCTGTTGTGGTAAGAATCCGACGAGTCAGGGCGTTTCCGATAAATCCATTTACGCCAAGAATAAGAATTTTCATAGCTGCTCCCTATTTGACAAGTAATAATATATTTAAAAGTGAACGTTATTCAATGAATTTACTACTATTCAGTTATTTGAGGGGACGTGAAGGATTTTCCGACCACAGGGTTTTCACGTACATATTTCGACGCGCTGATCTCTTCTTCCATTTCAAACTGAAGCGAAAGAATCTCCAAAATCCCGTTCCCCGTTCCCACCAGCAACGGTTGTTCTGAGAGAACCTCCGCCACCCTTCCCTTGCCTGACTTTGGGGTAGCACTCCAGATATATATTTTCTTCCCATCCAGGTATGTGAATGCCCCTGGGTACGGATGAGTGACACCACGAATCAGGTTGTAGATCTCAGTTGAACTTTTTCCCCAGTCAATCAAGCCATCATCCGGCTTTCTGCCTCCGTAGTAACTCCCTGCGGATAGATCCATCGGCAAACGACGCGCTGTTCCAGCCAAAAGCTGTGCCCATGACCGCGCTATAATCCGAACGGCCGCTTCGGTAACCTTGTGGAAAACATCAAGGGAAGTATCAGTAAATTCGATAGAGACTCGCTCTTGGTCAACAATATCCCCAGCGTCCGGCTTTTCAACCATGTAATGGAGAGTAGCACCAGTTTCAGTTTCTCCCAGGATAACTGCCCAGTTCACCGGCACTCTTCCTCGGTATTTCGGGAGAAGTGAACCATGAAGATTGAGAGAACCTTTCCGGGAAATATTCAAGACCTCTTTTTTTATCATAGTACGGTAATAGAAGGAAAAAAGATAATCCGGAGCTATCGTTCGAAGTAGTTCAACATTCTCACGCAGGTTCACATCTGTTGTGTAGCAGGGAATTTGCTGGCTCATGGCCAACTCCCGCACCGACTCAAACCAAATTTCTTCTGACTTCGAGTCCTCATGGGTAAATACAGCTGCTATGTGAGCACCCTGAGCCAGAAGCTCCTGGAGACAGCGATATCCCACCGTATGATAGGCACAAACAACTATTTTAGCGAGATAAGGCACAGCGACTATTCCTCGAAAAAAATAAAAACGGATTGTACTACGGAAACGCAGATAACTGGATGGTATTGCCGAAGGGGTTACACCATATGCTTCACATCAAATACGTAAGATCCTTTTCTTTTTTACTTCAAAATCAGAAGATTTGCATCACATATTTCAGCAAAACTGTAAATGACCTCTGATTTGAAGAATGGCGTACCAGGGTTTTTAATGGCCTAAAACACCGTAATATCAACAATATTTCGGCAACTTATTGTCTGTTATAGAAATATTTCAAGACATTACTAAATCAGCCGATAAACTATACTATAGATCAGAACATATGAGGATTCAGAAGCCATGGTGCGCTTTCAGCCTACAAAAAATACCAAAAGTTCCCGCCAATGGAAACATCTCCTTGGAAAAACCGCAGAAGATATCATCCGGCTTACAGGAGATCCTTTCGCCTCCTATATTTTCAACAACGAAGAAGTTTATCTGTATGATAAAGGAAGTATCGCAACTATCGTCTTACGTAATGGCATAGTTATACGCTGCGACGATCTGACCGAAACCAGGAGAACGATCAGGGTTAACCCCTCTGAAAAAGTTCCTGTCATGATAGTTGGGGAAAAGAAAATCACTGGGCACCTAAAAGATCTATCAATTGCTGGAGCAGTATTTAACCATTCAATTAAATTGGAATTCCCGATCGGGAGCCGATTAGATATATCTTTTGCTTTACCTATTGATGGCATTTCCCGCTATTTTCAAATTCCCTGCCGAGTACATGACAACAGAAGCCTAACTCGGAAAAAAGATACGGTGGTTCTTTTTGACCTCACAGAAACCCCCTGGAAAAAACGGCTTCTATCTCGTTACGTACAATTGAATTCAATCCAGACAGAACTTTGACTCAAAGACCCGTTCGCAAGAACTAGTCTTCCTTCTCCTTACACCCCCAATAGATAAAATACGACATGTGTTTGCCAGGGTATTTATCTACACCCACCACATTGTTTTAACTCAAGTAAATCTATGCATCCCCCTTCGATAAAACTCTCCGGCCGGCAGAAACGGATGAACACTGGCCCGATATTTACTTGACAATAATTACCAGTTGCAATATATTCCATCTATGAAAATTAATTTGCAGTACATGCGAGATGCCAAGAGAAGTGAGTTCGAAACCGTGTGCAGGAACAATGGTCTCGCCCTGACTATACAGCGGCGAATGATTCTCGATGCGCTGGCATCAAGGAGCGATCACCCTACAGTTGACCAGGTATACGAAGATATCAAGGAAAGCCTGAAGGGTGTTTCCCGAACGACAGTATATCGCGTACTGGAAACCTTTGTTTCCATAGGCATTGCAAGAAAGATCAACAACCCGGAATCAAAGGCCAGGTTTGATGCTGACACACGACGTCATCATCATCTGACGTGCATACGGTGCGGTAGAGTTCTGGATCTACACGATGCCACGCTCGATAATCTTGCCCCGAGCAACGGAACACTACAGGAGTTCACTATCCTGGATTATTCCGTCACCTTCAACGGTATCTGTTCCTGCTGCCAGGAAACGGCCCGACAGGGTTCGCAAACAACTGGCACTATCACTCGAATGTCAGCCGAGCAGTAATATTATGATATAAGGTAACAAAAAATGTTTTGAATGGAGGACACATGGAACCTGTTGAACTTAAAAAAGATATATTTTGGGTGGGCGCAATTGACTGGGCCGTCCGGGACTTTCACGGATATGAAACCCCACGAGGGACAACCTATAACAATTATCTTATTCTAGATGAAGAAGTTACTTTAATTGATACAGTTAAATACGACTTTTCCGATATCACCATAAAACATATCAAGAACCTTGTTGATCCAGCCAAGATCAAGCATATCATTATAAATCACATAGAAAACGATCATGCCACCGGTATTGATTCACTCATGGATCTGACGCCGAACGCTACAATCCATATAACCGCTCGCGGGAAAAAAGGGCTCGACAGGTTTTTTGATACTAGTCGGTGGAAATTTCACCTGGTCAAGACCGGCGACACACTGAAAATCGGAAAAAACACCCTCCAATTCCTCGAAACCCCGATGATTCACTGGCCGGATTCCATGATGACGTATTGTCAGGAGGCCGGGGTCCTTTTCAGCCAAGATGGTTTCGGCCAACATCTTGCTTCCTCCGCGCGTTTCGACGATGAATTCAACGCCTCCGTCTCTAATGTTATTCTCGATGATGCCGTAGTTGATTATTATGCCAACATTCTCATGCCATTTGGTCAACTCATTCTGGACAAGATTGCCGACCTGCAGAAATTAGGTATTAATCCGGAAATTATTGCCCCTGACCATGGCGTTATCTGGAGAGCAAATCCACAGAAAGTTCTCGAATCATACAGTAATATGGCAAGTGGCAAATCAGACCTCCGAGCCCTCATTGTTTATGACACCATGTGGAAAAGTACTGAGATGATGTCGGTTCCCATTTCCGAAGGCATCATGAGTGAAGGGGTTGATTGCAGAGTTCTGAAGCTGCGGGCTACCCCCATGAACGTCATCATCACGGAGTTCTGGAAAGCGAGGGGCACCCTCTTCGGCATTCCAACACTGAACAATCTAATGTTTCCGTCCGTGGCAGAATGTCTCACCCACCTGCGTGGTCTCCGACCAAAAAACAGACTTGCCGGAGCGTTCGGAAGTTACGGCTGGGGTGGTGGAGCAGTAAAAGAAGCCTATGAAATATTTGAGAAGATCGGTCTTGAGAAATTTGATCCCGGTCTCCAGATTATCTTTAAGCCGTCATCCGAAGACGAGGAAAAATGCTACCAATTTGGAAAAGAATTCGCGTTACGTCTTAAGGAGTACCACACGCGCTTCTAATAGGAAGCGTACACTCATCAATGAAAGGAGTTAGAAATGCCTAGACTAAAGCAATGGCAGTGCACCGTATGCGGTTATAAAAGTGAAGGTCCAGCACCTCCGAAGCAGTGTCCTCCCTGTGGTGCTGATTCATGCAAATTTGTTCCGTTTAAATAGTGCACTTCCGAAAAAAAGAAACCGTCACTTGTTGACTATAGGCAAAAGTAAACAGAACTTCGCAATAAAGTAAAAACAGAAAAACGGTACCCTATGCAAAGGGTACCGTTTTTCTGTTTTAGAATTTGGAGAATAAACTCAATCGGGAATCCGCTCCAATTCGGCAAGCCATGCCGTTGCCTCGCCATCACTGGGAGCACGCCAGTCGCCACGAGGAGAAAGCGAACCTCCAGATCCAACTTTCGGTGAGTTAGGCACACAACTGCGCTTGAATTGACTGGTCTTGAAAAAACGCCAGAGGAAAATCTTTAGCCATTTTTTTATATCGTGGAGGGTGTATTGATGCTGTTTTGATTCCGGGATGTCCGGCCAGCCAGTGAGTTTCTTGTCATGCCAGGCACTCCATGCCAGAAAAGCAACCTTGGCAGGGAGGTAGCCTAAGCGCAGAGTATAATAGAGCGTAAAATCCTGTAGTTCATAGGGTCCAACTATATCCTCAGTGCGTTGAACAGGCTGACCGCTGGTCTCATCACCAGGGACAAGTTCGGGGCTAATTTCTGTTTCAAGGATATCATTTAGAACCGGACTGACCTCCGAGCCAAGCTGATCAGTCAACGCTGTCCAGCGAATCAAGTACTGAATCAGGGTTTTGGGAACACTGGCATTCACATGATAGTGGGCCATGTGGTCACCAACCCCATAGGTACACCAGCCAAGAGCCATTTCACTCAGATCGCTTGTCCCCACGACAATTCCGCCGTACTGATTGGCCAGACGGAAGAGATGGCTGGTTCTCTCACCAGCCTGAACATTTTCGAATGTCACATCGTAGACAGGCTGGCCTTCGTGAAAAGGATGCCCGATGTCTTTAAGCATCTGATGACAGCTCGGCTTGATGTCAATTTCCCGGTAGGTGCAGCCGACTGTTCTGATCAGTCGACGTGCCTGTTCGAGAGTCCGTTGGCTCGTTGCGAACCCAGGCATTGTATAGGCAAGAATATGAAAGCGGGAAAGCCCCATCACATCCATGGCTCGTGCGCACACTATCAGCGCCTGGGTAGAATCGAGCCCTCCGGATATTCCGATAATCATCTTATCGGCTCCCGTTGACTTAAATCTCTTTACCAGGGCCTGAACCTGAATCTCGTATACTTCCCGACATCTTTCGTCACGTCGGGTCGGGTCGCTCGGAACAAAGGGAAATCGCTCGTAACGACGCTCCAAAGGTATCTTCGCATCCAAAGGCAGGTCAACCGAAAACTTGATGGTTCTGAATCCCTGCAGAGAATCCTTGAAACGCTGGATTGACTGCCCAAAGCTATTCTGACGCATTCGTTCCTGAACTAACCGGTCCAGGTCCAGATCTCCATAAATAATCTGATCTTCATAACTGAAGCGTTTCGACTCGGCCACCATGGTACCATTTTCATAAACCATCCCATGCCCGTCCCAGGCAAGATCGGTGGTCGATTCACCCAATCCGGCTGCACTGTAGAGATACGCCGCAAGACAGCGACCCGATTGGTTCGCAACCAGTTGTCGACGGTAATCAGCCTTTCCCACCGTTATGTTAGACGCCGAAAGGTTAACGAGAACCGTTGCGCCCGCCAGAGCAGCATATGATGAAGGAGGAATCGGAACCCAGACATCCTCGCAAATCTCGACATTAAAGGTAAGGAGTGGTTGGTTTTCCACCTGGAATAGGAGCTTGTTGCCGAAGGGAATTTCTGACTGCCCAAGCAGATCTATAGAGTCCCGCAAGGAATGATCGGCAGGAGAGAACTGACGCAATTCATAGAATTCACGATAATTGGGAAGGTAGGTTTTAGGGGTAATCCCGAGCAGTTTGCCTCGGTAAAAAATAACTGCACAATTAAAAAGCAGACTGTCAATCCGCAAAGGGAGGCCCACAATGCCGATAACGGGCAGGCCTCGCGACTCCTCCAGTACTGTCTTGAGACCGGCAAGACTTCCATCCAGGAGAGCCTGCTGATGGAATAGGTCTTCACATGAATAGGCTGAAAGACCAAGTTCGGGAAAAACAGCAAGAAGGGCATTGTTTTCCATGGCCTGCCGAAGCAACCGAATGGTTTCACCGGAGTTAAACTCAGGGTCTGCCACCTTCAGTTTCGGAATGACAACGGCAGTACGGATAAAATTATGATTATAGAGATTCAGAAATTCATGTTGCTGGCTCATGGGGCGGTCCCTTCAGTGGTGCATCTTCAAGTAGCGCAAATACACTCCGATAGCGTATAGACGCCCTCTTTCTACACCTTTCGAAACCAGAGTGTCAATGGTTTTCAGCCACAAGCCCTACCCTCAATAAGCACAACCAATCAAAGGTGGCCTGCCCAAAGACATCTTTACAGTAAAGGTACTGCCGTCAGGCAGCCTCCTCTGCCCAGGCAAGTTCACCCTCGCTAAACATCCCTGCCACGTCGAGAAGGATAATCAGCTTTTCTCCCATCCGCCCAATTCCACTGAAACACTCACCCCCAGAGCTTTTCACCGTTTCCGGGGTCGGAGAAATACAATCGTTTTCGAGTTTGATGACATGCGAAACCTCATCCACGATCAGTCCAATCGTATTTCCAATAATATCAACGACAACAATGCGACGAGCTTCATCATTATCATTCGAAGATTCGGGCAGATTAAAACGTTTCCTAAAATCGATAACCGGGATAACCCTGCCCCTTAAATTAATAACACCCTCAGCATAGTCCGGCGCATTCGGGATTTTTGTAATTCCCATCATTCTGATGATTTCCTGAACTTTCAGGATATCAACGCAAAATTCTTCATTACCCACGGCAAATCCGACCATGTGATGCATATCGGCAGAACTAGTGTTTGAAACGGCCATATATCCTCCAGAATGTAGCGAAGTTTGCAGTACTTATCGACATGAACACGAAATTCTTTAGCTTTAGGGATACGATGAAATACTTATTACCATGAAAATATCGATAAAACAAAGCAGTCACATGCATTATATTCCCGCCAAAAAGTCATCAGGTGGATAAATGGATGTCGTCTGTTACACTGTCAGCAGGATCGTACACTACTCAGAGATAGGCCCCATTCCGATGAAAACACGCCCGGTCAAACATGTCACCTATCATTCGCTTGTTTACCTATTGGCGGTTTTTCTAAGCGGCTTTTTACTCGCTGGAATCTCTACGCCAGCATTTTCATCAAACCAGCCCGGAGGTGACAACAACACCAAGAACTCCCAAACTCTCTATTTCTTCTGGGGAGACGGATGTCCGCACTGTGCCGCAGCAAAGCCTTTCCTGGCAGGATTACAAAAAAAGTACCCGACATTAAATATTAGCGCCTATGAAGTGTACAAAAACAAAAAAAATCTGGCTTTTATGCAGAAAATGGCGGAATCGCACGGAACAGAACCGACAGGTGTACCTACCTTCTTTTTCGGTGACACTGTTCTTGTCGGCTTCAGCGAAAATATCGCAAAGCAACTCGAAGATGCAATTGCAGCAACGTTGAAAAAGAGTGGCCAAACAGGTTCATTTGCCGAGGGTCAGAAGAAACAGGAAGGTAAGGAATCAATCACGATCCCTCTTCTTGGTAAAAAAGACGCTCAATCGCTTTCGTTGCCACTATTTACGCTGATTATTGCAGGCCTTGACAGTTTCAATCCCTGCGCATTCTTCGTTCTTTTTACCCTCTTAAGTCTTTTGGTTCACGCTCATTCGCGCAAACGCATGCTCCTGATTGGAGGGGTATTTGTCTTTTTTTCCGGGTGTCTCTATTTCCTGCTCATGGCAACGTGGCTGAATCTGTATTTTATTATCGGTCACCTGGCAGCAGTCACCTATATCGCCGGAGTTTTGGCCCTGATAATCTCCCTGCTAAACATAAAAGACTATTTTTTCTTCAAAAAAGGTCTATCCCTCAGCATCTCAGAAACCTCAAAACCTAAATTGTTCGAAAAAATGCGAGGACTGCTCAGAACGGAATCACTTCCTTCCGTCCTGACAGGGTCAATCGTGCTGGCTATTACCGCAAATAGTTACGAACTCCTCTGCACGGCAGGATTTCCCATGGTCTACACAAGAGTTCTTACCCTCAACTCTCTCACATCCGGGAAGTATTATGCATATCTCACCCTCTACAACCTTATCTATGTCCTTCCCCTCGCGGGCATCGTTGTTTTCTTCGTGGCAACACTGGGAAGCAGAAAACTGACCGAGTGGCAGGGACGGATCCTTAAACTCCTCTCAGGTCTCATGATGTTCTGTCTTGCACTCGTGCTCCTTATTAATCCTAATCTTTTGGAAAATGCCATGTTTTCCGTTTTATTACTAATTGGAATTACCGCCATGACAACAGTAGTAGTTTTGGTCACAAAAAAACATATGCGAGCATGATATCGATAAATCTTGACGTCGAACAGTGGTAGCCACTATGTACCGAATAAACATCTAATAAGTATCTACTCAATTTCCACAGGATAGATCACCAAGTGCCTGGCTGGTTCCCTTCCCACACTCTGAGCCACGAGTCCGAGGCTTGAGATATAGCGATGCTGGACCTTTCGCAGAGCCGGACGGCGAGGCAGTAAAGCCACTTCAATTCCTTGCTCCAATGCCTTGCGCGCAGCCTGTTCTGTTTCTTCGACAGCTTCACGAACTTCCTCCTCATCCAGTCCCTGCACCAGACTGAAGGTTCGTTGTAATAGCCTCCGCATCTCTGCTGTCGTATTCCGCTTGATAAAATGGATTGGTGCATCGGAAAGTCGCGTGATTTTCTTCAAACCCAGGTCGTCAGCACGGGAACGGAGAGCAATAATCAAGTCCGCAGACTCAACCCTGGAAACGATTCTAATGTCGAGACCGAGATCCCGACCGACTCGCTCGAGGATCTCCCTATTCAGTCCATGAGGGTAAACGCGAACAGGGCCGGAAGGCTCAAGCCGTTGCCTCTCCGGAACAGTACTCTGTGCCTTGAAAGCCTGAGGTGACCTAATTTCACTTTTTGCCTCCTCCACGTGAATCTGCCCATCTTCCAACTGTTTTCTCTGTTCACCACGTGGCAGATAACCCCGCAGAATGCTGTCCACGGCAGATCCAGTATCCTTATGGACGAGCACTTCCTGCCGATCAACCATCTCAACAAGAATATCAAAGGTAGGAGGAGACTTTCTTTCACTTACCGTCTTGGTCGTCCCTCTTCGTCGCGCCTCATCGTCACCGAGGGTTACGGTCTGCACACCACCGACAAGATCCGATAGGATCGGGTTCATTATCAAGTTTTCCAGAGTATTGCCATGCGCTGTACCGATAAGCTGAACCCCCCGCTCAGCAATCGTACGGGCAGCTGCAGCTTCAGCTTCGGTACCTATTTCATCGACAATGATGACTTCCGGTGTATGGTTTTCAACGGCTTCAATCATAACTGCGTGCTGGCGATCTGGCCGTGGAACCTGCATCCGGCGGGCATTACCAATTCCAGGGTGGGGAATATCTCCGTCTCCGGCAATTTCATTGGACGTGTCGATAACAATAACCCTCTTGTTAAAATCATCAGCCAGGACACGGGCCATCTCCCGAAGCTTTGTCGTTTTCCCGACACCTGGGCGGCCCAGAATCAGAAGATTCTGACCTGTTTCGATCAGATCGCGCAACAGTTCGATAGTGCCGAAAATTGCACGCCCAACCCGGAGAGTAAGTCCGATTACAATCCCTTTCCGATTGCGGATTGCTGATATCCGATGCAGGGTTCTTTCTATTCCGGCCCGGTTATCGTCAGTAAATTCGCCCACTAGCGCTAAAACATGTAACAGATCTTCATGAGTAACAGGCTTTTCACTCAGCCTGACCACCTGGTCAGGGAATCGGGCCTCAGCGACACGCCCCAGATCCATAATCACCTCAAGCAATTGTTCCAGAGGTGATTTCCGCAAAGCAGCCTGCAGCTCACCGGGAAGCGTTGCCACGAGGAGATGGACATCATCAACAGGAGATGGATTATTATTACGGCTGGCCATGCGTGGATACCTCTGGAAGAAAGTTGAATCTACCATGCCATGATAAAGATGATTACCAATGTGTTTTAGTATAGCACAGCTCCCCAAAAGCGAATTCGGCCTTTTGGGGAATCAATCAACACAGTTCTCGCTACATGACAGGATAAAGTCATCAGAGTGTCACTAAAACGACCCTGGAAACCAAAAGAGGGGCGGCTAATAAGCCAGCCCCCCCTGCTATGGATTTACTTCATTGATTCAGAACCCAACATTTGAAAATAATCCTTTTCACTTTGGTGTATACAGGACACATGGAACGTCATCACTCAGTCCGAAATCATAGAACATGACTACTTATGCCCGTTACCATGACCGCCACCAGCATGCTTTGAGTTCCCGCCTTTCTCATTCTTATTACCCTTTTCGCTGTAACCATGGTTGTCATTGCCGTTGCCGCCGCCCTTTTTACCATATCCATCAGCTTGATGGCTACGCGCTTGCGGTTTAAACTGCTTGTAGCGATGAGATGCCTTCCCTGCCTTGTAATTCCGGTAAGAATCGTCGCGGTAATAATGGATTTGCTTGAAATCATGTTTTCTTATTCCATAAGGAACTTTCTTATAATGTTCTTTTACCCAGGGCCCATTGTAATAGGGAGATGAATACCAGACATTTCCTTTATTTAGATAATAGACGTTCCCTGAAAGAAACAGATCATACCCAACCCCGACAGCCACATAGAATCCAAGCTTTGGCGGGTACAGAAAGAGTGGCGGACCTGAGATAACAACCGGAGGATCAACATAACCGGCTGAAGGACCTCCAATATTCACTCCGACACTAACTCCGACATTGGATGCGTGCGCAAAAGGCGCAATACTCAAGACCAGCAAAATACTCAGCAGCAATTTTCGCATAGTAGACACTCCATTCCAGATTTAATTACCTTGCTACCTTAAACGCCAGAATGCGAAAATGGTTTACAGCTAAATCCTGCCGGCAAAATATTTACCATCTCAGCAGCAGCTTCCAGAAGATTTCGAAAGTTTCATTGACCTGAGCCATTCATGGATAAGCCCTGTCGCGCAACCAACACCGACATCCACACATATAGCAGAGACCGGGCAGTTGCGCATGCACGCACCACACTCCATGCATGCATCTATATCCTTAACACGCACACTGTTCTTCATACATTCGAAAACCTGATGTGGGCACACCTCAGTGCACCTACCACAGGCAATGCAAGCGTCCGCATCCAACTTTAAGGATGTCACTTGGTCAAGATATCTAAATCCTTTCATCAAAGCTCCTGTTTCCCTATCGATAAAAACCGGCAACTGCCAGGAAGATCCCCAGCATGACACTCCCACCAATAAGCGGAAGGGCAATGCGCATCTCCTTCTTCACTCCAGAACTGGAAGTAAAGGGAGTACAGCCAGTAAAATTGAGCGCATAAAATGCACTCACCGCCGGCAAAATCAGTAAAGCCGCTAGAGTAATAAGCACATCGTAGTCTGACTTGGGTCCCCAAATACAGTACCCCAACACCAGTGCAAGTCCGGCCACGGCCCCCTTGAAAGAAAAGTGCCGCCCAGGGAGCCAGGGAAGAAGTATCGGGGTAACAGCAGCCCCGGTAAAAACAGCAGCATAAAAAGCCACCACCATTCGGAACCCGGTCGAGGGAAAACCAAGCAGCAGCGGAACAACCAGAAGCAAAAAACCGATCAGTGCGAGTGGCTTCAAGGACAGCATCAATTCAACTGGAATCAGAACGAGCCGTTCGCTCAAAGTGAATGTGAGTTGCCTCATACGTGCCGTTGTTACCATACCGTTATCAAGATATTCCGGAAGGTCTCCAGCCCTGATGGTTGCGTAGCAAACTTCAAAACCTGAAAGCGTCCTGACCTCATGGGCGGCAATTCCGGCTGCGCCGAGAATCGGCACAATCAACGTGCGATGAGAAACCAGGTGAGACAAACTCGTTTCCTCAATTCTCATGACCAGTTCACGGGTCCCAAAAGTTCCCTTACCGGCTGCACACCAGACGTTCACCCCATTGGTTTCGAGTACGAGAATCCACACGTTGCGTCCGGCTAACTTGCTGCGAAGAATATCGTAGCTCATTTTATAATTGGCAGTGACGATAACCGGGTCCTGTGATGTCGGGGATCCGATAGCATAGATACCAGCAGGAACAAGATAGGACAGTCGCCCAATTCCCCATCGAACCAGCCATGCTCCAGCATGATCAGAAAAAGTAAGGTTCGTGGATACGCATGGAATCCTACCAACGGAAGTATCAAGCCAACCTAAAAAACCGGGAATATTTTCGTTAATTTCCCCACCCTGGGAAAATGTATTTGGACCTCAACAAGAAGACGGATCGGAAGAACTGTCAAGAGGCATACTGTAACGGGCAGAACCACCGGAAATATTCTGATGCTCTGTTATTTTCGAATTGGTCATTTCTATCTCTCACCCATCTGGTTTCCATCCGGAAACACCGGATGTGAAACTAACAATAAAATAGCACTATACACTCTTATCAAGGTAAAAGAAAATATCCAAAGCGTATCAAGGCACTCCCCGATACAAGGAAATTCGACAGCGCATGAAGTTCATTCTGAACATCAGCTTCAATCTAATGCGAATAAAATAAAAGTTGAGCCTGTTTACAGATAATACTCGGCAAAAATGGGGGGAAAGATAATACATTACGAAAGGAAGTTGTGAGGAATACGTAACCATACAACCAAAAATATCATTTAGAATGATGCTTCCTCGGATTATCGCGGTATCTCTGGAGCTCGGTGGCACCAGAAGAAGGCCAAACCTTTTTCAGTTCAACGGGAACCCATCTGTCTGCTGAATGATAAGCAACTATCCTGCCCTTCCTGATCAAAGCATCGAGAAGATGACTTTCAATCACACCTGCCGTCTGATCCTTGTAAATCACACGAATCATCATTTCTTGCCCCTCCTCCGCAAACACTGTTTTCCTGAAGTATACAAAGGAAACAGCGCTTGTCCAGCGCCTGAAAAAACGTCATCCCGTGTGGCCATCTTACTGAAAATACTGGGCTAATTATGATTGATCTACATTTTAGTTTACTGTAGCAGCAAAATTTATTTCAACAATCAACAATCCGCATGAACATACCCGGCAACAACTGCTTACAATCATATCGTACTGCCAGCATTGGATCATTTTGTTCATAAAGAGAGGGTATGCGAGTAACCAAGATAAAACAATCCAATGGAATCATTAACTATCTCTATTGACTGCCATTGATTTTCCCTTATATTGGTAGTATATTTTGACTTTTGGGGAGCGAAACCGCAGACTTCCGTTCAGACATTCGTCAGCAGAAAATCACGCGCACACAACATTGCATTTCATTTTGGCCGACCAGAGCCCAGTCCTCTAAGATCTGAAATGGCACTGCGGAGAATTAGGTAGATGCTGAGTACTAAAAAAAAGTCACCCCCGAAGAAAACAAACACTAATGCATTGGCAGAATCAGGAGCTTGGCAAGGAGATGACTTTCCCGATTGTCGTGTTATGTTTAACGGCAGAAGCCATCCTCTTGGTTCAACGCCGCAATGTGACGGCGTAAACTTCAGTATTTTCTCTAAAAACTGCACATCAATGGAGCTGCTTCTTTTCGATCATGTCTCGGATCCCTTGCCGGCACGGGTGATCACCCTCGACCCGACCCGCAACAAATCATACCACTACTGGCATGTTTTCGTTCCCGGCATAAAAGCCGGACAAGTCTATGGATACCGGGCACACGGCCCTTTTTTGCCACACCAGGGACATCGCTTCGATCCGGGAAAAGTACTTCTCGATCCCTATGGAAAGGCCGTTGCCGTACCAGATAGTTACTGCCGGAGTGACGCCTGCGGCGTGGGTGAAAACTTTGCCTCAGCCATGAAAAGCGTGGTAATGGAAACCCGCGCCTATGCTTGGGACGGTGATATACCTCTGAAGCGGCCCTTTTCACAAACCGTCATTTATGAAATGCATGTGGGCGGATTCACCCGCAATCCGAACTCCGGGATAGCAGACGAGAAACGTGGCACCTTCGCCGGATTAATTGAAAAGATCCCCTATTTGAAAAACCTGGGCATTACCGCTGTCGAGCTTCTGCCGATCTTTCAGTTTGACAGTCAAGACTGTCCTGACGGTCTGGTTAACTACTGGGGATATAGTCCCATATCTTTTTTTGCACCTCATGCCGGTTACTGTTCATGCAAGGACCCACGGGGAGCCCTGGACGAATTCCGGGATATGGTCAAGGCGCTGCACCGTAATGGCATCGAAGTAATTCTCGATGTGGTTTTCAACCATACGGCAGAAGGCGATGAAAAGGGCCCGACCCTCAGTTTCAAGGGTCTGGAAAACAGTGTCTACTATCACCTCGATGAGACAGACGGCTCCTACAAAAACTTCAGCGGGACCGGAAACACCCTGAACGCCAACAATCCTGTCGTACGAAGAATGATCCTTGACTGCCTTCATTATTGGGTGGAAGTGATGCATGTTGACGGTTTTCGTTTCGACCTGGCCGCCATCCTCTCCCGTGATGAGACCGGAACCCCTATGGCAAGTCCGCCCATTCTTTGGGATATCGACTCGGATCCCGTGCTCGCCGGAATCAAGCTGATAGCAGAAGCCTGGGATGCGACCGGCCTCTATCAGGTTGGCAGTTTCATAGGGGACAACTGGAAAGAATGGAACGGTAAATTCAGAGATGATGTTCGTCGCTTTTTCCGGGGAGATCGTGGCATAGTCCAGAGCTTTGCCACCAGGTTATTAGGCAGCCCGGACATTTTCGGACATGAAGAGCAGGAACCGGAACAAAGCATCAACTTCATCACCTGCCATGATGGCTTCACCCTCAATGACCTCGTTTCCTACAACTTCAAGCACAATGAAGCAAACAGGGAAGACAACCGTGATGGCAGCAATGAAAACCTGAGCTGGAACTGCGGGGTCGAAGGTCCAAGCGACGAACCGGAAATCGAAAGGATCAGAAACCAACAGGTAAAGAATTTTTTGACCGTGACACTTCTCGCGCTTGGTGCACCCATGCTGCTCATGGGAGATGAAGTGCGCCGGACACAGCATGGTAACAATAATGCCTATTGTCAGGACAACGAATTGAGCTGGTTCGACTGGGACCTGCTCCCCACCCACAACGATATTCACCGGTTCTGCAAACACCTCATCGACCGCAGACTGAACCGTAAACTTTCAGCTGACGAAAATATAATCATGAGCCTCAATCAGCTCCTACGGAAATCACGCATAGAATGGCACGGTGTTCGTCTCCACCAACCTGACTGGAGCAACGATTCCCACAGCATAGCATTGACAGCATGGAGCCATAACGAACGTCTCATGTATCATATGATCTTCAATGCCTACCAGGAAACCCTGGAATTTCAGATTCCACCAGTTTCCCCCGAAACCAGCTCTGGATGGCGCCGTTTACTGGATACCTGCCTTGCCTCGCCGGAAGATATCTGCTATTGGACGGATGCACCTATATTTTCCGGCAACAGTTATACTGTCCTTCCCTATTCAATTGTTGTTCTCTGCGCAAGGCTTTCAAACCGTCAAACGCCAGGAACCTAATACTCATTCACAACAAGGAGAATCACCCATGCCGGTTGCCGATTATACAACATATTGCAAGATGCTCGACAGGGCACGTGAAAGACGTTTTGCCTACCCCGCCATCAACATCACATCACTGACAATGGCAAACGGAGTACTCAAGGGCCTTGCCGAAAGCGGCAGCGACGGAATTATCCAGGTTTCTACCGGAGGCGCCTCTTTCGCCTCGGGATCATCCGTGAGAGACATGGTATTGGGTGCTATTTCCCTTGCCGAACACGTTCACCGGGTCGCTGAGCGCTATCCGATTTATGTGGCGCTCCACACCGATCACTGCCAGGCTGACAAACTCGACAGCTTCGTCCTGCCCCTGGTGATGGAAACAGAACGCCGGCGAGCAGCAGGTCTGACCAATCTCTTCAGCAGTCATATGTTTGACGGCAGCGCCCTACCCTTAAAGGAAAATTTAGACATTGCCGTTCCGCTTTTGGAGCGTTTCAGAAATAGCGACCTCATTCTCGAAATAGAGACGGGTGTGGTCGGTGGAGAGGAAGATGGCATTCGAGCTGACGCAGCGGCAAAACTGTACACCACACCAGAAGACACCCTCGAGGCGGCACGCCGACTGAATGCCGTCGTGGGCTCCCGGTACCTGTTGGCAGCGACTTTCGGCAATGTACATGGTGTTTACAAGCCGGGACATGTCACGCTGAAACCGTCAATTCTCAAGGAGTGCCAAGATGCCGTGGAAAGCATGTACGGTATCGGCTCACGCTTTGACCTTGTTTTCCATGGCGGGTCCGGGTCTTCACCAGAGGAAATCAGAGAGGCCATCAGTTATGGAGTGATAAAAATGAACATTGACACGGATACGCAATATGCCTTCACCCGCCCCATTGCAGATCACATTTTCAAAAATTATGATGGTGTACTCAAGGTGGAAGGCGACGTGGGCAGAAAAAAGGACTATGATCCGAGAACCTATCTGACATTGGCAGAAACTTCACTTGCGGAACGAGTAAAGCTGGCTGTAAGCAACCTGGGAGGAACCGGGACAACCCTCTTTTCTTCAGTAGGAGAATAACTTTCGTGAATGATCTAGAACTGAACTTCACCATACCCACTCTGGGTAAATGCACTGTCCAATCTCCAATGAAAGGCGTACGTTTTGTCACTGACGACGAACGAATGCTCTATGACTCCCACTCATCCATTATCACGCAATACCTGGAGCAGGGAAAAAATTTTCCGACCATGGAACTGGCCGGGCCAAGAGAAAACATCTACTTTGATCCGTCAAAACTGAAATGCGGCATCGTAACCTGCGGTGGTATCTGCCCCGGGGTAAATGATGTGATCAGAGCATTGGTGATGAGCCTTTTCCACCACTATGGAGTAAAAACCGTATACGGTTTTCCCTATGGCTTTGAGGGGCTCAGTTGGCGGTACGCGCACCCCGCCCGGGAATTGACGCCACAGAATGTCAACTATATACAAGGAGTAGGCGGGAGTCTTCTCGGATCTTCACGAGGCCCTCAGGACGTAGCAGAAATGGTCGACACGCTCGAGAGGATGAATGTGCAGATGCTGTTTGCCATCGGCGGTGACGGGACGCTCAAAGGTGTTGGCGCGATTGCAGCGGAGATAGAAAAGCGCGGCTTGAAAATCTCGGTTATCGGCATACCCAAGACCATCGACAATGATATTTCGTTTATCGAAAAATCGTTCGGCTTCGAGACTGCGGTAACCGAAGCAAGTAAAATTACGAACTCGGCCCATAACGAAGCAACCGGCGCGCGAAACGGAATCGGACTGGTCAAGCTCATGGGGCGTGATTCAGGATTTATCGCCGCCTACTCCGTGCTTGCAGACAATAACGTCAATTTTTGCCTGATTCCAGAATCGCCTTTTACCCTTGAAGGCTTCCTTTCCGCGCTCCGTGAAAGGCTGGAAAAGCGGGGGCATGCTGTGATCGTTGTTGCAGAGGGTGCCGGCCAGGAGCTCATGACGCAGAACTGCGAAACTGATGCCTCGGGCAACACAAAACTCTGCGACATCGGCGTTTTCCTGAAAAATGCCATTACACAGTATTTCAAGAAGCTCGGGATTTCCGCAAACCTGAAATATATTGATCCCAGCTACACCATCAGGAGTGTGCCGGCAACTCCCCACGACTCTTCCTTCTGTCTGCTGCTTGGTCACAATGCGGTACATGCGGGGATGAGCGGACGGACCAATATGGTGGTCGGGTACTGGAAAGGCGAGTTCACGTATGTACCGATATCTCTTGCCGTTTCCAAACGAAAGAAAATCGATCCAGAAGGATGGTTCTGGAGCACAGTTCTTGCTTCAACAGGCCAGCCGCGTACCATGCTGTAGCCTACTCGTCCCGATGAAACACACGACTGTCTTTTGGAGACCCTCTATGCCCCTGCCACAACATAAAACGAAAATAGTCTGTACCATTGGTCCGGCATCAGAGTCGCCTGAAGTTATGAAAAAGCTGCTGTCAGCTGGCATGAACGTTGCCCGACTCAATTTCTCCCACGGTGACTTTTCCGGCCATCAGCGAATTATCAAAAATCTCCGTTCAACTGCCCTCGCCACGGGTCTGCGTCTTTCCATCATGGCTGATCTGCCCGGCCCGAAAATGCGCATCGGACAACTTGCACAGGACCCTGTCAACCTGCGACCGGGAGATTCCCTCACCTTGACCACGGAGGAAATCATAGGCAATGCAGATCGGATTTCCGTGAGCTTTTCCCGACTTCCCTTGGCCGTCAAACCTGGTGACACGCTCTTTTTAAATGACGGTCTTATCCAGTTGGAGGCTCAGCAGATTCAGGGAAATGATGTTCAATGCCGCGTCGTGGTGGGTGGTGAACTCCGATCTCGCAAAGGCTTGAACCTGCCGGGAATCGATCTCGGCATCAATGCCTTTACCGATCATGATTTATCCTGTCTGAAGTTTGCTCTGGACCACGGTGTTGACGCTATCAGCCAATCTTTCGTAAACTGCGCGGAGGACATCAATGCGGTGCGTTCGGCGGCAGCCTTACTGGGCCATAATCCTTTCATCATCGCCAAGATAGAGCGATCGAATGCCCTCCAGCATCTTGATGAAATCATCGATGCCGCTGATGGAATCATGATAGCACGGGGCGACCTAGGCGTCGAAGTACCAATAGAAACGATACCAGTTATACAGAAGCAGTTGATGAAATTGGCAAACCTGAAGGGAAAACCGGTCATAACGGCAACCCAGATGCTGGAATCAATGACCCACAACAGCCGGCCGACCCGGGCGGAAGCGACAGATGTGGCCAATGCCATTCTCGACGGCACCGACTGTGTTATGCTCTCGGGAGAATCGGCAATGGGCAGCTATCCGGTAGAGTCTGTAGCCATGCTGGCAAAGATTGCCGCTGCCATCGAACCTAATCGCCCGATGCTGAGAGTTAAGGAGCTATTCGAAGGGGATGACGCAAAGGGTAGCATACGACCAGCCCACCTCATTGCACTGAGCGTTGAAACAAGTCTTGAGTACATAAAGCCGGCAGCGGTTTTCGTGCCGACCCGCAGTGGAGCAACCGCCCGTAGAATCGCACAATTTCGCCTCCCCGTCTGGATCATTGCTCTCAGCTCCCAGGAAGCTACCTGTCAGAGATTGCAATTTTCCTCCGGTGTCTGGCCGGTGAAGCAACTGGAACACCCCGAAAACTGGAATGTCTACATAAAACAATGGATTTCAGATCGAGGGCTCAACGGGGAGATCGTTATCCTTACCGAAGGTCCATCATCGAAACATCCCGATGCCAATTATCGCATGGAAATCATTGATTTAAAACAGGGACAACCATGAGAAGAGAGGATCAGATGTAATCCCCGGCAGCTCACCTTATTTTTGCTGGAATTTTTTCATGATCTCCGCAGCTGCCTCTTCTATAGCCTTGTTGGTCATATCAACAACCATCCATTTCTTGTGATGACGATAGAGTCGCGTTGCATAGAGAAGCTCCGATTCCACCGAATCATACTCAGTGTAGCGGCCGATGATTGATTGTCTCATGTTCCGCATACGAGATGCCCTGATATTGATCAACTGCTGGATATCAATGGTCAAGCCGATGATCCGGTCCTGGTCGATCTTGAAAAGCTGCTCAGGCGCAGGAAGCCCTTCAACCAGCGGAATATTCGCCACCTTATAGCCTTTGCCGGCAAGATACATGGAAAGAGGCGTTTTAGACGTCCGTGACACTCCCACTAAAACGATATCGGCCTGTTCGAGGTTCTGGGTATTCTGACCATCATCGTGTTTGACGGTAAAGTTCACCGCGTCGAGGCGTTGGATATAATCTTCGTCCACCTTGTAGATAATTCCCGGACGGCGTTTTGCCGGGACGCCAAGAAATTCCTGCATCTTTTCGATAATCGGCGTAATAACATCGAACGACTCCAGTCCGCGTCGTTCCACTTCCGCATTTAGCTCCGCAATGTGAGCCTGATGCATAAGAGTGAAGACTATCAGGCCTGGGCGTTTCGCAACATCTTCCACCGCTATCCTGATATCATCAAGGGTCTTCAGATAGCTTTTCCGATAGATCTTGGTATCGGCGGCATCAAACTGGGCAAGTGTCGCCCTGATCACCCTTTCCGCAGTCTCTCCGGTGGAATTGGAAAAGATGTAAATATTTTTTGTGCGTTTCATTAAGAGCAACCCTTCTTACTGTAGACAGTTGAACATTCCCATGCACCAGAAACAGTCACCGCAGGGTACAGTATTGCAGTAACAATCCTGCTCGAATTCATCGGCAGAAAGGTATTGGCACGGAACAACATTGCAGTTGGAACAATAGGGAAAATCATACTTTAGCACTTCTTCGCGAAAAAGGCGAAAAGCCTCATCATTCCATATTTCAAGGAGTCCCCTGTCCCGTACATTCCCGAAAATTTTTGAGGTCACGCTCTTCTTTCGACCAAACAAGTGGCAGCCATACTGATGCCAGAGAAAATAGCAGGGATGAACATTACCACTCCATGATACAAAGGCACTTCCTGCTTCAACAAAGTCGCATCTCCGACTGCTGTTGGGAGCGGTTCCCGGGAGGATAAGATCAAGGCCAGTTTCTTCGGCCACAGAGCGTGCCTCGGCAAAGACCTGTTCAAGTTCCGCTGCCCATTCTTCATCCCGTTCCATAAGGTTTTTCAAGTGGAGTGAAATATCCCGTACGCGCGCCTCTGCTTTCAGTTCTTCCACCAAGTCATAGATGCGTTGTTCCCGGGGAGTACGCGAGTACTTCCAGACAATCGCCAGATAGTCAGTGAGAGTTGCCTCGCCTCGTATCGCCTTTTCTTTCCAGGTACTCACCAAATCTTCAGCTATCGAGACACCGGCACTGCCTTGAAGCCTCTCTTCCGGAAGCACTGTGAAAATTTCTTCTAGAGCAGCCCTCCAACCCTCATCGTCACCGAATAGTTGGTGAATCTGTTCCCGGGTATCCTCAAAGCTTTTGATGGTTATCTGCTTGCTCGGCAGGCTGGACCCGATTATTTCCCAGATCATGTCCATGCCTCCGGCCCCGCTAGCTACCGTTGCTAACTCAGAAATGAAAACAGCCAATTCCTGCTCGGTAGGTTTTCGCATGTATTTCCAGAGAACCTTGAAGTACTCCCCGATATCCAGACCTTCCTGTTGTGCCTTATTCTGCCATTCGCTAAACAGCTCAACCGCCCCGTTCATGTTGGAATCAAAAGCTGTCAGCGCAACACTACTTTGCGCGTAAGGAAGGACATGGGTGACAATTGCAAATGAGGCACCCAGGGCGACTGCACGCCGCAGAAGATCGGGGAGCTCACGGGTATTGTCCCGCATGAGTACGAATTCAAGGCCTAATTTCAGTTCAGGTCTGTTACAGGTAACCTTGGCGTCATGAAGAAAGGCAAAAGCCCGCTCCACGCCCTGCTCTTCCCCACCCCGCCGGATCTCACGAAAAGTTTCAGGATTCAAGGCATCAGCCGAAAGACAGATCTTGTCGATACCGGCCTCCACCAAGGTGACGGCCCTCGCTTCGTCCAACAGCATGCCGTTGCTC
>CAVQWZ010000020.1:0-129525 GCA_963717775.1 uncultured delta proteobacterium
TATTGGCCAGGATGATCTGGGATTTGACCTCCCGCAATTCCTCGGGTGTCATAGCCTTGACCGTTGCCTGGGTTCCAACCGGCATAAAAAATCGGTGTTGCAATTGTTCCGTGGGGTGTCGATATGGATCCCAATCGAGCAGCGCACGACGAATCCTTTGCTATAAGCTTAAAAGTGAACGATTGCAAACGGTACCTTTTATCAGTGAAATTTGCCGTACCCCAGCGGGTACGATTATCCGCGAACAAGTGATTTCGATCCGTTCTCAACGGATAAACATTGCATCTCCGTAACTGAAAAAACGAAACTTTTTCCGTATTGCCTCAGAGTAGGCACGAAAAAGAAAGTCTTTCCCGGCAAACGCCGAAACCAGCAGCAGCAGAGTCGAACACGGAAGATGGAAATTGGTAATCAGTGCATCAACAACCTTAAAGCGATAGTCGGAATGGATAAAAATATCCGCCTCGCCATTACCAGCGCGGACAACTCCTTCGCTATCGGCCGCATGCTCGAGCGCGCGGGTGGTCGTCGTTCCAAGGGCGATTACCCTGCCCTGCCCGGCCTTGCGAGCAGCAATGGCTGCGGCCGTCTACACGGGGATAGTGTAGAATTCCCGGTGCATCCGGTGTTCACTCACCTCTTCGACCCTCACAGGAAGAAAGGTTCCGAGGCCGACATGGAGTGTGAGATGCGCAATATCAACCCCGCGTGACTGAACCTCTTGCAAAAGCTCCTCGGTAAAATGCAGACCCGCTGTGGGAGCGGCTACCGCGCCACTGTTACGGGCAAAAACAGTCTGGTAACGTGACGCGTCTTCAACATCGGCCTCTCGCCGGATATAGGGAGGGAGGGGCATTGAGCCCTGCTCCTCGAGCCACTGGTTGAAACCGTCTTTCAGGGAAAAGCTTACCAGCCATGTTTCATCATCACCCCTCTCCAGGACCTGGGCAGTGATACCGGCGGGAAGTTTGAGAAATGACCCGAGGCGGGGCTTCTTCGATGCCCTAAGAAGACAGGACCAGACTTCATCCAAACCGGCCAACCTCCTGAGCAAAAAAACTTCAACACGGCCACCGCTCTCTTTTTCTCCAAAAAGACGGGCAGGAAGCACTCTGGTATCGTTTACCACCAGGAGGTCCCCTGGACGAAACAATTCGGCTATGCAGGAAAATCCGGTTTCATCGATTGACCCGGCTTTCCGGTCAAGGATCATGAGACGGGATGCGTCCCTGCGCTCCACCGGGGTCTGGGCTATCAACTCCCGGGGCAGATCATAATCAAAATCTCGAAAACGCATAAAACCTATTCAGTGTAGTAGTTGACGACACGTGTTCCCGGATAATAGTACGACAGTATTTCCCGGTAGCTGAATCCCTCTTCGGCACGCTGTTTCGCACCCCACTGACAAAGTCCGACCCCATGGCCATACCCGCTGCCAACGAAGACAAAGTTATTATCGACCAGCTTCACCTCAAAATTCGTGCTCCTGACAACGCCGTAGCCAATTAGCTTGCGGAAGGTAACAGCGGGCATGGTAACAGTACCATTGGCGGAAAAGATTTCAAGATATTCGATCCTGCCACTTGGATACCGGGACTTTACCAGAATCCGTTGCAGACCTGTCACATCATATCCGCCAGCGCGAAGGAGAGACGCGATCTTTTGGGGCGAAAGGGCCTGCTCCCAGAGTACGGATGGAGATTTCATGCAATAGGTGCATTCGACTCCTCGCAGGTAGGGAAACGGGACTGACCAGACGTTTTCTGAAGCCTCCGTGTGCCCGCCACAGCTTGAATGAAAGAACGCCTGGATAATTTCCCCGTTATAACTGACAACCTCTCCACGAGTTTCCTCAACGGCACGGGCAGCCCTGCTGTCTTCGATATCAGATCCTCCGTAGACCTGGTCGTACACAGTTGATTCCAGGTGGTAGAGAAGGTTTTTTCTAGCCTGTTTCTGAAAGAGCGCAAAGGTTCGGGCAACAACCGCCTGGGCCTTGACGGCTTCCATCGGCCACTGGGATGATATTTCGCAGTTTATGAGGCCAATGAGATACTGCTCAAGGAGCATTTCATCAACCACCAAAAGCCCCTTTTCAGAGGGATACACTTCCAGATGACCACGATACCCCTTGCCGTTTATTTGAACGAACCCGGGAGAAGTCACCTTGAGGGAGCAGAGGTGCATGCCTCCAGCGGATATACCGCTTCCCTCTTTTTTGACAACAAGGGGAAACGACACGGAAAGGCTGTCTCCGCGTGAATCAGTAGCCGCCAGACCGACCCCGTCAATACTAACGGTTTCAATTCCCTTTTGAACCGCAACCCTGATCGTCTCAAAGTCACCGCTTGTCGCGAAAATTGCCGTTGGCGCAAGCAGGACATAGAGGACAAATCCAAGAAAAATTTTTAGCGTACGCATCGCCGTCTTCGCAACCTTTCGATAAAAGCAAAAAAATAAAATGAAGTCAACGAATTTGTCGGTATCAACGATGCCGGATCATAACAGCAACGTTTGAAAAGCTCTCTCGAAAACCGGCTACTTTCACTACTCGTTTGGACGGGTATCATAGGGAGAGGTCCTCACCTTGTCAAGCTTTCAGATTCATTCGCCAGTGAGCCATTTCATCCCGTCACATTCAACAGGTCAAAAACTCTCCCCAATGAACAGCATTTCACTCTGACCGGTCATCCCCCCCCTGAATAGCCAGGCTCCTGATATCGCTAACACCATCTGTCGACTGTCGTGAGGAAGCCTCTCAAAACTGCACAGCAACTCATCCTATTCTATTATATATAGGTCAGCATATCTCCTGGCAAACCGTTTGCCCGATCCGTAAATTCGTGATATTTTGATCATCAGTGTACTCTTTCATTCCAATGCACACATTCAGGAGCCCCTCGTGACCATGTTGCTCCAGGTGACCGGCCTTTCAACACACTTCACCCTGCCCCTCGGAACGCTGAAAGTGGTAGACAATCTGGATCTATCCGTTCAGGAAGGGGAAACCCTTGCAATTGTCGGCGAATCCGGTTGCGGTAAAAGCATGACCGCACTGTCCATCATGCGCCTTGTTCCACCACCAGGCAGTATTGTCTCCGGTGAAATACTTTTCGATGGCAAGGACCTGCGCAGCTTTTCCGACATCGAAATGCAACACGTCCGGGGAAACAAGATCTCGATCATCTTTCAGGAACCGATGACATCACTGAATCCTGTCTTCCGGATCGGCGATCAAATTGCGGAAGGGATACTTCTCCACCGAAAACTCTCAAAGCGCGAAGCGAAAGAAATTGCAGTCGAAATGCTCAACAAAGTTGGTATTCCATCTCCTGCATCACGCTACAATGACTACCCCCATCAACTAAGTGGCGGTATGCGTCAGCGCATCATGATTGCCATGGCCCTCTCCTGTGAGCCGCGCCTTCTGATTGCGGACGAGCCCACAACAGCTCTCGACGTAACCATTCAGGCCCAAATACTCGAACTTATTGACGACCTGAAAAGAGAATATGGCATGGGACTGCTCCTCATCACCCATGACCTGGGTGTTGTTGCAGAGCGAGCCCATCGAACCTCGATCATGTACGCCGGTAAAATTGTTGAAACGGGGACTACTGACCAGGTACTCAGCAATCCCCTGCACCCCTACACCGAGGGGCTACTTTCCTCTCTGCCCCAGCGAGCAGAACCCGGAAAACCCCTCTCGACAATTCCCGGCCAGGTACCGAATCTGCTCCTGGAGCTTCCGGGTTGCGGCTTCTGCGATCGCTGCCCACAGAGGGACTGGAAATGTTCAAAAGAGCCGCCGCCCCTTCGTGAGCAGAATGAAGGACACTTTGTTCGATGTTGGAAGCACCAATGAATCAGCCATTACTAGAAGCAAGAAACATCCGTAAATTCTTTTCCGTGAAGCCAACTCCTTTTGCCAAGGCACTCTCCCTGAAGGCGGTAAACGGAGTATCCTTCAAACTCCATGAAGGAGAAACTCTGGGGCTTGCCGGAGAATCAGGAAGCGGGAAATCGACGCTGGGAAAGCTGCTGCTGCGGCTTCTTGCTCCAGACGAAGGAGAAATCCTGTTCCGTGACAAATGCCTGGAGAGTTTATCTGCCAAGGAACTCCTCTCTTTCAGAAAAGAAACTCAGATGATTTTTCAGGATCCCTATTCATCACTGAACCCTAGAATGCGGGTTGGTGACATCATCGGGGAACCGATAAAAATTCACGGGAATACTGACTCTGTCGGGTATCGAGAAAAGGTACACGTCCTCATGAAAAGAGTCGGACTTGCCGACGAGTATTTCTCCCGCTATCCCCACGAATTTTCCGGCGGGCAAAGACAGCGAATCGGCATAGCCCGAGCGTTGGCAGTTTCCCCACGGCTTATCATTGCAGACGAACCGGTCTCTGCCCTCGACGTGTCCATCCAGGCCCAAATCATTAATCTTCTCCAGGAACTGAAATCTGAATACAAGCTCTCATTCTTAATTATCGCACACGATCTTTCCGTTCTCCATCACATGAGCGAGCGCATTGCGGTCATGTACCTCGGCTCAATTGTGGAAATGGGAGCCACGGAGCAAGTTTTCTCTCGCTATCTGCATCCCTATACTGAAGCCCTGCTCTCAGCCATTCCTCATCTGGAATTACAAGAACGCAGAAAAAGGGTTATCCTGAAAGGTGACATTCCCTCCCCCCTTGCACCGCCTGCCGGTTGCCCGTTTCATCCCCGCTGTCCGTATGCTCGCCTGGAAATCTGCGCAGTGATTCCGCCACCACTTGAAGAAAAGAGGTTGGGACATTTTGCTGCGTGTCATTTCAGTTTAAATGAAGCAAGTTGATGATATATCGCATTCCCTCCAATGTACGCTCTTTGATGGTGTTTAACTGTATGTATTTTCCGCTATGCAAGGACGAGTATCCTTCGAAAACCGACTGGTCATATACACGCAAGGAAACACCCCTCAAAGAGCATTCCCGCATAAAATAGTGGTTTATTTATCTGAATACTGATAATATGTCACAATTATGGCTCGAAACAATTATGAACCACAGTGCATCTATGTATTTTCAATGCATTAGCTATTAGTTGACAAACCCCTCAAGCAAGAATATATATATATTAATTTACCTAACAGCATGGAGCCAGTTATGGAATTCGATAAGACTAGAAGTTTCGACAACGAGGCAGAAGTATGCAAAGTCCTCGGTCACCCGATACGCTTGAAGATTGTTGCAGGACTCTGCTCGCAGGAATGCAATGTTAAACATATTTGGGAATGTCTCGGTCTTCCCCAGGCAACCGTTTCCCAACACCTCGCCCTGCTCAAGAACAAGGGGATTATCGAAGGAAAGCGCGAAGGCGTCGAAGTTCATTACAGTGTCATACACCCTCTTGCCAAACAGATCATCTCCCTTATGACCCAATTGCAATGCCCCTGAACAACCAGCAAACACTTGCTAGCTCTTCAATAGATATAGCATCCTCCTCGCGAACCGAATCACCATCAGCCTCAACACACAATCATTTCAGAGCCACAGTTCTTTATCCATTGAGCTGAACCCGTCACAAAAAAAGGGGTGCCAATATCTGCGCCCCCTTTTTCTATCTTTTCAACTACGGATATATTCAGCAGAATATTGCAAGCAAGTCCACGAACTTCAAAAATCAAGCAACATTACCCCTCAGTAGTAGCGTTTCTTCGAAGCACCGGAATTTTGTCCAAGTTCTTTGTTCTGCTCTCTGCATCGTGCCCTAGATCCATGGGGTCCATCATGAAACCAACAATCTCGATAAAATCAAAACCATCACTCATAATACCGGCAAATTCTTCATCATTCGCAGGTTGTTTCTCCGGAACGTAAACCATGACCTCCTTCGAGTCGACGAGATAAAATGCAATATACACATGCGACATCCCGTTCTCTCGTAGCGAGAACACATAAGCGTCACAGGTCATGGTGGTATTGTCCTCTTTGGCAACACGCGTCCTGTTAAGCGACTTATATACTTCCTGAACATCTTCCGGGTTCTGGTAATCTACAATCATTTTTGTTTTATCTATGGCAAAGGACACAGCCTTACCAGAAGACTTTCTGCCGAACGTGGGTTGGGTACTAAAATCGAAGGCGCCGTCCTGCTGCAGGAAGGCAAACGGGTCTGTTTCGTCACTCTCTTTTGAAGTGTTACTTGCAGCAACAGTAGAATCGAGGGAAACTGCATTATTCGAGAAAACTTTCCCGGGAGAGGCTTTTGCAGAAAGGGATGATGATCCGACCTTTTTACTGGCAACCGGTTCGTCAGGCGTCATAATATCCACGACAATCTGTTCATTTTCACTGACATTCTCCTCTTGAACGACAGATAGATCTTCCTCAGGTTCCGCCAAGTCCGCCTTTTCATCAAGCAGTTTCCGGGTTTCCGCTCTAGCGGTAGCGATCCTCTCTCCCAGGAGTTTCTCTGCCATGTCTTTCTCTTCAGCAAGTCGCTCTACATCAGCCGCTATTTCCGCCAAGACTTTTTTTGCGGCCTTCTCTGCTGCTGCTTTTTCTGCAACAAGCCTTTCGCCCTCAACGTGCAGAGTCTCCAGCTCACGGGCAAGATTCTTCTCGACAGCAATTTTTTCTGTTGCAAGACTCGTAACTTTTGCACGGAGCAGTGCCACTTCACCAGTTGCAGCAGTTTCAATTGCAGATTTCTCAGCCGCCAACTGCTCGGCCTCCTGCTGCAAAGCGGCTAGCCAGCTTTCCATATCCGGGTCGGTGATAGTTTCCTCAGATAGCCTCTCATCGTCCGAAATCGCTGCAATGAGCGTACGGGCAGCATTTCGAGCTTCACGGGTTTTCTCTGCGACCTGCATCTCTGACTGAAGCAGATCATCAGCGAATTGCAGCAGCCGTGCCTCCAGTGCAATCATTTGCGCAGACACCTCGTTTGCCCGCAAGTCCCCCTCTTTTTCCAACCTTTCAATCTCGGAGGTACTCCGCAACAACTTCTCTTTAGCGGAGACAGTATTCTTCTCAATTTCAGCGCTGAGCGTTGATACTCTGGCCTGTGCCGCAGCAAGCTCTTCAGCTGCGGCAGCCTGATCATTAACCATCTGCCGGGTCAGCTGTTCTTCCTGCTCAGAGAGTGAAGTAATCTCTTGCGCAGTGTTCTTTTCCAAGGAGATTTTTTCCGATGAGAGCTTCTCTATTCCTTCTTTCAGTTCAGCAATCTTTATTTCCGTGTCGACCCGTTCGGAATCTATATCCTTTCTAAAATGTGAGAGCGTCTCTTCAAGTGAACAAATCTCTGCAGCAGCAGCCTCTTCGCCCTCTTTTTTCCTGGTCAGGAGCTTCTCTTCTTCCAGGCGCAGACTGACCAGCAGTTTCTCTGAGGAATCCCGCTCAGCCTCAAGCTCCTCTTTCAGTAGTGAAATTTGTTCCTGCCGGACAGCCAGTTCCTCGTCGGAAGCTTGTTGGAGCGATAGTTTTTCTGCAGCCAACCGTTCAGCCTCATCATTCAGGCTGGCACGAGTGACATCACAAGAATCTTCAATCGACTTTTTCTCTTCTTCTAAATGAACAATCTCAGCCCGGAGCTCAGCAAGCTCAGCATCAGAGGACTGTTGCGCTTCCACTTTATCCCGCAGCAGTCTTTTCTGCTCGGCAGCAAGTGCTGCAAGCTCTTTAACAACAGCATCATGAGTATCAGCCATCTCCGACCGAAGTTGCTCGATTTCGCTTCGGAGCGATAAAAGCTCCTGCTCCACGTCTCCTGATAAGCGCTGCTTTTCCAGTGTACGCTCTGCCAAAGCAGCCCTCAGGGCGGCCAATTCCTCGTTTCCCTGCAGTTCTATTGTTTTTATTTCTTCATCGAGTGTCTCACGTTGAAGGTGCAGATCGGACAACTCATCCTGAAGTGTATTTTCCAATTCGGCTTTTTCAGCTCTGCGTCGCTCGAGCTCATTTTTCAGTGACTCCAGTTCCTGATCTGCGTCGGGCTGAAGTGAAAACCCTCCAAGCTCTGTCTTGAGAACGGCAATTTCGCGTGCCCGCTCCTTTTCCACAGACGACTTTTCAACAGACAAATGTTCCAGTTCTGCCTGAAGAGCCGATATCTCAGCAGCGGTAACCCTTTCGTGATCGGTCTTCTCAGCTTTCAAGGAATCAATTTTTGCTTTTGCCGCGCTTATTTTCCCGGAACCATCTATTTCGGCAGCCTTCTTTGCCTGGGCCAACGTTTCGATTTCCGCAGCAAGAGCGAGCAATGCCTCTTCAGCGGATTTTTCCTGAGAGGTTATCTGGCCAGAAAGACGCTGTGATTCTTTACGAAGCTTTGCAATTTCCTTTTCAGCAAGTACTTCAGCAGCAACTTTCTGTCGTCCCAGATCCTCTAAGTCAGCCCTTACTGCTGCAATCTCAGTCTTACTTTTGTCCTCAAATGCGCTTATTTCCTTTTCGATCTTTTCAGTATCAGCGCGAAGGAGGGCCAGGGTTTGAGCCGCGACCTTCTCTGCGGCCACTTTATCGGCAATCATTCGATCCTTGCGCGCCTTCTCTTCCACCAGGGAAGCATCCCCACCCGGCATTGTTTTCGTAGCCGGTTCAGGTTCCTTGCCGGAAGGAGTCTCAACGGGAACGTTTGTAACCTTATTTTCCTGTTCCAAGGCTGATGTTTTGCTTTTCGCAGTAGCCTTGACTTCAGAGTCAGGTTCTTTCTCAGAAACATCGTGTTGTTGCCTGGAAGTTTTTTCAGCCGCACCTTTTCTTTGTGATGTTTTTTTACCGGACGATGCAGAGCGCACTACCCTGAGATCATTGAGAACCACTTCTTTTAGAGCTTTGCTGTAGTTCAAATTTATGCTCTGCATCTCGAAG
Source organism: uncultured delta proteobacterium (assembly GCA_963717775.1). Classification (GTDB taxonomy): domain Bacteria; phylum Desulfobacterota; class Desulfuromonadia; order Geobacterales; family Geobacteraceae; genus RPRC01. The sequence continues at coordinate 8,864 of CAVQWZ010000020.1, forward strand.
CCGAATTCCTTAACAAAGGCAAGTGCCTCTTTGAGCACCAAGTCACTTGAATCCTTATCACTTGGCTGCCTCTCAGGAACAAACATAACGAAGCGTTTACTTTGAAGCTGGGAAAGCGCCACATACACGGAAGTTTTGTCACCGTCGTTGGTAACACAGATAAAAGCATCACATGGCTGTTTATGCTTTCCACCATGTCCCAGCATAATTGAAGAACTTGAACGATACATCGCAACAACATCCTGAACATCTGCTTCAATACAGGTCATCAAACTGTTCTCAATAAACATCTATCACCCCGCGAAACCCCTCTGAGTCTGATGTGCCCAAACCGATTTGGAATATGGCATCGGTACTTGCATGGAAATCATAAAAGCACATGTATGACGTTTAGGCAATGTGCTGCGCTGTCAAAATACGAAGCCAAACATCGAAAGAAAACCACCTTACAACACAAAAAAGCCGGGGCCAAATATCAAATCAGATATTTCGGCAACCCGGCTGTCTGCATGAGACCCTTGAGGCTTTCCGTCCCACCCTCGCGGATGGTTTAGTATTGTCGTGTATCTCGAAATATTCAGTTGTCCACCTTTTGCTTGCCCATTATCCGAAACCTTAGTGCAAAGTCAACAGATTTTTAATATCACGTGAATGCTCGAAAACTCCTTTAAACAATAGCTTCCCGGTTTAATTTTACAAAAATATATGGTAATATAGCCGAAAATAATTTTCCCCGACTGAAGTCTTGCAAATTAACGAATAAAAAAACTCCTCAGGAGAGCATACTATGCAAAACGTTGTACGATCGAAACAAACTCTGTCCGATGAAGAACTCGCCAAACTCAAGGAATTTGACTGGGAATCATATTATCGCGAATCTGCCTCTGCTGAAGTGAGAGGCATGTCAAATTGTCCGGATTGCAACGCCATACTTGTTGCTCCTGATGATCAACCGGAATTCACCTGTTATAATTGTGGCAGAAAAATAAGTCCATAACGCACTATATCAAGCACAGCGACATTTTTCTGATTTCGTTTCGCGATTTTCCCCAAAGATTAACACAGGCGATGATCTCTACAACGTTCACAATTATTTCTTTGTGAGGACACCCCTAAGAAGATACTTGCATAATTTTATTCTATTGCTATTATTTCATAAAAATATTCTAGCATGTTCTAGACTAAAAAGTCTTCGCATTACAATTGGTGTCTAATTTCAAGGAGGAAATCATGAAAAAAATTCTCGTTAGCGTAGTAACCGCCTCTGCAATTTTTGCCTGTGCCGGATTGGTCTTTGCAGCAGAAGAGTACCCCACCCAGGAAGCCACTGTAACCATGACTGTTAGCACCCCTGACGGGACTGTTATTCAGGAGGAAACTATCAGCGACACCACAAAAGGTGCTGATACGACGGCTCAGTCCAAGGCTCTCGAGAAAACAAAGTCCACTGAGAAAAAAAGCAACGCTGCACCTGAAAAGAAATAATTTCTGTTACGTTTCAGGATCTCTCTCCACAGAGAGACAACCATTCGTACTACTACCAGTAATGCAAAAAAGGCCACATCAATCCGATGCGGCCTTTTTCATTTTCGGCATAATCTCCCACCGATTTCAATCACCCGGGGGTCTTATCCATTTTTAGTTATTTAGACTTTCTTACATTTTCCATAGCTAACTTCATAGGAAACCGGTACACCCCTTTTATCAGAATATTTTTGCTGGTAGACCTCAGTCATCTTCATTATGATCCTTCTCCCACCTAGTCCCACCGAAGGCATGGACGCGGCCGTTCCGGCACCAATGCCCTTGAGTGCTCTGAGAAAAGCTGGAACGTCAGGGTAATACTCTTTCTCGATGAGATTTTCTACCTTGATGTCTCTGAAGCCAACTTTCGCAAGGGCTTTCTCCACATCTTCCCGCGCAAAGAAATTGTGTGAACGATCCTTGTCAATCGCATTTTCTGCACACAGAACAGCGCGGTACGAGGTCTTTAACTCATGTAGAGTACCTTCACCAAACAGGGCAAACAGAAACGTACCGCCAGGCGCAAGTACCCTTTTCACCTCAGAAAAAGCTTTCTCCAGCACAGCAAGCCACTGGAAAGTTGAGGTGGAAACCACCAGGTCGAAAGTTTCATCAGCAAAGGGAAGATTTTCGGCATCGCCCTCCACATACAGGAAATTTCCATCATCCTTCAGGTTATCCATCGCCGCGGCGCCCATGCCCGGGGCAAGATCAAGTCCGGCAAGGAACGCCTCCGGGCAGGATTTTCGCAAAGACCTGAGGAGCATTCCGGTTCCCGCTCCGACATCAAGTATCCGCCGGGGGAAATGTTGAGGTGATATTTCCACAAGGTTCGAAAGAATCTTTTCAATAACAAGCTTCTGAACAACGACGGTATCATCGTATTGACAAGCACCCCTGTCAAAGGCTTTCCGAACTTTTAATCTGTCAATTTTACTCATAGATATTTTCAAGGAACGTTGCAAGTGCGCAATTGAATTCATCGGGACGCGAAAACATGGGAGCATGCCCTGCTCCGGCCAGGATGGTACATTGTGCGCCTGATATTTGTTCGGCCATAAATCGTGAGGCAGCTACTGGACAGATCAGATCCCTGTCTCCATGAATTAGCAGTGCCGGTTCTCTAATGGAGGAGAGAATCGGTCGCAAATCAGCTGTTTCAAGGGTCTGCAGAACCGGAACCATAACCTCCGGAGAGGGAGGCAGCAGTAATGGCAGAACATCTTTTACAAACACCTCAAACCCGTTTTCGGACTGCTGCTCATCGGCAAACATTTTACGCTGAAAACCCTCCATCGCCTTATGTGGGTTCCTCTTCAGAAGCAGTGAAAGTAATCTTGGCTCTTTCGGGGGAAGGCCGTACGGATAATCCAAGGATGAACAGTATTTCGCGGTACCGGATACCAGCACCAACGAGGCTAGTCTTTCCCGCACGGCAGGATACGCGGCAAGCGCCACAAGAGATCCGAGGGACCAACCCAGAAGAGTCACTTCGGAGAGACACAGTCTGTCGAAAAATAGCGACACATCGGACGCGAGAACGTCGACACCATACCCTGAACTGGATGGCGAGGAAAGTCCGTGCCCCCGAAGGTCAAAGGCAATACAACGGTATCGAGACGAAAAGTATTCTTTTTGCTGTGACCATATCTGTGAAGAAAGAGACCAGCCGTGAACGAAGAGCAAGGGCTTCCCATCTCCGGCCTCTTCATAATACAGTTTGGATGAGTCGCTGGTAGTTAGGTACGGCATCAGATAACCTCGTCAGAAGGCATAGAAGCTCTATCGCCTGCCGACTCCCTTCCGGCAAGGCCCACCGCCTCCCTTGCCCGGCATATCGCATTCACGACCCGCTGAAGATCAGACATGGTGTGGGTTGCCATAAGAGTGCAGCGAAGGCGACTGCTGCCGACGGGAACAGTTGGAGGTCGGATTCCCTGGACAAAAACACCCTCATCAAGGAGAGCTCGGGAGAATTCCATCGTTTTCTGCGTATCACCCACGTAAATGGGAATTATCTGAGTCTCGCTGCCAAGAGTGTCAAAACCGGCCTCACAGAGGGAATTTCGCAGATATGAAGTGTTCTCTGCCAATTGCTGGCGCAGATCGGCTCCCTCCTTGGAATCCACTATGTCAAAAGCAGCAGATGCCGCGGCGAGAACCGCCGGTGGCAAAGAGGTCGAGAAAATGAAGGGGCGAGCCTTGTTCACGAGATATTCGACAATCTCGTGTGAACTCGCAATAAATGCCCCAAAACCACCCAAGGCTTTCCCCAGGGTGCCCATGGAAATATCGATCTCCGATGACAGACCAAAATACTCTGCCGTGCCGCGCCCAGTAGCTCCAAGGACCCCGGTTCCGTGTGCATCGTCCACCATGAGAAGTGCTCCAAACTCCTTTTTGATAGCAACCAGATCAGGTAACTTTGCCATATCTCCATCCATACTAAAGACACCATCTGCAATAATAATCCTGCGGCCTTCCCCACGATGCGTTGCTAAACATCGGCGGAGAAAAGCCATGTCGTTATGAGGATAGCGCATCAGGCGGGCGCGTGAAAGAAGGCATCCATCAACAATGCTGGCATGATTCAATTTGTCCGAAAAGAGAATATCTCCCTTTTGCGCGAGAGCAGGGATAACGCCGGTATTCGCGGCATACCCCGAATTAAACAGCAAGGCCCGTTCTGTTCCTTTAAAGGTGGCAATTTGCTGTTCAAGCTGGGCATGAAGCTCCATCGTCCCTGAAACGAGGCGGGAAGCACCAGTACCAACACCATATTTCTCAACAGCCTTTATCGATACTTTCTTAAGAGTCGGATGATTCGCCAGACCAAGATAGTTATTGGAACAAAGGAGGAGGACCTCCTTCCCGTCCACAATCACGCGAGCATTCTGCTCTCCCTCAATACGAGGCATGCGTCGGTAGAGCCCCTGGTCTCTTAAAAGACTCAGTTCGCTGGCAAATGTGCTCACCACAAATTGTCCCTCCTCCAGAGAAACACGAGGTCGTCAACCACCCAACAAAGGTGGTTAACAGCCAATGGGGTATCATATTCAATTGTGTTTGTAAAAGGATTTTTCATGCCACAGGGACCAAGAGTCGGAGGTTGGGAGACATGTCTCGTCAAAAGATAAGTCCGACAGACTCCTAGTGTTGAAAGGAACCACCCACCAAGGTTGCGGTTACACTGCCAATCTTAACCTTTGTTTTCATTTTTACCGGGAGAAGGCGATTATCATCAGTTAGCCAGATCAACATCTCACCCTTTCTATCGATTATCCCCTCAGATTGCATAAGCGGCTTGATCACAATGGTATCAAACGTGCCGAGAGACGTTTTAATCCTCTCCTTCCTGAGCACCTGAACCTCCACATGCCATGTTTTTAAATTATCAAGTATCGTCAGGAATACTGATTTCCCAACTTCGAGTTTGAGAGTCCTTACAAAGTAAAAGCTGGAAAGGGTATCCAACGTTGCAGCAGCAATGGGAAGTTCCCGTTTTTCACCATTAATGTTGTCCTTGTAATAGGCAAGTCCTTTAGAATGATTAAACTCAACTTCCCTATCCCTGCGATGGCTTCCTTCCCGGGTCTTCAGAGAGTAGGATTTCGACTGACCCAGTTTTGACTCGGGATTTGCCGTTAAAATCGACACTATCCGATCCTCAACCGGAAAAAATACCGTTATCCAGTCTGCAGAACGGGCAATAGAGGTAATTTTAATATCCCCATTTTCCGCAACAATCTCCTGAGTAGCCGTTCCCGCCTTTATACCGGTCCAGGTTAGGTCATATGTCAGTTTTTCAGGGATAGTCAATGCCGAGGCTTCCTCACATACGAGAAAAGTTGACAGGCAAAGAAGTGCGCATAGCAGCAAAAGCATATTTTTAATGACAGGCCTATAAACACAAAACTCATTGATACTCATGAAACATTCTCCTTTTCCAAACACGATTAGGATACAGCAGAAATTTAACATGTCAGGTTGAATTCACGAACTTCTTTGCTATAGTTGTAAACGAATTTCCAGTAGTCCACTAAAAGGAGAAACCCGCATGAAACTCGAAGACGTGAAAAAAATTGCAAAAGATCGAGACGTACAAATTAAAAACATGAAAAAAGCCGAACTTATACAAGCGATACAACGGGACGAAGGAAACACCGAATGCTACAACAGTAATGCATCTGATACGTGTGGGCAGTTTTCCTGCATCTGGCGTGACGATTGCCGATAACTGCCATCTGCTAGTCTTTCAAAGACTCGTTCACCAACTCAATGACAGTAACCTCCGGGGGCGCCAGAAAACGAATTGGTGGCCCCCAGGTTCCTGTCCCTCTACTCACGTAAAGATAGGAAGTATCCATAATCCGGGATAAGCCGGTTTTTACCGGATATAACAAATACGTGAGCATTTCAAACGGAAAAATCTGCCCTTTATGGATGTGCCCCGAAAGCTGCAGATCAAACAAACCCACGCTCTGTTTTGCCACAACCGGCCGATGTTTCAGTAACAGGACAAAACGCCCGGGAGTCACCTTTGCCAGCATAGCATCTTCGTTTATTTTCCCGTAACCAAATCTTGTTCCGGCAGGATCATCCACACCCACGACAGTCATCACCCCTGCCACATCAAGCATTTCTCCCTGAAGCACGGTAAACCCGGCCTGTTTCGTAAAACTCAGAGAGTTCTTGATCCCTGCATAATACTCATGGTTGCCGGTAACCGCGATCTTGCCGAAAGGGGTATGCACGTTCCCCAGGTCGGCGGCAAAAGCAGTCATCCCGTCCGTCTGTCCATCCAACAAATCACCGGTCGAAACCAGAAGATCGGGTTGCGCCGTTTCGATTTTGCTGATGATATTCTTCAGCCTTTGCTCCTGCACGATAAGACCCAGATGAACATCAGAAATCTGAACAATTCTGAATGATTTCATCGATGGCGGAAGTTTGGTGGTCGGCACGACTACTTTTTCCAGCCTGATAGATTTGGCTTCGCGATACCCGTAGATTGAAACCCCAAGCGAAACTGCACATGCAACAAGAAATGCCTGCCGATCGGAAAAATATACCGATACATCATGATGGAATACAAGCCCTCCGTACCGTATCAGGACGCGTCCAAGATCAATCACCAGCATTATAATGAAAAACAGGAAGAGAAACCCCATCCAGAGATAACCGGTAAATGCGAGCGGAACAGCAGCGGTGCCAAGCCCTTCCCTTTCGAGAAAGCGCACGAGCATCGGCGACAAAACCATAATCACCATACACACAACAAGAGAAAAGGCAGCCGGAAATGACAGTGAAAATGCCGAACTTACCTTTCGGTAAGCATAATAGTGCATTCCACCATAGAGGGAAAGAAATGTTAGAAGAAACAGCGACATAAGCAGATTTTACCCCACATCAGTCGAGTACTGATGGTTGTCGATGAACTCGGAGTCTACGAAATAAGTCAACCACATATCCCTGCAGTCTGTCCATATAGTAGTAGACCACAGGCGTAATGTAAAGTGTCAGCAACTGAGATACGATGAGGCCCCCTACCACCGCCAAACCCAATGGTCGACGTCCCTCCGCACCTGCTCCGAAACCGATGGCAATGGGCAGGGTGCCCATAAGGGCAGCCATGGTAGTCATCATGATGGGGCGAAAACGTATCAGCGCGCCCTGACAGATGGCGTCCAGCGGTTTTTTCCCTTCCTTTCGCTGTGCCTCGAGTGCAAAGTCGATCATCATTATGGCATTTTTCTTTACAATCCCGATCAGCATTATAATCCCGACAAAAGCATAGACATCCAGGTCTTTATGGAACAGCATGAGCGTGATCAAGGCACCGAAACCCGCGGCAGGAAGACCGGATAGGATTGTGAGAGGATGAATGAAACTCTCATAGAGTATTCCGAGAACAATATATATAACCAGTACTGCCATAAGAAGGAGCAACCAGAGTCCCTTCAGCGATGACTGGAAAGCCTGTGCCGTCCCCTGGAAACTGGTAGCGATGGTCGACGGCAGAGTATCCCGGGCCATTTTATCCACCAAGGGTACAGCCGCCCCCAGGGCGACTCCCGGCTTCAGATTAAATGAAAGAGTAACTGCTGGAAGCTGCCCGAGATGGTTTACCGTGAGAGGTCCCAGTCCCTTGGTAATAGTAGCAACGGTGTTGAGCGGCACAAGTTTTCCGTTATTGGCTTGCACATAGAGCATGGAAAGGGCTGCTGGATCGCGTTGATATTGCTCAGCAAGTTCAAGGATCACCTGATACTGGTTATTGGGAGCATAAATTGTCGTAACCTGTCGTGAACCATAGGCATAATACAAGGCATTCTCAATCTGCTCAACCGAAACACCCAGTGCTGAGGACTTATCACGGTCAATTTGCACGTTTACTTGGGGATTCTTGATCTGCAGGTCGCTGGTAACGTCCTGCAGTTGCGGCAGAGAGCGCATCTTTGCTTCAAACAGGGTCGAATATTTATACAATTCGTCCTTGTCGGGGCTCTGCAGGGTGAACTGATATTGGCTCTTGGTCAACCGCCCGCCAATACGAATGGCCGGAAGGTTTTGCAGATACATCTTGATGCCAGGCACCGTGGCGAGCTTGGGCTTAAGTTCCGCGATGATCTCGTCGGCGGTAAGCTCTCGTTGGTCGCGCGGTTTCAAGCGCATGAACATGCGGCCGGTATTGCTTGAGGAACTTGCCCCGCCGGAACCGACAGCTGACATGAAAGCCTCTATGTTGGGATCCTGGGCGACGATGTTCGCCAACTGCCTCTGGTGTGCCACCATATCCTCAAAAGAGATGCCCTGGGCGGCCTCGGTAAAAGCGAAAAGCTGCCCGGTGTCTTCACTGGGAAGAAATCCTTTCGGCATCCGGACGAACAGCCAACCGGTGACAACCGTCAAGGTCAGAATAACCACCAAGACACTACGGCGATGATTGAGCACTGCATGCAGACTCAGGTCGTAGGCGTTGTGCATGCGATTAAAAAAATACTCCATGGCCATATAGATTCGGCCATGCTTTTTCCTGGCAGGAGGCCGGAGAAAACGGCTGCAGAGCATGGGCGTAAGAGTCAGCGAAACGAAACCGGAAATAAGAATTGCAATGCTGATGGTTACAGCGAATTCATGAAGAAGCCGGCCCATGATACCACCCATGAACAGAACCGGAATAAAGACCGCTACCAGCGAAAGGGTCATGGAGAGGATCGTAAAACTCACCTCCCGCGAGCCCTTTAGGGCGGCCGCCATCACCCCTTCTCCCAGCTCCATGTGCCGGACGATGTTTTCCAGCATGACAATGGCATCGTCCACCACAAACCCGACAGAAAGGGTAAGTGCCATGAGAGAGATATTATCGATACTGAAATTCAAAAGATACATGGCGGCAAAGGTGCCGATGATGGAAAAGGGGAGTGCCAGACTGGGGATTATTGTTGCCGAAAAGTTACGAAGGAAAAGGAAGATAACCATGACCACCAGGCAGATGGTCAGACCAAGGGTAAACTTGACGTCGGCCACGGATGAACGGATCGACAGGGATCGGTCGAAAAGGATCGTGAGATCAACGGAGGCTGGTATCTGCGCCCTGAAAACCGGGAGAAGTTTCTTGATGTTGTCCACGACTTCGATGGTGTTTGTTCCCGGTTGCCGTTGGATGGCAAGAACGACAGCGCGGGTATTGTTGAACCAGTTTGCCACTTTGTCGTTTTCCACAGTATCGATGACCCGGCCAAGTTCCTGCAGTCGCACCGGCGAACCGTTGCGATAGGCGACAATCAGTGGACGGTAAGCCGCTGCATCATACAATTGTCCGGTTGCCTGGATGGTATATGCCTGACTCTTCCCGTCGAGAGTTCCGGTAGGGAGATTGACATTACTGTTTTCCAGGGCATTGGCAACCTCGTTGATACCGATCTGGCGACTTGCCAGTGCCTTTGGGTCCAGTTGCGCCCGTACCGCATACTTTTGAGAACCGTACACCTGAACCTGGGCGACGCCATCGATCATCGAGATGCGTTGGGCGATGAACGTATCGGCATATTCGTTTACCGTATAGAGCGGCAAAGTGGGAGAGCTCAGCGCCAGATAGATAATTGGCTGATCTGCCGGGTTGACCTTCCGGAATGAGGGAGGCGACGGCATGGTAGGAGGCATCTGACGCGAAGCCCTGGAAATAGCCGCCTGTACGTCCTGGGCAGCTGCATCAATATCCCTGGAGAGATTGAACTGTATGGTAATGCTGGTTGAACCGGTGCTGTTGGCGGAGGTCATGGAATCGACCCCCGCAATGGTGGAAAATTGCCGTTCCAAGGGGATGGCAACCGCTGACGCCATGGTATCCGGGTTAGCTCCCGGGAGGTTTGCCGTCACCTGGATGGTGGGGAAGTCCACGTTGGGCAGGTCACTCACCGGGATAAGATTGTAGGCAAACAACCCGAACAGGAGTATCGACACCATGACCAGAGTGGTCATGATCGGCCTGCGGATGAATATCTCCGCTATATTCATTGCCGTGTAACCTTGCCCTTCGAAGTCTCCGTGCCAAACGTTACGCGGGTCCCGGGTAACAGCTGCAGTTGGCCATCGGTTACCACCGTTTCTCCGACGTTCAATCCTTTTTCGATCACGGTCTCGCCGTTATATGTTTCACCAGTGACCACCGCTCTCAATTCTACGCTGCGGTCCTGCTTCACCACAAAGACAAACAGCCCCTCCTGACCCGTCTGAACTGCCTGTGCAGGGACAATCACGGCATTCGGAATAGTGGCAAGGGTCAGAACCACATTGACGAACTGGCCCGGCCAAAGCCTCCTTTGTTTGTTCGCGAAAGTTCCCTTGATCTTAATCGTACCGGTTGTCGTGTCCACCATATTATCCAGGAAACTGATGACTCCCTGTTCTGGAGGACCTGGGTCGTTGGGAATCAACGCCTCTACCTTGAGGTTCCCGGATGCCATATACTTCTTGATTCCGGTAAGTTCCATCTCAGGAACCGAAAAGGTGACGTAAATGGGATTAATCTGGTTGATGGTCACCAGAACCGGGACATCATTTGCTTTAACGAGATTCCCCCTTTGGACCATGAGGTTTCCAGTGCGACCGTCGATCGGGGAGCGGATAAAACAGTACCCCAACATTACAACGGCATTGTCCACAGTGGCCCTGTCGGCTCGAACCGACTCGGCCAACGCATCCGCATTTGTCCGCAGCTGTTCATACTGGTCCTGGGTAACAATCCCATCCGTCAGGAGACCACCATAACGTCTCGCCTGATCACGGGCAAACTTCTCCTGGGCGATATCTCGAGAAAGAGCAGCCTTGGCCTGACGCAATGCTGCCTCGAAGGGGCGACTGTCAATGGTAAAAAGCAATTCACCCCTGCGGACATCATCGCCTTCCTGAAAATGGACTTTTTCCAGCATTCCATTAACCTGGGATTTGATGGAAACGGTTGCCAACGCCTCGACAGAACCAATGATGCGTAACTGCTACAGGGACAGTTTTACGCATTGATACACTCACCTTGACCGGAACCGATGGCTTCGGTTTCGTTTTTTCCACGCTCCCGGAACAGGCCGGGAGCAAAACGAACAAGGTAAGCAGTGTAGCAAAGATTCGGCGCTTACACAGCATCCCGCATCCGTATCGTTGTTTTCCGGGCCGGGTCACGTTAGCGGCTGTTGGTGCTATATAATGCATCTGCTTCCTTTCCGCCAATCGTTATCCCTTCCCGCTCCAGCAACTCACCAGTGGCCCTCCAGAGCAGGGCAATGGAGATTGTATACTCGGCCCGCGCCCGTAACTGGTTCGTCTTGGCCGCAACCAGGTCGTTCTGAACATCGACCACTTCCTTGGTGGTCGCGAGCCCAACTTCGTTCTTCTTGATATAGGCTCGTAGCCGCTCCTCGGCGTAGGCAAGTCCTCGGTCGGCAACGTCCAACTGCAGGTAGTTGGCCCGGATTCCGCGGATTGCGATTCTAACTTCATTTCTGATACTATCTTCGAGACTTTTAAGCTGCACCTGCGCCTGTTCTGAACTGAGCCTGCTCTTGATGAAATCATTTTTTGCTGCCTGATTTCCAATAGGATAGCTAAATTGCAACCCAACTGCCCAGATCGGATATTCGCCTGAACCGACTTTTTTCATGTCGCGGCTGTAGTCTTTTTCAAGTCCGGTTAGGGCAGCGTTAGCGTTGAAGGTCAGGTCAGGCATAATCCTATTGTGGGCCACACGAGTCTGAAGGTCCAGCGTCTCCAGGTTCAGCCTTTGGGCCTTCAGGTCGGGACGTTGCAAAAGCGCCAGAGTTATTGCCTCATCTTCCTTGACAGGATAATTTTCGCGCGATGGGAGGATCGACAGGGTTCAGATCCTGATCCCCCTTTATCTGCAGAAGTATTCTCACAACATCCATCTGGTCCATCAAGAGTTTTTCCGCGTCAATCAGCTCCTTCTCCCGTGTCGCGACCCCAAAATCCGCGTTCAAAACTTCCATGGCAGGAAGGACCCCTGCCCTGACCCTTCCTTTGGTATCCTCAAGAATTTTTTGAGCAAGTGTGAGGGCAGTCTTTTTCGCTTCCAGATTTTCCTTGAGACTGTATAGGGTGAAATATGCGGTCCTGACCCTGGCACTACATCAATTAGCTTGCTTTTAAACTGGTCAATGGAGGCCGACTTATTGTTTACCGCTATGGCGATACCGACATTCGGTCGCCTCTCGACCGAAATTCTTGAGAAGTGGCTGGGAGTAGCTGGCAGTGAGTTGAGACTGCCAGTAATCATCAAGAAACCCGCGGCTTTTATCGCCATTATTACGGTTCCATAGGTTCGTGAAATAAAGTCCCAAGGTTCCGCCGATGGGAACGAGTTGGCTAATCCCCGCATCTGCCTGCAAGTTCTTCTGTCTGCTGACAATGGCGCCCGACTGAACAATACTGGACGACTGAGTAGTGGATTCCTGATAGTTGCTGGACAGGGTGACGAGTGGGTCGTAGATGCCGCGGTTCATCCTGATATCCGCTTCATTCATTGCGGGATTGTAGAGCTCCGCCTTGACCTCAAGGTTTTTCTCGACAGCCATCTTAATGGCCTGTTTCAACGTCAGGTTAACGGATTCTCCCCCGGCATAGGCATATCCGGAGAATCCCACACCAAGCCCGACAAGCAGAATAATCAAAAACAGCAACCGAACACGGTACAAAGCCATCGGAAATCCTTTCTCAAAAAACTGTAAGTAACACTCTGCTGCTATTCGTAACGCAAAGCTTCGATAGGGTTCAGTGACGCAGCCTTCCGGGCTGGATAGAAGCCAAAAAATATGCCGACCCCACCAGAAAAACAAAAGGCTATGACAATAGCCTGAAACGATATCAGTGTGGGCCAGTCGAAGACAACAGATACCAGTTTGGCTCCCCCTACCCCCAGCAGCATGCCGATTACTCCACCGATAAGAGTCAGCAGAACCGCCTCAGTGAGAAACTGGAGCAGGATATCCCGCTCCGTGGCCCCTATCGCCATACGAATCCCAATTTCCCTTGTGCGCTCTGTAACGGAAACCAGCATAATATTCATGATACCGATCCCGCCAACTATCAGGGAAATCGATGCCACGGCACCAAGCAACAAGGACATTGCCTTTGATGATTGTTCAGCGACGTCAAGTAACTCAGTAAGGTTACGTACGGTAAAATCGGCCTCACGACTCGGTCCGACTCTGTGCCGTTGATTCAGTAGCGCATTTACCTGTTCTTCGGCTCTGGTAAGGTCTTCCTCGCTTTTTGCCTGGATCAGAATTGACCCCACTGAATTCGGAAATTGACTGCCGAAGAGTTTTCTTTGCGCCGTCCGTAACGGTACGAAGACAATATCATCCTGGTCGGAGCCCTGGGGAGATCGCCCTTTCCTGCCCATGACACCAATCACCTTAAAGGGTATTTTCTTGACACGAACGATTTTACCCAGAGGATCTTCAGAACCGAACAGGGTATCGGCAACCGTCCTTCCGATCAGACAGTTCTTGGTCGCTCCTTCCACATCGGACGGGACAAGGTTTCTACCTTCAACCACCGGCCAGTCCCTAACCGCAAAGTACGCGGGTGTTATCCCCATTACCGCAGTTGTCCAGTTCATGTTGCCGTATACAACCGGTGCCCCTCCGCGGACAATCGGAGCCGCGAGTGCCACGGCTGGGCACTCCACGGTCATTGCCTTTGCATCGTCATAGGTAAGAGTGGGTGTGCTGCCGTGACCGAGGCGAATACCGCCGCTCGTTCTTGAACCGGGTAATACCAGGAGGATATTGCTGCCGATGCTGGCAATCTGTTCGGAGATAATCTTACTCGCCCCTGATCCGATTGCAACCATGGCAATAACCGAGGCAATCCCGATAATTATGCCCAGCATCGTGAGAAAAGAGCGCATTTTGTTGGTCCTGAGCGCTCGCAAAGCAATTTTCAGGCTGAGCAAAAATTCAATCACTTTAGCTCCCTGCCTGTTCGGCATCTACCTGTTTAGAGACTACAGTGTCTGACAGGATGCGACCATCCCGGAACACTACATTGCGCTTGGTAAAGGCCGCTATTTCAGGCTCATGGGTAACCATGATGATAGTAATGCCCTGCCTGTTCAATTTTTGAAAGATCGACATGATTTCCACGCCGGTTACCGAATCGAGATTTCCGGTCGGTTCATCCGCAAGGATGATTGCAGGCTCATTGACCAATGCCCGAGCAATGGCTACCCGCTGCTGCTGCCCACCTGAAAGCTGGTTACCGGTATGTCCTGATCGTTCAGCGAGTCCTACCAGCTCAAGAGCTGCCAAAGACCGCTCTTTCCGTGTCGCGGCAGGAACCTTACCGTAGATGAGCGGGAGTTCAACATTTTCCAACGCCGAAGTTCTGGCAAGCAGGTTAAATCCTTGAAACACAAATCCAATCTTCTTGTTTCGCACCTCTGCCAAGTCTCGTCTTGAAAGTCCGCGGACATTCTCACCCTGCAACCAGTAGCTGCCGGATGAAGGAGTATCAAGACAGCCGAGGATGTTCATGAAAGTCGATTTCCCACTCCCGGAAGCACCCATTATTGCGACAAAATCTCCACGTGCAACCTCCAGAGAAACATTTTTCAAGGCCTCGACTTGTTGTTCTCCCATACTGTAGATCTTTGAAACATCTTCTACCCGGACAATTATTTCCCCCATTTAGAACCTCGGTCCCATTCTACCGCCGGCAGAACTCGTTTTCTTTTTAGACTGAATCTGCTCAACGATAACTTCCTGGCCCTCATGTAATTCTCCCGCAATGATTTCCACACGCGAATCGTCGGATATTCCCGTCTGTATCGAAACCGGCACAGGTTTGCCGTCTTCCAGCACATAAACTTTTTGTGAGAGAAGCTGGCCAGCCCCGGTTCGTCTTTCCGAAGACTGCTGCTTCTTACCTTCTTCAGCAGACTCAGGCTTGAACCTCAAGGCGGCGCTGGGAATCACCAAAACATTATCTTTCCTTATAACCTCGATACTGACATTGGCGGTCATGCCAGGTTTGAGCTTAAGATCTCTATTTTCTACAATAATTACAACATCATAGGTCACCACATTCTGGGTAATAATCGGAGCGATTCTGACTTGTGACACCACACCCTTGAATTGAATCTCAGGATAGGCATCTACATTAAAAATTGCAGGTTGCCCTACCTTCACCTTGCCGATATCAGCTTCATCGACACTGGTATTTATCTGCATCTTGGTCAGATCCTGTGCAATGGTAAAAAGCGTCGGCGTTTGGAATGAAGCGGCAACAGTCTGCCCTACATCGACATTCCTTGACACCACAACGCCGTCAACGGGAGACAATATTGTGGCATAGTGCAGATTAGTCTGTGCCTGCCGTGACGCACCGCGGGTCTGAAGTACGTTTCCTTCAGCAGCCTTTATAGCTGCAGAGGCCTCCAGATAATTTGCTTCCGCTGTATCAAAATCTCCTTGAGAGACAATACCTTCTTCCAGCAATTGCCGATTTCTCTCAAGCGTCCTCGCGGCATCTTTGGCGGCAACTTTCTGCTTCGAAAGATTTGCCAAAGCACTCTGGAGGCCGCCCTGACTCTGCTGTACCTGAGAATTAAAGATGGCAGGGTCTATCTGGGCAATTACCTGACCTTTTTTTACCAGGGAATTGTAATCGACAAAAAGCTTCTGAATCGTTCCCGAGACCTGGGTTCCCACCTGAACGGTAGTAACTGCGTTGAGGGTGCCGGTTGCTGATACGGTAGCAACTACCGAACCCCGCTCCACCTTGGTGGTCTTATACGTGGGGGGTGTTTTTTTCAGAAAGAGGAAGTATCCAGCTACGGCAAGGATACAAATCGAGATGGCAGCGACAAGGAGAATCTTCTTCATGTATTTATCCCTGGATATTCTTTGATTTCGGCAATTGTTCACTTCCTGGTTTTTTTGTCAAGGGCAAAAAAACCAAACGTAACAGCTGTACATATCGTACCAAACCGTTAATGGTTGACATCTATATTCGTCAGAAAATAAAACATATGATATATCATGTTGAACCAATCTCCTCACCCCACGAGAGACTGGCCCGAAACGACGCAAGACAATTCGGGTTGACCATTTGTTCAAACTCTTCCGTTTGGCGTTTGTTGTGTTTACATTCTTTTCAAAGAAGACAAAGTAGGTTACTGTACAAGCGCGATAGAAATAACGAATTTCATCACCAAGGGCTTGTGCCGATTCGGCAACAGGCATAGTATTTATGAAAACGAGACGTTTTGCCATACCTGACATTCATGGATGTGCGCATACCTTTGCCGCCCTGTTGCATGAAGTACTCAGAATAGAAACTTCAGACACAGTATATCTTCTCGGTGACTATACTGATCGTGGTCCGAGAAGCAAAGAGGTTATCGACCATATTTTTGAGTTGCAAAGCAAAGGTTTCTCCGTATACCCCATTCGCGGAAACCACGATGACATGCTCCTTCGAGCCTGTGGCAACCTTGATTTCTTTCGCATCTGGATGTTAAACGGTGGCAGAGCAACCCTTGAAAGTTTCGGTGTTGATGATCCCTGCGAATTGCCCCTTTTGTATCGCAGGTTCTTCGATGCATTACCTTTCTATCTTGAACTTGAAGATTATATCCTTGTTCATGCCGGCCTGAACTTCCTGGCAGACGATCCATTCAGCGACAAGGAAGCAATGCTTTGGACCCGAACACTTGAAGCAAAAAATGAAGTGATCGGCCAAAAGAAAGTTATTACCGGCCACACCCCGGTTTCCAGAGAAACTATCAAACAATCAGTCTCATCAGGGCTTATTCCGCTTGACAACGGATGTGTTTATGCAACAACAGTGCAGCTTGGAACTCTGGCTGCACTGGACCTGGACACCCTCTCACTATTTTTCCAGAAAAACATTGATTGATCCGAAACAGCAGGAGGCCGTTTTCATGAAACACTACAGAAAGGAACTCTGGTACGAAATCAGTAAGAGAAGAGATTTTGTAAATATTACGCCACAGATTCGCGAATGCCTGCTGGATAGTGGAATCAAAGAAGGGTTACTGCTATGTAATGCAATGCATATCACCTCTAGTGTCTTTATAAATGACGACGAACCCGGCCTACACCTGGATTTCGAAGAATGGCTTGAAATGCTGGCGCCGGAAAGGCCCTATTCACAGTACCACCACAACGGCTGCGAAGATAACGCAGATGCCCATCTGAAAAGGACGATAATGGGTCGTGAAGTGGTAGTAGCTATTACCGATTACGGTCTCGATTTAGGCCCTTGGGAACAAATATTTTATGGTGATTTTGACGGAAAGAGAAAGAAGCGGGTTCTGGTAAAAATTATTGGAGAGTAGCGTATTTCCGGAATTGACCGACAAATTCTTCAGCTATGTTTTCCAAGAACGATATTTCTTCACAAGTTCGACCGGATGGTAGGAAAGTTTTGATTTTCTCAGTGAAGTTTCCCCAAGATCCTGCTCTCTGTTCACAAACAGGCAATCGACAAAACACTGTCGATTGAACTCCCGGTCAACAATCTGGTAGATCCCATCAAGAAAAGGGTCTGCTTTCTCAAAGTGACAGACTGATGTGTTGGAATTCAGCTTCTCACCAAGAGCATAAGCCCGCACGTGACCGTCAACAAGGACGACTACGCCCTCAAGCCCCAATTGCGCGGCTTTCTCAAGCCCCTCGGCAGATGCAGCAACCTCCGCTTCCAATGATCGACTATCGTCGCTTGACCGTATCCGCCGCCATTCATCAAGAAGAGCAAGGGTTTCATCATAGTACCTGTCCGAGTATTTGTCGATGGTGAAGGAATGTCGAGTCGTGAAGTAGTTCGCGCGATTTTTTTTCTTGTGATAGCGGTTCCCGGAAAGAGTTGCTAAATCATTCCGACTGTATACATAGTCAAATGCATCACGATCTTCAGAGATAGCCACCCCTTCAAGCCCCTGCAGGAAAGAAGAGACAAATTCTTCATCAGCTCCATAAAGAATATGTTTCTTGGCAAAGAGAATTTTCAGCGTATTTCCGATATCTCCATCTAGGGGTTGAAGAAAATAATCATCCCCCAAGTAACCAGTCCCAAGTACCACAAGAGAATCCCCGACCCGAGTCAGTCTATAGTGGTGTGCATGTCGAAAAAGGAAGAGATTCGCGAAGGTCAATTCTGACACGCGAGGCTGCAATTTTTTAAAAACAGAATCCAGTCGTGCCTTATCGTGAAATTCAATCTTTCTCGAGGAAGGATAGGAAGGAATTTCCATGACGATTCTCCTAGAAATAACGTAGCATTTTTACAAAATAAACCTTAAAGAGTTCATTATAACAGGAGTCTACTAGAAAGGCATTTCTGATTTCAACAACAGATTATGATAGACAAATGAAGCATCTTTCGCCTATAGCACTTTGTTGTTTCACACAATACACTCAGTTAATATCAATTTATATTCATAAAACATGGTTGCGCAACTACAATACTTTGATACGATGTGCAGGATTGAATCCATGGAAAAGCGTATGAGGAACTTGTGAAAGGAAAGAATCAGGAAATAGTTTGCGAGGACCAGAAAGCAGAATATAATAAAGCGAATACCTAGTCATGATCCGAGTGGTCATAACTTTCTGGGCAATCTTTCAGATTGAACCCAAAGGTATTCGCTTCTGATAGTACGTCTAATGCATCTATAATATTTCTCACCCGCGAGCCCAATCGCCCGGGTGGATCTAGCCAATCATGAAATTATTCCTTCTTGCTCTGTTTGAGAGGATTGTTGGATCGAGCAATTCACCACATCCTGTACATTTCCATGCATAATAAGAGCGAACATAATCGTAATACTTCTCTGAGTACATAAGGCCTCTGCATTTCGGACATTGCATGATGAATCCTCCTTATATCATATTGAAAAAGAAACAGTTACTAATCAATATTCATCATGCGTGCCAATGTCAATATTTCGGCTCGTATTTATCCCCTTTGCACATAAACCGCTGTTTTATTATGTAATTTCAATATATTACATCTCAGAAAAATACCCTTCCAAATGCCTTACCGTAGCAGCACCTATCCCAGAAACTCGTTCAAGACCACTGATCGACAAATAATCGCCATTTTCTTGACGGTCAGCTATTATCTTCTTTGCCAGAGACGGACCAATTCGAGGAAGCATTTCCCACTCAGCAGCAGTAAGCCTATTGGGATCAAGGGGAATACCAAGGATAATCTTCTCCACAACTGGCACACTATCTCTTTTTATTTCAGCATGTTGCATATTTTCTTGTTTCACAACAACAGCATCACCGGTATAGAGTCTTTTTTTAAACAAACCCTGATCCAGAAAAATATCATTCTTAAAGGGCACCGTCACATTTATGACGGTGCCCAGTGATTGGTTGCAATCGAACCGATAAACACCTGATTTTACACGATCACCCTCAAGACGGATTGTTATCCCACCTTGTTCTGCGCTTCTTCCAGGCAAAAAGGCCACCTTCTCTCTCGAATAAGAGATAGGGCGGCCTTGAAGGAAAAGGAGAAACGATACTGCCAGCATCAGCAACCAGAGGACAAACCTCCTGGAACGCTCATTCATTTCTTGGGAGGCTCCCCCTCCCCGCACTTGTCTAGCTTATATTCAATACTATCGATAAGAGCCTGGTATGAGGCTTCTATGATATTCTCTGAAACCCCGACCGTGCCCCACCTGCTTTCTCGATCCCCCGATTCAATTAATACTCTGATGGCCGAAGCAGTGCCCTGACCGGCAGGAAGAACTCTGACCTTATAGTCGTGAAGCTTCACTTCCTTCAATTTCGGATAGAATTTCTCCAAAGCTTTTCTCAACGCATTATCCAAGGCATTAACCGGGCCACTGCCCTCAGCGGCAGTATGCTCAATTTTACCACCCACCTTTACCATGACGGTGGCTTCGGAAATCGGTTGATGATCTTCATGGCGTTTTTCATCGATGACACGGAATCCAATCAAAGAGAAGAATTTCCGATGCGTCCCCAATGCTCGCTTCATCAGAAGCTCAAACGAAGCCTCCGCTCCCTCGAACTGATAGCCCCGGTTTTCCAGGTCCTTGATGCTGATCGAGGATCTCCATTGTCATCGGATCTTTACTATCCAGATTGATATTGAATTCTTCCGCCTTGGCAAGGATATTCGATCGTCCGGAAAGGTCTGATATAAGTATCCGCGTCGAGTTGCCCACAAGTTCGGGCCTAGTATGCTCGTATGTCTCAGGGTGTCGTTGTATGGCACTGACATGAACACCGCCCTTATGGGCAAAAGCAGACTTCCCGACATACGGCTGATGCTTATTGGGCGAGATATTCGCAAGTTCGTAGACAAAACGCGAAAGCTCGGAAATTCTCTTTAGCTGCTCAGCAGAAATACAGGTATGCTTCATCTTCAGCATCAGGGCAGGCACAATTGAGCATAGGTTGGCATTCCCACATCGCTCGCCAAAACCATTAATGGTGCCCTGGACCTGAACAATCCCCCGATGAACAGCGGTGAGAGAGTTTGCCACTGCGCATTCCGAATCGTTGTGGGCATGGATACCAAGGGGAGTCTTGATGCTTTTTCGTACCTGATCCACAATTTCGGCAATTTCAAAGGGCATCGAGCCACCATTCGTATCACAGAGCACGATACTGTCAACCTTGGCGTCCTCAGCTGCCTTCAGAGTCTTTAACGCATACTCAGGATTAGCCTTAAAACCGTCGAAAAAGTGCTCGGCATCATAAAACACCTCCGAAACATAGCCCTTCAAGTACTCCAGAGAGTCGTAAATCAGTTCAAGGTTCTCTTCCAGAGAGATACGAAGTGCTTCATGGACCTGAAAATCCCAAGTCTTGCCGAAAATGGTTACGACCTCGGTTTCGGCCTGTATGAGGGTGCGGATATTCTGATCCTTTTCGGGAGATGATTTCGCTCTCCGCGTGGAACCAAATGCCGCAATTTTAGCGTTACCGAGTTTTTCCTTCTTCATATCCTTGAAAAAGGTAACATCCTTTGGGTTACTACCCGGCCAACCACCCTCAATATAGTGAATACCCATTTCATCGAGTTTATGGGCAATTCTTATCTTGTCCTCGACAAGCAACGACACATCCTCGGCCTGCGTGCCATCACGGAGAGTAGTATCGTAGAGCTTTATCTGACGCATATTTCACCTTTATAGTTTGCGAATAAAACCATTATCGCTCAGCGGAAACTTCCTTGCCGGAAAGTTCGAATTCATCATGAAGAACCCTGACTGCAAGCTCGGTATATTTGGCATCAATTACCACAGACACCTTAATCTCCGAAGTAGAAATCATCTGAATATTTATCCCTTCATTTGCAAGGGTCTCAAACATCCTCGTCGCCACTCCAGCATGGCTGCGCATACCAAGACCAACGACAGAAACTTTCGAAATATTTTCATCAGTAAAAACGTCTTTGGCATGTATTTCACTTGCGGCTTCCTTGGTTATCAGCAGAGCCTTTTTGAAATCAGCTTTTGGAACGGTGAAGGTAAAGTCAGTAAAGCCGTCTTCACTGACATTCTGCACAATCATATCGACCGAAATATTTGCGGCAGACAAAGGTGATAGAATCTTGGCAGCGATACCAGGCTTGTCAGGTACCCGCATGACGGCAATTTTTGTTTCATCTTTAGCATAAGTAATCCCAGAGACGAGTATCGACTCCATTTCTTTATCCTCCTTGGTCACCAGGGTTCCCGTATTGTTATTAAAACTTGAACGAACATGGATAACAACATTAAACTTTTTCGCAAATTGCACGGAACGGATCTGAAGGACTTTCGCCCCCAAGCTCGCGAGTTCGAGCATTTCATCATAGGATATACGTTCGATTTTTCTCGCAGTATCGCAAATATTGGGATCCGTGGTATACACTCCATCAACATCGGTAAAAATTTCACAGACATCTGCTTTTAAAGCGGCAGCCAAAGCCACGCCCGATGTATCGGAACCGCCTCTTCCCAATGTCGTTATATTCCCATCACTTTCAACCCCCTGGAAACCAGCTGCAACGATAATGGTCCGGTCCTTCAGGTCCTGCTTCAGCTTTTTATCACTGATCTTTTTGATACGAGCTCTACTAAAGCAGTTGTCCGTAAGAATCGGAATTTGGTGACCAAGGTACGATTTCGCTTTATACCCCATAGACTTCAGACACATCGCCAAAAGAGCAACGGTAACCTGCTCACCTGACGAGACGAGAACATCATGCTCGCGACTGTCCGGGAATTCACAGATTTCATTGGCAAGCCCAAGCAACTTATTGGTTTCACCCGACATGGCGGAAACCACCACGACAACGTCATTGCCGGCATCGTAGGTTTCTGCGACACGCTTGGCAACATTGCGTATCCGTTCAACACTTCCTACCGAAGTTCCACCGAACTTCTGAACAACTAGAGCCATTTCCCATCTCCCATCAAACGTAATAAAATCAACCAGCTTTCACTCGCCACAGATACTCATAAAAGCTTCATAACAAGAAGACCCAACGAGGTCAAACACTTTTTCCCATTTCAAGGAATAGATCGCTAACCAGTATCTCATAGCGGGCGCCATTACAAACAAAGTCGATCTTTCGGGATGTTTCATCCAGTTGAGAAAATACTATTTTCAAGTTCTCCGCTGGAAGTCCCTGATCAAGCCTTTCCGCCCACTCGACGAGGCAGGCGCCTTCTCCATAAAAATATTCCTCAAAACCAAGCTCCCGAATATCTCCGTCACCATGAAGACGATACAGGTCAAAATGATAGAGCGGAACCCGGCCGGCATACTCATTCAGAAGGGTATACGAAGGGCTTGTCACACAGATATCGGTCGACATATCGTCCCCTTCGGCAACTCCCTGGACAAAGTGGGTCTTCCCTGAACCAAGATCACCAATCAAGGCAATGAAGTCACCGGGCAGGAGCCTTTTGCCCAACGCTCGGCCAAGAGCGACAGTTTCTTCAACACTATTGCTGAGAAGCGAAAACATACCGCTAGTCAACCATGCTCCGAATCAGATCGATTCGGGCAACAATACCAACCAGTTTCCCTTCGTCAACAACAGGGAGGGAATGGATCTTTTGATCACACATGAGATCCGCTATCTCACTTACTTTCGTTTTAGGTTCGACGGTTACAACCTCTTTGGTATAAATATCACCGACAGTCTGTCCCGTCATCCGCATAAGTTCTTTTTCAAACTTTTTCTCACTCTCAAGGTAAATCACCCAGTCAAAAAGCGAAATTACCGTGGGAATATGAAAACTTTTGTCTTGTTCGATAAGATCCGATTCCGTAACAATCCCAATAAGTGCCCCCTGGTCATCAACCACCGGCACACTCCCGATGCGATGGAGAGTCATAAGCTCTGCCAGTTCCCTGATTGAGGTCCCGGTTGTTACGGCAACTACTTCCCTGGTCATGATATCAAAAGCGGTTAGCATTTTATTCTCCTTTGTAATTTCCGGATTCACGAATGTTTTTATAGGCTGAGGGAAGTCTTTCCAGAACGTCGGTTGCAGTAATGCCAATCTCGCCTTTTTCTCGGGCAACGAGGTCAGCCGCATGCCCATGGAGGAAAACCCCGAGTCGACATGCCTCAAGCGTCGGGTATCCTTGTCCAAGGAGAGATACGATAATTCCGGTCAGGACGTCACCCATCCCGCCCGAGGCCATTCCAGGATTGCCACTGCCATTAATGGCAATCGAACCGTCCGGTGCGGCAACAACAGTCCCAGCGCCCTTAAGGACAAGGTACACAGCGTAGCGCACGGCAAAGTCCCTGGCAACAGCAATCCGGTCCCCCTCGATACAGGCGATTGAATGGCCGGTTAACCGGGACATTTCTCCCGGGTGTGGGGTAAGCACAACCGCAGGAGACTTTTTCTCGAGGAGAATTGACACATTACCTGCGATAGCATTCAGGGCGTCCGCGTCTAGCACTATCGGAACAGGACACTCCTTCACAAGCCTCTGCACGAGAGCTACGGTATCTGTAGTGGTGGAAATTCCCGGGCCAAGAGCAACAGCATCCTTTCCGCAGGCAGCCTGAAGTATCGCACTGAAGTTTTCTTCACCAAAATGTCCTTTCCCGCAATCCTCAAGGGGAAGAGTCATCGACTCGGTGGTCTTTACTTCCAGAATCGGGTTCAAACTTGCCGGAACAGCGAGGGTAACGAGTCCGGACCCCGCCCTCACCGCACTGTTCGCCGATAGCGCTGCCGACCCGGTTTTACCTGTTGATCCCGCAATGATCAGGCAATGTCCGTAGCTCCCCTTATGGCCACACCGCTCTCTAAACTTCAGAAGCGGGCCAACAGATTCGCTGTTCAGATACTCGTAATACTCAACCCCGGTAGCGACCTCTGGTGGTAATCCGATGTCAACAGTCACCAGCTTTCCGGTGTAGGTCCTCCCAGGGTAAACAATATGCCCCAGTTTGGCAAAAGCAAAAGTTACCGTCAGGTCAGCTTTAACAGCCACACCGAGGACTCGACCGCTGGAAGCATCAATACCTGAAGGGATATCAACCGCGACCACAGGCCTCCCGGGAAAATTGATCATAGCGACAGCTTCGGCATAAACACCGGAGACATTCTTTGTAACACCAATACCGAAAAGAGCGTCAACGATAACAGTTGCACAACGAAAGTCGGCCCGAAAGGGAAGCAGGTCTCCTGGATCAGGGCAATAGCGCACGATCAAGGGGTCAAGCAGCGAGAGATTCTTTTCGGCGTCCCCGCCAATACGGTCTTGCTCGGCAATGACAAATACCGACACAGTCCAGCCCTTACGCAGCAAACAACGGGCAATGACATAGCCGTCTCCCCCATTGTTGCCCTTGCCAGCGACAATAACCGCAAGTTTTTCATTGCCAAGCCCATATTCGGCATCGACAAGAGCAGCACAGGCACGTCCGGCAGTTTCCATAAGAACCTGTCCGGGAATCCGGTAGTTATCAATCGTCAGGCGTTCAGCCTTCTGCATTGCCACTGCCGATACTACTTTCATGGTCTATCGCTCCAGAACCACCATTGCAACGGCATAAGCACCGTCATGGGAAAGTGCCGTGTGAACCCCGTTCAGCTCCAATTCGGAAAAGATCTCTGCAGCCCTGCCGTGCATGCACAAATCCGGCTTGCCAAGAGCATTATTGATCACTTCAACATCCCGCCAGGACATACCGTCCCGTAAGCCCAGTCCGAGCGCCTTGAAAAATGCTTCTTTTGCCGCGAATCGCAACGCATAGTGCTGCGCGCTCTTTTTCTTGGTTGAACAGTATGAGAGCTCCCCTAGCGTAAATAGTCGCTGGAAAAGCGCATCATTACCCTCCTGCAGAAACCGCTCAAATCGTGATATTTCAACTATGTCGACACCGGTACCATAAATCATTGCACAAGTTACTCACAAAGAAACTTTTATTTTTACAAAGAATGCGCATCAGCGGATTACCTGGCAGGCCTGGGAATAGTATAAAAAACACTCCAGCAACCGTTCTTCAGGAAAGAGCACCCAGGACACAACTATTCGCAGATGCTAGAGGATGTCAAAGGTAACCTGATATTTTTACCGGTAATATAATTTCCTGTCAATGCCCTTCTTGGGCGGTTTCCCCTGTCATTGACCGAGACAAGAGTGTTTATCGCCCAATCTACCAGAATATGCCACGGAGTGAAAAGTTACCGAAACAGTGCTTTATTCTTCTTGTTTACCAAAATGGTATTTATGGTAGTATTGTTATACTATGATAGAAAATCAGGAGGTGCATATGTCTGACAGAAATACCACGATAAAGGTCGGGGGGCTGATGTTAATTGCCGGGGGCGTGATTGGCGCCGGCCTTGCATTGCTTTTTGCTCCTCAATCCGGGAAAACAACGAGAAAAAGCATCTCTCGTTACGCCCGCAAGGCTCGGAGAAAAACAGATGACATCGTCGATGATTTTTCTCACAATGTTACTAAAATGGTCGAAACAGTCGGAGAAAATGCGGCTGTTCTCCTCGATAGAGGAGCAGACCTCGCACAGGAAACCAAGAAAGATATTTTGAAGGCCATCGAAGAAGGCCAGGAAAAACTCGAAAAACAGCGTGCACGTCTGGCCCGTCTTCTGGGATAAAGGTCGCAGCAGACCGTTTACGGGGAGGCTCTCTTGGGCCTCCCGCCATTCAAGATAAGGCTGAAAATGCGGAGAACCGTGCAGAGAAATCGTGCTAACGGCTTCCCGTACTCAGGAAGATATCCCCAAAATAGGCAACAGTTTCATCACCGGTATTATCCGTATCACTCATAAGAGCCACCGCACCGAGGCGTGGAGGTTCTTCTCCAAAAAACTGTTTATAATCCTCATAAATATTCCTCTCTTCGGCAACCCAGATACCGGCTTTTCCATCACCGGATTCGACGGCAACCATAACCGCATTAGCAGTATAGGCATTGGGAATAACCGTCCCTTTGGGCAATTTCGCAGACCAAACATAGTTGATCGCCCGTGTCTTCCAGAAAAGAGTTCGCGGAAAAACCACATAGACCCGTGCGACAAAATCATCGCCGCTTTTTTTGGTTGCATCTTCCCGCTTGAGGGTCTGTGATATTTTCCAGGACCAGCGGAGTATCGAATAGCGTGACGGGTCACTATCAAGCGCCTTCACAAGCGCTGACGCAGCATTCCTGCTGATTGCACGCAGAGCTTTTCTGTCCCCGACCTGAACAATAGAATATTCGGTCTCCCCCTTAAAAATCTTCTTTTTCCATCCGGAAAGATCTCCTTTGCTGAAAGCGGCAACAACCACCTGCTCTGGAAACGCTTCACCACCAAAAAGCACCGGTGAAGAAAGAAACAGTCCAACAATTCCAGCGACTATGAGCAGCGGAATCAATAATTGCCTGGCAATCAACGCTAGACCTCCTCCCGCAGACCTTCCAGAACTGCCTGAACCTCTTGCCGCATCTCTTCTGCACGGGGGGAATTTTCCTTTTTCAGATAGAGCTCGAAATACCGTATTGCTTCGGGTATCCGCTCCAAGTCAAGACAAATGCCTCCCATGGTAAGATAGGGCAGTGCGAAGGAAGGGTCGAGACGAATTGCCTCAAGGCATTCTCGTTCAGCTTCGACCAACTCTTCCATATCATAGTATAATTCCCCAAGGTTGAAGCGTGCGGCAGCATCCTCAGAATCGACGATAATCCCTGCCTTATAAGCTTCAACAGCCTTATCTTTGTCCCCGAGCGCATAATAGGCGTCCCCGAGAGCATTCAGCGCAAAAATGTTAGTGGGATCCATCTCCAAGGCGGTTGAATAGAAATTGATCGCTTCCTGTGGTTTGTCCATAGTGTTATGAACAAGCCCAATACTGACATAACCGTCAGGATCGTCAGGGCATAACTCAACGACACGCTGGTAGACTTCCAAGGCATTCTGGTAATCTCCCGCTTCAAAATAAATATCCCCAACAGCCGTCAAAGCCTCAGTATTGGCAGGATCGAGACGAAGCCCTTCAGAGTAGGATTTCAGGGCAGCATCGAGCTTCCCTATTTCAGTCATGGCAAACCCCAGCTTAAAAAAGGCCTCAGGCTCTTCCGGACGGGACTTCACGCATTGCTCGAAGCACTCAATAGCTTTCGTGTATTCACCGGAATCAAGAAGAGCATCCCCCTTTTGCAACATTTCATCAAACAAAGCAGACATAACCGCCCTCCTCTCAATTATTTTCAGTTTTTCGTGACTATACCAGAAAGCTGATTCTATTGCCAGAAAGGAGGGCTGTCATGCCTGAAAAAGGAGGAAATACCTTTCTTTTATCAGGCAAGTCCCGTATAATTTTTTTATTTACACTCACGGATAAGGCCCCATGACAGAAGACAATGTAGAATATCTCGGCCTGAGAACTCTGGAAGATATCAGCGAACTGATCCTTCACTCCCACGATCTTCGTGAAACCCTGCAGAACATAGTCAATCTGGTCTCAAAACGAACCGGTTCTGACGTCTGCTCTCTATACCTTCTGGAAAAAGATGGTGAAACGCTCACCCTTTATGCAACAAAAGGACTGTCCAAAGGTTCGGTTGGAAAAGTCCAGATGAACACCTCGGAAGGTCTGACAGGGCTAGTCGTTGAACAACGGAGTGTGGTCGCCACCGAAAACGCCCCCTCTCATCCACGCTATAAATACTTTCGCGAAACAAAAGAAGAGCGCTTCCTTTCTTTCCTTGGTATTCCTCTCTTCGAGCACAAAAGCCCCGCCGGTGTAATTGTTATCCAGACGAGAGAATCGCGATCTTTCACACCAAAAGAAATCAGTGCCCTTACAACCATTGCCAACCAGATAAGCAGTATTATCATCAACGCAAGATTGCTTGACTCAATCAGGACGAAAGAAGAAGAGCGGGCATTTTTTGAACAGGAACTGAACAAGATCAAAGCCGGCTCCCAGTCGGTCTCCCCAGGCAAACCACAGGACAGGAAAAAAAAGAAACAACATCTCATGGTTCGTTGTATCGCCGTTTCCCCGGGATTTTCTTGGGGGAAGGTCTCAATCATCAACCACTCCACCACCAGCAATCAATTATCCCTGGAAAAAGTTGGTTCCCGAGCGGAAGAGAAAAAACGCTTTTTTCTAGCCGTAGAGAAGGCTAAGATCCAAACCCTTTATCTGGAAAAAAGGGTCGCCGAATCACTCTCAAAAGAAGACGCCGCCATTTTCCATACCCATCTAATGATCCTGGAAGATCGGGGTTTCATTTCTAAGGTACTCGATTGCATTGAAAATGATTTTGGAGCAATTCAAGCCGTTGACGACGTTGTCGAATCCTATGTCGACGCTTTTTCCCGTATGGAAGATCCCTATCTTCGCGAACGGTCGGCAGACATGAAAGACATAGGCCGCAGGATCAGAGATAGTCTCAGCGGCAACAGCCGCACCCTGGCGAAACTTCGGGAGAAGAAAATCCTTGTGGCTCGAGAAATCCTCCCCTCCGACCTTGCCTCCCTGGATCACGATAAGATCCTGGGAATCATTTCCGGAAGCGGCGACGTCAACTCACATGCCTCCATCATGGCCAAATCTCTAGGAATCCCTGCTGTTATCGCCAAATGGGATGACATACGAAATATATCCAGCCGGGATGAGGTGATAGTTGACGGGAATACCGGTTGCCTTTACATAAATCCAGACCAGAAGGTCAAGACCGAGTATGAGCGGCTGAGTCTAGATTTTAACCTAAAACGTCAGGAACTGGATGAACTGCGTGACGAACCTGCCATCACCCTGGATGGGACAAGAGTTCGGCTGCTGGCAAACATTGCCCTCTTCAATGATGTGAAAGTTGCCCTGGCAAACGGTGCCGAGGGAATTGGCCTGTACCGGACCGAGTTTCCCTATATGGTGCGCAACAGTTTGCCCGACAGGAATGACCTTGTACGACTCTATCGAAAAGTGTTGGAAGAATTTGCCCCTCGACCGGTAACCATTCGGACGTTAGACATTGGTGGCGACAAGAAGCTACCTTATTTCCCCCATCCTGTAGAGGAAAATCCCTTTATGGGCTGGCGTTCCATAAGACTTTCGCTCGAGCAAAGCGATATCCTTAAGGAGCAACTTGCCGGCATTCTGCTGGCTTCACCCTATGGCACAACTCGCATTATGTTCCCCTTGATTACCGGAGTCGATGAAGTTCGGTTGATAAAAAGTATCCTTGCTCAGGTTCAAAAAGATCTTGAAGAAGCGGGCCACTCCGTTGCGTCCGACATTAAGATAGGTATTATGATTGAAGTTCCGGCGGCAGTTCAGATTGCTGAGTTCCTGATTAATGAAGTAGATTTTTTCAGTATTGGGACAAACGATCTGATTCAGTATACCTTGGCAGCTGACAGAAACAATCTGAAAGTACAGCAGTATTATGACCCGTACCACCCGGCAATACTTCAATCAATACAGCATGTTGCTGCGGTAGGGAAGAAGGCCCGAAAAGCCGTATCTCTATGTGGGGAAATGGCAAGCGACCCAATTGGTGCGATGGTCCTTCTTGGGCTCGGAATCACGGACTTCAGCCTCTCTGCTCCATACATACCCGTGATAAAAAGTTTTCTACGTACCATCTATCATCGAGATGCAGAAGAAATTGCCACAAGGATTCTCAAGCTGGGAAGCAGCCGGGAAATTCGGGACCAAATTCAATCCCTGAAGAAAACATTCGGCCTTCCTTCAACCTGAGGGCCTATTTGCACGCATAAGGAGATTCGATCAGAATGAACGATTCCAAACAGAAAATGGAACTTGCCGGTACGGTTTCTCTCTGCAAATCAGACCGCGAGTTTCTTGGTGAAGACAGAATCAGGCTGCTTGAAATGATTGAAGAGCACGGCTCCATAACCAAGGCCGCGAAAGCCGTGGGAATAAGCTATAAGACCGCATGGGACACGATGGATGCCATCAACAATCTATCTGACAAACCGCTTTTCGTTCGCATGGCAGGAGGAAAATCCGGCGGCGGCACCCGCCTTACCGACGAAGGACGGGAAGTAATACGCAAGTATCGGGTAGTCTTGGAGGAGCATGAAAAGTTCCTCTCAAATATCAGCAAGAGGATCGGTTCGGCAAACGAACTGTACAAATTTATCAAGAGGATATCCATGAAAGTTAGTGCACGGAATATTTTTGCAGGGACCGTTAGCGGGTTGACCAAAGGCGCGGTCAACGCTGAAGTTACGCTGTCATTGAAAGGCGGAGACAAAGTCGTTTCGGTGATTACCAACGAAAGCATTGAAAATCTGGGTTTGCACGTTGGAGGTGAAGCCTACGCCATAATCAAGGCAAGCTCGCTACTCATCGGGAAGGACCTGGAAGGTACCCGGCTGAGCACCAGCAACATCCTGACGGGGAAAATCATTAAACTCATCGAAGGGGCAGTCAATACGGAAGTAATGCTAGAGCTTTCCGGTGGGAATACCCTCAGTGCAATAATAACGAACGGCAGCGCGGAAAGCCTCGCCCTGCGGGAAAGAGACCGGGTCTGTGCCATCTGCAAGGCATCGGATATCATTCTGGGGGTAAGCTAGCCCGGAAGGGGTCATGCCGCGCTAGCTTTGCTCGTCCCCTTATTCCGGAGCTACTGGCTCACATCCAAGCATCGTCAACACTTCCTTCATGTCATCCCATACCTCGCGTTTCTTGGCAGGGTTCCTGAGCAGAAATGCGGGGTGAAACGTGGGCATGAGAGGAATTCCGTGATAATCCTGGATATGACCACGAAGCTGCGAAATCGGTGTACTTGTCTGCAGAAGAGTCTGCGCGGCAAAGGTCCCCAAAGCGATAATGATTTTCGGGGAGATGGCCTGTAGCTGTCGCAGCAGAAACGGATAACAGGCTTCAATTTCCTCAGTTTGAGGATTCCTGTTATTAGGCGGACGGCATTTGAGAACATTGCAGATGTAGACATCTTCCCTTGAGAAACCCATGGCCTGAATAATCTTCGTCAGCAACTGCCCGGCCTCTCCCACAAACGGTTCCCCCTTAAGGTCCTCATCACGACCGGGAGCCTCGCCGACAAAAACGATGTCAGCTTTCTCGTTCCCGACACCGAAAACCAGATTGGTCCTTGAGTCGCCGAGAGAACATCGCTGGCAGGCCCCCAGATCAAGACGAATACTTTCCACGGTTTCACTACCGAAGGAATCGCCTTTAATGACGTTTGGCTGCAGTTCCGTAAACTCTTCCGCAACGACAGCAGGAGGCAGACAAGTCTCTTGGACGTAACCATGCGGTAGCCCGTCGACTCCAGTTTCCCGCAGGTCAACAAGATACCCCTTCAAAGCCGAAACCAGATAATCGAACTCAGTATCCAAAACGCTTTATCCCTTTACATTCCAGGTAACAGACACTATTCTTTCTACATTATGGCAATAATGATAACAGCACTGCTGCTTCTCCTCATTACCCCGGACCATGCCTTTGCATGGGGAGCGGGCTTCCACTTGCAGCTTGGTTCAACCGTACTGAATAATCTCCAAGCGCTGGAACCTGCCCTTGCAACACTTCTCAGCGAATATCCCCTTGATTTTCTTTACGGCTGCATTGCCGCAGACATAACCATCGGCAAGAAATTCACCTCGTATCTCCAGCACTGCCATCGATGGCCTATCGGGCTCAAAATACTTCATTCAGCGCGAAGCAGAAAGCAGGAGGCTTGTGCCAACGGATATCTCGCACATCTAGCTGCGGATACGGTGGCCCACAATTATTTTGTCCCGTATAAAATCATGCGCAGCTTTTCGTCACTCACCATGAAACACGCTTACTGGGAAATTCGTTTCGAGAACTTTATTGACAAGGAGATCTGGGAAATCGGTAAAAAAGTTTCCATGGAGAACTACAAAGCCAACGACGAATTGCTCCGCAAAGTACTTTCTGACACAATATTCTCCTTTGGCACAAACAAACGGATATTTAATTCGATTCTGCTGCTGACTCGTCTGGAGAAATGGCAGGCAATGCTCAGAACGGTATCTGATTCCTCCAGCTATACCCTGGAGGCCACAGATCGCCAGGAATACACAGAACTCTCAGAAGATGCAGTCTTTGACTACCTCAATAACAGGGAAAAGTCCCGTTACTTTTTCGCCGACCCAACTGGTGAAAGGGCCCTGGCTACAGCCGAAATCCTCAGAAAAAACCTAAGGATTCTTTACAAAAGCGGCAAAATAACAAAGCTTCAGGCATTTGCTCAGCTGGAAGAACTAAAACCAAAACTTCGGCAATCCATCTGCGCACCTGCGTTACTCCAGCAGATTCATCCCACTGATCAGGAGCGCAAGTCCTACCTGCTACCACACTCACGCTTCTGATTACGATATGTAACAATCTTGTCCAGGAGAATATCCGCCAGCACATCTTTTCCCATGAGAGGGTGGTCCTCTACCGTTCCGTCCCGAAACAGGATTTTCACAATGTTCGTGTCAACGGAAAATCCTGCGCCTTCCAAGGTAACATCATTGGCAACAATCAGGTCCAGGTTTTTCTCTCTGAGCTTCTTCAGGGAGTTTTCCTTCAGAGAGGCAGTCTCCGCTGCAAAACCTACAAGAATCCTTTCTTCCTTGATTTTGCCCATTTCAGCAAGTATGTCGGGATTCTGTGTCAACGTTAAGTCCAGCGAAGCTCCCTTCTTTTTCAGCTTAGATTCAGCCCTGACCTCCGGCCGATAATCCGCAACAGCTGCTGCCTTTACAATAATAGTTGATTTGGCAAACTCTCGAAGTGCAACCTCACGCATCTGCGCAGCGGATACTACCCTGAAGATCGTTACCCCATGAGGCGGCTCCAGACAAACTGGCCCAGTTACCAGTATCACTTCAGCCCCCCGTCGATGGGCCGCACCAGCTATTGCATACCCCATCTTGCCCGACGAATGGTTACTCAAATAACGGACAGGATCCAATTCTTCCTGGGTTGGCCCGGCAGTCACCAGAAGTCGTTCCCCGTGCAGATCCTTTTGAGTAAGAGCGGCTAGCGCTTCCAGATAGATAACTGAAGGATCCTGAAGCTTCCCCTCCCCCTCCCAGCCGCACGCAAGCATACCTTTAACCGGGTCCACAAAAAGGTATCCATGCTCACGCAGACGATCCTCATTCAACCGGTAGAGAGGATTATGATACATGTTAGAGTTCATGGCCGGGGCGATCAAAACTGGAGCTTTGGTCGCCATCACGGTCGTAGTGAGGAGATCATCGGCAATTCCGGTGGCGATCTTTCCGATAGTATTGGCAGTCGCCGGTGCAATGACAATGAGGTCCGCACGATCAGCAAGTGAAATATGTCCGATCTCCTGTTCTTCGATACAATTGAAAAGATCGGTGTGGACCGGATTCCTGGACAGCGTCTGGAAGGTAAGAGGGGTAACAAACTGCCGTGCAGATGCTGTCATGAGAACATGAACTTCAGCCCCGCCCTTGACGAAAAGCCGCACAAGCTCGGCCGCCTTGTAAGCGGCAATTCCTCCCGTTACGCCAAGAACTATCACCTTTCCTGTCATCATGGGGTCACCTAGAACACTGCTGAATCGTTGAGATAGGGATTGTGAACCCTCTCGTGGCCAATAGTTGTCGCCGGGCCATGGCCTGGATAGACAATGGTTTCATCGGGAAGGGTCAGCAACTTCTCCCGAATACTTGTAAGCAACGTAGCGGAAGATCCCCCCGGGAAATCCGTTCTGCCAACTGATTCCGCAAACAGGGTATCCCCGGTAATGACAACACCCTCTCCATACAGGGAACAGCCCCCGAGTGTATGTCCCGGGGTATGGAGGACCTTGAGGCTGCATTTTCCGAAAGTAATACTGTCCCCATCCCGCAACAAAACGGTTGGAGGAGGTGAATTCTCAGCTTTCAATCCATACTTAAGGGCAGTAATATCTGCGTGCGCAAGCATCGGCGCATCCAGTTCGTGGATACTGAGTCCAACGCCGAAGGCATTCATGAGTGCCTGGTTGGCGCCCACATGATCGAAGTGCCCATGGGTATTAATAATCTGCAGAATCGTAAGATTATGCTTCGAAACAGCAGAAAGAATCTTGTCAGCATCACCACCAGGGTCAACAACAACCCCTTCACGAGTTTCTTCGCAACCAAGGATATAACAGTTGACCATCAGGGGTCCGACGACTACGGTTTCGAGAATCATTTTTCACCTTTCTCTTGCTGACGAGCAGCAGTATCAGAGCTTCCGTGTATATCAGGCCTCAGATCACACTATTTCAGGATTATTCTCTTTCAACCCTTCAAATGGATTGTTTCGGAACGCATTTTTCTTCGTGGCTGTATTTTCCGGGATTTTGATCTCCTGAATGATTTCCTTTGCAGGAGCTTCCTCGGGAATGGGGTCCTTCCCCTTGGCACATCCGCCATTCTTGTAAAAATAACGGTCGTAGAGCCGATGGTAGCCTGTCCATCGGGACGGGTTTATCCGTTCCTTGCGCATATGGGTACGAATACCATTGATTTTAGAATCCAGATCGTCCAGATAGTTGAGTACTGTTGCCTCAATCGTCTTGGGCCTTTTCGGCGAGCCGAATTCATACTGTCCGTGATGCGAAAGTATCATGTGTTTCAGGAGCATGGCAAGCTCGACAGGGAACCCATCCAGCCGGGAAATTTTTTCATGGATCATCTCCACGCCGATAGAAATGTGCCCAAGCAGTTTCCCTTCATCAGTATAGTCAAAGGAACGGAGATAGGTCATTTCCCGAATTTTTCCCACATCGTGCAAGAGTGCGCCGGCTATCAGAAGGTCACGCTGAAGTATTGGATAGAGGGGCAGAATCTGGTCAACAAGACGGGCAACGGACAATGAATGCTCGAGTAACCCGCCAAGATAGACATGGTGCATCCCTTTGGCGGCAGGCGCCGTTCCATATAGCTCCATGAAAGTGGGATCATCAAAAAAGGATTTCAACAGACCTCGCAGGTGAACATCAGAACAGGATTCCACAAGTGCGGACAGCTCGGCAAGCATTTCAGCACCGTCACGATCACCCTCAGGGAGGAAATCCTCAAGGGCAACCTTACTATCAGCAATACGGGAAAGATCTGAGATAATCAGCTGCATTTTCCCAAGATACACCGTGGCCTTCGCTTTCAGACGAACGAAAGTATCCTTTTCAAACAGCTGCCCGATAGATTCAACATTCTCCCACACCCGCCCTTCAATTTCTCCCGATTTGTCCATGAGATGGAGCGTGAGATACGGTTTTCCATTCCTGGCCACTGCCGATATCTTTTCCTTAACAAGAAAAACAGAATCAACCTGGCTGCGATCCTGGATTTCACTTACAAACATCTTGGTCACACGACTCTCCTTATGTCTTCTGCAGTTCATGGGCGATTCGATCGGCTACCCGAATGCCATCCACAGCAGCGCTCATGATGCCACCCGCATAGCCGGCACCTTCCCCAGTGGGAAAAAGTCCGGGCAGGCTGACCGACTGGTAATCGTCACCCCGTACAATACGAATTGGTGATGAGGTCCGGGTTTCAACCCCGGTAAGAGAAGCTTCGACCGTAAGAAATCCTCTCATCTTGCGATCAAAGTGCTTAACCCCCGCTTTCAGTGCAAGGGCGATATCGCGCGGCAGCATCTCTACGAGGTCAACAGGGACGATGCCAGGTCGATAGCTCGAGTGAACGGCGTGAAAACCTTTCCCGGAAACAAAATCCATAAGGTTCTGTGCCGGTGCGTAGTAGGTACAATTGCCCGCAGCGTAGGCCTTTTGCTCAAGAGCCCGCTGAAAATCGATACCGGCAAAGGGATGGGATCCGGGAAAATCCCTTTCACCGACAGCAACAACAAGGGCACTATTGGCAAAGGGTGAATTCCTTTGAAAGGAGCTCATGCCGTTTGTTACAACCCCCCCTTCCTCGGACGCTGCCGCCATGACTACACCGCCTGGACACATGCAAAAGGAATAGACAGGCCGATCGGTTTCAGGGTCATGATGGGTCAAAGCATACTCGGCAGTGGGAAGTCCCGCTCCGGTTTTGTCCCCGTACTGGATACTATTGATCAATTCCTGGGGATGCTCAACCCTCAGGCCGATCGCAAAGGGTTTCCTTTCCAGACAAATCGAATGGCGCTGCAACATCTCGTAGGTATCACGAGCACTGTGTCCTGTCGCAAGCACAAGATATTCACAGGGAAGCTCCTCAACTCCATTCAGGACAAGGCCAGAGACCTTTCCCGTTTTGGCTATGATATCGGTCAGTTTCCCACTGAAACGTATCGTAAAGCCCCGCTCCAGAAGCTCGGCCCGGATACCCGCGACAACCCTGCGGAGTTTGTCGGTGCCAATATGGGGTTTCGCCAGGCAAAGAATCTCGCGCGGAGCACCGAAGCGGACGAGTTTTTCAAGGATATAGCCAAGATTTTCATCACGTATCCGGGTAGTCAGTTTCCCATCGGAAAAGGTACCGGCCCCCCCTTCGCCAAACTGAACATTGCTTTCCGGATTAAGGACACCTCGGTCCCAGAAGGACTGTACGTCCTGAACGCGCTGCTCAACAGGACGACCACGTTCTATAATGGTAGCCCGGAGTCCATATTCGGCGAGTCGAAGGGCGGCAAAAAGACCGGCCGGCCCCATTCCGGCAATAACAATTTCCTTGTCTGAAGCAATAGGGGAAAAGGTTTTCAATACCTTCTTAGGGACATGCGTCACATCGCGATCATGAAGAAACTTTTCGATGTAGGCGTTTTCGTCTCTGACGGAAATCTCTATCGTATAGACATAGCGGATGGCTTTCTTTTTACGCGCATCCAGCCCTTTACGAATGATCTTCCATGAATCAACCTCTTCTCTCTTCAGGGAAAATCGGCTGAGCAGATAGGCAAAAATCGCTGTTTCATCGGTTTGGTAATCAAAAGCAAGGTTACGAATAAGAAAAGGCACGGGATACCTTCATCGGGCTACTGTTGATATTTTTTTCGATCCAGAAGCTGCTCAACAATAATCACGATGTCCAGCGGATTTGTTGATTTTGGTATGTGTATGCGTGCACCCATTTCAGGGGCTTCATGCTCATGTGGCGCGCCTTTGAACATGGAAGTCAGCAGGATGAGAACCGGAGGTGAGTCTCCAGCGAGCCGGGAAATTTCAAGACAGGTACTAACTCCACCAAGCATCGGCATTACCAGATCAACAATGACCACATCCGGTTTTTCGGCTAGAAAAACTTTAATTCCTTCAAGGCCGTTTTCGGCAGTTACAACCGCAAAACCATACTCACGGAAGATGTCCGAAAGAGTTTTTCGAAAAAGAGCATCGTCATCGATTATAAGAGTTTTGACTCTGGGGGTTTGCATCAGAACCTCTAGGAAGGCCTTATAAATGGCGTAATAGTACACCAACATGGCATAAAATGGAAGGAGAAACCCCTAGGAATCAGAAGCAGGCAGCGGGAGCGAAACGGAAAAAGTTGTTCCTTTCCCCACCTCGCTTTTTACTTCAATTTTTCCGTTATAGGTGCGGATTATTCTGAGAACGACAGAAAGCCCAAGCCCGGTCCCGGAATTTTTAGTGGTGTAAAAAGGATCAAATATTCTTTGCAGATCTTCGTGAGGAATGCCCTTGCCGGTATCGGTTACATCAATGTGGATTGTATCCTCTTTTTGCGAAAGGACAATTTTCAGAACTCCACCATCCGCCATCTCTTCAATGGAATTGGAAAATAGATTGGAAAATATCTGCTCAATCTCTGTGGCATCAGCAAGGATCTGGGGTGGCGTTGACCTGTAGTCCCGTTCAATCCTTATACCATGCATCTTCGCACGGGACTGGAACAATTCGAGCAAGGAATCGATTGTCTTCGGTATAGATACTTGCTGCAAATGATAACGAGGCCTTTTTACGGCATCCATTAGCTTTATCAGAATACCATCAATCCGACGAACTTCCATTTCAATCTTTTCCAAAAACTCAAAACGCTCCGGGTCGTCGAGACCACCTTTCAAAAGTTGAGCATACAGACCGATCGAGTTAAGTGGATTTCTAATCTCGTGCGCCATCCCTGCGGAAATATACCCGAGTGTCGACATCTTTTCGGTCTGGACAATTTCCTCCTGAACCTTTTGCAGTTCCAAGGTTTTTTCATCGACACGTCTCTCGAGCATCCTGTTCCATGACTCGATCTCCTGAAGGAGCCGGTCTCGCTCCTGGACCAGTTCCCGGTTCCGTATTTCAACCTCTCGGACTTTGAGGACTTTCTCAACCCGTTCCACCAGATCCAGATTCAGAAAAGGCTTGAGCACATAGTCAGAGGCGCCTGCTTTCATGAGGGTAACCGCTATTTCTTCGCTGCCCTTTCCCGTAAGAATAATCACATAGATATCAGGGAAATTGAGTTTTATTTCCGTGAGTGTAGAAAAGCCATCTTTGCCCGGCATGAAATAATCGAGCAGGACTATTTCCGGCTGTTCCATTTTTGCCAACTCCAAAGCATCCTCAGCATTCGATGCCGTAAGGACCCTGAAGCCCCTGTTGCGAAATATTTGTGCGGTAAGCACAAGATTTACCTTCTCGTCATCAACCAGAAGCAGTGTTGTGTTCCTCTGGGCAGCCTGTTCCGCACTTTTATATTTTTTAATCTCTTGCCTCGACATAAAAGATGGGCCCCTTCCTACCTGCCAGGAAACGGAAAAGGCAGCGCTTAGCTGCCTCTTCCGTAATCAGGTTGCTTATCCAGTTTCCATCTCGAAACAGTCTTTTTTCGCCCTGACTGCGTCAATCAGCGGTTTTGTTTGTGCGACGTACAGTAGTACGTCTCCGCACAATCCCTTGATTTCCTTGTCAGAACAAAAATATCCTCGTTTCCAATTTGGAAACCGCTAGTTTCACATCCGGTGTTAACCGATGGAAACTAGCCAACAATTATTCCTCGCTAACCGGTGGCCGAATGGTCATGACCGGGCACTTCGATCTCCGAACAACCCTTTCTGCGGTGCTACCAAAAAGAAGATGATCAAGGCCTGCTCTGCCGTGCGTACCAAGTACGATCATGGATGCTTTTTCTTTATCAGCCATCGCAAGTATCTCATCGTAGGGAATACCGGAAACAATTACAGTATCACTGGCAGACAAGTCCACAAGCCTGCCTAAACAAAACTTCTTCATCATCTTCTCGGCTGCGTCTTCAATCTCTTTTTCAAGAGAGTCAAAAGAGATGTGGGGAACGTAAAAACCACGAAGATCAACAGGTTCGTTGATAACGTGCATGACAATGAGTTTACTATTAAACGTTTTCGCCAGTGTGTATGCGTAGTCGAAAGCATACTCGGAGACCTCGGAAAAGTCCGTGGCGAAAAGAATTGTTGAAAAGTCTTTCATATTTCCCCCTTGCTCATGATTTATGAATCCTCAGCGTCAAGTATTTTTTCCATGATGATTTTTAATTCATCAATTTGTATAGGTTTGTTTATATACTCGAACGCACCCAAGTTCATGGCTTCAAGATAGGAATCCACGCCACCGTAGGCCGTTATCATTATCACATTGCTCTTGGGAAAATTCTTGTTAAGTTCTTTCAGGAAAGTAATTCCATCCATCTTTGGCATCTTGATATCCGTTACAATCAGATTGACCGATTGTTTGCGCAAATAACACAACGCCTCATACCCATTCGCTACCCCATCGACACAATAACCTTCTCGAGTCAGAAGCTTGGTAAGGGCATGCCTTGTATTATCTTCATCCTCCACAACAAGGATTCTTTTTTCATTTGCCGGACGGGCTCTATCAATTCTTTTTAGCTTCATTTGGGATAAAGTCTATCACGAGGAGGGTGCCTGTCAAGCATCCCGTAGTACTACTGCTCTGTTTTTTCTCCGTTATACCCAGCACTTAAGACAATGTGAGCAGAAGCGCCTTTCTCACCAAAAGGCTTGAGTAGCTTTCCGTTCAGTTCCGCTTCAACGCCACCGGCATTTTCCATATCCAGAGAGAAAACCTTATCTGCTTTCCACTCAATAAGATCACCTGCCTTCAGGTTATACTGCTGAGTAATTGCATCATCGATTGTAAGATTAAGATACCCGTCTTCAAGAGCCCGCATCTTTAAGACGATTCCCTGAACCGTCACCTGGGAATTAGTGGCCGTAATATCAGTTTCTACTGTGAGGTTTTGCGACGGTATTTCTGTCCTTTTCGCGCTGCTGAGGGGGACATGCAGAAGGGGGGCAACGGCTTTTTCTGCGGCAGGAGACAACTGCATGCTCATTTTTTCTGAAGTGGCTCTATGCTCCGCCTTGTCAGCAAGGAAAAAAAACCCTGAGAATACTGCAAGACATACGGCAGAAACCGGCCAGAGCCAACGTTTCTCTGTTTTCATTTCCACCGTGCCATGTTTGGCGCAGGCAGTTGTGGTGGAAGACTCCTCCGGCGTTTCTCCGGAAGAACTGCGCTGATAGAGAAGCAAGACCTCCTCTGCTGGCAGTCGCAGAAAATTGGCATAGATACGCAAAAAACCCCGGGCATAGGCTTCGCTCGGAAGTTTTTCATAGGCATCCTCTTCAAGAGCGAGCAGATAGGCTTTTGTTATCCGAGTTATCCGAGCTACTTCATCCAGGGTCACCCCTCTATCCAAGCGGGTTTTCCTGAGTTTTTTACCGGCTGAAATGTGCTCTTCGGAATCAAAAGTTTCTATCATGGACCTCTCACTTGATCATCTGAAGATGTTCCTTTGAAATCAGGCCAAGCTCATCATCAGGGTTAATTCGGAGGACTTCGTGGAATTCCGCTTTCGCAGCAGCAGAATCATTATTTTTCAGATAGGCCAGAGCCAGATAATAATGAGCCTTGGCATAGTCCCTGTTTAGTGCGATTGATTTTTTGAACTCTTCAATAGCCAAGCAATTTTTATCATCGGCAAAATACACCCGCCCCAGAGTCAGCCTGGCAACAGGGCTTCTCGGGTTGTT
The DNA here is from genome assembly GCA_963717775.1 of uncultured delta proteobacterium. Lineage (GTDB taxonomy): Bacteria > Desulfobacterota > Desulfuromonadia > Geobacterales > Geobacteraceae > RPRC01. The sequence continues at coordinate 50,400 of CAVQWZ010000020.1, forward strand.
CGCGATAACGGGACGCAACAGGGGTAGGGCCATTTCATAGTCACCTTTACCATAGTACGCCAAGGCGAGGTTCATGGCTGCCGAATCATGATTCTGATAAAAAATATCATTGCAAACCAAGGTAAACTGCTTGATTGCGTTATCCCATTGTTGCAACTCCAGATAGGTAGCACCAAGGTTGTTTCTGGCTTCTGAGTAATCAGGACGAAGCTCTATCGAACGCTGATATATTGGTACCGCTAGATCAAATCGTTTCTTGAAGAAGTAGGCCTGACCGAGATAATTCAGAAGAACCGGATCATCAGGGGTGATCTTCTCAGCTTCGGTCAACTCGATAAGCGCCTTGGTGTAATTACCTTCAGCAAGATGCGAGAGGCCCATCTGATAATGGTAGGAAGCCTGTTTCCTCGATGCTTCCATTGCCCCACACCCAGCTAAAAGTGCTACGGCAAAGAGCAACATGATTACAAGTCCGTTTTTCATGCTAGCCACTTTCATGAGAACCTCGAGCAACTGGGGACTAGGGGGTTTCCGGAAGGCCTTCGAAATATGTCATCGCCTTAAAACTGCGGTAGCGCTCTTCAATTTCTTGGTAGGTAAGGGTCCGCAACCGGTCAAGGCTAAAATCCTCAACGTTGAAGGAAGCCATAACACTTCCGATTATAATGGCCTGGCGGATTCCGGCTTCACTGAGATTTCCCGTATTTGCCAGATAGCCCATGAAACCTCCCGCAAAGGTATCACCGGCCCCCGTGGGATCGAAGACCTTCTCAAGGGGGTACGCGGGTGCGGCAAAAATGGTCGAGTCGGTGAACATCAACACACCATACTCACCCCTCTTCACGATAAGAGTTTTTACGCCGAGAGAGAGGATTTTTCTAGCCGATTTTACCAGGTTCGGTTCTTGGGAGAGCTGTCGCGCCTCCGCATCATTAATAATGAGAATATCAACCAGCCCGATAACTTTTTTCAATGATTCTGCTTTTGAGGAGATCCAATAATTCATTGTGTCGCTTGCTATGACCCGTGGATTTTTTACCTGGGTTACCACGTCCATTTGCAGATCAGGATCGATATTCGCGAGGAAGAGAAATTCCGCATCGGCATATTCGGGGGGAATCGTTGGCTTGAAGGTTTCAAAAACGTTAAGCTTGGTTTCGAGGGTCTGCGCCTCATTCAGATCGTAGCCATACTTACCCTTCCAGGAAAAAGTCTTGCCAGCGCTCCGGGTAAGGCCACGAAGATCGATATTCCGCGACGTGAGGAAGGATATATGCTCTGCGGGAAAATCCTCGCCAACCACGGCAACGAGGCTTACATCGGCAAAATAGCTGGCGGACGTGGCAAAGTATGTTGCGGAGCCGCCGAGCACATTCTCAACCACCCCGAATGGGGTTTCCACCGAATCGAATGCCACCGAACCAACTACCAGAATGCCCATATAATAATTCTCCTAAATTTGATTTAAAGTACGAAATGTCAGAAATACTTGCCTATGATCGGATCAAGATCAGACTTCGTCTTTTCCGGAATGACCGACCTGTCGGTGATAATTGCATATCGGAGAGCATCGACGCAAGGGCATTTTCTCTCAGCAGCAAGACAGGCAACAGCATTGCGGATAATTGTTTTTGCCATGGTAACGTTCTGCTTGATGATTGCGAGAATTGCATCAACAGAAACGTCTTCATGGGTTTCATGCCAACAATCATAGTCGGTTGCAAGAGCTATGACACCATAACAGATTTCTGCCTCCCGAGCCAATTTTGCCTCAGGTATATTTGTCATCCCGATCACAGACACACCGAAAGTCCTGTACAGCAGTGATTCAGCCCTGGTTGAAAAGGCTGGTCCCTCCATGCAGAGATAGGTGCCCCCGCGGTGAACCCGGGCACCCGCCTTCAACGCTGCAGCAGCGAGAACAGCGGAAAGATCATCGCAGACCGGGTTGGCAAACTGTACATGCGCGACAATCCCGTTACCAAAGAAGGTGTTCGCACGTGTTGCGTTTGTTCGATCAATGAACTGGTCCGGGATGACGATATGTCCGGGTTCGATCTCTTCCCGCATGCTGCCGACGGCAGATACTGATATTAGCCGAGTAACGCCGAGCTTCTTCATCCCGTAGATGTTTGCCCGGTAATTCACCTCAGAAGGAAGCAGCCGGTGTCCCCGCCCATGACGCGGCAGAAATACCAGTCTAACACCGTCAAGCACACCCGTGATGAATGCATCGGAAGGATCGCCAAATGGAGTTTGAATGATCACCTCAGCCACATCCGTCAAACCTTCCATCTCATAGAGGCCACTGCCACCGATCACACCTAAAACTTGTTCCATTATTGCCATCACATATCCCCGCTTCTCAGTCTTAAAATAAAGATTCCGCCCAAAAAGGCTGTTCAGTGTATGTCACCCTTTTCCATCTTGGCATGAAGCTGACCGCAGGCAGCTGAAATATCAGCTCCTCTGCTGGCCCTGGTAATAACCGTAAGATTCTTCTCCAACAGGTAACTATGGAAGCGGTCGATGGCATCCTGTTGCGGTGCCTTGAACTCACACCCTTCAGATTCATTGAACCGTATCAGGTTTACTTTGACGGGTATTCCTTTCAGAAGCCTTACCAGTCGCTTGGCGTCGTCGATAGAATCATTGACACCCCTGACCAAAACATACTCAATTGTTATCATCCGACGGTTCGGCAAGGGAAATTTTCGGCACGCATCGATAAGTTTCGCGATGGGGTACGTCCTGTTTATTGGCATCAGAAGATCGCGCTGCTCATCCGTTGTCGCATTAAGTGAAACAGCCAGGTTAACGGTAACGGCAGCCCCCAGCTTCTCCATTTCCGGGACCAGTCCGCAAGTGGAGACGGTGACCCTGCGGGTTGAGATCTGAAACCCGTCAGGACAGGTCATTATTTTTAAAGCAGGGATGACGCTGTCAAGATTTGCAAGGGGCTCACCCATGCCCATCAGCACGATATTTGTAATACGATCGGTACCCTGAAAGGCGCAAACCTGATTAACGATCTCGGAACAACTGAGATTACGCTTCAGTTTGAAGGTTCCTGTCAGGCAGAAACGGCATCCCATAGCACACCCTACCTGGGTGGAAACACAAAGAGTGGCTCTATCTTCTTCAGGAATGAGCACCGATTCGATGCTTGAGCCATCTTCCAGCACAAATAGATATTTCTTCGTGCCGTCGGTCGATATCTCAATTTCCTCAGGAACAAGAGTCGTAATCCGAGACTGGAGCGAAAGCTCGTGACGAAAATCCTTGGAGAGATTTGTCATCTCATCAAAGGAAGTGGCACCTCTCTGATAGAGCCATTTAAAAATCTGCTTCGCGCGGTATTTTTCTTTGCCGAGTCCGAGGAGAAACGCTTCGAGGCTTTCCAGCGTGAAGTTTTTTATATCAACTTTTTCCATAGTATGAATAAAAAAGCCCTTCACCGGGAAGGGCTTTTTTCCTTATATATTTCCTATTACACAAGCTCTAACGAATTGAAGAAATAGGGTATCTCGTATGCGGCAGATTCAGGCGAATCAGATCCGTGAACGGAATTTTCCCCGAGGCTGAGCCCGAAATCTTTACGGATCGTCCCTTCTTTGGCATCTGCGGGATTGGTCGCACCCATAAGAGCTCGCCAGTCGGCGATGGCATTTTCTTTCTCCAGCACCAGAGCAACAACGGGCCCACTTGCCATATACGCACAAAGTTCTTCATAAAAGGGGCGATCCTTGTGAACATAGTAAAAACCCATCACCTGCACCTTGGTCAATCGAATTCGCTTCAGACCAATAACGGCAAAGCCGGCAGATTCAATTTTTGCCAGAATACTCCCGATAATATTTCTCGCGACGGCATCCGGTTTAATGATTGCAAATGTTCTTTCCATTTTGACTCCATTCAGTTAAAACTGGTCGCTAAATCCTTGTTCTAACTACCATTCAGGTATAAACATGTCAAGCAGTTTCAGTCTTTGAAACGTAAAAAGCCTACAGATTTCTCTGTAGGCTTTCCTTTCCAACCACAATTGTAGTCAGGAAATTACTTTGCTTCGGGAGCCATCTCAGTGGTGGTTGATTCTGTGGTGGTCGTAGTAACAGAAGACATAGGTGCCTGCGGTACCGGCATTGCCTCAGTAGTAGTGGTAGTTTCTGTGGTGGTGGTAGCTTCTTCTTTTTTCTTGCAACCAGCGGCAAAAGCTAAAGCGAGAGCAAGGCACAGAGCTAAAACGATAAGTTTTTTCATTGACATAATCACCTCTTTTCCTTTTTGAATACCAAAATCGCGCACTGCGCGTGGTTTTTCTTGCCAAACAAAACGCGACTATACTATTTTCGATTTAAATGTCAAGATTTATTTCCACACTGTTAAGAAGCGACGTGTATACACTTCTGAAGTTTTCAAATTTCATATAGCAGACAGTATATTGCCGTGTCCATTAAAAATCAATGCTTAAAATTCAGATTCGAATTGTTTTCAACAAACAAATCCTGTATAGAAACAATCATCATAAAGAGATCACGGAGGCCCAGGTGCAAAACAAATTACTACGAAAAGAACAACAGCAGCTTCTTAGTCTGGCCCGAAAAGCTATCCTTGAATATGTAAAGAGTGGGCAGGCGAAAGAAATATCCGTTGAGGACGTCGGACTTTCTGATAGAGTCGGCTGCTTTGTCACTATCAAGTCACACAAAAATCTTCGTGGCTGCATCGGCTGCTTCACCTCTGAGGAGCCATTATGGCACACTGTGCAGGAATTCGCAATTGCCGCAGCATCCCGTGACCCACGTTTTTATCCGCTGCATCCGGACGAACTTGGTGACATAACTATTGAAATATCGGTACTGTCAAGCCTGACAAAGATAGAATCCGTTGATGAAATCCAGGTTGGAACCCATGGCCTGTATATTGAGAAAAACATGTATCGTGGTGTTCTCCTGCCCCAAGTTGCCACGGAACATGGTTGGGACAAAAACACATTTCTAGCTCAGACCTGCCTGAAAGCAGGGCTGGAGCCGGATGCCTGGGAAAGTGGCGCCGACATCTATATCTTCAGCGCCCAGATATTCGGTGAGAAACAACACTAAATAGTTTTCATCCGGAAATTCCGGATGTGAAACGAGCGGTTTCCAATTCGGAAACGAGGATTTTTTTGTCCTGACAAGGAAATCAAGGGATTGTGCGGAGACGTACTACTGTACGTCGCACAAACAAGATCGCTGATTGACAAAGTCAGGGCTAAAAAGGACCGTTTCCGGAAGGAAACTAAATAGATTCATCTGCATTTCCGGGGATTGCCCCCTCGCCTCAGTGGTTCACGATACTTTCTGACCGCCCTCAGCAGCCCATTTCTCCAGCATATCGGTGGTTACCGATTTGGGACGTTCAAGGGGATAGCCCAGCGCCCTATCCCAGATAATGGTAGCAAGGACTCCGAGTGCCCTCCCGACCCCAAACAGGACTGTGTAAAAATCATATTCTGTGATTCCGTAGTACCAGTGGACGACACCCGACTGCGCATCCAGGTTGGGCCACGGGTTTTTTGCCTTGCCATGGGCCTTGAGTATTGTGGGGGCAACCTCGTAAATCATATTTACCACCTTAAACAGGTCGTAGTCGGGCAGATGCTTTTCACAAAAATCTTTCAGCGCCGTGTAACGCGGATCAGTTTTCCGAAGCACGGCATGGCCATAGCCGGGAATTACCTGACCGCTGTTCAAAGTATCCCAGATGAATTTTTTCAGATCATCTTCCGAGGGGACCTTCCCGCCAAGCATATGAAAAGCCTCCTGGATCCAGCTGAGAACTTCCTGATTCGCAAGTCCGTGGAGCGGTCCGGCAAGGCCGTTGATGCCGGCGGAAAGACTATAGTATGGATCAGCCAGTGCCGAAGCAACCAGATGTGTCGCATGGGTAGACACATTCCCCGACTCATGCTCTGAATGAAGGATGAAGGTCATACGAGCGGCATCATCGTAAGGGCGCGACATACCCATCATCTGAGCGAAGTTTCCACCGATATCAAGATAACGTCCCGCGGGAATAAATGTATCTGACTTGTACTTCATACGATAGATGTAGGCGGCAATTGCCGGCAATTTGGCCATTAAATTACAGCAATCCTCGTACATGGGCTCCCAATAATCGCTTTTCTTCATCCCCTCGGCATATTTCCTGGCAAAGATCGATTCACGCTGCATTGAGAGGATCGCCGTGGAAAACATGGTCATGGGATGCGTGTCCCGCGGCATGGCACGAAGGATATCGAAAACGTACTGGGGAACCTGGGAACGCATACTGAAATCTTCTACAACAGATAGGGTTTCCGTCATCGTAGGAATATCACCAGTCAGGAGATAATACCAGAACCCCTCCACATAAGGATATTCGCATCCCGGCACATGGGGAAGCTCGGCAAAGGTTTCTTGAATAGTCCTGCCGCGGAAACGAATACCCTCTTGGGGGTCCAGTGAAGAGATATCCGTGACGAGACATTTCACATCTCGAGACCCCCCGATACACTGTCCAATAGTTACCGTATCAATAACAACATCTCTATGATTTTTGAGAAGTTCGGCCGTACGAGAGCGAAGTGGAACGATTTTTTTGTAAAGCCTTTCCTTCAAGGTCGACATGCAGAAATTCTCCTTTTTTCAGCGGTGCTTCAAAGCTCCGGCTTTTCTATTACAGTACTGAATAACCGCATTGCACGGCAGATCAACTTTTTACAAAATGACAATGTTCTCCCTTGAAAAAGTCAACTGCTCAAGACCGTTTTCTGAAAGGTGAAAGGTATTTTCAATGCCGACAGCCCCTACTTCAGGAAAAACCAACTTTGGCTCGAAAGCGAAGACCATCCCGACTTCAAGACTCATATCACTGAAACCTCTCGCAAGGAACGGGTATTCATCAATCTCGATACCGACACCATGACCGATAAATGAAACCTGCGAACCCCGATACCCCATGAAGTTATCGGCATGACCCTGCTCAACCGCAAGAGCAAGACAGGCCTCGTAGACATCTCCCCAGACCGCACCTGGCAGCGCCAGCTGTCGCATATATTCCTGAACGGCCAGCATGTCATTATGACCCGCAAGGAGGTTCTCAGGAAGGCTATCCAAGGCAAATATACGGGTCTGGTCCACAAGGTAGCCGTCACAGCTCCCGGCAAAGTCGACTACTATCGGCTCGCCTGGCCAAATCTGTTTCCGCCCGCACCCTTGACCGAAACTCGGATGCAGCCCCGCGCCGCCCAGCGGCGTATCGGTATAGGCCGGAAGTGCACCATCGGCACCGGAAAAGGTATGGCCGAAAATCATCTCCCCGTTGAAGACCCTCATCCGTATGTATCCGAGATGTCCCTCTTTTCGCGCGACATACTCCAGTTCTGCGGCAAGGTCCAGGTCTGTCATCCCCTCGCGAATAGATTCACCGGCTTGCCGATAGACCTTGTCCACTTGTCGGGCGGCTTCACGCATACGTGCCAGTTCATAGGACGACTTCTTCATTCTCACCCTGCGAATGAGAGGCGTCGCATCCTGAAACCGGGCTGCAGGAAAGACCTTGCGATACCGTTCAAAGAAACTCACCGGTAAGACATCAAACTCCATGCCTATCCGCTTCGGCTCCGGCAGGGAATACCCTGCAATAATCCCAAAAACTTCACGCATGGAAGAAAAAGGGACAATCTCGGCCAAAGATGATTCACACCTGGCACGTTCTGCATCCCTACGCACCATATAGATGGGAGTACCTTCAACAGGGACGTAGAGGCATCCAGACTGGATAGTGCCGGTAAAGTAGAACAGATCAGCGTTCTGAACAACAATGACAGCATCCAGCCCTTCGGCTGCCATCAAGGCCTGCAAGGCAAAACAACGGTTCTCAAGCTCATCCTTAGGTGTTATCCGTCTGTTCATATCAAGCCGTCTCTCCGGCATCCTCCAACTGAAGTTCGCGAATTGCCATCTCCCGAAGCTTGAATTTCTGGATCTTCCCTGAAGCGGTCATGGGGTAAGAATCAACGAACTTCACATAGTAAGGAACCTTGTAATGGGCAATCTTCTCTCGGCAAAATTTCTTGACCTCTTCCTCGGACATCTCGACGCCCTTTTTCAGAACAATGGCAGCCATGACCTGCTCGCCATACTTGCGGTCGGGCACGCCGTATATCTGCGTATCGGAAATTTTCGGATGGGTATAGAGGAACTCCTCAATCTCGCGGGGATAAATATTTTCGCCCCCCCGAATGATCATGTTCTTAATCCTGCCGGTAATCTTGCAATAGCCATTTTCGTCCATAACCGCAAGGTCACCGGTATGCAGCCAACCCTCGGCATCAATGACCTTGGCAGTTTCCTCCGGCATCTTGTAGTAACCCTTCATGACCAGGTAACCGCGTCCGCAAAGCTCCCCTTGCTTGCCAGGGGGGAGAGTAGCTCCGGTTTCAATATCAACAATCTTTACCTCAACATCAGGAAGCGCCTTTCCTACCGTTGCAACCCGCAACTCGATGGGATCATCGGTCCGTGTCTGAGTTATCACCGGAGATGATTCGGTCTGACCATAGGCGATCGTGATTTCAGCGACATGCATATCGCGAATAACCCGTTTCATTACCTCTATGGGACAAGGAGAACCCGCCATAATCCCGGTGCGGAGGCTTGTCAGGTCATATTTTTCGAAATCCGGATGTTCCAGTTCGGCGATAAACATGGTCGGAACACCATGCACTGCGGTACAACGCTCCTTTTCTATCGCCTGCAGGACCAGGAGGGGGTTGAATGTCTCGACCGGGATCATTGCCGCACCATGGGTTACGCACGCCATCACCCCGAGAACACAGCCAAAGCAGTGGAAAAAGGGTACGGGAATACACAACCGATCCTTTTCGGTAAAACGCATGCATTCGCCGATATTGAAACCATTATTCACGATATTAAAATGGGTCAGCATTACTCCTTTCGGGAAACCGGTTGTTCCCGAAGTGTATTGCATATTAATAACATCGTGGGGAGACAGTGCGGCCTCGATTGTTGCGAGGGAAGCATCAGCTATCGTATCGCCCATAGCATAGAGTTCGTTGAAGTTGATCATTCCACCGGGAGTCTCTTCACCGATAAAAACGACCCGATCAAGAAAAGGCAGCTTTTCGCTCCGACTGAAGCAGGCAGCAGCGTCCCTGAACTCCGGGACCACTTCGTACAGGGTCTCCACGTAATCGGTACCTTTGAAGCTTTGCACCATGAAAAGCACGTTCGAATCGGATTGCTTGAGAATATACTCCAGTTCGGCTGAGCGATAGCTGGTATTGATAGTAACGAGAATCGCGCCGATCTTGGCCGTAGCAAACTGCAGAATCACCCATTCGGGAACATTGTTCGCCCAGATCGAAATATGGTCGCCTTTCTTCACCCCAAGAGAAATAAGACCCTTTGCTACCTTACGACAAACCTCGTTGAACTCCCGATATGAATAGCGAAGGTCACGCTCCACAGAAACCAAGGCATCATTATCGGGAAACCGATCCGCCATTTGGTCCAGCAGTCCGCCAACAGTACACTCAAGAAAACTCGACATGAAGACCTCCACAACCAAATAACAAGAATGACGATCTGATCAAAATCCGTACAGACATACTATTGTCCACCGCCAGGAACACCACTCCGGCAGGATCGGCGGGTAGTGTAAATAAACAATTTCTTTTGAAACAGCTGCCGGAATTGTCCCACGCAAGGAAAAGAATCTGATCGAAGCAGCATCACGAGAAATTTTTAACTTATTGATTTAAAAGGTTTTATGAATTAACACAGCGCGAAAGACAAGTCAAGAATTTATATATATTAGAATAACTCACTCCAGCCTACCCACACAAACCCGCAAAGGTTTGTGTCTGCAAAAATTCTTGCGCTTCTTTTTTGTGCAATCTGGTACTATTCACTGATGTCCGGTGTCTTTAGCCATTTGATACACAACGTTTTCCACACACCTGTCAACAGTTTGTGTGGATTACGTAAGAAAGTGCACTTCTGAAGTATTTTTATGAAACATTTCATACACCTGTAACACAGTTGTCACAGGGCACCGGTAGAATCTCTCGAAAACGGGGAATTTTGATTATGAAAACAATTCTTATTATTGAAGACGAACGCGACCTGCTCGACTTGGTGGCATTTAACCTGGAAAGAGAAGGCTACCGCGTCCTGACCGCGCTGGATGGGAAAGACGGACTGGAAACAGCCCGTACACGATCTCCTGACCTTGTCATTCTTGACCTGATGCTGCCGGGAATCATGGGAACTGACATCTGTCGAATTCTGAAGAACAGTGAAAAGACGGCAAATATTCCCATCATTATGCTCACCGCAAAAGGGGAAGAAATCGACCGCGTGGTGGGATTCGAAGTGGGTGCTGATGATTACGTTGTGAAACCTTTCTCGAACCGTGAACTGATGTTAAGAATTCGTGCAGTTCTGCGACGCTCGGAGCCCGACATAAAGGAAGAAAAAATACTACGAATAGGACCGGTCACTATCGACACCGGACGTCACACTGTTACCTCTGCCGGAGAAGATGTTGTTCTGACCACCACGGAATACAAACTGCTGCTCAATCTTGCCGAGCGACTTGGCAGAGTCCAGAACCGCGACCTTTTGCTCAAGAACGTCTGGGGATATAACTATATCGGGGACACCCGTACCGTGGACACTCATATAACAAGACTCCGCACCAAACTGGGCCTTGCTGGTGACATGATCAAGACCGTCCGGGGATTCGGTTACAAAATGGAGGAAGCGTGAGGATAAAAATCCAGTGGAAGCTAATGGCATCATACCTTGCCCTCGTGATCCTTATCGGCACAATCCTCTATGGGTACCTGAGCCATACACTGAAAAACAATCTTAATTCGGAGATACGCGACAACCTTTTCAATGAGACACGGCTCGTCAGAGCAATGTCCTCAAAAGAGATTGCCGATATGAATCGCGACGCACCCGCCCTGGCCCGGACAGTCGGTAAAGAGATCAAGGCCCGTGTCAGCATTATCAACAGAGATGGCAAGGTAGCCGGTGATTCCGAATTGACCGAGGCGGAACTCCGCAAGCTGGAAAATCATGCAAACCGACCGGAATTCATCCAGGCAATCGAACACGGCCAGGGAGTTGCCACCCGTTTTTCTGCTACCCTTGGCACGAATATGATCTATACCGCCTTGCCATTCCAGACAACCTCAGGACAACGCGGCGTTATCCGACTCGCGCTGCCGCTCTCCCGAGTCGATGCAGCCATGACCAGTCTCGGCACCATCCTCGGCGCATCCCTGATTCTTACTATTTTCTGCTCACTTCTGCTCAGCTACCTCCTCTCTTTCATAACCTCACGCCCGCTCCGAAGCATGGCGGCGGCCGCCGCCCTTATTGGCAAAGGCGAGTTTGGATCACGCATTCCGATCTCCAGCAGAGACGAAATTGGTGAACTGGCAGAAGTTTTAAACGAAATGGCAGAAAAAACTGAAAGCCAGCTAGAGCGCCTTTCGACAGAGAAAACCCGTCTCGACACCATACTTCGCGGCATGGGTGAAGGGGTTATTGTTACAAACGATGCCGGAATCGTCACGCTGGCAAACCCGGCCTTTCGCGCCCTGTTTTCGCTCGACCAAAGCTGTATCGGCAAAGCACTAATCGAAATTGCCCGCCAGCCGTCATTGAACAATGCCTTGAAAAAAGTTCTCGATTCTCGTGAGGAACTCCTGGAAGAGATGGTAATGCTGGTTCCTGAAGAAAAACATATGCTGACACATTGGGTACCACTGATGGAAGAAACGACCCTCATCGGTGCAGTGGCGGTTTTTCACGACATAACCGACCTGAAAATACTCGAAAAGATCAGAAAAGATTTCGTGGCCAACGTGTCCCATGAACTGCGCACACCGGTTTCAGTCATAAAGGGTTACGCCGAAACTATTCTCTCTGAAGGGAGCAGCCTACCAGCGGAAAAGCTGGTACAATTTACCGAGATCATCCATAGCCACGCAGAGCGCTTGGCGCATCTCATCAGTGATCTGCTAACCTTGTCACGGATAGAATCCGGGGCAGTCCCCCTCGAACCGGTACCGATTCCTATCCTCTCAGCCGTAAACCGGGTAACACACCTGCTTGAACAGAAGGCGCGCGACAAAGAAGTTACACTCGTCAAAGCGGAGTCTCTTGTCACCATGCCGAATATCCTGGCGGATCCGGACAAACTTGAACAGATCCTCATCAATCTTCTGGATAACGCCATGAAATTCACCCCTGCTGGCGGCAGGGTAACAGTTGAAGCCTCAGAGCTCGGAGACGAGGTACGCATCGAAGTGAAAGACACCGGAATCGGCATCCCGCCCAAGGACATTTCAAGAATTTTCGAGAGGTTCTATCGAGTCGATACGGCCAGAAGTCGGGAACTGGGAGGAACAGGTCTTGGCCTCGCCATCGTAAAACATATCGTTCAGGCCCATGGCGGCTCGGTTGCCGTCGAAAGCATCCCCGGCAAAGGATCGACTTTCTCGTTCACCATGCGAAAGGCCTGACCAGAAGGATAGCGCAGAAACACGAAATACGGCCAACTGCCCACCTAGGCATCGCAGCTCCTGGTGGCGTCACAGTGTGGCAAACGTGTCACGACTATCCCTCATGCACCACATGAGGGATATCACGCTAACTACCCATACTGTAACGCCACTTATCCCACCAAACCATTCCACTCCTCACAAATTGAGCCAATAAGTATTTGGCGCATCAGGCATATTCGAAAAGATTTCAGGATTCCTTTGCACAGTTGTCACACAGCTGTAACATTTACCAGGTATTGTTCTTAGGAGTCTGTCGGACTTAGGGGAAATCTGCTGCAAATCCATCTGGCCGGTCCATATTCCGCCGCTCTTTTGGGCAATAGAACAACTATTGCCCAGCAAAATCGACAAAATCTGTCCTCTCCCAGTCGAATTTTCGCGTCGACTTCCTAAGCCCGACAGACTCCTAGCACGAGTATAGCATTTCTCACAGGAGGAAAATATGATCAAAAAAATTCTTATCGCATCGGCGGTCATTCTGGTTGCTACGGCAGGTCTTGCATCAGCCGCTGCATTGAAAGTTGACCCATCTCTGAAAAGCTATAAAACGGTGGGCGGTGTTTCCGGCAACTTGAACAGTATCGGCTCAGATACCCTCAATAACCTGATGACCATGTGGGCAGAAGGCTTCCGGAAGAAATACCCTAATGTGAATATCCAGATTGAAGCGAAAGGCTCCAGCACCGCGCCACCAGCCTTGGTAGCAGGGACGGCACAGCTTGGCCCCATGTCACGCGAAATGAAAAACAGCGAGATTGATGCCTTTGTAAAGAAATACGGGTACAAACCCACCAAAATTGCGGTGGCTATCGACACCATCGCCTTGTTCGTCAATAAGGACAACCCCCTGAAAAGCCTGACCCTTGAGCAGGTCGATGCCATTTTCTCCAAAAACCGTAAACGCGGCTACTCCGCTGACATCACCACCTGGGGCCAGCTTGGCATAACCGGCAAAATGGCATCACAACCGATCAGCATCTATGGTCGCAACTCCGCTTCAGGAACCTACGGCTTCTTCAAGGAACATGCACTGTCCAAGGGTGACTTCAAAAATATCGTAAAAGAACAGCCCGGCTCCGCATCCGTTGTTCAGGGCATAACAAAAGACAAGAACGGCATCGGCTATTCGGGCATCGGTTACAAAACATCCGGCGTTAAGATACTCGCCGTTTCCGCGAAAGCAGGTAAGCCGGCATACGAGGCAACCTATTCAAATGCTCTTAGCAACAAATATCCCCTGAGTCGATTTTTGTATGTCTATGTTGCCTTGGATCCTAAAAAACCGCTCCCGAAACTGACGGAAGAATTCCTTAAGTTTGTTCTCTCTAAAGAAGGACAGGAAATCGTAATTAAAGATGGTTTTCTGCCCCTTACCGAAAAAATGATTACCAAGAACCTCTCGATACTCAAATAACCTGACATTCACAAGTAGCAGCAAGAACGGCCGACATCACTCGGACGTTCTTCCGTGACAGAATCAGGCACTCACGCAGACTGCGTATCCCGTATAAACTTGGAGCCGGAAAATGGGACTTCTTAGAAGAAACGATTCATTGCCAGACACCAGAAGATTCCTCGCACGCGCAAAGAAAAATGATCGTCTAGCCGCGTGGCTGATAAATATCGGCGGACTTCTGGTCGTAATATCAGTTATCGGGATACTACTTCTGATTCTCAAGGTGGCAGTTCCTCTTTTCTTCTCGCCTGATGCGACCCACATTTCGACTGTCAGCCTCACCGGTTCTGTACCTGAGGGAAAAATCCTCGGCATCGGAACAGACGAAAATCTCAAGACAGGCTTTATTATCGATGAACAGGGAAAGGTCAGCTTCTTCGACAGAAAAACCGGCGCCGTCTCCGACACTATCTCACTTTCCGCGCCAGGAGGAACCAATCCCGGAATAGCCGCAGTTTCCCCTGCAGCAGACCGGCATTTTGATATCCTCTGGAAAGACGGCTCCTTTTCCGCAATTGCTATTGGCTTTGACAAAAACATTGACAGCCAGACGGAGGGACAGACTGCGCACGAAGTCAAAACTCTCCTAGAGGAGAAAAGAACAGCTTCTGAGCCCGTGCCCCTGCTGTCAATGGCTCGTTTTCCCGAGGAAGACTCACCCGCACGTATTGACCTCCTGCCAGGGGACCGTTTTGTATTCACCAAGAAAACCACGGTCACCGACCTCATGGGAAACGAGACAACAATAAACACCCGCACCCCTATAGAAGCGACCGTGCCGGGGCATATTACCGCCGTGGCCCTCGACTCAAAGGCCGAGTTTCTCTATGCGGGAACCGACACGGGCCGCCTTCTGCGCTGGGGTCTTTCCGAAGCTGAGTCGCCACAGCTGCTCGATTCCGTCCAGACAAGCGACAAAGGATCACCGGTAACAGCGCTGAACCTTGTCCTGGGTGATATTTCCATTGCCGTGGGTAACGCCGACGGTTCCTTTTCAACCTGGTTCCCGGTCTCCGAAACAGGCCTCGATAGCAGCAAGGCTCTTACCCGTATCCATCCGCTCACCAGCCACAGCAGTGCCGTAACGGCAATCCTCCCCTCACCCAGGAACAAGACCCTGTACTCGCTTGACGCGAGCGGTTCTGTACATCTCGACCATATGACCTCCGAGCGACATCTCCTGTCCGTGACAAACAATGCACCTCTCGTCTTGTTCAGCGTTTCACCACGAGATAACGGACTGATAGGCTTAGACGCCAATAATAGGATCAGTACCTGGAACATCTCTAATCCGCACCCTGAGATCAGTTTCAGGACTCTTTTCGGGCCGGTCTGGTATGAGAATTACAAAAAGCCTGACTATGTCTGGCAGTCTTCTTCGGCAAATGACGACTTTGAACCGAAACTGAGTCTCACCCCCCTGATCTTCGGTACACTCAAAGGCACCCTGTACGCCATGATTTTCGCCATTCCGCTCGCTCTGCTTGGGGCTATCTACACCAGCCAATTTATGGGACCGAGACTGAAAAATATTGTCAAGCCAGGAATTGAGATCATGGCGGCCATTCCTTCGGTGGTTATCGGTTTCCTGGCCGGACTCTGGCTTGCCCCACTGCTCGACAAAGGAATCGTTTCCGTCCTGGTAAGTATTATTGTTATCCCGTTATCAATCCTTCTCTCGATTCTGCTCTGGAAGAAATTCCGTACCAAACCGTTATTGAGAAAAATATCCGTCGGATACGAATTTCTTCTGCTGGTACCGGCACTTTTACTCGGAATTTATGCGTCGCATGCCCTTGGAGGGCTCGTGGAAGCTTCCCTCTTTGCCGGTGATTTCAAGCTTTGGCTGTTTGATAGTTTCGGCGCCCGTTTCGACCAGCGGAACTCTATCATTATTGCCTTTGCCCTTGGGCTGGCCGTCATCCCCCTAATTTTTACCATGGCGGATGATGCCCTTTCCAATGTACCGAAAAACCTGTCCGCTGCTTCCCTGGCGATTGGAGCCAGCCGCTGGCAAACCGCATGGCGGGTCGTTCTGCCTTCAGCACTGCCCGGCATCTTCTCCGCAGTCATGATCGGCTTCGGCAGGGCCATTGGTGAAACAATGATCGTGCTCATGGCAACCGGCAATACCCCGATAATGAGCTGGAGCATCTTCAATGGCTTCCGCTCACTCTCGGCAAATATTGCTGTTGAAATACCCGAGGCACCGGTTTTCGGAACCCTGTACAGGGTGCTGTTCCTCTCCGCTGTGCTCCTGTTCATTTTCACCTTTATCATCAACACCGTCGCCGAAATCTTGCGTCAGAACTTTCGCAAAAAATACGGACGATTCTAACAAGGACGGACATTATAATGAGCAGATTCTGGAAACAAGGTGAACCTCAGGTATGGGGCACGGCCGCAGCGCTCACCATCACCCTTCTCATGGTTGCGACACTCATCGGCGTGGTCATGGTCAACGGCTTGGGATTTTTCTGGCCTTCTGACACGGCACTGGTATCCCTGAAGGACGGAACAAAACTTCTGGGCGAGATCACCGACAGAGAAAAAGCAACGGCAACACAGGGTGAACGGATCCAGTTCAAGGTCGGCAACCGGGATCTCTATGGTCAGGATTTTCGCTGGATTGACAAAAAGGATATGGAATCCATCAGCTACCCGGATAACGCCATCGTGCTGGAAAGGAAAGAAAACGGCAATTTCTACGGTTTTCTAAAATCACTCTCCCTGAACGGCTCACAAACCCAAGCCGCGACGACACCGTGGGATCAGTTGCTTTCGGCGTGGAAAGGCGCTATTCAATCAAATCACAATCTCGATGGCCTACGTGACAAAATGTCGGGGCTTAATTCGTCGGCGGAAAACCTGCGACTTAAAATTCAAAAATTGTCCTATCAGGACAAAATAGCCAACCGGAAGGAAATAGAAGACCTCTCCCGGAAACGGAAAAAGCTGTTGGCCGAATTCAGCCTCATTTTGGATAAACTGAATAACGAAAGCATCAAACTCAACCAGCATACTGCCCTTTTCCAGGATGCTTCTGGCGAAGAAAAAGAAATCGCCCTGACCAGTATCGTTCGTGCCTACCGCCCCAACACCATGGGTTTCTTCTCCAAGGCAGCCTTCTATGCCGGCAAGGTCAAGGAACTCCTCGTGGGCGAACCACGTGAGTCGAACACCGAAGGCGGGCTCTTCCCAGCCATTTTCGGCACGGTGTTGATGGTGCTCTTCATGACTATTTTCTCCCTCCCCTTTGGGGTTATCGCCGCCATTTACCTGCGGGAATACGCGAAAGAGGGACTTCTCGTCAGGATCGTCAGAATCGCTGTCAACAATCTTGCCGGCGTCCCTTCTATCGTCTACGGCGTTTTCGGTCTCGGCTTCTTTATCTATGGCATCGGAAGCGGAATTGACCAGCTGTTCTTTCCGGAGCGACTGCCAACACCGACCTTCGGCACCGGAGGTATACTCTGGGCAAGCCTTACCCTTGCCCTGTTAACAGTCCCGGTGGTGATTGTCTCCACCGAGGAGGGACTCGCATCGGTCCCCAAGGGTCTTCGCCAAGGCTCTCTGTCCCTCGGGGCAACCAAGTTCCAGACGCTTATGAAAATCGTACTTCCCATGGCAACCCCCGGCATCATGACCGGCATGATACTCTCCATGGCGCGCGCAGCAGGCGAAGTGGCCCCTTTGATGCTGGTAGGCGTTGTGAAGCTGGCCCCGACCCTACCCATTGACGGCCAGTTCCCCTTCTTCCACCTTGACCGCAAGTTCATGCACCTGGGCTTCCACATCTTCGACGTCGGTTTCCAGTCACCCAACGTGGAGGCAGCCAAGCCAATGGTATTCGTTACCACGCTGCTCCTGCTGGCGATTGTCATTAGCGCCTCAAGTACCGCGATCCACATCAGGAACAAGATGAAAAAGAAATACGCCACCAAGGCCTTTTAGCAGGCGTCTTCGCTTGAATGCAAACACAGCCCTACATGGAGATAGATAGTATGCCGTTACGTTCGCCACACATGATTGCCGATCCCGTTCTTGAAATATCCAACCTGAACCTGTACTACGGTACATCACGGGCCTTGAAGGACATCTCTCTGGCCATACCGAGAAAGCAGGTCACCGCCTTTATCGGCCCATCGGGATGCGGCAAGTCCACCCTGCTCCGCTGCTTTAACAGAATGAACGATCTGTTGGAAAACGTTCGAATCGAGGGAAGCATCAAGCTTGACAGCGAGGAGATTACCCCTCCTGACCTCGACGTCATCAGCCTGCGGCGACGAGTCGGCATGGTCTTCCAGCAATCGAACCCATTTCCAAAATCCATCTACGAGAATATCGTCTACGGACTTCGCATTGCCGGGATACGCGACAAAGCGGTTCTGGACGAAACCGTGGAAAAAAGCCTGAGAGCTGCAGCCATCTGGGACGAGGCAAAGGACCGCCTCCACGATTCGGCTCTCGGTCTCTCCGGTGGGCAGGCACAAAGAATCTGCATTGCCCGCGCTATAGCGGTCAACCCCGAGATTATCCTCATGGACGAACCCTGCTCGGCTCTCGATCCGATTGCAACGGCAAAGATTGAAGAACTGATCAACGCGCTTAAGGAACAGTACACCGTGGTCATCGTTACGCACAATATGCAGCAGGCTGCCCGTGTATCCGATTTTACCGCTTTCCTGTATCTGGGAGAACTGATAGAATTCGATGCCACAAAGAAAATATTCACAAACCCGGACAAAAGACACACGGAAGATTACATTACCGGCAGATTCGGCTAAAACCTGGTCACTTTGCTAAATTTATGTTTAATGGAGCATTGTATCTACCTTCACTTGGGATTTGTGAATTTTGAATACCCTGACACTTCTTTACCTGACCTTATGAAAACATTTCCACCGAACATTGAACGCTACATCTTTAAACTCTGAACTTTTCTTCGAGGTTATTACATGGAAAGAGAACACATCATCAAGCAGTACGACGCTGAACTGAACGAAATCCGCTCCCTGATCCTGGAGATGGGGGGTAAGGTTGAGGTCATGATCTCCAATTGCATCAAAGCGCTGGTAGACAGGGATTCGGGCCTTGCAGAGAGAACCATACCTGCTGACCATGAGGTCAACCACCTGGAAGTCCTCATCGATGAGAAATGTCTCGAAGTGTTGGCGCTTCGGCAACCGGCCGCACGGGACCTCAGATTCATCACCCTGGCCCTCAAGATCGTGACCGATATGGAGAGG
This sequence comes from uncultured delta proteobacterium, assembly GCA_963717775.1. Classification (GTDB taxonomy): domain Bacteria; phylum Desulfobacterota; class Desulfuromonadia; order Geobacterales; family Geobacteraceae; genus RPRC01. Next base: position 69,733 of record CAVQWZ010000020.1, read on the forward strand.
ATTGGCGACCAGTGCGTCAGCATTGCCACAAGGGTAATGGAACTGAATGAAGAACCGCCTCTCAAGCCATACATAGACTTGCCCCGGTTGGCAGAATCATCACGAGCCATGGTCAGGGAATCCCTCGACGCCTTTGTTCGCGGAGATGAAAAACTAGCCATGCAGGTCTGTGAAAACGACCAGTTTGTTGACGACCTGAACATCCAGATTCAACGCGAACTTCTCACCTTCATGTTGGAGGATCCCAGTACGATTAGTCGGGCAATCAAACTCAACTACATCTCCAAATGCCTGGAAAGAATCGCCGACCACGCAACCAACGTCGCGGAAATGGTCATTTTCATGATCAAGGGCAAGGATATCCGCCATACCAGTTTTTAGGTTTTTTTATCCCAGATCACGCAGACGGGTTCACTGCCCGTCTGCCCTCCCCGCCTCGCACTGTAAGCTCCGCTGTAAAGTAATAGATTCGTGCGCACTGCTCGGAAGCACAGTAACTCTCTTCCCTTTTCAATAAAGCCCCCCCCACTATCCTTTGACTTTCACTCTCATCAGGGGATACTTACTACTGTCGAGGATGTATTTTCAGACGTGCAGGAAAGCTCCTTGTAAGGATCACGAGAAACTACAAGGAGAATGCCATGGAAATGGCCAATACCATGGCCCCAACAAAAATGACGCCAGACTACCGGTAGACAGCCAAATTATTACGCCACAAAACAAGTCAAGTTAACACAGTAATTGCCGATACTCTTCTGGTGGGGTATTTTCTCATATCCCTATAGTCCATAGTTTAATGAACAGAACATCGTGCGAGATATCATCGTAAAGCATATACCGTACACGAGTCAAATACCGGTGAATACATGAAAAAAACATCCCGTTTTATACTTCTGAATGTCCTGATAGTCACTGTCGGCATAGCAATAACTGCCGCCTTTTTCCTTAGCCAAATGCGCTCTGAAGCGGAAAAACACCTAAAATTGGCCCAGGAAAGCCATCTCAGGACATTCTGGAATCTTCTGGACAACAAAGGAAAGAGTTTCCGAATTAAAGACGAGAAAATGTTTGTCGGCGACTATCTCCTTAATGGCAGCAATGAATTGCCGGACAAGATTAAGGCCCTCTTCGGTGGCACGGCAACGATCTTTATGGGTAACACAAGAATCTCAACCAACGTACTAAAATCAGACGGCTCTCGCGCCATTGGAACAAAGCTTACAGGGCCGGCATTTGAAGCACTTTTCCAGCAGGGCAAACCCTACCGGGGAGAGGCGATCATTCTGGGAATCCCCTATTTCACTGCCTACGACCCGGTCAGGGATCCTTCGGGCAAGATAATCGGCGCCCTGTACGTGGGTATCAAGAAAAGCAATTTTTTTGCCACCTATGATGAGATGAGGTTTAAAGCTATCGTTGTGGTCCTGCTACTCATGGCCTTCTTCGCTTTCCTGGCGACTCTCATCCTTCGCCAGGAACGACTGGCAACCGAAGCGATCGAAAACAGCGAGCACAAATATCGGCTGCTGTTCACCAGGATGCTCAATGGATTTTCCTACCATGAGATGTTTTACGATAAAGAAGGCAACGCCAGCGACTACCGTTTTCTAGAACTAAACCCTGCCTTTGAAAAACTTACCGGCCTTGCCGCGAAAAAGACTCTTGGCAAGACCCTCCGTGAAGTCTTACCGGAAACATATCAGAACTACCTCAAAATATACGAACCGGTCGCTCGGGAAGGCCGCTCCCTTCGTTTCGAGCACTTTTCACCAGAGCTGGGCAGACATTTTGAAATTGTTGCCTTCTCTCCTGAACAAAACAAATTCGCCACCATCTTCTCCGATATCACGGCCCGAAAGAACGTGGAAGAGAAGCTGCAGGAACAATTACACCTCCTGCAATCAATCATCGACGCAATCCCCAATCCGGTGTTTTATAAAAATGTCTCAGGTCACTACCTTGGTTGCAACCTTGCCTTTGCCCAGCACCTCGGCAGAGACAGGACGGAGATTATCGGCAAGACCGCCTTTGATATCCATCAGCAGGAACTGGCTAGTGCGTACCATCGCATGGATGCTGCGCTTGTAATGAGTCCGGGACAGCAAACCTACGAATCCGTTGTCCAATACAAGGATAGCGGCCCCCGCAACGTAATTTTTTATAAGGCCACCTTCTATAATCACTCCAATAAACTACAAGGCATCGTGGGGGTGATTGTCGATATAACCGAGCGAAAACTTGCAGAAGAAAGCCTGCGATACAACGAAGAAAAATACCGGAAACTTTCCATGGAGTTTCAGGCCTTGCTGGAGGCGATTCCCGATGCGGTTATTCTCTATTCACCGGATCTTTATATCCGCTGGGCCAATCTCAGTGCCAGCCATGCCCTTGGCATGGCACCCGACGCTATTCTCGACAAGACCTGTTACTCCCTCTGGCACCAAGAGAACAAACCGTGTCTGGTATGCCCGGTCCAGAGGAGTTTCCAGACAGGCAAATCCGAAAGCGAAGAAATGACCTTTTCAGACGGAACAATCAGGGACATACATGCTGCCCCGGTTTTCGACGAAGTTGGAACGGTTGTTGGTGTCGTGGGGATTACCCGTGATATTACCAACCAACGCAAACTTGAAACCCAGCTTCAGCACCTGCAGAAGATGGATGCAATTGGTCAGCTTGCTGGCGGCATCGCCCACGATTTCAACAACATTCTCACCGCAATCATCGGCTACGGACATCTTCTCCAACTCAAGACAGCAAGTGACTCCCCCACCAAGAAATATGTGGACAGCATCATGTTCGCATCGCAACGGGCCGCAAATCTCACCGAAAACCTCCTGGCATTCAGCAGGAAACAGGCCTTCAACCCACAACCGGCCGAACTGAATGATATCATCAGCAAGATCGACTCCATTCTCTCTCGACTGATCAGGGAAGACATCGATCTACGCAGGGAAATCCACCCCTCCGATCTTTCCGTTATGGTTGATGTCGGCCAACTTGAGCAGGTACTGATCAACCTGGTCACCAATGCCCGAGATGCCATGCCCAACGGCGGAACGATCCTCATCAGAACTCTCCCCGTCCATCTGGAAAACGAATTCATCGAGGCTTTTGGATTCGGCACACCAGGTGACTACGCAGCCTTTTCCATCTCCGACTCGGGTATTGGTCTGGATGAAAGTACCCGGGAAAGAATCTTCGAGCCATTTTTTACCACAAAAGATAAGGGGAAAGGCACGGGCTTGGGTCTATCCATTGTTTACGGCATCATAAAGCAGCATAACGGCTATATCACCGTAGATAGCGAGCCGGGACAAGGCACAACGTTCACCGTGTACCTTCCACTGGCAAGAACTGCATCGATGCTTACCGACCAACAGGAGGATAACATGTCCTATCCGGGATCGGAGGTAGTGCTCCTGGCCGAGGACGAGGAGGAACTACGGTATCTTTTCCGTTCCGTTCTGGAAGAAAACGGCTACACGGTTCTGGAGGCAGCCAATGGCGAAGAAGCAATCAAAACTTTCCATACTTTCAGCAAAGCCATAGACCTTCTGATTCTCGATGTGATAATGCCGAAAAGAAATGCACATGAAGTCTATGATGCCGTAAAGAAGGAAAATCCAGGCATGAAGTTCCTCTTTGTCAGCGGACATGGGCAGGAAACCATCAAGGATAGCGGCATCCAGGGAGAAAACGTGACTATCCTGACAAAGCCTTCATCACTGCCCAAATTTCTCAAGGCAGTGCGCGATGTACTGGACGCATAGAAGGTCTGCTCTGCCTTCCGATAGTGCGGGCTGGTAGCGGGATTAATTGAATGTGCTGCGAAACAAGAAGGGTACGTTCTCTACGGCAGGAAACAGCTTGTAAAACTATATTCAGTGTAAAAATAGCTATAGATTTCTAGTGGATATCCTGCAACTGGCAGGCCATCTCGTCAAGGAGACTATTAGAACAACTCTACTCCCCCTGAAGCGATCTCGGCTATCTTTACCAGCCCTTCCTCCAGCAAATCATCAAAGTATTCCACTCTGTTTCGTCCTTTATTCTTTGCAACATAGAGGGACTGGTCTGCCCGATCAAGCAGCGTTGCGGTAAAAATCTCAGGATCCATCTTCACCACACCCACACTGATCGTAACCTGGCCGACCTGAGGAAAATCATGCTGTTCAACGGACAAACGGAACCTTTCGAATGCTCTCATGGCATTCTCTTTCGTGCCGGCACGGACTATGACAATGAATTCTTCCCCGCCGAAACGGAACAGAAAATCGCTTTCCCTGAAATGATGCTGCATGAGTTGCGAAAGCAACAGGAGAACTTCGTCGCCATACAGGTGCCCCCAAGTGTCATTGACCCTCTTGAACTTATCCACATCAACCATGCCGATCCAGTATCCGACATTCTGGTCATCAAAAATACTTCTCCTGTCCACAGGAACAGGATCGGTAAATGGCGCCGGCTGACTATAGATTTTCTGGATAACATCGTCGAAGGTCTTTCTATTGGCAAGACCTGTCAACTGGTCACGCTGCGCATCGATGAGCACCTCGTAGAAATTACGATAAATCTGCAGCAGACCACGAATCATATGGGAATCAAGCTTGCTGAGTTCGCGAGTGGTAATCGCAACGAGGAACACGTTCTGCATCTTGGTCTGCTGGACATGCCAGGTGATGAGCATGCTCCCCGAATCAAGCTTTTTACGGAAAGGATGATTCGTCCCCTGAGCGATATCAAGGGCAGTAAACACCTCCTCCGACAGGGAAAAGTTATCCGACAGAATCTCGTATTTTTCCTGACTCATCTGCAGCTGGTAGCACGGCAGTCCTCTTCGGTCAAGTTTCAGAATTGAAAGCTCCTGGGGGCGGATGAATTCAGCAAGAGTCTTCAACAGACTGAATTCCATGAGTTCAATATCCTGAATACCGGTCAGACTGACAAGTTTATCGAGAAGCAGTGGTGCGTTTTTCATCGTATCGTTCCTATATATTTGGGTGATAGCATTAGCAAAAATGTTTCGGTGACGTATCCTATACGAGCACTTGAACAGCCTGCACATTTTGTGCCCGATACGTCTCTCATTAGAATTTTTCTGACGAGAAATGGACTGGTTATTTCGGGTCGGAATGGTATAGCGACTGGGCATGGCAGAGGGAACTCAGGAAGTGGCCGGTAACAAAACTAATCAAATCATAGTACATCGAGGTATTGCAGGAGAATAAGTCATAGAGAATAGTCAGGAGAAGTCAAAATAGTGACAGAACATACTCAAGCGTGTACATATTACGGTTCGCGAAGGAAAGAGAGAATTGCTGCAGAGGTCTCCCCGGGGCGTTCTTCATGGGGGTTATGTCCGCATTTTTTGAGGATCATCAGCATGGATCCGGAAATATCAGCATAAAGTCGCTGGCCAAGACTCAGCCGGACATTTCGATCTTCATCACCCCAGACAATGAAAACAGGCAATTTCAGGCTTCGGTAACTCTCCTCGATATGTGCATATACTTCCGGGTTGACCGCCTTCACGGTTGCCCGCAATGCATGGGCAACTCCCTTGCCGCGGAAATAGCCTTTATAGACCTCAAACCTTTCCGGAGTTATCATGGTTTTATCGAAGAACACTCTTTCCATGACACCCTGAACAAGTATACGAACCGGCATCAACCGGAGAAACAATGGCCCGATCGGGGATTTGAGCTTACGGAAGAAACTCGGCAGCCGTTGCGGATAGGCAGCGGAATCGATGAGAACAAGTTTTTCAATGGTAAAGGAGCACTCTCCGGCTCCAGCATCGATGCAAACACGGAGAGCTACGGCCCCGCCCAGGGAATGACCGACGAGTACCAGGGAAGAAAGCTGCCGTTCGTGAATGAAGGCGCGCACCAGGTCAGCCTGATCCTCAATTGAATAGGCAGCATCTTTGGGCTTGGCCGAACGACCAAAGCCCTTCAAATCAAGAAGGATAAGGGTATACTTCATCGGCAGGGAAAAAAGCCTGCCATATCCTTCCAAGTGGTGGAGGAAGAGGCAAAGCCGTGGAGGAAAAGGATCGACTGAGGTCCATGACCAACCGTCCGGTAATGAATCGGAACCTTACCGCCATACAGGAAAGAACTCCCCTCAGACAGGCTATCCTGAGCAACAGGAATTGACGGTGGAGCTTTCCTGCATTTCATGCGCAACCACATCCCGACTTTCTTATTTTCCGCACTACCCACGAATTCCCCCAGAACGAAGAACAAATCCTGTCATGTTCTCGCAGAAGCCGTCCGGGCAGTCAAGGACTATCTCGTCTTGGGGCATGATTGTGTCTGGCTGAGGGTAAAGAAGAGGAGGTTCACGCGAACGGGGCTAGGAGCTAGCCGGCAAGGGCCTTTTTAACGGCCCGAACCATTAGATCAACGGTAATGCTCCGGCGACACTCATCATCCTTATCGCACTCGGTACGGAAGCAGGAAGTACAGTGCATAGGGGATTGAACGATTACATGGCCGGGTCCGCGGGGGCCACTCCGTTTCCCGTCACTTGCCCGGTAGAGGGAAACAGTGGGAGTTCCCACCGCTGCGGCAATATGTGTCGGACCGGTATCCCCGCCCACAACCAGGTCAACCTTTTTCAGCAGGGCCGTTAAGCCCTTCAGGGAGTACCGGTCAAGAACCCTTGCCCCTTTACCGATACCCGCAGCAAGTTCGGTTACCGCCGACCTTTCCGACTCGTTCCCCCAGGACAGCAGAATGGTGGACTCCGGGTAAGAATCCAGCAAGGTCTTGCCAAGGTGAACCCATCCCTCGGTAAACCAGAACTTGGTCTGCCAGGTGGTCCCGTAATGAAAAAGAAAAACCAGTCCATCTGACAGGGTCGAAAGAAGGGCACCTGCGGTCTCGCCATCCTCTGACGATGTACAGATGTCCGATGACAGTTTGAATGTGCTGAAGTCCTTGCCGAACGAGACACTCACCAGTCTGAGGTACTGATCGGTGATGTGGTAGTCATGGCGACGAATGGGAACCTGGCGGGTGGTGAAGAGGAGGTTGATCGATTCCTGTAGAGTTTCCTGGGCAAAGCCGATTCGGTCCTCGGCACCGGTCAACCAGTCAACGAGACCGCTTTTCAGATTGCCCTGAATGTCGAATACCCGATCGTAGTCACGTGCTTGCAAGGCCCTCTTTACTTCGCGTATCTCGCGACGGGTCGCGGCTGCAAAAGGTTTCTTCCGCCAGACTTTGGTCCTCACCACATGCAGTCGACTGATCAGCGGATTCCCTTCAAGAATATCGCGAAAAGGCTCCTCCACGACCCAGTCCACCTCAATGCCGGGCATCACTTGATGAAGATAATCAAGTACCGGCAGGGCATGGATAATATCCCCCAAAGCACTCATCTTTACTATCAAAACCCGCATATCATCCCTTTACCGGCAAGAACTTCGCGCAAAGTATCTTCCTATACCTGCCCTTTGCCATCTCCACGCCCATAGAGCTCCGGATTGAGATCGGGATCATTATACATCTTAAATTGTCGATAGAGCTTCATTCTTTTCCTGCCGGCAAGGTAGTCTGAAAGGAGTATTTCAAGTGCAGTATACAGGTCTGCACGTTGCTCCTGGAGGATTGTCATCCTTTGCCGGGAACGCTCTCGATGCTCGGAAGAAATATCACTGCGGAGAGTATCTTCATGCATATGGTAGACCTTGAGGGAGAGAATGGAGATCCGATCAACGATGCTCCCGGGAGTTTCGGAATTGACATCCCCCACCAGATTATCGGCACCCTTTTTTGTCAGCCATGCCATGATGTGCTCGTCCAGCTTCTCAATCATATCGTTACGTGACTGGTTCAGGACATCGATCTTCCGTTTCACAGACGCAATTACACCATCATCCACATCGGTCCGACGGGCCTGGTCTTCTTCGTGCCACAGCTCGTAGTTTCTGCGGGCAAGCTCCAGGGCCAAGGGATTAAGACCTGTGACCGCTCCCCGGTAATCACCCTCATGGGCATGCCAGAAGGCAATACACTTTTCGAATTGTTGCGGTACTTGCTTCAATTGCAATTCTTCCATCAAATCCTCCATCGTTACTATTTCGCTATACTTAAAGATCAGCCGTTAATTATTCGACAATGCCGCACATCTCCATTGCCGCCGTAAAAACCTCCTCGACGGAAATTTCCTCCATGCAGAGGCGGAATACGGGACTGCGACAATCAAAACTGTTGCATGGACAACAGTCAAGTTCATCATGCATGATAACCCGGTGCCCAGGTCCAAACGGTCCACTACGTTGTGGAGGAATCGGACCATAAAGCGCCAAAACCCGCGTACCCACCGCTGAAGCAATGTGCATTGGGCCAGTATCACCAGTTACCAGCAATGCGGTCCGTTTCAGCAGAGCCCCGGATTCCCCCAGAGAACATCCGGTCAGGTCGTGGGCCTGATTACGCATACCGCCCATGATAGTTTCGGCAAGATGCTTTTCAGCATGACTTCCGAGAACTACCACGGCAACTCCGAGCCGATCGATGAGGAGGTCACCCAGCAAGGCAAACTTCTCAATCGGCCAACACTTGCAGAGGTGGGCAGTTCCCGGATTGAATGCCACAATGCGCCTTCCCTCAAGCGAAGCAGTCCGAATGAAAGTATCCGCAAACTCTTCATCTGCCTGCGATGGAAAAAAATCAAGTTTCAGGTCCACAGCTGCTGGATCGATCCCCAAGGGAGCCAACGTCTCCAGGTGGTTGACAACCGCATGGACAACCCGGTTTTTTGCTTTGTGATACACAAGGACTCGACAGGGAAAGGCCGCTGTGATAAGAAACCACGCTTTGAGATTGCTGCGCTGGAAGTTTACCACCAGGTCAAAACGACCCTGCCGAATGCGGCGCCAAAGAGCAATCAAGCCAGAAAACGAGCGATGTTCTCCCCGCTTATCAAAGAGAATCGTCTCATGAACAAAGGGATTATTCTCAAGTAAAGCCGCAGTCACTCGTGAACCAAGCATAAACGTAATACGGGCCTCGGGAAACCTCTCCCGCAAAGCCCGTATCACCGGTGTAAGGTGAAGCACGTCACCGATAGCACCCGGCTTAATAATAAGGATATTCTTGATACTCTGAAGATCAGACAATAAAACAACTCCCTACGGTTACTAAAAGGCAAGCCCGTCCGGGCTTTTTGGGGACACAAGTGTCCCGTGGCGCTTCAAATAGCACGAGCGCCGCATACACATTGCTGAACGACACTCCTCAATAGTTTTACCCTTTGGAATTAATCGTCGAAATTCCCGCTCGGACCCTTATCGGAATTGATGCAAGCGGCCTTTGCCAGTATCTTATCCTCGCTCCATTCTGCAGGATCTTCCATCCGTGAGACCTTCGGCCCGAGATCACCGGAGCCTGCCTTCAGAATAGCCTCGATAGCAAAGGGAGCAGTATCCTGAGCATTAAAAACCTCGGTCATCATCCGGTAGGCAAAATCCTCCACCCGTCTGACCATGCGCTCACGTATTTCCCTGGGCTGGGATAGGAGCCGGTTTTCGAACGGCAGGTTCAAGTTCTTGTAATCGCCCGGCTTATAGCCCTTGGCATCAGCATAAGCAACAATCTCCGCCCACAATTCGTCGCACATTCCCTCTCCCGGAAACCTTGATAAACGAACCATTGTCATCAAAGATGGCATTGCCGTAATCGTTCACTTCAAGCCCCCAGGAGACCATTTGCAGGGCGGTGGCAACATTCGCCTTGGTTGTATGGGTCCTGGCAGCGATCGCCCGGAGCCGCTCCGAGCTGTTCCCGGAAGTTCCGTGCTGGGCGCCGGAAATCGCATATTTCTCCAGGGCCAGATGAATCTCGGCAGTGAGATCAACCTGGATGCCCTGATCGCTCGCCTCGATACCATGGGTTGTGCCGTTATTGAGTGCGATCCAGTCGGGAAAAATCCCATGGGCATTCAGGCCCTGAATGAGGAAGAGTGCCTCTTCCCTGGTGGACAGGCCATGCTTTCCCTTGATTTCTCCCACCTCTGTTTCAAGGCCCGCCCAGGAAGGTACATACGGTTTCAAGGCAATGCTTGCCAGAAGATTCCTGTCATCGGGAAGATGGGAAGCATCAATGGCAATAGAGGTTATACCCGCGTCAAACATGGTGGGGATTTCCACCCGTGCTGTCTCCACGTCCGTCTCTTTCTTGACACCATAGTGATCAGCATGAATGGCGACCGGGACAGTAATGCCCATCTCATTGCACATGGCATCCACGTGGAGCGCAATATTCCAGAAATTAACAGGGCAATAATTACCTTCGGACTTGGCAATTTCTATGATGATAGCAGCATTGGCCTTCTGGGCAGCCTTGAGAACGCCTCTGATGATAAAGGTGTTTCTGCCGTTTGCCGCCATGGCAATGGCATTTCCCTTGGCAAGCATGGCACGGTCGATGACCTTGCCACTGACGAGAAGCGCCTTCGAATTGGGAAACAGTTTCACAATGTTCTCTGGCCGTCCGATTTCAAGCGCCCGGAGAAAATCATCCTGAACAGCGGATGCTTGCACACACATATCTGACCCTCCCACTAAATATAAAAAGTCACTCGCGACCGCCAGCATGCACCACATGGCTGAGGGTCCCGAAACTTTGAACGTACCATGACATGATCATGCGTCAGGCTTGACCACCCACACTTGGCAACCTTGATTATATATCACGCCGGCTGAGACAATTCAAGTTTGACGGTTATTTCCCGCTGCCCCCTTCATCGACAGAGCAGGGATTGAATTGCGAAGATCGGTTTCATATGGTATCTCTGATGGGTCTTTCATTTCTCACAGTGTGTGGTTTTTATCAAGCTGACCGATACTCATGGAAATCGCAGGATGAAATACCAATAAAACAAAGTGTACCCTATATGTTCTTTCAGTCACCTGGAGGAAATTTCAGAGCAGGTCTAATTATTTTGATTCACAATAGCAGCCTGTTTCACTTGGAGATGAATTCTTGCCCACCACTGTTGAATTTACCGAAGCACTTCTCGAAAGCCATCTCGTTGTCGATGCCCGCACCCCTCTCGAATTTGAGGAAGACCACATTCCCGGGGCCGTAAACGTCCCACTTCTCGATAACGACGAGCGGGTTGAAATCGGCATCCTTTATAAGCAGCACGGCCCTCACAAGGCGAGACTGCGCGGGCTGGAAATGACCGCAGCGCGTTTTCCCGAAATGGTCGCAACAATTGCAAAAATGGCCGGTGACCGTCCCATTCTCGTCTACTGCTGGCGGGGCGGGCTTCGCAGTAAAACCGTAACCTCGATTCTCGACCTGAGCGGTTTTCATGCCATTCAGCTCCAGGGAGGCTACAAGTCGTACCGCGCCAACGTTTCAGACTATTTTGACCAGTTCCTCCCCAGCGGCCCCATGGTCGTACTGCACGGACTCACCGGGTCCGGCAAGACAACCTTCCTGCATACGGTAAACACAAGCCGCTATACGGTTATCGACCTGGAAGGTCTGGCAAGACACAGGGGCTCCGCGTTCGGTGCACTCGGAATTTCCCAGGACTTGAGCCAGAAGCATTTTGAAAGCATGCTCTGGAACGAGCTAAGAAAATCTCCCGAGGGAAGGCCAATTCTCATTGAAGGAGAAAGCCGCAGAATAGGCAGGATATCCCTGCCGGGAACTTTCTACGAGGTCATGGGCGAGAGCATCAAAATCTGGTGCGAAACATCCATGGAGACACGGATCGATCGCCTTATCAGTGAGTATGGCAAGGAAGAATACCGGGAGGAGATGGCTGTCGCCCTGCTGAGAATCAAGAAAAAGCTTGGCGGTGAGAAGTACGATGAAATTGCCGGATATCTGGAACAGTGGGATCTTCGCCCATTTATGAAAGGGCTGCTGGAAAACTACTATGACAAAGTGTACTACAAGACTCGCGACTGGAAGGAAGATCGGAAACTTTCCTTAGAAAACTATGACGAGGCAATGCGGGAACTTGATACTTTTCTCCAAGCCCGGCAGAGATAAGAGCATAGAGCGGTTATTGGAATAAATAAGGGCGCCCCATATCGAGCGCCCTTTTTCATTCCAACTGAAGACCTCTCAGCTTACGGCCTGTTCATCTCTGCCTCACACCGCCAGCTTGAAAGATCCTACCAACTGCTGCAGCTCTTCGGCAAGCCGTGAAAGCTGACTTGCCGCGGAAGCGGATTCCTGTGACCCCTTGGCCGTCTCATGAACAACCTCGGTAATCTGCTGAATATTATGTGTTATCTCATTGGTTGTGGCGGTCTGCTCTTCAGCAGCAGTAGCTATCTGGTTGATCTGCATGGTTACAGCATTGGCCTGCTCGAGGATATCCTGGAGAGCATGACCAGAGCGTGATGCATCGGCAGTGCCCTTCTCCACAGCTTTGACCCCCTCTTCCATCGAAGAAACTGCTCCCTTGGTCTCCATCTGGATGGCCTTGATCATGGCACCGATTTCCTTGGTTGCTTTGGTGGTTCGTTCCGCAAGGGCCCGGACCTCGTCGGCCACAACCGCGAAGCCACGTCCCTGCTCACCGGCACGGGCTGCCTCGATGGCTGCATTGAGGGCCAGGAGATTGGTCTGGTCAGCGATGTCTTCGATAGTGCCGACGATTTCGCCGATCTGATCAGAACGGGCGCCAAGGCTTTCCACGGTCTGGGCAGACTCTTTTACCCGCTCAGCAATTCGGCCCATTTCATCCACCGTTTCCTGGACAACTGAGAAGCCTGAAGAAGCAGAATCGCTGGCGCGCTGAGAGCTTTCCACTGCCATCAGGCAGTTACTGGCAATTTCGGAACTGGTACAGGACATTTCCTCACTGGCTGTGGCCACCGTGCCGGCCTGTGATGCCACTTCCTCAGCACCGGTTGCGATCTGCTCGGAGGTGGAATAGAGCTGGGTGGAGGCAGAGGCAACCTGCTCGGCGGTCGATTTGATGGAAGTTACCATGTTGTGCATTGATTCGAGCATCCGGTTGATGGCACGCCCAAGGTCCCCTATTTCATCCTTGGCAAAAATATTGATCTTGGTTGAAAGATCGCCGTCAGCAACTTTGCCCATGGCAGCGGAAACCCTGTTGAGACGGGTGACAAAATTGTTGGTAAGGAATATTGCGCCGGCAAGGCCAAGAAGGAAGGCAATACCGCCGACAATAATCAACAAAAGCCTGTTCTTTTTAAAATCGTTCTCCGCAATTTCATAGGCAGCCTTAACATTGGCTTCCTGGTAGGCAACCTGAGCGTCAAAGGTAGCCTGGAGTTTTTTTGTCAGGGGGATCGCTTCATTTAATAAAAGAGAGAGTGCCTCTCCTTTCTTATTGGCCAAGGCAAGCTCGATGACTTGATTGTTTGCCGCTGCAGCCGGAGTTGCCTGAGCTTTCGAGTTCTCAATGAGAGCGATGCCTTTCTGGGTTTTTTCAACCTCTGACAATAATTTCACACTCTCTCGGTAGGACGATCTCGCCTCTTCAACTTCCTTTTTCAACGCGGCAATCTCTTTTACGTCGCTAACCAGGACCAATTTCTGAACTGAAACTTCCAATTGGTTAAGAGCATCCATAGCCCTGAATGCATAGACTGTCTTCTGATACTCCCCATTAACAATTCCGGCCATGGAATCTTTGACCTTCGAGGTGTTATGGAGGCCATAAAAGATCGTCACGACCATCATCAACAATGTAAAACCGAACACTAACCCCATCTTTGGACCAATTCTCATCTTGGCAAAAATCATTGTCGTCTCCCCTATCTTCGTTCAGTCGTTAACGCCCGAAGTGTTATTAAACCAACCGCACCAGCATCAGTATGTAAAAAGTTTCTCAAATGCACCACGCGAGACAAATCATATTTAGTATGTATTTCGTCAAGAGCCGACACAACTTAAGCTTATTTTTAACTAATCCTATAGACACCTATTCGTACACGCTAATATTAAACACTCACATCCAGGCAAACCATGAAACCTCTTTGCTTACCAGACTCGCCACCAAAACGAAAAGGGCGCCCTTGCGGGTCGCCCTTTTCGTTTTTCATAATTCACACTACAATACGCTACAGTTGCGAAGCCTTCAAAGCTTGGGCAATGTCTTTAATAATATCGTCAACATCCTCGATTCCCACGGAAAGACGGATAAAGTCAGGGGTGACCCCGGTTGCTATCTGTTCCTGCTCGGTAAGTTGCTGGTGAGTGGTTGAAGCTGGATGAATCACCAGAGACTTGGCATCACCGATGTTGGCCAGATGAGAGAGCAGTTTCACGTTGTCGATAAACTTTTTGCCCGCAGCAACCCCTCCCTTGATACCGAAACCGATGATTGCGCCACTTCCTTTCGGCAGATAGCGCGCCGCACGATCATAGTCCTTGTGGCTGGGTAGGCCAGGATAGTTTACCCACGTTATGTCGGGATTTTTATCCAGCCACTCGGCAACCTTGATGGCATTTTCCACATGGCGCGGCATGCGGACATGGAGCGTTTCCAGACCTTGGAGTATCTGGAAAGCATTGAACGGCGAAAGAGGCGCTCCTATGTCGCGCAGAAGCTCTACCCGCATCTTGATGATATAGGAAAGATTGCCGAGAGCCTCCCAGAAACGGATGCCGTGATAGGAAGGGTCCGGTTCGGTAAATTCGGGGAATTTGCCGTTATTCCAGGGAAAGCTGCCGCCATCGACAACGCAACCACCAATGCTTGTGCCGTGACCGGCGATGAACTTGGTGAGTGAATAGACGACAATATCCGCACCATGCTGGAGGGGTTTGAAGAGATAGGGAGTGGTAACCGTGTTGTCAACAACGAAGGGTATTCCCGCTTGGTGGGCAACCTCGGCAATGGCCTCGAAATCATCCACATTATTCTTCGGATTCCCCACCGACTCGGTATAAACCATACGGGTATTTTCATCGATAGCCGCACGCACCTTCTCGGGATCAGAACTGTCGACGAATTTCACCTGTATGCCAAGCTTTGGCAAAGTATAGTGGAAAAGGTTATAGGTGCCGCCATAGAGGGAATCGGTTGAAACGATATTCTGACCGGCCCGGGTGATATTGAGCACCGCAAAGGTAGTGGCTGCCTGTCCCGATGCCAAAGCAAGGGCGCCGACGCCACCATCCAGTTCGGCCATCCTTTTTTCCAGAACATCGGTTGTCGGGTTCATGATCCGCGTATAAATATTCCCTGGCTCTTCCAGTGCGAACAGTTTCGCGGCATGTTCCGAACTGCGAAAAACGTAGGAGGATGTCTGGTAGATAGGAACAGCGCGCGATAGTGTCGCGGAATCGGGCACATGACCGGCATGCAGGGTAAGGGTATCAAAGCTGAATTTGGTTTCCGACATGGTACTTCCCCCTTTTGGATGGAGATTAGAAATCGCGTTACGGTCGAGTCCTCAACAGAATTGAGTAACTCGACAATGGCTTCTGCTTTTCTAATGAATACTTCTTGACCAGCCAGGAAGCGGAGATGGGAATATTTTTCCATTGCCAAGACAACAATAAAGCCCCTTCCGCTGGAGAGAAGGGGCTTTATTCTATGCTACCGTTATAAAGCACCTTTCTCATCTTTCCTTACTGGCAGGATTTAGCACCTGACACCCTTTCGGGTCGGTTGCTGTGGTTTCACGGGGCCTGTCCCTCCACCACTCTTGATAAGAAGGTCTTACGTATTCATTTTTTAAAAGGATACGAAAGAGGTTCCGGTTTGTCAATGGCAATGTCGACGGCAAAATCGAATCATAGAGAAAAAGCGGCAGGGAAAGTAGTAACAATAACTTTATTGTTTCCGGGCCCGGCCATAGATTTCCGTAACCGCCAGAAGCCGCTTGGCAAGTTTGGCAGTAAGTACATTTTCGTCGAAACGCCAGGACCAGTTACCCCCCGCCGTGCCAGGTAGATTCATGCGGAATTCTCCGGAAAGCTCCAACAGATCCTGGAGTGGTAGTATTACGGTATCGGCGACCGAAGCAAAGGCGGTCCGGATCAAATCCCCGACAATCCCGTCACCGGTGCGATCCAGATAGAGGAGAACCATCTTCTTCTCCCGCGCAGAAAGGGAGGTAAACCAGCCTAATGTTGTGTCGTTGTCATGCGTGCCGGTGTAGACAACGGAACTGCGCACATGATTATGGGGGAGATAGGGATTGTCTGGCCCAGATCCAAAGGCAAACTGTAGAATCTTCATGCCGGGAAAAGAAAACTTGTCCCGCAGGGCCTCCACGTCCGGCGTGATATGCCCCAGGTCCTCCGCTACAATCGGCAGATCTCCGAGTTCTCTCGAAAGAGCCGAAAACAAGGCTTCTCCGGGACCCGGCACCCAGCGGCCGTTTTTTGCCGTCTTCTCACCGCTGGGCACCTCCCAGCAGGCCGCAAACCCCCGGAAATGATCGATCCTTACAAGATCATACAGGTCCAGCGACGACCGTACTCGTTCTATCCACCAGGCATATCCCTCCTCTGCCATGGCCTCCCAGTTGTAGAGTGGATTCCCCCACAGTTGCCCGGTTTTACTGAAATAATCGGGAGGGACACCGGCAACCACCGTCGGACGCCCCGCTTTGTCAAGATGGAAGAGCTGCGGATTTGCCCAGACATCACAGGAATCATAGGCGACAAAAATGGGAATATCGCCAAAAATTCCGACGCCCCGGTGCGTGGCGTACTCCCGCACCTCACGCCACTGGCGGAAAAACTGCCACTGCTGATACTTCTGCTCGCCGATTCTGGGGCCGAGAGCCTTGGAGGCCTCCTCCAGGGCAGCGGACTCGCGACTGGCGAACTCCTTGGGCCAATCACACCAACTCAGGCCCGGGTAGCGCTCCTTCAAGGCCATGAACAGAGCAAAATCATGTAGCCAGGGAGTCGTGTTGCAGAAATGCCAAAAATCCTCCATTCTCGCGCTTTTCCCACTTGCGAAGAAGGCAGCGGCAGCGCTACGAAGCGCTCCGTATTTGTAGTCCATGACCTGCTGGTAGTCCACCCTATCCGAATGTACATCCTTCCGCCGACTGGTCTTGCTCAGATCCCCTTCCGCAACAAGGCGTTCAAGATCGATAAGCAGTGGATTGCCGGCAAAGGCCGAATAGCACATGTAGGGAGAGTTGCCGTAGGATGTATAACCAAGGGGCAGAACCTGCCACAGAGTCTGCCCGGAGTCATGGAGAAAATCGATGAACTTTCGCGCCCCGGCTCCAAAGGAACCAATACCGTCAGGACCGGGAAGAGATGTGGGGTGTAGTAGGATGCCGCTTTTTCTCACTCTTTGCATGGTATCTCCCAAGATACGAATACTTTCGTTTTTTGTACTTACCACACCCAACTGACAACTACCATCCCCAGTCTATACACATATCAAGGAGGGGTGATAAAATTACCCGCCTGAGTCAGGAGAGGCCAGGGGTGGTTATGTCAGACACTGGCCAGAATGCTGTCAATCCTTTTACTGTCCAGGGTTTCTTCCTCAAGGAGTGCCTTTGCCAGAGCTTCCAGCAAGGTACGGTTAGAGGAAAGGATGTCCATTGCCCGTTCCTCCGCATCCTTGATGATGACGGTAATCTCCTGATCGATAAGCCAGGCCATTTCCTCTGAGAAACTTTTTTCTTGTGCTAGCTTCATGCCGAGAAAGGGATGCTCCTCACCGCGACTAAAGGTTACCGGACCGATCCTGTCACTCATCCCCCACTGGCAAACCATTTTCTCTGCCAGTTCGGTGACAACCTTCAGATCGTTCTGCGCCCCTGTTGAGATATCGTCAAAGATCAGTATTTCGGCAACCCTCCCGCCGAGGACAACGGAAAGCCTGTTCATGAGGTAGGTTTTTGGATAGTGATGCCGGTCATCCTCGGGAAGCTGCTGGGTTACGCCCAACGCCATGCCGCGGGGAATAATCGTCACCTTGTGAACCGGGTCTGTCCCGGGCAGAAGCTTCGCCACCAGCACATGGCCGGACTCATGGAACGCCGTAATCCGTTTCTCCTGGTCAGAAAGATACAATTTTCTCTCGCCACCCATCAGGACCTTGTCCTTGGCAAGCTCGAGGTGATTCATGGTTACCGTTTCAGCGTTTCCACGTGCCGCAAGGATTGCCGCCTCATTTATCAGGTTCTCCAGATCGGCACCGGTCATGCCGGGAGTCCCTTTGGCGATGACAGCTAAATCAACATCCGCAGACAGGGGAGTTTTGCGGGTATGCACCTTCAGGATGCTTTCCCTATCACGCCAGTCAGGGCGCTCGATAATAACCCGGCGATCGAAGCGTCCAGGTCTAAGAAGAGCTGGGTCAAGGACGTCAGGACGGTTGGTGGCTGCCAGGACAATCACCTCTTCGTGGGGATCAAAGCCATCCATTTCGGAAAGCAGCTGATTAAGGGTCTGCTCCCTCTCATCATGGCCGCCGCCAAAGCCGGCGCCACGACTCCTGCCCACAGCATCCAATTCGTCGATAAAAATGATACTCGGCGCTTGTTTTCGCGCCTCAGCAAAAAGATCGCGCACCCTGCTGGCCCCGACGCCGACAAACATTTCGATAAACTGGGACGCGGAAATACTAAAAAAAGACACTCCCGCTTCACCGGCAACAGCCCTCGCCAGGAGTGTTTTCCCCGTCCCTGGGGGGCCAACGAGAAGTATCCCTCTCGGGACTTTCCCACCAATGCGCTCGAATTTTTTCGGCTCCTTCAGGTACTCCACCACCTCATGCAATTCCTGCTTGACTTCCGCCATGCCAGCCACATCTTCAAAGGTGACGGTTGCCTTCTGGGCATCATGCAGCTTGGCCCCGGACTTGGCGAATCCGCCCATCATGGTGCTCGGCCCCTGACCTTTCATGCTACGAGCGAAGAAAACCCAGACTCCGATTATGAGAAGCCAGGGGATCAGATAGACTAAAGCGGTAGCAATGGGGGATGATTCCGTCGAGACCGCCTTTACCACAACTTTCTTCGCCTGCAGCTCTTCCATCAGAGCCGGATCCTTAATTTCCGGTAAAATCGTGATAAAATTCGTTGTTTCCTTTGGCGAGTTCTCCTTGATTCCATCATTGAAAGGAAGAACCTTCGCCTTGAAGATCCCATTGATACGGGAGCCCTTTAGCGTTATCTCTTTCACATTATCCCGCGCAAGTTCATCCTTGAACTGACTGTAGGGAACCTCTTCAAACTGACCCTTCTGGCTCACCAATGGATAGAAAACATTGAGCAAAACCACAAAAGCTATCAGTGCCAGCAACGGCTTCCACATCGACTGCGCCATTCAGGTATCCTCTCGTACAAGTTTGGTTCGTTTAGTACCTTATACCGTCCGAAACAGGTCCCGGCAACTGATTATTCTCTGGGGAGTTGAAATACCATGCGGTCATCAAACCGGGCAACTACCCTGAATCCGAACGAAACAGACATGAATTAATTTGACAAAATTTCCGCTATCTTCTAGTTTTGAGCCACACTTTCTAAGAAGAATCGACACCATCCCCATATCGCCGCATACGCAGCAGTCCAAGTATTTCATGGCCTATCGCACACCATTTGAATTTTTCAAACGTTATCACAGGGATGGTGACACTATCTAAAGCAGTACCTGCATTTCGTACTACATTCCAAACTGCCTGGCAGCACAGGAGCTTTGCATATGACAACATCTATAATTCTCTGGGGAGGATTCGCAACCCTTATCACCGTGATGATAATCCTTGACCTGGGTGTCTTCAACAGAAAGAGCCATGAGGCTTCATTTCGTGAAGCACTAACCTGGACTCTTGTCTGGGTCGGTCTCGCCCTCGCCTTCAACGCAGGCATACTCTATTTCCTTGGGACAACCAAGGCCTTGGAGTTTCTGACCGGCTACCTGATCGAAGAGTCCCTGTCCGTCGACAACCTCTTTGTCTTCATCCTGATTTTCTCCTATTTCAAGGTATCCCGCACCTATCAGCCGAAGATCCTGAAATGGGGCATCATCGGCGCCCTTGTCATGAGAGCTCTTTTCATCTTTGTCGGCATCGAGCTCTTTGACCGATTTCATTGGATGATCTACCTGTTCGGTGTCCTCCTGATCGTCACCGGCATTAAAATGGCGTTCGGCGGAGAAGATAAGATCGATCCGGGGAAAAACCTCCTGGTCCGTCTGACGAAAAAATTCGTTCCGATCACGAAAAGATCCTACGGCGACAAGTTTTTCATTCGCCGCAGGGGGGTAATTGCGGCAACTCCGCTCCTGCTGACGCTGCTTGTGGTCGAAAGCAGTGACGTAATTTTTGCCATCGACTCAATCCCCGCCATCCTGGCGGTTACCAGGGATCCTTTCATCGTCTACACTTCAAACATCTTTGCCATTATGGGCCTCAGGTCGCTCTTCTACCTTCTCAGCAGCGTCATGGAGATGTTCACACACTTAAAACTAGGGGTATCCATCATCCTTGCCTTTATCGGTCTTAAGATGCTCCTTTCGTCCCTGTACCCGATCCCCATCTACTTCTCTCTTGGAGTAATCGTGGGAGTTCTCAGCATAACCATCATCACCTCAGTTACGATCGGTGCCAAGGGAACGACGGCAGTCAAAAAATAACAAACCCGGAACAGTCATACCATTCCGGGAGAATTTCACTTTTTTTCAGGCACAACCCACAATTAAACCTTCAGGAATCTTTCCCAGTGTCAGGTAGAGCAGAACCGCCGGGAAAAACCCGTCGTGCATAAATTTCAAAGAAGGCAAGGAACAAGGCAAGAACGATTGGTCCAGTGACCACGCCAAGAGGGCCGAAGGCAAAGACACCGCCGAGTACCCCGAGTGCGATAACAAACAACGGCAGATGGGCTCTTTCGCTGATAAAAAAAGGGCGGAGAAGATTGTCGATCATCCCCACTACAAACATTCCCCAGGCAAGAAGCACTATTCCCATTACCACGTCTCCCCCGGCTATGAGCCAGAGTCCCCCGGGCAACCAGACCAGGGCTGTTCCAACCACGGGAACCAGTGCGGCAACCGCCATTAATGCTCCGAACAGAATCGGCGAGGGAAGTCCGCTGAACCAAAAGCCGATCCCGCCCAGGATGCCCTGTATGAGACAGGTAAACAGAATGCCATAGATCACGGCCGAAAGCACACGTCTGACCGTATCGAGAAGCGCATCGCTTTCAGCTTCCTCCAGAGGAAGCACTGACAGGAATCTCTGCAAAAAAGTTTCTCCATCACGGTAGAGAAAAAAGAGCGTGATTACCATCAGGACCAGTTTAATGATCATGAGGAAAAAGTTCTTAAGGATTGCGGTCGAATAGCCGAGCAGAAATGCTGCAAGTTTTTTCATTGCCGGGAGCAGAGTATTGCTGACCTCGATATCCAGCATAGTCAGCAGGGGTTGGATCCTTTCCAAAACC
Organism: uncultured delta proteobacterium; assembly: GCA_963717775.1. GTDB lineage: Bacteria > Desulfobacterota > Desulfuromonadia > Geobacterales > Geobacteraceae > RPRC01. The sequence goes on from CAVQWZ010000020.1 coordinate 91,118, forward strand.
GGCTGGACAAAAGCATTGCGGGACAAGGTCCCCAGAACGTCGTGACCACTGCCGGCGGTAACTTTTTCGAGATACTGATAAACCTGGGACACCTCTCCGCCTAAAACGAAGATGAAAAGGACAAAGGGGACAACCAGGGTCATGACCACCAATGGCGTCATTATCGAGGCCGCTATCGTACCCCGTCCGGGCAAACGCTTCCTGAGCCTGCGATAGAGGGGAAAGGTAGCAATGCCAATGACACCGGCCCATCCAAGTGTATCAAGAAAAGGGGCCAGGATACGGTAGACAAGGTACAAAAAACAGAGGAGAAAGAAAAAATTCAGCAAGGTAATAAAAAGTCTGCGATCCATGGGCCATCCATTTAACTCGGCTTTCGGGAGATCTTCCCGATAACAGGTTACGTTACCTCTGTTTTCAGAATCCTTACCTTGAGAATGGCTGTTTTGGTAACTTCCTCGCACACCATTTCGAGGCCATCAACCATAACCTTCTCTCCCTTTTCCGGAAATCTACCAAGCCTATCCAGGAGCAGACCGGCAAGCGTATCGTAATGAAGATCTTCCTCACGCTTGAAATCGAGAAAATCGGTCAGGTCAGAAAGGGAGATCATCGCATCGACGATTATGCTGCCGTCCGCCAACCGCTGAACCTTTCCCGGTTCTCCCACATCATGTTCATCCTCGATTTCGCCGACCAACTCCTCCAGGAGATCCTCGGTAGTGACCAGTCCGCTGATACCGCCGTATTCATCTACCACCATGGCCATGTGCATCCTCTTCCGCTGCATCTCTTTCAGAAGACTGTTGACCTTCTTCGACTCGGGCACATAGAAAGGTGGCCGGATAATAGTCTCAATGTCAAAGTCCGGTTCACTCACCATGCTGCCGAGAAAATCCTTGCCATGGATGAATCCGACGATTTCTTCGATGGAGCCCTGATACACCGGGTACCGCGAATACTTGTTTTCCAGCACGACCTGTAGCATCTGATCGCGAGACGTAGCTAGATTGAGGCCAACAACCCTCGTGCGGGGAACCATCACCTCCCGTACGCAGGTGTGGGTAAAGTCAAAGATATTCTCGATAAACTCACGCTCAGTGGCACTGAAAACACCACTCTCTTGACCTTCCTGGATAATATGCTCCACTTCTTCCCGGGTGATGAATGCCTGCCCCCCTTCAGCTTTGATTCCCATGAGTGACAGAACAGCCCGGTTGGATGCAGCGAGAAAAGTTACCGCAACGGAACCGATTGTTGCTATAAATTGAATGGGTTTCGCCACGCGAAGCGACATAGCATCTGCATGCTGGAGGCCAATCGTTTTTGGCACCAGTTCGCCGAATATCAGCGTGAAATAGGAGATGAGAAGGACTACGACAGCGATGGAAAGGGGTTCTGCCGTCTGTTGGATGAATTCGAAAGGCGCTGCAAGAAAAAGGGGTTTAAGGTAGTGAATTGCTGCGGCACCACCAACGGCCGAAGCCATGGTACCCACCAGGGTAACACCGATCTGGACCGTTGCCAGGAAGCGATGGGGATCATCCTGGAGGGACTCGACAATCTTCGCCTTGGGATCACCAATTGAGACCAGTTGGCCAATCCTGCTTTTGCGGGCCGAGATGATGGCAAGTTCCGAACCGGAGAAAAATCCGTTTGCCAGAATAAGAAGAAATACCAGGAATAATTCCAACCATACAGAATACAAACCAGCCTCCTTGCAGCTGAGCTGTCCAGAAACGAGAGATACCTCGAAACAATCAGCGGATTAGTACCGACATCAGCGTTTCAGCAGTCAGAAAATTCCCTCCAGAAGTTCCAGACAGGCATCATCCCTGTTCAGGGTATAGAGGTGAACACCCGGTGCGCCGCCCTTGAGGAGGCCAAGAATCTGACTGCGCGCATGCCGTATGCCAAGAGCCTGAACCGCATCTGCCCCACCTTGCGCATCGGCCGCTTCCAACTCTCTGAGGAGTTGCGCTGGCACGGTTGCGCCGCAAAGCGACACAACCTTCTTGATAACCTTAAGACTGAAGATCGGCATGACACCGGGTACGATGGGTTTTTCAATACCCAAATCCCGTGCCCGCTGAACGAAATCCCAGTAGTAGTCATTGTCGAAAAAGAGCTGAGAGACGACAAAATCGCCACCTTGATCAACCTTGTGTTTGAGGAGCTGCAGATCTTTTTCCAGACTGGCTGCCTCAGGATGCCCTTCGGGATAACCGGCCACGCCAATTCCCATTGAGGGAAAGTGTTCCCGGATGAAGGTGACAAGGTCTGAAGCAAAAATAAAATCTTTCGATTCGGGCAGCACGAACCCTGGATCCTGCGGTGGGTCTCCCCGGAGAGCGAGGACATTGTCAACACCAACGGCTTTCAGGTCCTCGAGAAAAGAAAGTATACTCTTCTCCGTGGCACCGACACAGGTAAGATGGGCCATCGGCTCAAGAGAGAATTCCTGTTTCAAGCGGGTGACGATCGCCAGGGTATTGTCACTGGTGCTTCCGCCAGCCCCATAGGTTACGGAAACAAAAAGGGGCTGAAGGACTTTCAGACTATCTACAGCACGAAAAAAAGCCGGCCAGTCGGACGAGTTTTTTGGTGGAAAAAACTCCAGAGACAGAAATTGTTTCCCGGAATTGAGACGTTCAGCTATGCGCACAAAATTCTCCTTGAATAGCCGCCTCCCGAGAGGGAGTTAGAACTGAAAAGTAGTTTTACGATACTGACAACCTACGATAAAAACGTATAGCACGGGGACCCTATATTTGCAAGGATCACCCCTCTCCGTAAAAGTACTGAGGAAGCGGTTTCACAGAATAGGAAAATATGGTACAACTATAAATGATTTTGAAGCCGATGCTCCTGCAAATCCGCCGGTAAGGCTCTGCTACCCATAGCGAAACGGAAGGTTCAATATAATGCCCGAGTCACTTTCACTCATCGACACACACGCACATATCGACGGCAAAGAGTTCCAGGCAGACTTCGAAGCAGTAATCGAAAGGGCTGCCACAGCCGGTGTTTCCCGCCTGATTACTATAGGCACTGACATCGAATCCAGCAGGAAGGCCTGCGAACTGACCTATAGCCATGAAGGAATTTACTGTTCCGTTGGGGTCCATCCCCATGACGCGGTGCGTGTCACCGAAAAATGTTATGACATAATCTGCCAACTGGCGGTGGAAACACCGAAAAATGTGGCCATCGGGGAAATCGGTCTGGATTTCTACCGTGACCGTTCCCCCCGGGACGTTCAGGAGATCGTTTTCCGCCGCTTTCTCATCATGGCTTCCGAACTCTCTCTTCCCGTTATCATCCATGACCGTGATGCCCATGAACCGATCCTGCGAATCCTGCGGGAAGAAAAATCGCGCGGCCTGCGGGGCGTGCTCCACTGTTTTTCAGGCGACCTGGAAATGGCTCGGGAATGCGTAGACATGGGTTTTCATCTCTCCATCCCCGGAACTGTTACCTATCCCACCAATGACCAACTACGAACCGTGGTCCGCGGTATTCGGATGGAAAGTCTTCTTCTGGAAACCGACTGTCCCTATCTCTCCCCGGTTCCATTCCGAGGAAAACGCAACGAACCATCCTATCTGAGAATCATAGCGGAAAAGGTCGCGGAACTGAAAGGACTCTCCCTGGAGGATGTGGCACGCATCACCACACTCAATGCAGAAACCCTTTTCGGTCTGGGCTTGAAGGAACAGCAGACGGCCATAGCATATAAGATCAGGAACTCCCTCTACCTGAACATCACCAATCGCTGCTCGAACCACTGTTCCTTCTGCGCGAAATTCAGCGACTTCTTTGTCAAGGGGCACTGTCTCAAGCTGAACCACGAACCGTCCGCAAGCGAGGTGCTGTCCGCCATCGGCGACCCCTCCGGCTATGACGAGATCGTCTTCTGCGGCTATGGGGAACCACTGCTCCGACTTGACTTGGTACGCGAGGTCGCCAGCCAGTTAAAGAAAATGGGCTGCCTCGTCAGGATCAACACAGACGGCCAGGCAAACCTGGTTCACAAAAGGAACATCCTTCCGGAACTTGCCGGCCTGGTAGACGCCATCTCCGTGAGCCTCAATGCCGCGGACTCTGAAACCTACCAAAAGCTCTGTGCCTCCCCTTTCGGCTCAGCGGGATTCGCGGGTGTCTGTGACTTCCTCACCGAAGCGAAGAAATATATTCCCACGGTGGTAGCCTCAGCGGTAACAGTCCCCGGCCTCGACATCGAAGCCGTGCGCAAACTGGCAGAGTCGCTGGGTGTCATTTTTCGAGAGAGGGAGTATGCAGATGTTGGATGAGTCGACCACCGGATTACCGAATACAGGCACTTCACAGCCCCCTGCCGCTGACGAATCCGATGCCATCGGCATCTGTCTCGGCGCCAGCACCATCACCATTGCACGGCAAAAGGGGGGACACCTTTCCTTTTCCCAGATACGGCATGAAGGCAAGGTTGACAAAGTCCTTCGCCAGTTCCTCGACTCGGCTCTCCCTGCGAGGGTCAGCATTACCGGTCGGTCTTTCCGGGATCTGATAACCATCCCGACCATCTCGGAACCGGAAGCGGTAGAACACGCCTATGAGGCTCTTCGCCACACCTGCCCGGATATCGACTGCATCGTTTCCGCCGGCGGAGAGACTTTTCTTGCTTACTTTCTCGACCGGAACGGCAGAATCCGTTCCGTGCAGACCGGCAGCAAGTGCGCCTCCGGCACCGGTGAATTTTTTCTCCAGCAGATTCAGCGGATGGATATGGACCTGCAGGAAGCGGTCAGTACGGCAGTTGGTGAGGAGCCCTATCCCGTTGCCGGAAGATGTTCGGTATTCTGCAAATCGGACTGCACCCATGCCCTGAACAAGGGACTTCCCAAGGGACGCATCAGCGCCGGCTTATGTAAAATGATGGCCGGGAAAATAACCGAGATTCTGAAAAAGAACCGCCCGCAACGGATACTCGTGATTGGTGGCGTATCCAGGAACAACGTCGTGCTGAATTTCCTGCGGGAAAGTTATCCGAATACCCTGACGCTCCCCGAGTCCCCTTTTTTCGAGGCCCTTGGCTCCCTGGAGGCAGCAAAAAAGAACGGTCCCCTGCTTGGTGAAACAGATACTCTTTTCACCCCGGCCCACACCGCTTTCACTTTTCTTCCCGGCTTACACGAAGGCTTGAAGAAGGTAACGTTCAACGCAATGTCTCGCGGTCAGTTCCATAACGGCGAGTATATTCTCGGCCTCGATGTGGGGAGCACCACAACCAAGGCCATCCTGCTCCGGACAGACACCTGCGCCATCACCGCCGGAGTGTACCTGAGAACCTCGGGAGACCCTGTTGCGGCAAGCCGGCGCTGCTACAGCGAACTGCTGCGTCAGATCCCCGATGACATCACTCCGATAATCATCGGCATCGGAACCACCGGAAGCGGCCGACAGATTGCCGGCCTCCATGCCCAGACCCCCGGGGTAATCAACGAAATAGTCGCCCATGCCGCGGCAGCAGTTTTCTTCGACCCTGATGTGGAGACAATTTTCGAAATCGGCGGCCAGGACGCCAAGTACACGTCCATCACCAACCGGGTGGCGAGCGACTATGCCATGAACGAGGCCTGTTCCGCTGGAACCGGGTCATTTCTCGAAGAAGCCTGCCGTGAAACCCTCGGCATCATCACCGAGGAAATCGAAGCCATTGCCCTTTGCTCCTCTTCGGCGCCCAACTTCAGCGACCAGTGCTCGGCCTTTATCAGCAGCGACATCAAAACGGCAGTACAGGAAGGGATAGCACGGGAAGATATCGTGGCCGGACTGGTATATTCGGTGTGTCAGAATTACCTCAACAGGGTAAAAGGGGCACGCCCGGTCGGCAAAAAGATCTTCATGCAGGGCGGGGTCTGTTACAACCGCGCAGTGCCGGCAGCCATGGCCGCCCTGTGCGGCCAGGAGATTATCGTTCCCCCGGATCCGGGTCTCATGGGAGCCTTTGGTGTTGCTCTCGAAATGAAACGAAAGATTGAAACTGGTCTCTTGGAAAAGAGCGACTTCAACTTGGCGGACCTGGCGGAGCGGGAGGTAACCTACAAGGAACCCTTCATCTGCGGCGGCGGCAGGGAAAAGTGCGACAGGAAGTGTGAGATCGCCCGCATTGAAGTAAACGGAACCCTCTACCCTTTCGGCGGTGCCTGTGACCTCCACTACAACCTGCTGAGAAACAAGAGCCTGGATTCCAAAGGACTTGACCTGGTCAAAGTCCGCGAAGACCTTGTCTTCAACAAATACGCTCCCCAGCTCTCCGAAGATAAAGAGGCCATTACTGTCGGCATTCCGATTTCTCTGCTGACAAACAATCTCTACCCCTTCTACGCAACATTCTTTACCCAACTGGGTATGCGTGTCGTGCCGGGCATCACACCGGACCCTCCAAGGGATGGAGTCCCCGGGAGCCGCGTTCTGCTTTCCGATCCTCCAGAGCCATGCTTTTCTCCAAGGGCTGATACAGCAGGATCTGGATCATATATTTATCCCCCAGGTTAAAAGCATGGCGATGAAAACCAGCGATGAGGTTAACTGTACCTGTCCCCTTGTCCAGGCGGAACCCTACTTTCTGCAGGCGGCATTTTTTGACGTACTGGAGAAAAAACTCCTTACGGAAGTACTCGATTTCGACAATCCCGAACTTCTCTGCAAAGCATTTCTCTCCCTGGGCCAACGGCTGGGGTTTTCCCGAAAAAAATCCCTGCAGGCCTTCAGCATGGCCAACAGCACCTTTGAGGCTATGTGCAGCGAAATGCACGAGATCGGCCGGAATTTCCTCACGAACCTGGCACCTGACGAGAACGCCATCGTTCTCTTCGGCCGGCCCTACAATGCCTTCAGCAAATTCGGCAACATGGGCATTCCCCACAAGTTTGCCAGCCGCGGCTACCGGTTGCTGCCCCACGACTTCCTCCCGCTCCAGGAACTGGGTGAAACTTCGGTCAGCCAGATGTACTGGGCAACTGGCCAGGGAATCATGCAGGCGGCAAACTTCGTCCAGTCGCATCCGAACCTTTTCGGGGTTTTCATCACCAACTTCAGTTGCGGACCGGACTCGTTCATCACCGGCTATTTCCGTGACCTGATGGGCAGAAAACCATCACTCACCCTCGAAGTCGATGCCCATACAGCGGATGCGGGAATCGATACGCGTATAGAGGCGTTCCTCGACGTAATCAACAGCTATCGGGAACTGGATAGTGCTGCCAAGGCTCTTTCCGACTTCACACCCGCCCGCATGACGAGCAACGATGGTGCCCACTGTCTCGAGACCGGAGACGGAAAACACTACCGTATTACCGACCCGAGGGTTCACCTCATCATTCCGTCCATGGGTGAATCGACCACCCAATGCCTCGCAGCCGCTTTTCGCCATGTCGGTATCAGGACAACTGCACTGGCTCCGCCAGGGCCGAAAGAGCTCTCCACCGGCAAAGGACATACCACCTGCAAGGAATGCCTGCCGCTGATCCTGACCACAGGATCGCTGACGAACTATCTGCACGAAATACGGAAAGAAGGTGAGATACTGGCATATCTCATGCCGGATACTGACGGTCCCTGCCGATTCGGCCAGTACAATGTCTTTGTCAAAAACTACATCCGCAAAAACAAGATCCCGGATCTGGCGCTATTGACCCTCTCCTCCAGCGACAGTTACGCAGGCTTGCCACCCGGGCTTGCTCGACGCATCTGGCTCGGCCTTTCCATCGGTGACGGCCTTGAAGAGATACGCGCCGGGATCCTGACCCTGGCGGCTGACCGGGAAGAAGCGCTTGCCGCCTTCAACCGGGCACGCAGTCGCGTAATACAAAGCATCGCCAGTGACAGCTACGATGTCCTGATGAAAACATTGCAGGAAGAGATGACAGGACTTGCAGCCCTGCAAAAAAAGATCAGCCTGGACGAAGTTACCCGCATTGCGCTGGTGGGAGAAATCTTTGTACGGAGAGACGGCTTCTCGCGCCAGTACCTGGTGGAAAGTCTGGCGGAAAAGGGAATATTGGTGAGAACCGCTCCGATTACCGAGTGGCTGCACTACACGGAGTACTGTTACAGGGAAGGTTTAAACGGCCCCATTTCCCTGAAGAAGAAGCTCGCCCTCACGTTGAAGAAATTCGTCATGAGGAAGGACGAACGTCTCATTTACCGGCACCTTGCCACCTCAGGATTCCATGACGGCCACACCGTCGACATGGACCACCTCATGGCGAAAGGGGCTGCCCTCCTCAACCCGGAACTGACCGGCGAAGCAATCCTGACCATCAGTTCGGCCATTACGGAAATCGGCGACGAAACCCATGGCGTAATCAGCATTGGCCCCTTCGGCTGCATGCCCTGCCGCATTGCGGAATCGATCCTCAGCTACCGACTCGAGGAGGAGAAGGAAAACTTTTCCCACTCACGGGGAAGCTTCTGGGCTCGTAACAAGGACCTTCTTCATCTGCCGTTCCTTGCCATCGAAAGCGACGGTACTCCCTTTTCCCAGCTGGTGAAGACACGGCTGGAAAGCCTCATTATTTCGGCTAACCGCCTCAAGGATGATTTGCGGAATAAATAGGCAGGTATCATCTTGCTAAAAAAATGGGGCCCTGTTAATTCCAGAGCCCCATCATTATCATACCTTTCCTCGCAGATTGCTACTCTCCTGTCAGCAGCTCCATCAAACGAAAGCCATCCTCCAGGAATAGACCTGACTTTGCAGCGGAAACCTCATCATATCCGTCAATCCCCGGTTTCACGGCATCCTCCCCCCGGTAAACAATGAACGGCACAGGATCGCTGGTGTGGGTCATGAGTCGGATCGGCGTGGGGTGATCCGGGGTGCAAAGGATTCGGTACTCACCGAACTTTTTAATTCCCGCGCAGATGGGTGCGGCAATCTTGGCGTCAAAATCTTCGATTGCCTGGATCTTGTTCTCGACGCTGCCGGAATGGGATGACTCGTCCGGTGCCTCCACATGCAGGTAGACGAAATCGTGACGTTCAAGGGCATCCAGTGCCGCAGCCACTTTCCCCTGATAGTTTGTGTCAAGATAGCCGGTTGCACCGGGCACCTTGATAACTTCGAGACCGGCATAGACCCCGATTCCCCGAATCAGGTCAACCGCAGAAATAACAGCACCCGAGAGACCGAACTTTTCGCGGTAGGTCTCCATCTGCGGTGCTTTGCCGTGACCCCAGAGCCAGATCGAATTGGCCGGCGTCTTGCCAGCATCGTGACGTTGACGGTACAACGGGTGATTCGTAAGTATCGACTGAGATTTCTCCATAAGTTGCATGAGCTTGTCGGCCCCTTCCCCTTTCGGAAGATGGTCGTCGATGCACTTTCCGGAAATATCGTGAGGAGGAGTAAGTTCAAACTTCTCTTTTCCGTTTCTCCAGACCAGAAGGTGTCGGTAGCTCACCCCGGGATGGAATTCGAATTCGCTATCGCCAAGCTCTGCAGCAAGTGCGGTGACAAGCTCCCTGCCCTCCTCCGTGGTGATGTGGCCGGAAGAGTAGTCAGCCATAAAAACAGCTCCGTCATCAGTACGGAGATTTACCAGGTTCAGACGGAAAGCAACATCATCAGGTCCGAGACTTACACCCATACTGGCAGCTTCCAGTGGCGAACGCCCCGTATAACAGGTTCGAGGGTCATAGCCGAAAACCGAAAGGTTCGCCACATCGCTTCCCGGTGGATACCCGGGCGGAATCGTACTCGCAAGACCCAAAAGGCCTCGCTTCGCCATGAAATCCATGGCAGGTGTCTTGGCAAATTGTAAGGGGGTTTTCCCTCCCAAAGACGCGATCTCTTCATCAGGCATACCGTCACCGAGCAAAACAATATATTTCATGCGCTATTCCTTTCTTGCGTCTACTGTAGAGAAACTTGGTCAACCGGCACCGCAAGCTCAGGCCCGGGGATGGAATTCTTCATGAATCTTCTTCAGACGCTCCCGGGTGATATGCGTATAGATCTGGGTTGTCGAGAGATCCGCGTGCCCGAGCATAAGCTGGACACTCCGCAGGTCGGCACCGTTCTCGAGGAGGTGCGTGGCAAACGAATGCCGCAGAGTATGCGGAGAAATGTTTTTGGCAATGCCTGCCTGATGTGCCCTTTTTTTAATGATATTCCAGAAGGCCTGACGACTCATGGGCTTACCGAGCCGGGAAAGATAAAGATAGTCGCTCCCGCCCTTTTTGTCCAGTTTCCATCGAGCCTTTGCCAGGTATTCCTCCAGCGAGGCTACCGCTGTCTCCCCCAGCGGAACCAGTCGTTCCTTGCCACCTTTACCGCAGGTAAGAAGAAACCCTGCTGTCCTGTTTACCTCCCTCACCTTCAAATGCACCAGTTCGGAAACCCGAAGACCGGTCGCATAGAGAAGATCCAACATGGTGCGGTCCCGGACATTTTCCGGAATATCCCCTGAAGGTGCGGAAAGCAACCGCTCAACCTCCCGAAAGCTCAAGACGACCGGCAATTTGGCGATCGTTCTGGGAGCGTCAATCAGCGAAGCCGGATTTCCGTCACAATGATTCTCGATTTCGAGAAAACGGTGGAACATCCGGACACAGGATAAAGCTCGCGCCCTGCTCCGGGGAGCGAGACCGATTTCCTTCAGCCAGGCGAGGAACGAGGCAATATCGAGAGGGCGTACTCGCGCTGGTTCGGCAATCTTCTGCCGCGCCAGAAAAGAAATATACCTGCCAACATCACGATTATAGGCTTCAAGAGTATTGTCGGAAAGCCCCTTTTCCACCACCAGATAGGAAAGAAAGAGATCAAGATACTGTTTCATTGTACCTAGGCCTCATCGATCGCCTTGTAGAGACGCTGCTCGATTTCCGTCAGTTTTTCTTCCGAAGTGAGTTTTTGGCCAAAGATGTCCTTCACATAGAAGACGTCCGCAACCTGGTCAATCTTTGTCGAAATTTTAGCAATGCCGATATACAGGCCCAGCTTGGTCAGGGTGCTGGAGATGCAGTAGAGCAACCCTACCTTGTCATGGGTGTAGATATCGATAACCGTGTAGTCGTCGGACACCTCGTTGTCGACTTCAATAACCGTCGAAAAGCGCGGCTTGACCTTTTCAATCAGGATGCTCGGGCGATGCCTTTTTTCCACCAGGGTCTGGACCTGAATCTTGCCTTGGATAACCTGCAGCAGGTCTTCCTCCATTCGCTCCCAGCGTGCAGGGTCAGTAAAAATGAAACCCTGCGGAGAGTTGACCTGCAGGACATCGAGAACCTTGCCGTTGCTGCTGGTATGAATCTGTGCGCCAAGGATGTTCATGCCGTTGGCAGCCATAACACCGGTAATCATTGAAAACAGACCCGGGATATCGTGAGTGCAGATATTCACATTCGAGTAGGAACCATCCGCCGCATGCTGAACCCGGGTCAGGATTGGCGAATCTCCCAAGGCCAGCAGCATCTTGACCTCTTCCGCAATAACAGCGGGTGGATTTGAAAGGAGGTTCCGAATGCTGAGAGCCTTCAATTCCTCTTTGACAACAGCGGCCGGATAATCGTTTTCCAGTAACGCCAGGACACTTTTCCTGACCTTCTTCAACCGGTCGCTGCCCACCTCATACTTGAAATCACCCCGCTCAAGTACAGCAAAAGTCTTTTCGTACAGCTCCTCCATCAGCATCGCTTTCCAGTCGGTCCAGATATCGGGGCCAACCGCCTTGAGATCCGCATACGTGAGCAGATAGAGCATCTTGAGGGTTTCGCTGGTCCCCATCTGGCGGGCAAACTGGATAATCATCTTTTCATCATGGAGGTCCCGCCGTTGAGCGATATGGGCAAAACGAAGATGATTGCGCACCAGGAACTCCAGTCGTTCGCTGTCTTCCTTGCTAAGCCCAAGGCGTCGAGCAATGGTCGGCATCATTTCGGCGCCCTTTTCCGAATGATTACCACCCTCTCCTTTTCCGATATCGTGTAGCAAAACCGCGAGCAGCAGAAGTTCGCGTTTTGCGATATCACCGGCAAGCTTAGTGAGCAAGGGTTGCGTTTCGCGATGTTGACCATTCGTCAAGCGAACAATTTCCTTTACCGCAAACAGTGAATGCACATCAACCGTATACATATGGTAGAGATCATGCTGGGCTTTGCAATAGATTCGCTCGAACTCCGGAATGAAGCGTATGAGAAATCCAAGGTAGTGCATTTTCTTGAGGGTACTCCCGACCTTCTTGTGAGATCGAAGTATGGCAAAAAAAGATTGATTCACCTCGCGGTTCCGGCGAAATTTATCATTGACCAGATGAAGGTTCTTTCGAACAAGGTTCTGCGCATGCATACTGATCTCAACATCATGCTTCTGCGCGTATTCGAACAGCTTCATCAAGAGAGCCGGGTTCTCAGTAAAAACATTTTCGCCGGGGATCGTCAATTCACCCTTAATTACATAAAAACCATCGCCGATCGGCCTCCGCACCAGATAGCCGATGATTTTGCGTGAGGCATCATCACGGCTCAAACACTTGGACACCATGAGCGACCAGAACTGCTCAACACGGGTAGCATGCAGGTAGTAGTCGCGCAGAAAATCTTCCACCCCAAGCTGGTCTCCGTGGTCTTTATAGCCGAGAAAAGAGGCAACTTTACTCTGGTCACTGAAGGTCAACTGGTCGTTTCTGCGTCCGGCCAGGTAATGGAGTTCGTTCCGAATCCTCCAGAGATAGGAAAGCAATCCATCATACGTTTCGAGATCCTGTTCCGTGAGGACACCCTTCATCACCAATTCGCGTGGTTCTTTAACCTTGAACCTGACATTGGCTATCCAGAGCGCCGTCTGAAGGTCACGCAACCCCCCATCCCCCTCCTTGATGTTCGGCTCGAGGAGATAGACTGATGAGCCATATTTCTCCCGTCGCACCTCCAGTTCGGAAACCTTTTGACGGATAAAGGCATCGCTACCCTTTGTCATGATCTGTGTCAGGACTGTTTTATGGAGCTCCTTGAACAGTGCTCGGCTGCCGCAAATGTAGCGGGTATCAAGAAGCGCTGTCTTCACCGTCATATCGGAGTTCGACATTTCAATGCAATCTTGGATGGTGCGAACCGAATAGCCCACATCAAGACGCATGTCCCAGAGAAAATAGAGTATTTTCTGGGCAATATCCTCAATGCGGCGGCCATCCTTACCATTATAGAGGAACATGATATCGATGTCCGAGTACGGGTTGAGTTCCCCCCGCCCATACCCTCCGGAGGCCACGAGCGTCATCTGCTCCCGGCCACCGCTCTGATAGCGCACATCGCTGATTATGCACTGAAAAAGCTTTTTCATGAGGATATCGACCATCCCGGCAATGGTATGCACAACCCAGAGACCATCGGCACCCTCAGCGTGGCGGGAGTGGATGATCTCTCCATAGTGCTTCAGGAAATGCCGGGCACCGGATAGATAGAGGGGCCTTTTTTCCTCAAAGGAAGCCCGTCCGGAGTCGCCGTACCCCTGGTTCTCGTCAGGAAAATATCGATCGATTTCGAAATCCATAATCCTCGTCCACAATTCGTCTTTCTTGCGAAAGTTTGGTGTAATCAGCGACGGTAGACCGAAAAAACACAATAACCCTCTTCGACCTGACCGTCGGTTAATGCAACTCTTTGATGTAACTTCGGACACCATCGACAATGCCGGCTGCCGTTGCCTCCTGATAGTCGTTATCCGTGAGAAGTTCCGCATCATGTTCATTACTGACAAAAGCGGTTTCAACCAGAATACTCGGCATGGTTGCCCCAACCAGGACGTAAAACGGCCCCTGTTTTACCCCGAGGTTTTTCAACCCGCCGAATTTTTTCTGAAGTTTCCCATGCAGTGACGTTTGCACATCATCAGCCAATCGGGCTGAATCATTGATCTTGTAATTCGCCATGAGATCGAAAAGGATGTTCTGCAGAAGACCGACCTTCTCCAACGAGGTATTATTTTCTCTGGCAGCAACACGAGCAGCCTTGTCCGTCTTGGCCAGGTTCAGGTAATAGGTCTCAATCCCTGAAGCAGACTTGTTCAGTGAGGCATTTGCGTGAACAGAGAGAAAGAGATCCGCATTGACCTTGTTGGCAATTGCCGTCCGCTCCTCAAGGGGAATAAAGACATCAGTCGAGCGGGTCATCACCACATCGACACCCAGCTCTTCCTTTAATTGTCTGGCAAGCTTCAGCCCGATTGAGAGGACAATATCCTTTTCCATGAGGCCATCAGCCCCCATGGCCCCGGGATCATGCCCACCATGCCCCGGATCTACCACAATTCGTCGGATCTTTGCCGGCTTAAAAGGGCGACCGGTTTTCTCTCTTTCAACCCTGACAGGTTCTTTCACCGGAACTGTCTCTGCCTTGAGCGTCTGAATAGTTTCTTCAAAACGGGAAATCTCAGTCTTGCGTTCACCTTTTACATCAATAATGATCCGGAAAGGGTCTGACAAGGGGAATATTTTGTAATCGCGGATATTTTCAACATCGAGCACAACCCGGACAACATCGGGCCGGTACTGGCCAACCCGCGCAGCTTTCAGCAGTCCGTCTTCAATAGAAACATCCTTCACCCCCGGGGCAATCCTGGCCCCGGCAAAGTCAATATAGATTCGTTCAGGAATGGATGCCTGATTATCACATCGAAGTTTATGAGGGGTAAAGGAAACTTCACGATCCAGGGTAACGACTATCCTGGTATAGTCAGGATTCGACCAGTAGCGAAGGTCCGTAACCAGCGCCTGGGACTGGCCTGAGGGTCCAGTGGCATCACCAAGAGTCTGCCCGGCAGCTGACTTGCCGGCAGCTAAACGTTGCGTAACTGTTCTTTTTCCTGCCGTGTCCTTGATACTTACCTTGCAGACCTGGATGAGATCCTTAGAAAGGTTATTCGTCGTTGTGAGATCCGTGCCGGTTACCCCTTTTGCCCCTGCAGCCAAGGGCAAAAGAAAACAAAGCAACGGAAGAATCAAAATGAAGAATCCGTTTCTGATTGTCACTTCACACCATCCTTTTCAATTGATCCAGTATGTTCAGCGCCTCGAGGGGGGTCAGGGAAGAAATAGTTACTCCCGCGAGCCTCGTGCGCAGCGCATCCTCCGCCTCCACAAAAAGCGGCAACTGGGGAGAGGCAACAGGCATAGCCTGACGTTTTCCCCGGGCAATCCGAGGCACACCGCCCTCCACATACTCGCCCTTTTCCAGATTGACCAGAATCTCTTTGGCCCTGTCTATAACCTCCGGCGGAAGGCCGGCAAGGCGAGCAACCTGAATACCGTAGGAATGGGAAGTCCCGCCCTCTACAATTTTGCGGAGAAAGATGATCTGGTCGTTCCACTCCCGTACCGCAATATTGAAGTTCTTGATCCGTTTCCGTGTTACGGCGAGCTCAGTAAGTTCGTGATAATGGGTTGCAAACAGGGTTTTTGCCGCACAGGACTCTGTATCGTGTAGATATTCGGCTACCGCCCAGGCAATGGAAACCCCGTCAAAGGTGGACGTCCCCCGCCCTATCTCATCAAGGATGATCAGGCTGCGGGACGTTGCATTGCGCAGGATATGGGCGGCTTCCATCATCTCCACCATGAAAGTGGATTGCCCTCGTGCCAGATTGTCCGAAGCCCCGACCCGAGTAAAAATCCGGTCCACAATACCGATCGTTGCCTCTGTGGCCGGGACAAAGCTTCCTATCTGGGCCATGTGAGTAATGAGTGCCACCTGACGCATGAAGGTGGACTTCCCGGCCATATTGGGACCGGTAATAATGATCAGCTGGTTTTCCGTTGTATCGAGAAGCACATCATTGGGGACAAAACGTTCAGATAGACTTGACGCCTCAACCACGGGATGACGTCCCTCGAGTATCTCGATAGTATCAGCCTCGTTTACCTCGGGCCGACAGTAGCCCTGTTCATGGGCCAGATCGGCAAGCCCGGCCAGCACATCGAGTATCGCCAGCTTGTCTGCGGACCGGGCAATCCTTTCACCCTGAGCGGCGACGCTTTCACGGATCTCCTGAAACAAGGAATATTCGAGACCGGCAATCCTATCCTCGGCATTCAGGACCTTGTCTTCATACTCTTTCAACTCTTCGGTAATATAGCGCTCGGCATTTGCAAGAGTCTGCTTTCTCACATAGTGCTCGGGTATCCCGGAAAGATTGGATTTGGTAACCTCGATGTAATAGCCAAACACCTTGTTATAGCGAATTTTCAAGGAACTGATGCCGGTCCGGGACTTTTCCTGGGCCTCCAGTCGGGCGATAAAGCCTTTTCCTTCGCGACTGACCGCGCGGAGTTCATCAAGCTCCGGGTTGTATCCATCAGCGATGATGCCACCGTCACGGAGGAGGAAGGGCGGGTTCTCCACAATACCGCGGACTATCAGGTCAACAACATCTTCAAGGGGATCCGTGTCGCGGCGGATCTGCTGTAACAGCGCAGACTCGCTCCCGTTAAGGGCGGCAAGGAGAGCAGGAAGGCGCAGCAGCGACTCTTTCAGCGCCACAAGATCCTTTGCTCCGGCACTGGCCAGGCTTATTCTGCCGTTCAGGCGTTCCAGATCATGAACTCCGCTCAACAGGGAGAGGATCTCGCAACGCTGGCCAGGTCCCTTCAGGAGTTCTGCAACACCGTCAAGGCGATCATTTATTTTATCGATAGATACAAGCGGATAGTTAATCCAGTGCTTTATCTTTCTGCCACCCATCGCCGTTACGGTCCGATCAAGAAGCCCGAGAAGGGAACCCTTTTTCCGGTTTTCCGAAAGGGTGGTAGTCAACTCGAGGTTCCGGCGCGTCGATTCGTCAAGGACCAGAAATTCGGCGGTCGTATACGGAGTTATTCCGGTAATATGGCCCACGGCGCTCTTCTGAGTATCCTGCAAATAATGAAGGACAGCACAAGCCGCAAGGAGGCCCTCTTTGAGCCCACCACACCCCAGCGAATCGGGTGACTGGACCCCGAATTGACTGGTGAAGAGGCGCTTTGCATAATCAGCATCATAAACCCACTCAGCCAGGTAGGAAAGGGTTACGCCGTCCAGTACTGGCAGAAGGCTGCGCAGCAAAGGACTTTCCCGCAGTTCCTCAGACAGAAGTAATTCC
Organism: uncultured delta proteobacterium; assembly: GCA_963717775.1. Lineage (GTDB taxonomy): Bacteria > Desulfobacterota > Desulfuromonadia > Geobacterales > Geobacteraceae > RPRC01. Next base: position 108,237 of record CAVQWZ010000020.1, read on the forward strand.
CGGGGGCTTATGCAGACGATTTCAGCAAGAAGAGACTCCCTTCCCTGCAATTCCGTTACGCGAAACTCCCCGGTGGTGATATCCAGCGTTGAAAGACCCCAGACATCACTCGTTCGGGAACAGAGTGACAGGAGGTAGTTGTTTTCCTTTGGCGTCAGGGTATCACCGTCCAGAACAAGACCTGGTGTGACAACCCGTACAACCTTCCTCTTGACGATCCCCTTAACCGTCTTGGGGTCCTCCACCTGCTCACAAATGGCAACTTTCTGACCGGCTTCAATGAGCTTCGCAAGATAGGGTGCAGCGGAATGATAGGGAATCCCACACATGGGAACGTCAGTCCCATCGGAATTCTTGTTCCGTGAAGTCAAGGTAATATCGAGAATCTTCGAGGCCGTGACGGCATCCTCCAGAAACATCTCGTAAAAATCGCCGAGACGAAAGAAGAGGATTGCATCAGGATGTTCCGCCTTGATCTCGAGAAACTGGCGCATCATGGGAGTGACGTCAGACATTGGTACCCTTTAGCAATAAAGATGCAACGCCGGCAGGCGTATTTCTCTGCATGAATCAGCGATCCATTTCATGAAAGTGAAGCGCTCGATAAATTGCCGCCTTTTTGGGTTCGATCTTTTCGCGGTAAAGGGACATGTAAACTTCGGGAGAAGGGATACTACCCAAAAGCGCGACAACAGCGCCCAACTCCGCAGAACCGAGAAAAACACGAGCGCCGTTCCCCATGCGGTTATCAAAATTCCGAGTAGAGGTGGAAAAAACCGTTACTCCATCCGGAACCCTGGCCTGGTTACCCATACAGAGTGAGCAACCCGGGATCTCGATATGACCTCCCACTGCACCGAATATGGCGAAAAGTCCCTCTTCCCTGAGCTGCCTGTTATCCATCCGTGTCGGCGGACAGATCCAGGTACGCACTTGAGAATTGAAGGTACCCCCTCTCCAGATTTCCGCAGCAGCCCGAAACTGGCCAATGCTGGTCATGCAGGAACCGATAAAAACATCATCCACTTTTGTTCCAGACACCTCGGAAAGAACCTTCACATCATCAGGGTCATTGGGGCAGGCAAGAATCGGTTCAGTGATGGTAGCCAGGTCAATTTCCAGGACAGCCGCATAGTCTGCCCCTTCATCAGGGGCAAGGAGTGTTGGGTTTTCCAACCATTTCTCCACTGCAGCGATGCGATTTCGCAGAGCATCAGGATCACGGTAGCCCTCTTCAATCATTCGTTCCATAAGTGCGGCATTGGAGCGCAGGTGCTCAGAGACACTATTGGTTGAAAGATGTATGCAGGCAGCGGCGGCACTTCTCTCCGCTGCCGAATTCGTAAGCTCGAAGGCTTCCTCCACCGGAAGATCGGGAAGCCCTTCGATCTCCATGATCCTGCCATTAAAGATATTTACCTTGTTTTTCTTCGGAACCGTCAGCAACCCCTGGCGAATGGCCTCCAAGGGGATGGTGTTCACCAGATCGCGGAGTGTTATGCCCGGGTTCATCTTACCCTTGAAACGGACCAGAACGCTCTCCGGCATATCAAGTGGCATAAAACCCAGGGCACCTGCAAAAGCTACCAGACCGGAGCCGGCAGGAAAAGAAATGCCTAGGGGAAAGCGGGTGTGGGAATCGCCACCGGTTCCGACCGTGTCAGGCAAAATAAGGCGGTTCAGCCAGTTGTGAATCACCCCGTCTCCGGGACGGAGTGCCAACCCTCCCCGCTCGGAAATAAAATCGGGTAATGTTGCGTGCATGCGTACATCTGAGGGTTTCGGATAAGCAGCAGTATGGCAAAAAGACTGCATGAAAAGCGGCGCCTGGAAGCGGAGACAGGCAAGCTCCTTCAACTCGTCGGCAGTCATCGGGCCCGTGGTATCCTGGGAACCAACCGTTGTCATCCGCGGCTCACAGGCAGTGCCAGGCAGAACACCTGAGAGTCCGCAGGCCTTACCTACCATTTTCTGCGCAAGGGTGAATTTCTGCCCCGCGGGCAGTTCAGGGTTCTGTGTCACAGCAAAGATCCGTCCCTCGTCCATGCCCAGGGACTTTCTGGCTTTTGCTGTCAGCGAACGTCCAATTATCAGCGGAATCCGGCCTCCGGCTCGATATTCGTCAGCAAGGGTTTCAGGAGAAAGGGAGAATGTTGAGAGGACTTCTCCAGCGGCTGAGAGAATCTGACCGCGTTTGATGTCGATGGTTACCTGATCGCCGCTCTTCAACTGCGTAACATCGCAGCGAATCGGCAATGCACCGGAATCCTGGGCAGTGTTGAAGAAAATAGGTGCGATTGCCCCGCCGATGATCACGCCCCGGCGACGCTTGTTGGGAACATGCGGGATGTCCTCGCCGATATGCCACAGGACACTGTTGCACGCTGATTTTCGCGAAGATCCGGTACCGACCACGTCGCCGACAAAAGCAACCGTTTCGCCAGCTGCTCGATAGGAAGCAATGGTAGCAACACCACCAGGGAAACTTGCTTTGCCCATGGAAAGTGCGTGGAGAGGGATATCCGGACGACTCCAGGCATCACCGGCAGGTGAGAAATCGTCGGTATTGATCTCACCGTCAACTTTAAAGATTCGAACACTGATAGATTCCGGCAGAGATGGCCGTACGGTAAACCATTCGGCATTTGCCCAGGACTGGAGGACCTTCCGTGCGGCAGGAAGAGTTTGGGCGAGAGCCGCAACCTCGTCAAAAGCATCATAGACCAGAATCGTCCGTGAAAGCGCGGCAACAGCCTCCTCAGCCAACTCGGAAATTGAAAGTGCAGCAATCAGCGGCTGAACATTGTAGCCACCCAGCATCGTGCCGAGAATTCGAACTGCTTCGAGAGGTGATACAAGGGGAGAGTGCAGGCTCCCGATTATGATCGACGCCAGGAATTCCGCCTTGACCTGCGCAGCAGGATCCACACCGGGCGAAACCCGCTCTTTGAGAAGAAACAGCAGGAAATCTCCCTTTTCAGGAGGAGGATTCTGTAAAAGTTCGCATAGGGACTTCGTCTGTTCCGGGTCAAGGGGAAGCGGAGGAATACCCTTTGCGCGTCGTTCTGCTTCATGCTGAAGATATGCTTCTATCATAATGTCTTGCTCCATATATTTTATTCAGATAGGCACGTCTATATTGCTATCAAAATGACAGCTGATTAGCGTTAACATACCGCTATGTTTTTTCACCGTCCCCTCTCCCTGAGGGAGCGGGTGTAGGGCGAAGGAGGATGTACCTTCAGTGCCCGCTAACATCAAGTTCGGAAATCCTCAGTGAGGGTGACCCGACACTGCCAAAAAAGCGAAGGTCATCTCCGATCATTTCCACGGAAGCAAAAAGATCGATGATGTTTCCCGACAGGGCAATTTCCTTTACCGGATAGGCGATGGCACCGTTTTCCACGAAAAAACCGGATGCCCCAACGGAAAAATCTCCGGAAATGGGATTTGCGGTATGGATCCCCATCACATCGGTGATCAGCACCCCCTTGACGACGCCCTTGAGGAGTTCCTGTATGGAAAACGTACCGTTTTCGATGTAAAAGTTCGTGAGCCCCAAGTGGGCGGGACTTTTCATGCCACCACGTGTCGAGTTACCGGTTGACTGAACGCCATCCCTGCGGGACCAGTAACCGTCATAGAGGAAAGAACGAACTATCCCGTCCTCTACCAGGAGGGTATCCTGCTGGGGGACGCCCTCGGCATCAAAGGGGGCTGTTGCCATGCCGCCGGGAAGAATGCCATTGTCGCGAATCTTGAGAATCGGCGAGAACACCTTTGTGCCCAATTTATCCGCAAGCATCGACTTTCCCTTCAGGACACTTTCCGCCAGGAATGACGAAGAGAGGACTTCGAGAATATCCGAGGCCACCTGGTTGTCAAGTACCACGGGGCAACGCATGCTGGCAATCTTTCGGGCACCAAGCAGACCAAGCGCACGGGCAGCGGCAGAAGCGGCAATCGAATCCACATGGAGATCGGAGAATGAGGTTCCGAAACCGAAGTCCCAACCCATCTGCGAATCGCCCCCTTCTTCGGCAATAGCAGAGACACTGGCGGACACCGAAGTGCCGCGCAGACTGCCTTCCACTCCGCGTGAATTCCTGATATAGACCTCGTACTCTGATTCGCCGTAGGACGCCTTGCGGACCTTGCTGATACGGGAATCCGCCGCGCAGGTCAAGCGCTCGAGGTCTATAGCGCATTGTATCTTGCGATCCTCATCGACGCGGGCAAGCTCCTGGTCGAACAATCCCTCAATCTGCGGATAAGGCCGCGGCTCGGGGAAACCATTGCAAGGGTCAGGTGTCTGGTTTTCCGCAGAAGTTACGGCATCGGAAACCATGCGTTCAAGATCGCACTCCGCCAGGCTGGTTGAGTAGGAAAAACCCAGCCCGTCCGCTTTTAACACCCGGATACTTACACCGATCGGAGCTGAACACTTGAAGGTATCGATCTTTTGTTCTTTGACTTCAATGGAAAGATTGTGCGAAGCGCCGACGGATATCTCGTAGCCGTCAACAGTTCGTGCAGCCAGCAATTTTTCTATGGTATCGGCAATTTCAGACTGGTTCATTGGTTATCCCTGTTTTCTCTCTTCGTATTCTGTCGCCAGTTTTCAAAATTCCAATATCATGGCAATTTCGTCGCAGTCCGGAAATTTAACACAGTTGATGCAGTCCCGCCAAACCTTCTGTGGCAGTTCTGACTTATCAACAATCACAAAGCCAAACCCTGCAAAGAACTCAGGTTTATAGGTGAGGCAAAAGAGTTTTTTCAGGCCAAGCTGTCGCGCCTCATCAAGGCAGGCCGACACCAACTGCGTCCCGAGACCGTGTCGCCGCATATCCTCACTCACCGCAACCGAGCGGATTTCGGCCAGATCCTCCCACATGATATGCAGGGCGCACGCTCCGAGAAGTTTACCCGCCTCCTCGCAGACGTAAAAATCCCGCACCGACTCGTAAAGCTCTGAAAGAGAACGGGAAAGCATCTCTCCCCGGTTTGCGTAGAACGTCAACAACTTCTGTATTTCCTTTACATCCTTGATCTGTGCTTTACGGAGCATATCCGTTCCTTTCCCCGCCTGTAATAAACACCCTTTGCCCTGTCAGACCTGTGCATACAACCTGTAAGTACGAATTTCAACTCTCACCTGCTACTGCAGCCACGTTAGGAGTCTGTCGGAATGTCCGCGAGAAACCATTGGGGAGAGAAACTACCCAGTCTCTCAACGAGCATCTTCCATCATTTCCCGTGCATGTTCAAGGGTCTTTTCCGTAATCTTTGCCCCGCTGAGCATACGTGCGACCTCCAAGACCCTCTCCTCATCGGTAAGCAGGTCAACCGTGGTCCTGGTACGACCTGATTCCGTGGTTTTGTTGACCTTGAAGTGGTGGTCGGCAAAGGCTGCCACCTGAGGATGATGGGTAATGCAGAGAACCTGCTGATTGCACGATACCCGTTTCAGTTTTTTTCCGACCATCGCCGAAACAGCGCCTCCGATTCCGGTGTCAACCTCATCAAAAATGAGCGAGGGAACGTCGCTTTCCGGGTGGATCTGTTTCAATGCAAGCATCAGGCGGGAGAGCTCGCCTCCTGAAGCTATCCGGGCAAGCGGTTTCGGCGCTTCTCCGGGATTCGGCGAAAAGAGAAATTCGACCCGTTCCATCCCCGTTGCCCGCGGTTCTTCAAAAGGAGTGAAGGCCACTTCAAAGTGCGCGTTCTTCATGGCAAGCTCATGCAGCTCCGTTTCCATGGCAGTACTCAATTGTTTCGAAGCCTCAAGGCGCCGTTGGGTAAGTTCCCTGCCCTCTTCCCGGAGGGAAATCTCCAGGCGCTGCAAAGTCTCTTCCAATTCACTGTGGCGTTCTCCACGATGGGCAAATGCTTCCAACTCAACATCCACCTCTTCCTTGAAGGTCAGTATTCCCTCAAGGGTGGGGAGATACTTCTTTTTCAGCCGATAGATCAGGTCAAGGCGGTCTTCCACCTCCTGAAGACGGCCCGGGTCAGCCTCAAGGCGCGCTCCATAATCGCGCAGGGACAGTGCGGTGTCTTCCAGGGTAAGATACGACTCGTTCAGCCGGGCAGAGATTGCCGCTAGGGCGGTATCCACAGTCCCTGCCTCTTCAACCTCTGTAATTATTGAACGCAACACGCCAAGCAGCGCACCATCACCGTCATACAAGGCATCATAAGTACCGCTGGTTGCGCGAATCAGTTTTTCCCCGTGCAGGAGGCGCTGCCGCTCTTCCAGCAGCTCGACATCCTCTCCGGGAAGGAGAGCGGCCTCGGCAATCTCTCTGGACTGGAATGAAAGCAGATCGACCCGCCGGAAGGCGTCACGCTCGTCCATTTCAAGTAAACGGAGTTCTTCAGCAGTTTTCCGATATTCCTCGTGAAGGCGAGAGTAATGATCGCGAAGGGGAACAATACCGGCAAATCCGTCCAGGAGATAAAGGTGGTTCTCAGGACGTAGCAGGGTCTGGGACTCATGCTGGCCGTAAATGTTCACCAGCAAGGGGGTAATATCACCCAGCAGTGACGTCGTGGCCATTCCGCCATTCATGAAGACCCGGTTCCTTCCGGAGCGCGACACTATTCTCTTAATAAGCAGCTCAGCATCAGTTTCTATCCCCGACTCTGCGAGCTTAGTACGGATATCTTCATGTTCGGCAATATCAAAGAGGCATTCAACCACCGCATCCTCTTCCCCGGTACGGATCAGGTCCGAGGAGGCCCGTCCACCAAGAATGAGATTTACCGCATCAATGATAATGGACTTCCCGGCGCCGGTCTCTCCGGTAAGCATATTTAATCCAGGACGGAAAGAGACGTGAAGTGCGTCAATTATGGCAAAGTTTTTTATTATCAGATCGGTAAGCATACAGTAACACTCCGCCGCAACAGTTCAAGTAGCCATCGAATGGTTGGAACTGTAAGAGAATCCTTGCGCGCTCTATCTCTCGCCCCATTTCAGCTTGGTCCTGAGTACCGTAAAATAATCGCTCTCGTCGGAGAGAATCAGCCGAGTACGAAACGCCGCTCTACTGACACGCATCTCATCGCCATACTCCAAGGGAACGCCCACTTGGCCATCGAGGGTAAGCATAACATTTTCCATTTGCGAATGCAGGACTACTGTTATCTCAGTGTCCGCGCTGACCACAATGGGACGATTGGTAAGAGTGTGGGAGCAGATCGGAGTAATGAGAAGGCAATCGATGGTCGGATCAACGATCGGCCCATTGGCAGAAAGGGAATACCCGGTTGACCCGGTAGGGCTGGCGATAATCAGACCATCCGCTTTGAAAGTGGCGAGAAACAATCCGTCAACCAAAGCATCAAGGCTGATTATCTTAGCAGGAGCGCCCTTGTTGATAACGGCATCGTTCAGCGCCAAATACGATCCGACTTCCTTCCCTTCCCTGACCAGAGAAATCTTCAGCATCATCCGTTGGGAAATTTTACACTCCCTGAAAAGGCACGCTTCGAGCGCTTCATAGAGTCCACTGACGGGAATCTCGGTCAGGAAACCAAGACTGCCAAGGTTTATTCCCAGGATCGGCACCTCGCTCTCGCCCACAAGTCGTGCTACGGAAATCAGCGTGCCATCGCCACCCAGTACAACAACAAGGTCCGCACGAGCGGGTATTTCAGCCCCATTGATGCCGTCATCACACTCTAGATACAGGGCAAGCCTTTCCTCAAGAAGTGGCGTAAAACCCCGCTCTCTAAGCCAGCACAACAATTCTCCGGCAACCTCACGACAGCGGGGATCCTGAACCTTGGCAAAGATTCCAATATGCTTCACGGACGAATTGCTACTGTATCGACTAAGAGAGGGCACGGCCTATGCTCCTGAAACGGTATTCTTCCCCGCTGAAAATAACTACTTAAATGGTTCATTAGTAGCATGAAAATCCTATGCTGTCCAATGGTAACGCGCTGTTGCGTTAGTACCTCATTCACTATATAATTCCCCGACCAGACCGATACTCTTCCACAGGGAAAGGAGCAGTCCATGTCCAATCACAATCACCACTATCTCCTCGAGAACAGGAAACGCGAAGCACTCACGCCAGCCAATCTCCGCAGTATCTTCCTCAAACACTTGGAATATACCCTGGGTAAAGACAATTTTTCCATCACCAAACATGACATCTACCTAGCTCTTGCCTATGCAATTCGTGACCTTCTTGTTGAAAGGTGGCGTGACACCCAGCAGACCTACTACGAACAGGACGCCAAACGGGTTTACTACCTCTCCATGGAATTCATGATGGGCCGCACCCTGGGAAACAGCCTGATAAACCTGGATCTGGTTGAAGAATGGCAAGAAGTACTCAAAGAACTGGACCTTGATCTCGAATGCGTAGAAGATCTTGAATGGGAGCCAGGGCTAGGAAACGGCGGTCTCGGCAGGCTCGCTGCCTGTTTTCTTGATTCCCTTGCCACCCAGTCAATTCCGGCATATGGGTACGGGATTCGCTATGAGTACGGCATCTTCTTTCAGAAGATCATTGATGGTTCACAGGTTGAGCTACCCGACAACTGGCTTCGCTATGGCAACCCTTGGGAGTTCGGCCGCAAGGAACATCTGCACCCGATCAAGTTTTACGGTAATGTGGTAACCAGGCATGACGAGAACGGTAATGAGTACACCTGCTGGGTGGACACCGAAGACGTCATGGCCATGGCTTACGACATCCCGATTCCCGGTTATGGCAATGACGTGGTCAACACCATGCGCCTGTGGACTGCAAAAGCCACTCGCGATTTCGACCTTCACTTCTTCATCGAAGGAAAATACATGGAAGCCGTTGGGAAAAAGATGCTCACGGAAAACATCTCCAAGGTACTCTATCCGCCCGACCAGGTGCCAAATGGCAGGGAACTTCGCCTGAAACAGGAATATTTTCTAGCCTCAGCGACTATTCAGGACATCCTCTACCGTTTCAAGAAAATACATAAAGATCTGAAACTGCTCCCGGAAAAAGTAGCTATCCAGCTTAACGATACCCACCCTACCCTGGCCATTCCGGAACTAATGAGAATCCTTCTCTGCCATGAACGTCTTGATTGGGACACGGCATGGGATATCACCGTCAAAACCTTTGCTTACACCAACCATACCGTTCTGCCGGAGGCTCTTGAGAAATGGCCGATCTGGCTGATTGGGAAAATCCTGCCATATCATCTGGCAATCATCTACCAGATCAACGAAAAGTTCATTGCCAAGGTCAAGGAGCGTTTCCCCGACGACCTGCAGCGGGTAAAACGCATGTCCCTTATCGAGGAAGGTCAGGACAAAAAAGTGAGAATGGCCCATCTCGCCATTATCGGCAGTCATGCAGTCAACGGCGTATCGGGCCTCCATACCGAAATTCTCGAGCAGAAAATCTTCCGGGATTTTTTCGAGATGTATCCGGAGAGATTCAGCAACAAGACCAATGGAATAACCCAACGGCGCTGGCTGAAAAAAGCAAACCCGCTGCTTAGTTCCCTCATCAGCGAGCACCTGGGCGCCGGTTGGATCACAAATCTGTACGAACTTGCCAAGCTGCGCCCCCTCGTGGATGACCCGAAATTCCTCCGCCGTTGGCGCTCAGCAAAACAGGAAAACAAGGAAAGACTTGCACAGTTTATCCTGGACAATAATGACCTGCGAGTGTCTGTCGACTCAATCTTTGACTGCCAGGTAAAAAGATTCCATGAATACAAAAGGCAAATCCTGAATGTCCTGCACATTATTACCCTCTACAACCGGATACAGAGTAACCCGGACAGGGATATCATCCCACGGACCTTCATTTTCAGTGGGAAGGCTGCACCATCCTATCAAATTGCCAAACTCACCATCACGCTGATCAATGCCGTGGCGGAAAAGATCAACAACGACCCGGCAATACGTGATCTCATTAAGGTGGTGTTCCTGCCCAATTACAGCGTTACCATGGCTGAACGCATTATTCCGGCAGCTGACCTTTCAGAGCAGATTTCAACTGCAGGTACAGAAGCGTCAGGTACCGGCAACATGAAATTTGCCCTCAACGGTGCTCTGACCATCGGAACCCTTGACGGTGCAAATATTGAAATCATTGAAGAAATTGGTGCAGAGAACTTCTTCCTCTTCGGCCTGAAAGCCGAGGAGGTTTCAGAGTTGAAGGCCCGGGGCTACAATCCCCGCGAAATTTACAACCGGGTTCCAGAACTGAAGCAAGCCCTCGACATGATAATGCACGGGAAGTTTTCACCCGAAACCCCTGACATTTTCAAGCCGCTGGTCGATTCTCTTCTCAACCAGGGAGATAGTTTTCTGGTTCTGGCTGACTACGAAAGCTACGTCCGTTGCCAGGCAGATGTTGAAAAACTCTATCAAGACCAGGATGAATGGACCCGACGATCAATCCTTTCAACCGCAGGCATGGGGAAGTTCTCCAGTGACAGATCCATTGCCGAGTATGCACAAGACACCTGGGATGTATCCCCTGTCACCGTAAAGCGCGCCGGTCGCAACTCCCACAACCATCAATTATCCGTAAACCCATGCAAATGAAGTTAGTTGAGGAAAGAGATCCTGCAGTAAGTGCGGAGAATGACTCCTCCTGCCGGATCTTGAACACAGGGAAGGAAAAGGATTTTTTGATGCCCAATGAACAAGTGAGTGCACCGTTAGCTGAAAGGATGAGGCCGGGAAACCTCGACGAATTCAAGGGTCAGGAACATCTTTTGGGACCCGGCAAGATACTTCGCCGCTTGATTGAGTCAGACCAGATCTCATCTTTGATTCTATGGGGGCCTCCCGGCGCAGGAAAAACAACCCTGGCCCGGATCATTGCCAATGCCACACAGTCCCAGTTCATCTTCTTCTCGGCAATCCTCTCGGGAGTGAAAGACCTACGTCAGATTGTAAAAGACGCCGAAGAAGAACTCCGCACCAGTGGCAGAAAAACCATTTTATTCGTAGACGAAATACATCGTTTCAACAAGGCTCAACAGGATGCCTTTCTCCCATATGTGGAAAAAGGCACACTGACGTTAATTGGCGCTACCACAGAAAATCCCTCTTTCGAGGTAATAACGCCGCTTCTTTCTCGCTGCAAGGTGTTGGTACTGAAGCCGTTAGACAAGGATGATATTGATGAAATTCTCAGGAATGCCTTGTCTGACGAAGCCAGGGGGCTCGGCAAGTTAGAGCTGGACCTGACTGACGAGGCACTCTCCTTCATTGCTGACCAAGCTGAAGGAGATGCCCGTATTGCCCTGAACACACTTGAAATGGCTGCCAAGCTTTCCGTGGAAAACAGCATCAATCTTGATACCGTGCGGGAGGCTGTTCAGAAAAAACCGCTCCTCTACGACAAGGGCGGTGAAGAGCACTACAATGTCATTTCCGCCTTTATCAAATCCATGCGGGGAAGCGATCCTGATGGAGCTCTCTATTGGCTGGCGCGCATGCTGGAGGCGGGCGAAGATCCCCTCTTCATTCTTCGACGCATGGTAATTCTCGCATCGGAAGATATCGGTAACGCCGACCCTCGCGCTCTCCAATTGACGATTGCAGCACTACAGGGTTTCCAGTTCGTCGGTTTGCCGGAAGGGAGGCTAATTATTGCGCAGGCAGTCACCTACCTGGCAACAGCCCCGAAATCGAATGCGTCCTATAACGGAATTGATGAAGCTTTGGCAGAGGTCAGAAAGAGTGGCGCGCTCCCTGTCCCCCTCCATGTTAGAAACTCGCCAACCCGACTGATGAAGGATCTGGGATACCACAAGGGCTATAAATACGCACACGATTTCAAGGAAGGATTTGTAGAGCAGGAATACCTGCCGGATCGGCTCACTGGGAAGAAATACTACCGTCCGGCAGGGCATGGCTATGAAAAATACATCAACGAAAGAATGGAATTCCTGCGCAAGAAGAAAACGAAAGACTAGCCTGAGGCGAGCTTCTGCTCCCAGCGCCAGGCGTCCGTCACGATGGTTTCCAGTTCCTGGTAGCGCGGCGCCCAGTCCAGGACCTGACGAATCCGTTCTGCCTTGGCCACAAGCATGGCCGGATCACCAGGCCGGCGCGGTGCCTCGCAAACAGGAAACCGCACACCCGAAATCCGCTGGACAACTTCAATGACCTCCCGAACGCTACTCCCCTTGCCATAGCCCACGTTCAGTGTTGTCGATTCACCGCCCTTCTCAAGATAGGAAAGAGCAGCCAGATGGGCTGAGGCAAGATCTTCGATGTGGATGTAATCTCTCACCCCACTGCCATCAGGAGTAGGATAGTCAGTCCCGAATACCGAAACCTCCGACCGGTTGCCCAGCGCTGCCTGACAGCAAACCTTGATAAGGTGCGTTGCATCCTTGACGCGTTGTCCCATACGGGCCTGGGGGTCAGCACCGGCAACATTGAAATAGCGAAGCGCTGCATAGCGGAGGCCATGGGCCAGGGCCGTGTCCCGCAGCATCCACTCGCTCATGAGCTTTGAGGTCCCGTAAGGGTTTATGGGAAGAGTGGATGAATCCTCTGCGGCACTGCCGGAGTCCGGCATACCATAGACAGCTGCGGTACTGGAAAAGACAAACTTCTCGACCCCGGTCCGCACGCACGACTGGAGAAGCCTTAAAGTATTGCAGGTATTGTTTCCATAGTACTTAAGAGGCAGGCTCACAGACTCCGGGGCAATGATTGATGCCGCAAAATGCAAGACAGTGTTGATATCATAGTCACGAATCGTCTGCTCAAGCCGTGCCTGATCGGAAAGATCCGAGACGACCAACTCTTCGCCATAAAGGAGTGTGTCTCTCGACCCGGTCGAAAGATTGTCAAAAATAATCGGACGATACCCGGCCTCTGAAAGCTGCCTGACAACATGTCCACCAATGTATCCGGCACCGCCGGTAACCAGAAGATTCTTCACGAACTTCCTTTCCTGAGTGTTTTTTATTATCTAGTTTACATCCGGAAACTCCGGATGTAAAACGAACTCCACACTGGTACTCCAGTGGAGCAAATTACTGGTTTTGTTTCTTCAGCTGCTCTTCCATTTGTTTCTGTAAATCTTCTGCGGCCGTCTACATTTCCTGGCCAGACTTCTGCAAGTCCTGAGCAGGTTCCTGTGGCTGCTCTGCAGGTTGCTGAAGAGACTGTTGATGTTTTTTCAGCTCCTCCTCCATTTTATTCTGCATCTCTTCGGCAGCTTTCTGCATTTCTTCCGAAGCACCTTTCCATGATTCGGCGGCCTGCTCCATATTCCTGGCAAAGCGCCGTGCGGCAATCTGGGCACTCACACTAAAGACAATAAGTATTGCCGCAAGGACTCCGAAAACGACCCATGCTCTCTGTGCAGGAATACCGTGGGTCTGGACACTTGCGGTAACGAAATAATAGGTAATTATAACCAAGCCGATTGCCCCACCCAGATAAGGGATGATTCCGAGAGCGGTGGTAATGGGAGATAGTGCGGCAAGATAGGCAACACACCGATAGGCAGTTTCATAAGATTCTCCGGAACCCATCAGTTTCCAGATAACGAACAGCATTGCCGCCGTAACAAAACCAAAAATAGCGGAACCGATTGCGTACATGATCGGCAGCATGATTATGGCAGTTGTGCCCATCTGGGCGCCAGGATAGAGGTTAAAACCAAGAATGCTTGAAAGTGCCAGAAAAAGGCCACCAATTACCCCACTTAACGCCCCCATGATAACGAGGAAAACGAGGGGCTCGACAAACCCCCCGGTTTTAGGCATGTCTCTGAAAAATTCTGCCGGAGATGTTACTACCTTAATCGCTGTTTTGGGAATTGCTGCAAAATCAATGCTCTTGGAATCCATAAAATCCTCCTACAAGGCAATAAGCAGATTATGCTGCGAAATCAGATCAAGAACTACTTTCCCTATGAGTTACGACACCGTACCAAGCCGGAAAATCCGCTGAGTTCTTCTAGAAGTGCCCGGATAAGCGTAAAACTGAGGAGCGGCCCGATGATCACTACGGATCTGTTGAACTGGAGGGCGGAGACAAAGTCACCATGTGCCAAAGCGGAGAGAGCTCTCGTCATGCCACAACCGGGGCAATCAACGCCGAATATGCTCTTGACCAGACAGAGGCTCTGCCCGGATTCAAAATATGATGTGGGCACGACAAAAAACATGATGGGCAAAAGGATAAAAAACAGTAAGCCGAAAGACCGGCATGCCTTCCCCCTAACACTTTTTGAGAAGAGGATTTCCCGCAGAATCTTTAAAAGATCCGGTAATTATCAGGATTAAATCGACTATCGTCCAAATACCGCAGCCACCAAAGGTCAGCAACTGGATTACTCCGATTACGGTATGTCCGGTATAGAAACGATGAATACCCAGTCCTCCGACAAAAATGCAAAGAAGCAAAGTCGTCAACCAGTCTTTACCAGGGTTTTCGCCATCAACCAGCTTTACGCCACATTTCGTGCATACTTCCGCTGCCGGAAGAGTGTCAGCACCACAGTTCTGACAAAAGCTCTTGCCCTTCTTCGGAGGAACCCCACAGGAAACACACATCACCGCTTGTTCAGCCACTTCCTTGCCGCAAGCTCTACAATACATCGGTCAAGTCCTCCTTCTCATAACAGTTTTACATTAACAACCTATGATCTACTAGACGATTTGTAAACGAATAGAAGCGCTTTTTCAAGATAAAAAAAGGGGACGATCTTTCGATCGTCCCCTTTGCGTCCATTAGTTCAGCTAATCAGACCAATCGGTCCGTATACAGGGGGAATTTCTTCATAAGGGCATTTACCTCTCCCTTAATCCTCAGCAGTTCAGCTTCATTTTCCGTATTTTTTAAAGCTTCCGCAATGAAACCGGCAACCTGCACCATTTCTGACTCCTTTAAACCATGAGTGGTGGCAGCAGGTGTCCCGATCCGGATACCGGAGGTAACAAACGGCGAACGGGTCTCGTTGGGGATAGTGTTTTTGTTAACTGTAATGCCGGCCTTGTCGAGAGCCTCTTCCGCAACTTTACCGGTCAGCCCTGTTTCAGTAAGATCAACCAGCATCAGATGAGTATCGGTTCCTCCCGAGACAAGCCGGAACCCCTTTGCCATCAAGGCGTCTGCCAGTGCCTTGGCATTTTTAAGAATCTGTTCCTGGTAGGCGTTGAATTCCGGGGTCAGCGCTTCTTTGAAAGCAACAGCCTTGGCTGCAATCACATGCATTAGGGGACCACCCTGAATGCCGGGGAAGATAGTCGAGTTGAGGGCTTTGGCGTATTGCTCTTGACAGAGGATCATCCCGCCTCTTGGACCTCGCAGGGTTTTGTGGGTAGTTGTGGTGACGAATTCCGCATAGGGTACAGGACTGGGATGCAGCCCCGCGGCTACGAGACCTGCAATATGGGCCATATCCACCATTATTAGCGCATCCACTTCATCGGCAATCTTCCTGAATTTAGCAAAATCGATAGTGCGCGGATAGGCGCTGGCACCAACGACTATCATCTTCGGCCGATGCTCCCGAGCCAGACGAGCAACTTCATCATAATCAATAACTTCCGTATCCTGTGAAACCCCGTAAAAAACTACATTATACAATTTACCGGAGAAATTAGCAGAACTTCCATGAGTCAGATGGCCACCGTGCGAAAGATTCATCCCGAGTATCGTATCACCCGGCTTAAGGACGGTAAAATAAACCGCCATGTTAGCCTGAGATCCGGAATGGGGTTGAACATTAGCATGATCCGCGCCAAACAGTTCCTTAGCTCGTTCAATTGCCAGGTTCTCAACAACATCCACCTGTGTACAACCACCATAATAACGCTTACCCGGATATCCTTCCGCGTACTTATTAGTCATTACCGAACCCTGGGCCTCCATGACCGCTTCGGAAACAAAGTTTTCCGATGCAATCAACTCCAGGTTGTATTCCTCTCGTTCCGTTTCCAGACGAATTGCCTGAGCAACTTGCGGATCAAACCTTTCGAGTATCGACATCTTTATCTCCTTCTATGTAGTAAAAAAGCAAACGGGACCTTACAAGTCCCGTATACTGTTCAATGGTGCATTTACCAACATCTCGCCAACTTTGTCAGCTAAAAAAACGATCTACTTATAGATTTCCGTTTCAATGGCAGAGATCTTGTCGAGTCGCGCTTGATGACGACCTCCTTCAAAGGAAGAATCCAACCAGGTAGCCACCATCTCGCGGGCTTCGTTCTCGTCAAGAACACGACCACCAAGAACAAGGACATTTGCGTTGTTGTGCTGTTTTGCCATCTTTGCCATATAAACGTCCGCGGCCAAAGCAGCCCTTACACCTGGAAACTTATTGGCTACTATCGACATGCCGATGCCGGTTCCGCAAACAAGTATGCCTTTTTCTGCTTCGCCCAGAGAAACTTTCCGGGCCACACTTTCACCGAAATCAGGATAGTCAACCGAATCCTCGCCGTTATTTGTCCCCAAGTCCAAGACAGTAATTGAGCGCTCTTGCAGGAGAGACTTTATCGCCGTCTTGAGTTCGAAACCTCCATGGTCACTACCGATCACAATCATGTTATCTGCCCTATATTTTCTTGAAGAGAAGCGATGCGTTGGTCCCGCCAAAGCCGAACGAGTTTGACATGGCATATGTCACTTTGGCTTCCCTTGCGGTGTTCGGAACATAATCCAGATCGCAGTCAGGATCTGGCTCTTGGTAGTTTATCGTAGGAGTTACAATGCTCTTTTCCATGGACATAAGGGTCAAGGCAGCTTCAACTCCACCCGCTGCGCCAAGCAGATGCCCAGTCATCGACTTTGAAGATGTTACCATAAGCTTCTTTGCATGATCACCAAAAACAGATTTTATAGCAAGAGTCTCATAAAGATCATTAAAATGGGTAGAGGTACCATGGGCATTGATGAGCTCAACCTCGCCAGGATTGACGCCTGCATTATCGAGGGCCATTTTCATGCAACGCGCTGCACCTTCACCGTCGGGCGCAGGAGCGGTCAAATGGTAGGCGTCGCTGCTCATGCCATACCCAACGATCTCCCCATAAATCTTGGCACCACGTTTCTTGGCCGACTCAAATTCCTCGAGAATAAGAATGCCAGCACCCTCAGCAAGAACGAAACCGTCGCGATTTTTTTCAAATGGACGCGATGCTCCTGCGGGGTCATCATTTCGTGTCGACAATGCTCTCATTACGGCAAAGCCGCCAATGGCCAAAGGTGTAACCGTTGACTCGGTTCCTCCTGCAATCATTGCATCCGCATCACCACGACGGATAATATGGTACGCATCTCCAATCGAATGTGTACCAGTCGCACAGGCCGACACGGAAGAAAGATTCGGGCCCTTGGCACCATATTTTATCGATATATGCCCTGGTGCAAGGTTTGTTATGAGCATCGGAATGAAAAAAGGTGAAATTTTCTTGTAGCCACCTTCCTGAAGGGCAAGATGGTACTTTTCAATGGTAGGGAGGCCACCCAATCCGGCACCAACCAGAACCCCGACCCGGTTTGCATTCTCTTCGGTAATCTGCAAGCCAGAATCCTGCATTGCAAAATGGGCGGCTCCAAGTGAATACTGGATAAACAGGTCCATCTTCTTGATTTCTTTTTTCTCGATGAAATCTTCGGGATTGAAGTCTTTTACCTCGCCGGCTATCTGCACAGGGAAGTCTGTTGCGTCAAAACGTGTGATTCTGCCTATGCCAGAATCCCCTGCAACAAGAGCATCCCAGTTTTTCTGGTTTCCGGTCCCCAGTGGCGATACGACGCCAACTCCCGTTACAACGACTCTTCTCATATAAACAGGCTCCTCGATACTCATTGGCTCCCTGATAAAACTGTCAAGGAGTATGAACGGCAAGAAAGGGGGTCCCCCCCCTCTCTCCATGACACGTTAAAATAAACACTATTACGTCGTTTGGCAGCTGGATGCAGCTTTTCTAGCCTTCAAGACAGCCATACCCGAAGATGTCTATCCGGTTAGACCACGGCAATACTGATCCACGACGCTTCACAATACCAGTTAGGTATGATCGGCAATGTAATCGACTGCGTCCTGGACGGTTACGATCTTTTCAGCGTCCTCGTCAGAGATTTCAATATCAAATTCTTCTTCAAGGGCCATCACGAGTTCAACGGTATCAAGGGAGTCAGCGCCGAGATCATCCATAAAAGAAGCTTCACCAGTAACCTGAGCTTCATCAACACCCAATTGTTCAGCAACAATATCTTTAACCCTTTTTTCTATTGACGACATTTACAGTACCTCCATTCGAGTAGTTAGCTTTTTTCGGTTTTACAAACCATGTAGTTCTTTTGCTTATTAACATGAAATTACAAAATTGCAAAAGGTATTTTTGAACGACAGACAAAATCGTCCGCCTCTTGCACCGTGACAAGGCTTCTTGCCAGTCCATCCGCGGGCTATCACAAGGAACCTGCTGCTACATGTGCATACCGCCATTTACCGCAAGCACCTGACCAGTAACATAGCTTCCCAAGTCGGAAACAAGGTAATATACAGCATTTGCAATATCTTCAGGCAATCCGAATCTATTCACCGGAATTTGCTTCAGGAGTTCAGCTCTGACACCTTCGGTGAGGACACCAGTCATGTCAGTTTCGACAAACCCGGGAGCGACAGCATTTACCGTGATATTTCGTTTGGCATACTCTCTGGCTACCGCTTTGGTAAAACCGATGATTCCGGCCTTACTGGCGCAGTAATTTGCCTGACCGGCATTTCCCATCTCACCGACTACCGAGCTTATCGTGACGATTCGCCCGCTCTTTGCCTTGGCCATCAACTTTATGGCCTCACGAGTACAGAGAAAGGTCCCTTTCAGGTTAACATCGAGCACACTATCCCAGTCCTCATCCTTCATCCTCATCAACAAACCGTCGCGAGTAATACCCGCGTTGTTTACCAGGATATCCAATGAACCGAACTCTTCAACCACCACCTGAAAAAGAGCCTCGACATCAGACGCCACACTTACATCGACCTTCAGTGGGATTGCTTTGCGACCTAACAAAGTAATCTGGTCCGCTGTCTGTTTAGCTCTGTCCAAAGAGGTTGCAGTAACAATAACGTCTGCACCCTCGGTGGCCAGCTTCATGGCAACAGCTTTCCCAATGCCTCTGGAGGCACCGGTAATAAGAGCTTTCTTACCCGTAAGGCTCATGCAACCTCCCCGATAAATGATTTGAATCCGGCAAGATCATCGAAATTATTCAATGCCAGATTCTTGTCGATTTTCTTTACGAGCCCGGAAAGAACCTTACCAGGCCCGATTTCAACAACTCTGGTTACTCCAAGTGAAGCCATCTTCTTGACTGAAGCTTCCCAGAGCACAGGAGAACTGATTTGTGCCACAAGGAGTTCTCTGACTCTTTCGGCTTCCGAGTAAGGCATTGCCTCAACATTACTGACAACAGGGACCTGTAAAGGCTGCACAGAAATCAACTCAAGAACAGCAGCCAGCTTTTCACCAGCCGGTGACATTAGACTGCAATGCGAAGGAACGCTTACAGGAAGCAGCATTACCTTTCTGATCCCGTGATCCTTTGCTATCGCAATGACACGAGTAACTGCAGAAGCATGTCCCGAAATCACGATCTGTCCTGGGCAATTAAAATTCGCCGGCACGACAACCTCACCCTGAGCAGCCGCTGCACAGACAGCAGCAACCACCTCTGGATCAGCACCGATAATTGCTGCCATGGCCCCGGTTCCAACCGGGACAGCGTCCTGCATAAAGCCACCCCGAGCACGGACGGTTCTCAACGCCTCCGCAAAATTCAGCGAACCGGCAGCTACAAGCGCAGAATATTCTCCAAGGGAATGCCCGGCAAGAAAGGACGGTTGCAGACCCGTCTCTGCTTTAATCAGGCGATAAAATGCTGTACTGGTAGCAAGGAGTGCTGGTTGAGTGTTTTCGGTAAGAAGGAGATCACTCTCTGGGCCTTCAAAGCAGATTCCTGAAAGCTTGCTTCCAAGTGCTTCATCAGCTTCTTCAAATGTCTGGCGAACAACTGCAAAATTATCTGCCAGCTCCCTCCCCATGCCGGGATATTGAGACCCCTGGCCGGGAAAAAGGAATGCATACTTTTCCATTGCAGTCCTCCTGTTAATTAGTATTCATCCGAAAACTACAGACAAAAGCCATTGGTCATGACTCTGAAATCGGAAATTATTGTCCTGGCTAGAAGCTTTGGCCCAAAAGCTGATAGCGAAAACTTTCCGAAGGCTGTAGCCTCCGGCCATAAAAAGCTAGGGAATTGAACTGAGTCGTTCACGCGTAAGGTATACCAGAAAGTCGACCGAATGAAGCAGGCAATGTAATATAGGGCCTTTTCGGACAAAAACTAGTTACCAACGTACTAGTGCCGATGCCCAAGTTAGCCCACCTCCGAATGAATCAAGCAGAACCAAGGCGCCGTCCCTCAGTCTCCCTGCTCGATTGGCCTCGTCAAGGGCGATGGGTATGGAGGCTGCAGATGTATTGCCATACCGCTCCAAATTAATGTAGACAGCTGGCGCTGGCGCAGTTCCTCGCCGCCGTGCCGGCGGCGGTGCTGGAGCGGGCCGGGGCGATCCTGCTGGACGAGCTGCGGCGGCTCCGGTAGAGCCTCCACCGCCGGGCCGACGCCGCGTGCGCCGGCCCGGCGTACACAAACGAAAAAAGCCCCGGGGGGCTCTCACCCTCCGGGGCCTTTCTCTTCACGCCCTTGCGGGCGGGGAGGGCGACGCTTCAGTTCACGTCGTCGCCGTAGCCGAACTGGTTCTGGATGGTGCCGTCCATGCGCCGTTGCGATCTGCTCTGCCAGATCGAGGCGATCGCCGTGTGGCCCGCCGATGGCGTTGGAGGGGACGCTCGGCGACATCGGCGGCGCGGGTCCGGCTTGGCCGAGGCCTACGTAATTCGCAGTGGAACTCCCGAGACGGAGATTCCCGATCGCCTCAATGCAGCCACTATCTTTATCGATGTGCACGTCGCGGAAGGCCGAAGCGCCAAGACGGCGATCCTTTGCCAGGACCGCGCCGTGACTTATGACGATTTGCATGCTGGCGTGAATCGTGTGGGTAACACGCTCAAAGCGATGGGCGTGGAAATGGAAGAACGCGTTGCCATCATGCTGATGGACAGCCCTGAGTGGGTGCTGGCATTCTTTGGCGCCATGAAGATCGGGGCCGTTGCGATTCCGCTTAATACAAACTTGAAGCCCAGTGACTACGAGTATCTGCTGAACGACAGCCGAGCGCGTGTGCTGTTTGTGGACCAGTCGCTGTTG